>CAZBXD010000001.1:0-96205 GCA_964496065.1 uncultured Bdellovibrionales bacterium
ATTGCCTAAATAGCCGGTTTTAATAGATTTAATGGGCCAAACTTCAAAACTCTTTTTAATCTGCGCAACAATCACATCAGCTGGGATAAAATGGGTTTTATCTGGGTCAACAGTTGGGTTACCAAAGGTCCCAATTGCTGTGATAACTGGCCGCGCACGATTACCAATTTCAACAATGGTACGTAAATCACGATTGAGTCCTTTACCGGTACGGCAGAAAACTCCTCCAATTGATAAAATATTACTATACACGCGATAGTCCCTCACTAACTAAAAACGATGCTATTAGTATTTTTGATTTGCAGCCAGATTGCAACCCTAACGTGTCATGTTTTATCATTTCTTCGATTTTTTAGGGGACGCTTTAGGTAAAGATGTTTTTGCCTTTTTTGGTTTGATATCTTGAGCTGTTTTATCTGCTATACGTTCGATTTTCTTGCCTTTCAAGACAAGATGAATCTCTTCGCCGCTAAGAGTTTCATATTCTAGCAGGGCTTTAGTCAAGCTATGCAGCTTCTTAATATGTTTCTTCAATAATTTTTCTGCACGAACATAGGCTTCATCAACGATCCGACGCACCTCATCGTCAACCATTTGTGCGGTGTGATCCGACATGTTTTTTGATTGTGTAACAGAATGACCAAGGAACACTTCCTCAGATTGTGCGGCACCGTATTTAATTGGCCCTAATTTTTCAGACATGCCCCATTCGGTGACCATCCGGCGCGCCATATTGGTTGCCATTTGGATATCGCTGGAGGCACCTGTAGTGACTTTCTCCGGGCCATAAATCATTTCTTCAGCAATCCGACCGCCCATCGCCACGGCTAAATCAGCCTCTAACTTTGCTTTGGAGACAGAAACCTTGTCCCGTTCTGGTAGGCGCATGACCATCCCTAATGCTCGTCCACGAGGAATGATGGTGGCTTTATGTATCGGATCAGATTCCGGCTCATACGCGGCAACAAGAGCATGTCCAGCCTCATGATAAGCAGTACATTCCTTCTCGTCTTCGGTCATAACCATGGATTTGCGCTCCGCACCCATCATGACTTTATCCTTGGCATCTTCAAAACACGCCATATTAACCAGACGAAGACCTCGCCGTGCAGCAAGAAGGGCTGCTTCGTTGACAAGATTAGCCAGGTCTGCTCCAGAAAACCCAGGGGTGCCCCGCGCAATAACACGGGCATCAACATCCTTATCAAGAGGGACCTTCTTCATATGGACTTCTAATATCTTTTCCCGACCAGAAACATCTGGATTCGGGACAACAATTTGTCGGTCAAATCGACCAGGGCGGAGGAGGGCAGGGTCAAGGACGTCTGGCCGGTTGGTCGCTGCCAAGAGAATCACGCCTTCCGAGGCTTCAAAACCATCCATCTCAACCAGGAGCTGGTTTAAGGTTTGTTCACGCTCATCATTGCCACCCCCAAGGCCGGCACCACGATGACGGCCCACGGCATCAATCTCATCAATAAAGATAATACAGGGGGCGTTTTTCTTCCCCTGTTCAAACATATCACGGACACGGCTTGCCCCAACTCCGACAAACATTTCAACAAAATCAGAGCCGGAGATTGTAAAGAACGGGACATCAGCTTCCCCAGCAACCGCTCGTGCGATCAAAGTTTTACCAGTGCCCGGGGGGCCAACGAGGAGAGCACCTTTGGGAATTTTCCCGCCTAAACGTTGGAATTTATGAGGGTCTTTCAAGTATTCAACAATTTCTTCGAGTTCTTCTTTTGCTTCATTAATGCCCGCGACATCGTCAAAGGTCACTTTGCCTTGTTTTTCAGTGAGCATCCGGGCACGGGATTTACCAAAACCCATCGCACCGCCACCACCTTTGCCCTGCATTTGACGCATAAAGAAAATCCATACCCCAATAAGCAGAAGCATTGGAAACCAAGAAAGTAGGATACCAAACAAGCTTGGTGTGTTTTCGTTACTATTTTTTGCAGAAACACGAACCCCATTACTAATCAGCGTGTCGGCGACATCGGTTCCTTCTGGTCGGATCGTTTGAAATGGTCGCCCGTCACTGAACTCACCGGTGATGGTATTGCCTTGAATCGTAACATCGCGAATAGCCCCGGATTGCGCATCGGAGAGAAATTCACTATAAGCGAGCTCTTCTGTTCCCCGCGGAATGGCGCTATCATTTGAAAACATATTAAAAGCAGCCCCTAAAATGAGGGCGATAATAAGCCAAATAACCAAATTTTTGCCAAAGCTATTCACGATTTTATCCTTAAATTATGATGTAAATTGTAGTGTAATGTTTATTTTTTCTGTGTCTATAGGCTGTTTCTTGTTACAAAAACCAAGCAATGGTACCGCGATTACAGTGTCCTCATTTCTGATACATGGTAAGGTTTCTTGCACGCCTTCTGGAAGAGTTCGACGATTGGGTTTAATGGCTTCACGAATTTGTGCTAACCCATTCGTGCCTAAGGCAGATATGGTTACCGTATTAGGGAGATTTTGTGCGAACTCTTCTGGATAGGTAATTAAAAACCGATAATCCCACAACGTATTCTTTCCACTCAGTGCTCTGGGCTTTGGCAGATGTCGTTCCTCTCTGACAATACTAATCGTGCGTTGTGGGTGATGCGCCAGTGGACGAATAAGGCAGCCGCCGAGTGTCAGCCCCTTGAACACCTCTTCCGTATAAAAACTCTCAAATAGTTGGTCAATTTGCGAAGTCTCGGCTTGTTTTGCTGCACCGCCAATATGGTTGAGCACGCGACGTATTACCCGCAAAGCACTGGCATCGGGATAGGTTTCAAGCTTGGTAAGATTAAGGATAGCATAGCCTTCGGGGGCAATGGTGACACAGGTGTCATAGGCAAAATCGGCATAATATTCCAGCGCCTTTCCAGCTCGAGCAATGCGTTTGGCCGATAAAGTTAGTCCTTTAATAAATTGATCTTTATCGGGGAAACTTTCAATCACTTTTCGCCACGCAACGCGCTCAAAATGTTCCATTTCATTGGAAGGGTCATCAAGATAGGGAAGGGTGTGCTCATTACAATAGTTGGTCACCTCTTCACGTGTATAAGGCAAAAGCGGCCGGATCAGATAGATATCGGCACGTTTAGAGCTTGCATCCATACCAGAAAGGCCATCGATGCCTGATCCACGTGCGATTCGCATTAATAAGGTTTCAACCTGATCATCACGATGATGACCCAGAAGGAGGTGGTCAATGCCGAGCGTATGACATTTTTTGGTTAGGAGTGCATAGCGGGCATGACGGGCTTTTTCTTGAATCCCTGTTTTCGGTTTTTCACCTTCCCATGTGAGGGTATAGTTCTCAATTCTCTGCTGATTAAGCCATTGCCCAAGAGCAGAACATTCTTCTTTTGATTCTTTACGAAGTTGGTGATCAACAGTGAGAGCAATAAGTTGAATTTTTCGACTATCAGCCCATTGTTTTGCTAAATGTGTTAGTGCAAGACTGTCGCGGCCACCAGAAACAGCAACGGCAATTTTTTCAATATTACGATCACCGATTAGACTATCGAGATGGTGTGCAAAGTCTTTGTTAAGGTCTGGTTTATTCACAGTTTAACCGTTCAATTTCTTCGTTTGTTCGGCTTTTGATAGTAGAGCTAGCATTGGGAAATTCAGATTTAAGTTGTTTTAAAGAAAGGCATGCATCCTCTGTCCGATTTTTTTGAGCGAGGGCAACGCCAAGTTTTAAAAGGTTATCTGGTGCTTTATTCCCTTGAGGATATTGCTGATAGCCCTCGGCAAAAGTTTGAATCGCTTGGTCAAGCAAGCCACGGACATAATAGGTTTCACCGAGCCAATATTTTGCGTTACCAGCAAGTTTGTGACCAGGATACCGCTGTAGGAATGCCCGAAACCCTTCTTCAGCTCCGGCAAAATCTTGGTCTCTGATGAATTGGAAGGATTGATCATATAGCGTTGACGGGTTGTCGAAACTAAAAGATCCAGATGTTGATGTTTGTGGTGTTGCTACTGCCTGTTGTTGATATGTATCATAGCCCATTGATACCATGTCATTACTGGGTAATGTTGTGTTTAAGGAGGTGTTTGGCTGTTGCACAGGGGCTGACAGGGGGGGTGTTGGTGTAGGTACGTTGCCCTCCAGGCTGTTGAGACGAAGTTCTAGATCACTTTGCATGATATCCAACTGACTTTTCAGTTGATTAAGGGTAAAGTTTTGTTCTTCTACGCGACCGTTAAGATCACGCATCTCTTCTTCCATTTCGGCAAGACGATTGTTCAACATCGCAGCAACATTACCGCCTTCGCTGATTGATCCATCATAAACCGCTGCCGGCTGTGATGTTTGGACGCCACCTCGATAGACAGATTGTGACAGGGTTTGGATTTGGTTATCAAGTTGGTTAAGACGATTCATCACCGCGCGCATGTCATTACTTTGGGCATTGGCAGCCAATGAATAAAAACCACAAGCCAAAACAGCGATGCCTAGCACCGCTGTTTTACAAAAAGGTTTTATCGAAAACATCATTCGATTATCTATCCCTGTTGCTTAGTTAACAACAAGAACGCCGCGGCGGTTACGCTTCCAAGCGGCTGGGTTTGATCCCAAGACAGCTGGACGTTCTTTACCGAAAGAGGTTGTTGTCAAGCGGTTTGCAGCAATACCAAGAGAGACGAGATAATTTTTTACGGCAGTTGCACGACGTTCCCCAAGAGCCAGGTTGTATTCACGGGTGCCACGCTCATCAGCATGTCCTTCAATTGTGATCATTGTATTGGGATAAGTGCGTAGCCATGCCGCTTGTTTTTCAAGCGTTGCTGCGGCTTCACCAGCAATAGATGATGAGTCATAGTCAAAAAACACACGATCGCCAACGCTAACGATTAAGTCTTCCTGTGTGCCAGGGTTTGAGCTTAAATCCTGTGCAGGGATTGATGTATCAGAAAGATCATCATCAAAAATGATGTCATCACGCGAGATTGGCGCACGATCTTCGGTAGAGGTAAGGGTTCCATCTGTTGCAGCCGTGCCAGAGCTATCTGGTGTAGATGAACACGCAGCGAGAAGTAGGACAAGTGCGAAAGCACCAAATAGTTTGCGGATCATGAAAAAACTCCTAATAGAGAAAACAGTTAAGAATAAAAAGAAAATAATGTTTTGTTTGTATCGTGTCTTGTTACGATATGCAAGGGCTTTGCATATATTTCCTCTACTTTCTTAAGCGCGGTGACCAAGCTGGGTCTGAACCATCACCTGGCGTTCGAACTAGTTGTTCATGATGACCGGTTAAGTCAATCGTGTAAAGACGCGCTTCTCGGCCTTTTAGGGCGTTGCCCGTTGGTCGTTCTTTGAAATACATCAAAACCCGACCATTTGGTGCCCAGGTTGGTGCCTCAACATGGTAAGCTTGTGTAATCATCCGTTCGCCAGAGCCATCTGGGCGAATAACACCAATGTAAAACTTCCCTTTATACATGCGGGTAAAGGCAATCAAATCACCCCGAGGCGACCAAACCGGGGTTGCATAGCGCCCGTCACCAAAGGTGATGCGCTGAATGCCGGAACCATCCGCATTCATTGTGTAAAGCTGCTGTGAGCCACCACGATCGGATTCAAAGACAATTTTACGTCCATCTGGTGAAAAAGAAGGGCTAGTCTCAATAGAGCGCGATGTGGTCAGCCGTTTAGCGCGTCGTGAGTTGATATCAATAATATAGATATCGGTATTACCATCACGTGCCATTGACATGATGACTTTGTTACTATTTGGGGCAAAACGGGGCGCAAAAGTCATGCCTGGGAATTGTCCAAGAAGTGTTCGCTTGCCCTTTTGTAGATTATAAATAAAGACCGTTGGCTGATTATTCTGATAAGCCATATAGGCGATCAACTGTTCATCTGGGGAAAAGCGTGGGGTAAGAGTTAGGGCATTGCCGCCAGTGAGATACATATGGTTAGCTCCGTCTTGGTCCATAATCGCTAGGCGTTTCTTACGATTATTGGGAGGACCTGATTCCGCGATGTAAACAATGCGGGTATCGAAATACCCTTCTTCCCCTGTCAGGCGTGTGTAGATGGCATCAGAGATGAGATGCGCGAGTTGCCGCCAGTTTTCCCGTGTCGTTGAAAAGCGGCGACCGACCATTTGTTGTTCAGCAAAAACATCCCACAAACGAAATTCAACCGTGACCTTTCCAGCTTGTTCCGTGATATTCCCGACAACAAGTGCCTGCGAATTGATTAGGCGCCAATCACTGAAACGAGGGTTGGCATTAATACTGGGGTTTTTCTCAATAAAAGCACTCTCTGCAACCGGGCGGAAGAGACCAGATCGTTTCAGATTATCCTTAATCACGTTTGCCAGCTTGTCACCGAGATCATTTTGCGCAGCGGTTGCGCCAGCAAAATCAACGACGGCGATGGGAAGCGGTTGTACTGTTCCACGGGTGACATCAACGCGAAGCTCTGCTGATGCTGGAATAACAAAGGCTAAACTAAACAAGGTAATAAGAGTAAAAAGAGCAGAACGCATGATGTTTATCCTCCAAACATCTCTTTCGGGTTAAAACGAATACGCATGGTTTTCCACAATTCGTATTTGTCTTCTGGAACGGCAAGCGGTGAACACCGCGGGTTAAGAAGGGCACGACGGGCACTTTCTGCAGCCGTGCGATAAAAAGGGTCTTGATTATATCGTCCTTTATCGACGATTTCTGTCGTTTTGACAACCCGGTCTGGGCCAACGGTTGCTAAAATTTCAACGACGAGATTTTCTGCATCCATGGCACCGATAGGGATATTCCAGCAACTGGCGAGCTGGTATCGCAGTGCATCCGCTTCACTCATGGTCAAATTATCTGAAATGACAGCCGCTATACCGGTTTCTTTCGTGGTATCAACGGGGGCATCGACGTCCGCAGGCGGTGTGGCCGCTGTTTCTTCGCCGACAAGGTTTTTAAGAAGAGAGGAGAATTGCTCTGGCTCGGCTGGTTGTACTTCTTTTGGTGGGTCTTTTTTCTCAACCTTTTCAACTTTTTTCTCAGATTTTTTGGTTGGGACAGGTTCCGGTTTCGCTTCGGTTTTTTCTATAGGTTTTGGTTTTTCGACCTTTGGTTGCTCCATGGTTTTCGGGGGCTCAGATTTTGGCGCTGGCTTGGGTTTTTCCGGTTCGACGGGTTTGGGGGGTGCGGCTTCTTTTGTGGTATTTGGCGCTGCGGTGAGCTCCGATGGCGCGACCAGATCCACAACGATATTTGGCGGCACAACAAGTGGTTTTTCCGCCAGATTAGGCAAGCCAATCATGCTAAAGATCAGAAAACCAATATGCAGGCCGATCGACCATTTAAACTGTTTTTCGAGATCCTGAAACCCAAAAAGCGGAATACGAAAAGACATTGCGTTACTCCTCAGGAATTTCAGCAACTAAGGCGACACGCGTGAACCCGGCACTGGTCAATTGCCCCATAACCGTCATAATTTCTCCATAGTCCAAGGTTCTATCACCGCGGATAAAAATCCGTTGTTGTGGATTATTCTCAGTAATTTCAACCAGTTTTGGAATCAGTTCAACCAGAAGGATCTGCGTTTCCTGCAGGAAGATTTCCTGATCCTTATTAATGGTAATCACGAGAGGCTCGGTTGTGTCACTGAGATCGCTGGCATTGGTTTCTGGAAGATCGACCTTAATCCCAACGGTCATCAACGGGGCGGCGACCATAAAAACAATCAGCAACACCATCATGACATCGATAAACGGTGTCATATTCATCTCCGCCAAGGGGCGGTAAGCTTTTTTGCGTTTTGAATAAATACCAAGAGCCATGATGGGGTCTTATCCTTCTTCCATATAGCGGGCAAGAATAGAGGAGAACTCAGCCGCAAAAGCCTCTAACCGGTCGCTATAGCGTGCTAAATCGGTGGAGAATTTATTATAGGCAACGACAGCCGGGATTGCGGCGATCAGGCCAAGCGCAGTTGTGAAGAGGGCCTCGGCAATCCCCGGCGCAATCACGGTGATATTTGTATTCGCGGCGGTGGCGATTGCGGTGAAGGAATTCATGATCCCCCAAACCGTTCCGAAAAGACCAAGATACGGCGAGACGGAGCCCACGCTGGCCAAGAAAATCATATACCGTTCCGTCCGGTTCATTTCACGCCCGATAGACACAGCCATGACACGATCAACTCGCTGCATCAAACCAGCATGCGGTTCAGTGGCGCCATTATCACCGCGGCGATGGCCACGCCGCCATTCTTTCATGCCAACGGAAAACACGGCCGCCATAGGGTCGCCTGGTTTTTTGTGGACGCGCTCATAGAGTTTGTCCAAAGATTCCCCCGACCAAAACGCATCTTCAAATTTGCTGGAGCGCCGATTGAGGAGCTTGATTGTGGCGTATTTATTAAAGATAATCGCCCAGCCCCAGACCGAGCAAAACAGCAAGATCATAATAACGATTTTCACCAGAAAATCGGAGTGCCAAAACATGCCTGTGACTGACAGATCATAGGCGGCTTCAGAAGCTTTGAGCGTGGTTTCAGATACGGTATCGGTCATAAAATATAGTCTCTTTTTTAATTAGATAAAAATTGTGATAAAGCTTGATGAGCCTCTTGCGGAATTCGAATAGGTTTTCCATCTTTGTTAATACACACCAGTGTAACATCGGTTTCGACCAAAAGGGAATCCCCCTTCATTACATTTTGTTTTAAATGTGCTGATGCCCGGCCAATTTCAATTACGTGGGTTTCAATATTTAATTGATCATCAAGCCGAGCAGAGGCGTGATAGCTGATCTCGATATGACGCACAACAAACATATTCCCAATATCTTTAATATGCTGCGCGTGATCAAATCCGGCCTCGCGCAGGAGTTCTGTCCGGGCACGTTCAGTATATTTAAGGTAATTAGCATAGAAAACAATGCCTTGAGCATCGGTGTCTTCATAATAAACCCGAATAGGAAAAATATAGGATTGATCAGGCATTAATTTCTCGTTAAGGTCATTACTAATGGTTATCGAGGACAGAATAAACAATTCTGACCATTCGTCAAAGGACAAAGAAGCCAAAGGGAGTGGGGTAGAAAGTAATGTATTGCAAACCAGTTGGTTTGCAATTGCTGGTTCTCTTTCTTCTGGAAAAACAACGCTTGTTCAAAAACTTCATGATTATTATGGGTTTCGTGTCGTTAATGATCATGCTCGTGCGGTTATTACTGAAACACGTCAGGCCGGTATTAGTCAGGAAGAATTCCTCGAAAATCGACAATTCCATCAAGATAAAATAGCAGAGCGCTATATTAATGCGTGTTGTGGGCTTGATCGCAGTCAGCCAGCAATCCATGATTATGGGCTGCCCTGTATTTATGCGTTTTATACGGCTAATGGATTAATTGCTTCTCAAGAAATCCAAACGGCTTGTGAAACTTTTCGATATAAAAAAGTTTTTCTTGTTTCCCCGCTACAAATGGTTGATGACACAGTGCGCATTACGACCGATTTCCAACGTGCGATTTATTTTGAAATTGTTGAGGCCTATAAGCAGTTCGGCTATCAGGTTGTCCATGTCCCGAGCTTCTATCGCGATCGGGAAAAAAGCATTAATGCGCGTTTTGATTTTGTCAAAGATCAGATTGACAAAAGCCTAATTACAAAAAAAACATCTGCTAAATCCCCAAAAGAAAAAGTCCTTGCCTAAAAAAAGCGGAGAATTACTCCCCGCTTTTTGTTTGTAAATCCTTACATGATGGCGGATTTATTTTTTTAGTTCTGGATATTTATTTCTCAAAAACCAAACACCTGCATAGACGAGCGGTGTATCAATCGCCGTAATGATCAATCGTGCTGCATAGGCCGAAACAATAATCGGGATAACCGGGTAGGTGCCATAGAATGCGATTGTGGTAAAAATAATGGCATCCAATAGCCCACCAATAGCTGTTGATAGATTATTTCTAAGCCATAGAAATTTACCGTCGGTTTTTTGGCGCAGCCATGAAAATACCGAGATATCAACCAGCTGACTGACAACAAAAGTACAAATAACAGCGAAGGCGATCCGACCCCCAGCATTAAAAATGGAGTCGTATTCGCTGGCAAGTTCCCAGTCTGGTGACGCCGGTAGTATTAGGGATAGCTTTGTGGTTAAAATGGCAACAATAATGCCGATCAATCCGCCAAAAACAATTTTTCTTGAATATTTTGTACCATAAACTTCGCTACAAATATCTGTTACCAAAAATGGAAAAGCATAAGTAATTAAGCCAGCATCAAAAGTAAGTGGTCCAAGGCTAAGTAATTTTGTGCCATGAAAGCCGCAAAGTGCGACGGCTGCAACGTAGGCACCAAATAAAACAATAAAACCTGTGAGACTTCTGTCGCTTATTTGATCGTGCCGGTTTGTGTGAATATCACCCATCTAATCATCTCCTTAAAATATGATTCGTTTTAAACTACGCATCACACCCAGAAGTTGATTTTAAAAGTTTGTATAAAATAAACTTTCATGTGTATAATGCATACATATATACCATAAACATGCAATATGTCAAGAAAATAATGATTACAATTGAACAAATTAAGGCGGCACGGGCATTGTTAAACCTTAAGCAATCTGATGTTGCGAAGGTGGCTGGGATATCTTTGACCTCCCTCAATAATATTGAGCGCGGCGTGACATCACCACGAATTGCAACATTGAAGGTTATTCAAAAAGCTTTAGAAAATGCAGGGGTTGAATTTATTGCTAATGATGGAGTCTGCCGTCGGCGCGATACATTCAATGTAGATATTTTTGAAGGTAAAGAGGTTGTTGAAAAATATTTAAATGATGTTCCTGAAACACTTATCGATGGCGGCACTTTTATGGTGATTGGCAATGATGAAGAAAATTTCATTCAGCGTGATAAAAAGCTATTTGACCTTTATTTTGAAAATTTGAAAAATAAGAATATTAAAGAAAAAGTTCTTTTATGTGAGGGAGATATGAATTTTTATGCTGAACCTGAAGTAACAGAGTATCGTTGGATGAAAAAGGAAATTTTTTCGAATACACCTTATGCTGTCTATGGCAATAAATGTTCCATGATTACATGGGGAAATCCGGATCGTCTGATTATTATTGAGAGTGAAGCTATTGCGGATTCAGCACGCCGCCAGTTTTTAGAACATTGGAATAACGCAAGAGTACCGGAAAGCCTAGTCCAATAAATCCGGCTGGGTATTGGTTGGGGTGTTTAGACCTAAATATTTAAACCCGGCCGCCGAGAGCATTCGTCCACGCGGTGTCCTTTGCACCAAGCCTTTCTGAAGAAGAAACGGCTCAATCACATCTTCCAAAACATCCCGTTCCTCACCCAGCGTGGCGGAGAGGGTTTCAATGCCAACCGGCCCCCCACCATAATGGTCGGCAATCGTTTGCAAATAACGCTGATCCATGCGATCCAGGCCATGACGATCAACATCGAGTTGTTGCAGGGCTTGGTCAGCCGCTATGGCATCAATCATGCTAATATCCCGCGCCATCACAATATCGCGGACGCGTCGAACAAGGCGCCCCGCCACGCGTGGTGTCCCACGGGATCGTTTGGCAATCTCGAGCGCGCCATCATCGGTCATCGTCATATCCAAAAGCTTTGCGGCGCGCGAGACAATCTGCGATAGATCCTCTGGGCTATAAAAATCAAGCCGTAGCGGAATGCCAAAGCGATCGCGTAGCGGTGTTGTGAGCAGGCCGGAGCGGGTTGTCGCCGCCACAAGCGTAAAGGCGGGCAGATCAATTTGCACGGAACGCGCCGCCGGGCCTTCGCCGATGACAAGATCAAGCTTACCATCTTCCATTGCAGGATAGAGGATTTCTTCAACCGCGGGGGAGAGGCGGTGAATCTCATCAATAAAGAGCACATCATTCGGTTGGAGGTTGGTCAGGATCGCGGCTAAGTCTCCAGCCCGGGCAATGACGGGGCCGGAGGTTGCCCGAAAGCCAACGCCAAGTTCACGGGCGACTATTTGCGCGAGGGTGGTTTTGCCCAATCCCGGTGGGCCGGCAATAAGCACATGATCCAGCGCTTCACCGCGTTTCTTAGCGGCCTCAACAAAAATCTTCAGATTGTCACAGGTTTTTGGTTGGCCAATAAATTCTGATAAGAATTGTGGACGCAGGGCTTTATCGGAACTGTCATCCTGTTGCTCAACTGGGTCGGTCAGGCGTTGCACGGGTTTAGTCATGCGCTCAACTCCTTAAGCCCAAGGGTGATCAAGGTTTGAACCTCATCACTTTGATTAGAAATTTTTGCGATGGCAGAAAACGCCTCTGTTTGACCATAGCCAAGATTAACCAGCGCTGACACGGCATCATTTGCGGCGGTGTTTTCTGTATTCGTGATGGGGTTTTGGGTATTCGCTGGCGTGAAGCTAGTCGCAGATAGCGCCATCTTGCCGGCTTTGTCCTTGAGTTCTGTTAAAATCCGCCCGGCGAGTTTCGGGCCAACGCCGCTGACCTGGGTCAATATGGCTTTATCTTGCGCGGCGATGGTGGTAGCCAGCTGTTCGGCCGGAATGGTGGAGAGAATACTCAGGCCCATCTTGGCGCCAACACCCTGAACCGTGGTTAGGATGGTAAACCACTCTTTTTCTGACTTGTCGGCAAAACCAAAAAGGTGAATATGATCTTCGCGCACATGGGTATGGATATAGAGCTTGGTGGCTTCACCAACTCCACCGATTTTGGAGAGTGTCCGGCTGGAGGTAAACACCTCATACCCAACGCCATTAACATCCAAGAGCACAGAATTGGTGTCCAGAGATTCAATCAATCCTTTGAGCAGCGCGATCATGAGGCTTTCCCCGTGATTTGATGGCTTTGATGATGATGTGCATGGCAGATGGCGATCGCAAAAGCATCCGCGGTATCCGCCGTATCTAAATCGGCTTTTGGGAGAAGCGTTTTGACCATCATTTGAATTTGTTCCTTCCCAGCATGTCCGGCGCCCACGACGGACTTCTTCACCATATTGGCAGAGTATTCATAAACCGGCAAGCCTTGAAGCGCCGGGGCAACCATGACAACACCACGCGCCATCCCCAGTTTGAGGGTCGATTTTGGATTTTGGTTAACGAAGGTTTCCTCCACGGCTGCCATGTTGGGCTCCCACTGGCCAATGATGTGGTACAGTTTATCATGCAGGGTTTTCAGACGGTTAGCCATTGATTCTTTGGCATTGGTGTCGATTGTCCCGCCAGAAACAGGGGTCAGATGGTTCCCGAGAACGTCAATAATGCCCCACCCCGTATGGCGCAGGCCGGGGTCGAGGCCAATAATTCTCATTGTGTAATCCTCATGACGCCAACTTTTCTAAAATATCATCGGCAATATCAAAATTGGCATAAACATTTTGGACATCGTCCAGATCATCCAGCGCTTCCATCAATTTCATTACACTTGCGGCATTTTCCTCATCCACTGTAATGAGGTCATTTGCTTTCCAGATCAGGCCACTCGATTGTGGCTCACCATATTTCGTTTCCAACACGTCTAAAACAGCGGCAAAACTATCTTTACTTGTGGTGATGTCGTGGGTGTCACCGTCGCTTTCAACATTTTCCGCGCCGGCTTCGACCGCGGCTTCAAAAATATCATCTTCTGTTGCTTTATCAGCAGAAAAAACAATATTACCAACATAATCAAACATAAAGGAGACAGAGCCGGTTTCCCCCATCGATCCACCGTTTTTAGAAAAGCCAGCTCTTACTTCGGAGGCGGAGCGGTTGCGATTATCGGTCAAACATTCCACGACGATAGCGATGCCACCTGGGCCATAGCCTTCATAGCGAATTTCTTCGTAATCAGCCCCTTCACCAGTCCCAGCACCCGATTGGATAGCACGTTTAATCCGATCATTCGGCATATTATCGGATCGTGCTGCAGAAATAGCCAACCGCAGACGGGGATTCATCGCCGGATCGTCACTCCCGCCCATTTTAACAGCTACGGTAATTTCTTTAGCACGGCGATTAAAGATTTTCGCGCGTTTTTTATCCTGTGCACCTTTGCGATGTTGAATATTTTTAAATTTGGAATGGCCCGCCATGTCTTTATTTTTCCTAGTTAATGTATTTTTGTCATTGTAAAAGGGTCTTTTGATAATGACAAGATATTGCCACAATAGTTATTAAAGTATGGAAAATCCTTTTAATTTTAGACAATTAATATGCTATTCCTTGTGTTTTTTTAATTTTTTTTTGATAAGATTGTGCGAATAAAAAGAGTATTGGGGTATTCTTTATGACATATCAGCTAAGTCGTTTAAGTGTTTTAGTGATTGATGACAATCAACCGATCCGCTTGCTCATTCGATCTCTTTTATTGGATTTAGGGGTTGGCACGGTTGAAATGGCTGACGGCGGTGAGTCTGGATGGAGAGAGTATCTTAAAAAGAAACCAGATCTCATTATCGTTGATTGGCGGATGAAAGACCTTGACGGTATTGAATTTACCCGTCGTGTCCGTTCTGATAAGCAAAGCCATCAGCCACATATTCCCATTATCATGACAACTGGCTTTACCAATAAAGAACGGGTGTTTACTGCACGTGATGCGGGTGTTACAGAGTTTTTAATTAAACCATTTACTGTACAGGGTTTAGCTCGACATTTGATGCATGTTGTTGAAAATCCACGTCAATTTGTGATTTCTCCTAATTTTACCGGGCCGGATCGCCGTCGTCGTCAAGAAGAGCCCGATGTGCCAGATCTGAAACGGAGCGATGATAAAGATAAAATCATTGAAAAATCAAAAAAATCGCCAAAATATCTTGACCTGCGTGGCGGAAATATCAAAAAATCTGATAGTCAATCTTAACTTTTCTGGGTGGTAACGTTTTATGTCTGAACCTGATAATCAAAATGATGAAGTAAAAGTCATCACCCCGCCTAATAAAATTAAAGAAAAAGTTGGGGACGGGGGGATTGATCCTCAGAATATTAAAAAGGCTGAAGAAACCATGTCTGAATCAACAGAAACCTTTGCTGAAGCTGCGCAAGAAGATTTAGCCATTATTGCAAAAGCGATAGAAAGTGTTAGCAAGGGTGAAATGAAGGCCGCTCAAGCAATTAGGGAGATTAATGCGGCTGCCTTTGAGTTAAAATCAAATGCAGGTATGTTTAACTACACCTTAGTAACAGATATCTCAACGAGTCTTTTTCAACTCACAGATATGTTAGAAGACATCAATGATGAATCCTTGAATGTTTTGCAACTTCACTATCAATCAATTCGTGCTGCTATGGCTTCTGGTGGTAAGGCGGACAGTCCTGAAAACGGGAAAGCATTGATCAAAGGATTGATGGCGGCTTCTGGAAAAGTTTTAGAGTAAGCGCTTTATCCTGTTTGTTTGAGGTGGCCGCCAGCCCGGATTGGAGTTATTGTTTTTGCTAATCCGGTTGTCTCATTTGTTTCAACAATAACTCCGCATAGGGTCCCATCACCATTGGCAGGCTGTAATCGACCTAGATTCATTTTTTTGATAAAACGATTAAATGGCTCGGTTTTTTCTGCGCCAACAATACTGTCATAATCCCCTGTCATGCCGACATCTGTCATATAAGCGGTCCCTTGGGTTAAAATGCGGTCATCTGCAGTTTGGATATGGGTATGTGTGCCAACAACCGCAGAAACCTGTCCATCAAAATATTGGCCCATAACCATGGTTTCGGATGTTGCCTCAGCATGAAAATCAACAAAAATAGCATCAACATTTTTTTTGAGCGTGTATCGTTCTAGTAATTTTTTTATACATAGGAAAGGATCATCCGTCGGATCCATAAAAACACGTCCGAGCAAGTGAATAAGAAGAAGCTTTTTCCCGTTTTTTTCGAGAATATGAAAACCTTGGCCTGGTGAGTTTTCAGGCATATTATGAGGTCTTAATAGTCTTGGTTCTTGGTCAATAAAGGAAATTATATCCCGCTGATTCCAAATATGATCCCCACCAGTAAGTGCATCGACCCCAAAATCAAGAAGGTTCTGGGCAATTTCTGCTGTTACGCCAAATCCATGCGCAGCATTATCAACATTAGCAATCACAAAATCAGTGGCATATTTTTCTTTAAGGGGGGGGAGATACTGTTTAAGAGTTTGACGGCCACATTTTCCGTATATATCACCAATAAATAAAATTTTCATGTGAACTTTATCGCGCCTTTTTCAGTGATAATCCAGTCCATTTTTTCATCATGGTCTTCAAACGGTACATCATCATTTTTTTGTCCACTATAGGCAACGCCAATAGCTTTGATAGGTTTGATTCTCCTTAAATCTTCTAATGTTCGGTCATAAAATCCAGTACCATAGCCCAAGCGATAGCCCTGACTATTGAAGGCAAGCATTGGGATGATCAGGAAGTCTGGAATGATACTTGGCATATGAGAAGAGGGTTCGGGAACGCCAAAAGAGCCTTTTGTCAAGGCATCGCCACTGCGATAAAGCCGAAAAATCAAAGGTTCTTCTTTTGATGTAATAATTGGCAGAGCGGTAAGATGCCCTTGCTCATTCAACGTATCCATGAGAGGACGCGAATTAACCTCTGAGCCAATTGGGTAATAGGCAGCAAAAACGGTGCGGGGCATAAAATGTTGGGTTTGAAAAAAATGATCATTAATTTTCTCAGAAAATTCTCGGCCGTTTTTTTGATGAATATCCTGACGGATTGATCGCGCATATATACGAATATCTTTTTTATTTGGGTCTGTCATACAGGCCATAAAATACATCAAAGTTTAAAAAAAATAAAAGAGCCGCGACGTCGTTGAATTATCTATTCACCTGCGGCCCGAAAGCACAGGGGGGCACCATATAATAAAGCCAGAGCTTTATCAGAGACAGCACCCATAAAAAAACATCGGCCCCGAGAATAAGAATTCTGACGAACGCCGCAGCGGACAAATATTATGTCTGTAATTGTGCTAATTTTCAACTAAATAATTGACGTCAAGCGTGGGAGATTTTTTTTGCTAACGCTTCGATTTTTTCAGTGAGGTGATCGACGGCGGCAATATCAATTTGCTGCTGACGGTCTTGACGTTGTTCATTGAAATTTGTTGTTTGAGTTTCTCTTTCAGAAAAAAGTTCATCTGCAAGAACAAGCGCTCCAAGGACCAGAAGGTGCTGTTCACTGCTGGCGGCACCAGCTTGGGCAATTTTTCGAATGCGTTGGTCAATATAAGAACTTAACTCTAAAACTCGGCCCTCTTGTCCATCATCACACGCGACACTATAGGCTTTTCCGTTGAGTGAAATAGTAACTTTTGGCATAAATTATTCCTTTGCTCCGACAATCTGCTCAATTTTTTCGATCGCGTGATCCAATCCCTTAGTGATGTCAGATGAATCTTTATGGGCTTTATGCAATTGATGCGTCAAATCCTTTTGTTTATCGGCCAATTCGTCAAGCTTATAATCAAAAGCTTTTTCAAGCTTGTTAAGCGCTTGGTCAAGATTTTCAAGTGATGTGGTAAGTGATGACATATTACATTCCTTTGGTCGATATTATAAGCATGTTTATCTCCCTTGTTCAAGATAGTGATATCGATTATCCTCTGGCGGATCATTTATTTTACCCAAAGGATTACGGATGGCACAGTCTGTTTCTAGCTCTTCTTTTCATGTAAACGAACTTCCTTTACAAGATATGGCTTATGCTATTCGGTTTTTGGCCATGGATGCTGTGCAAAAGGCAAATTCTGGTCATCCTGGGATGCCAATGGGGATGGCGGATGTTGCAACAGTTCTTTTCGCAAAATTTTTAAAATTTGATGTTGATAACCCAAAATGGCCAGATCGCGATCGTTTTATTTTATCGGCTGGTCATGGGTCAATGCTGCTTTATGCGCTAAGCTATTTGGTTGGATATGAAGAAATGACCCTTGATCAACTGAAAAATTTTCGCCAATTAGGGGCCTTAACGGCTGGTCACCCCGAATATGATCCACGTGTTGGCATTGAAATGACAACAGGCCCATTGGGACAGGGCATCAGTACTGCAGTTGGCTTTTCCCTCGCAGAACGCCATTTGAATGCGCGTTTTGGTGACAACCTTGTTAATCATTATACCTACGTTATTGCCAGCGATGGTGATCTCATGGAAGGGGTAAGTCATGAGGCTTGTTCTTTGGCTGGGCATTTAAAACTCGACCGTCTGATTGTGTTATATGATAGTAATGATATTTCAATCGATGGGAGCACAGAACTTTCCTATACGGAAGATTCTGCGAAGCGCTTTGAAGCCTATGGCTGGGATGTGCAAACGATTGATGGTCATGATTTTGACGCCATTGAGGTCGCAATTAACCAGGCCAAAACTACGGATAAACCATCTCTTATCATCTGCCGGACAACAATTGCCTTTGGCGCGCCAACTAAAGCGGGCACATCTGCTGCTCACGGGTCTCCTTTAGGCGATGATGAAATTGCAGCAACCCGGTCGGCCTTGGGTTGGAACCATTCTCCGTTTGAAATTCCAGAAAATCTCTTAAAAATCTGGCGTGACATCGGTACGAAAGGGCAAAAAGAGCAAGATGCTTGGCAGGCACGTTTTGATCAATCGTTAGATAAACAAAAATTTGAACAAACCTACACTAAAGAAATCCCAAAAAGTGTATCTTCCGCCTTAAAAAAGCTCAAGGAAAGTATGGTTGCTGAAAAACCAGGCTTGGCAACACGAAAATCATCCGGTAAGGCGCTAGAGGTTATTGTGCCTCTTGTCGAGGCAATGGTTGGTGGATCAGCCGATCTGACGCCATCAAATAATACCCTTGTTGGGGATATGCAAGATTTAAATGCCAATAATTATAGTGGACGCTATATTCGCTATGGTGTGCGTGAACACGGGATGGCAACAATCATGAACGGGATGGCGTTGCATGGGGGAGTAATTCCCTATGCAGGGACTTTCCTGTCCTTTGCCGATTATTCTCGACCGGCAATTCGTTTAGCGGCTTTAATGAAACAACAAGTTATCCATGTTATGACGCATGACTCTATTGGTTTGGGTGAAGATGGCCCCACTCACCAACCAGTTGAACACTTAGCTGCTTTACGGGCCATTCCAAACGTTTATGTCTTTCGTCCTGCCGATACGATTGAGACAATTGAGGCATGGGAAATAGCTCTTAACCTAAAAGAGGCTCCAAGTATTCTGGCCTTATCGCGCCAGTCTTTAAAAGATTGTCGCGCGATGTCAGATGAAAAGAATTTAGTTGCTAAGGGTGGCTATGTTTTACGAGAAAGTGATACCGATCATGCCGATTTAACCCTCATTGCAACCGGTTCGGAAGTGTCACTGGCGATTGATGTATCGCGTCAATTGCTCAAAGAAGGTTTTACAACCCGCATTGTTTCAATTCCTTGCCGAGAATTGTTTCTAGAGCAAGAATCAGAATACTGTGCCGCAGTTTTGGGGCAGTATCCGCGTGTTATTCTTGAAGCTGGTATACGGATGGGCTGGGAGTATTTCTTGCGTCGAGGTGATCTGTATTGTGGAGTTGAAACCTTTGGTGAATCGGCGCCAGCATCCGATATTTTCGATTATTTTGGTTTGACGACAGAAAAAATCACGGAAAAAATAATCGATATGCTTGCATCCTCAGATGAATAGGGTATTTTTCATGATGTCTTCTCAAGACATGACAAACAAAAAGGATTTAAAATATGACAATTAAAGTCGCAATTAATGGATTTGGTCGCATTGGTCGCTTGGTTTTTCGTGCCGCACAGGCGCATGATGATGTTGAAATCGTTGGGATTAATGATTTGGTTGATGTTGATTATTTGGCCTATATGTTGGTTCATGATTCAACGCATGGGCGCTTTGACGGCGATGTGAGTGTTTCGGGCAATGATCTGGTCGTCAATGGTAAAACAATCCGCATTACAGCAGAACGTGACCCGGTTAATCTGAACTGGGGGGCATTGGATGTTGATTATGTGGTTGAATCAACTGGTTTCTTCCTAACTAAGGAATTAGCAAAAGGCCATATCGAAGCTGGTGCGAAACGTGTTGTCATGTCAGCCCCGGCCAAGGATGACACGCCCATGTTTGTTATGGGTGTGAATCACAATGATTACACAGCCGATATGCAATTTATGTCGAATGCGTCTTGTACAACCAACTGTCTCGCGCCGCTTGCAAAAGTTGTCCATGACAAATGGGGGATCGCCGAAGGATTGATGACAACGATCCATGCGGTAACATCAACACAAAAACCGGTTGATAGTCCGTCAGCAAAAAATTGGCGTTTAGGACGCGGCGGTTATCAAAATATTATTCCGTCTTCTACTGGAGCGGCGAAGGCCGTGGGGAAGGTTATTCCATCGTTGAATGGCAAACTTACTGGGATGGCGTTTCGGGTGCCAACGCCGAATGTTTCTGTTGTCGATCTCACCGCACGGTTGGAAAACCCAGCCTCTTATGACGATATTAAAGCAGAGATGAAACGCGCGAGCGAAAATGAGTTGAAAGGCATCCTTGGCTATACAGAAGAGGCTGTGGTGTCGACAGATTTCCTTGGAGAAGCCCGCACCTCTGTTTTTGATGCCGATGCGGGTCTCGCGATTAGCGACACATTTGTCAAACTCGTGTCTTGGTATGATAATGAGTGGGGCTATTCCAATAAGGTTGTTGACCTGATTAAACATACGAATAACATCTGATAGAAGAAGATAAGAAAAGCCGCTCTAAGCGGCTTTTTTTGAAACTTTTTTGGCTTATTTTGTTGGTGCCACGGTTGCAACGGTAAACTCTTCGTTATCATTTTCCAAATCGTCAAGATCATCCTCTTCCTCATTTTCAATCGCATCTGGGTCGAAGTTTTCAAGATCGATATCTTCAATTTCTTCCTCTTCGCTCATCTCATCATCATCTTTTGAGGCTTTTTTGATCATTTTCTTGGCTTCTTTTTTCGCTGTTGCTTGGAAGGCCATCGTCATATGCGGGGCGCAATACGGGTGTGCAGGGTCACAATCTGCGCCACAGAATCCAAACTCTCCCTCTTTTGGATCACCAATTGGCCAGCGGCAGACACGCTCTGTTAAGTCAAGAATAGAAATGAGTTCACCATCGTGAACGATTTTCTCTTCGATAAAAGTTGGTGGCGCAATCGGCAATTTGATTTCTTTTTTTGAAGGAGAACTTGATTTTTCGGTCTCAGTCGTTGTTTTTTTAGGCTTTTCTTTTGCGGGTATTGTTTTTTTCTTTGGTGCTGCTTTTGTAATTTTTTTCTTCTTAATAGGGGAGGGGCGACCAGATAAGCCAAGGCGATGTGCCTTGCCAATAACAGCATTTCTAGTTACGCCTCCTAAAACATCAGCTATTTCAGAGGCGCTTTTGCCTTGCGACCATAATTTTTTTAATGTTGCTACGCGTTCGTCAGTCCAACTCACGATATTTTTCCTCATATAGATAAAAGAACTCTCGGATTATAAACCACAGGATTAACAACTATGCAACATATTATCTGTAGGTTTATATGGTATAGTACATCAGAAAGATCGACAGATTAATGATATGGCCGATAAAGAAACAAAAAAAACTGAAGAAAAATCTAAAAAAACAATGACAGAAGTAAAAAAGTCAGAAAACGATCCGAAGACTGACACATCTGAAGAATGGCTTATTCGTTCGGCTCATATTGATTATGAGGATCCTCTTCTTTCCTGTATGTCAATTGTTACCAGAATTTTAGAACGCCCATTATCTCGACAGGCTTTGAAAGCTGGACTTCCTTTTGCAGATACCCGTTTTTCCCCTGAACTGTGTGTCCGCGCTGCTAAAAGATCGGGATTTAATGCCAAAATTGTTAAACGTCCAGAATTAATGCGGCTATCAAATTTGACATTACCTTGTATCTTATTATTAAAAAACTCGAATGCGTGTGTTCTTCTCAAATTAAATAAGCGGGACAAGGTGGCTGAAATCGCGGTAGCGGAGGCAGATGGCGGGACGATGACAGTACCACTCAATAAAGTGATGGCATCGTATACTGGGCATGCGATTTTTATTCGTCCGACGTTTAAATTTGATGAACGCGCCGATTATGACGAGCATAAATATGTTGATTCATGGTTTTGGGGCACGCTGAAACGCTTTTTGCCAGTTTATAGTCATGTTTTGCTGGCCTCTTTTTTAATTAATCTTTTTGCTTTGGCTAGCCCACTTTTTATTATGAATGTGTATGACCGAGTTGTACCGAATGCGGCGATGGAAACGCTGTGGGTTTTGGCAATTGGAGTTTTGATTGTTTATGTCTTTGAATTTGTTCTGCGTAACTTGCGTAGTTACTTTATCGATGTCGCGGGTAAAAATGCCGATGTTATTATCGCCAGTCAGCTTCTTGAACAAGTGATGGCGATGCGGATGGACCAAAAACCTGAATCAACCGGGGCAATGGCGAGTAATCTCCGTGAGTTTGAAGGCTTGCGGGATTTCTTTACCTCAAGTACCGTTGTTCTGCTAGTTGATTTTCCTTTCATCTTTATTTTCCTTGGTGTGATTGCCATGTTGGCCGGCTGGCTGGCGGCTATTCCCCTTATCACCGTGCCAATTGTCATTTTGGTTGGTGTGGCGTTACAAATACCCTTAAAAAAAGTGATTGAACGCACCCATGCCGAAAGTAATCAAAAACATGCAATGTTGATTGAAGCAATCAACGGGATGGAGACGATCAAAACCTCAGGAGCGCAAAGCCGTATTCAGGGGCGCTGGGAGCGCGCCGTAGGCATGACGGCAGAGTCAACTGGGAAGGCACGGATGATTTCATCTTTAGCAACAACCTTTGCACAATTTGCAGTACAAACTACAACAGTTATTGCGGTCCTAGTTGGGGTTTCGATGATTGTTGATAACCAATTAACAATGGGAGCTTTGGTTGCGGTTTCCATCCTCACAGGTCGTGCGCTTGCCCCCTTAGGGTCTATTGCTGGACTGATTACACGCTACCAACAATCAAAGGTTTCACTTGATGCTCTTGATAAAATTATGAAGTCACCGGTGGAGCGCCCGAAGGGTAAAACATTTCATCATGTTCCAGAATTTCAAGGGCAAATTCGGTTTCAAAATGTAACTTTTTCCTATCCGGGCCAGTCAGAGAAGGCTTTGGATGATGTCTCCTTTACTATTCGTCCAGGAGAAAGGGTTGCGGTTTTGGGTCGCATTGGGTCCGGTAAAAGTACACTAGGGCGTCTCATTACCCAACTTTATGAGCCACAAGAGGGGTCTATTTTAATTGACGGAATTGATTTGCGACAAGTTGATCCGGTCGATATTCGGCGCAATATTGGCTATATTTCTCAAGATAATTATCTTTTTTATGGAACAATCCGTGAAAATATTGCTTTTGGGGCGCCGCATGTTGATGATAATGCGATTAATGTTGCGGCCCATTTTGCTGGGGTGATGGATTTTGTTCGTGGCCATTCTAGTGGTCTTGACCTCCAAGTTGGGGAGCGCGGTATGGGGCTTTCCGGTGGGCAACGCCAATCAATTTCGATTGCCCGGGCACTGGTGCGTAATCCATCGATCCTGATCATGGATGAACCGACCAGTAACATGGACAATACGTCTGAACGCCGTTTCCAGCAACGTATGGGACATTACCACGGTTTGAAAAGTCTGATTTGTATCACCCACCGCACCAGCATGTTGGATTTGGTTGATCGAATTATTGTCCTTGATAACGGGAAGATTGTTGCGGATGGCCCAAAGGATATTGTCTTACAAAAACTGGGGGCTGGTAGTGTGGCAGAGCCAAACACGAAAAAACCAGTCCAGAAAAAAAAACAGAAAAAAGATAAAGCATCATGAAGAAAGACAGCTTGAAAAAAGTCGTGGATGAATGGGTTACGCCGTCGCGTAGCCGGGCGGAGCAAGAGGATATCTTGTTTATGTCGGATGTTGAGGCGGCGATCCGGAAAAGTGGGCAACGTTTTGCCTATCTCTTATCTGTGATGACGGCTTTGACGGTTTTGATTTTTATTATTTGGGCAAAATTTGCGATTTTGGATGAGGTAACGCGTGGCGATGGTCAAGTGATCCCCTCTTCACGGGTTCAAGTGATTCAAAACCTTGAAGGGGGGATTGTTTCCGAACTCATGGTTAATGAGGGGGAGATTGTTGAGAAAGATCAGGTACTTTTGCGGATTGATAATTCCACGGCAGAATCGACCTTTGAAGAATCGCAAGCACGTTATTATCACCTATTGGGTATGATTGCGCGCCTAGAAGCACAAATTGAGGGTAAAGCCTTAAACTTTCCCGATGTATTAAAAGAAAAAGCGCCTGATATTGTGACCAACCAAACCGAACAATTCGGCATTAATAAACAACAGCAGCAGGCTCAGGTTCAGGTTCTCCAATCTCAGGCGAACCAACGTTCACAGGAAGTGAAAGAAATGCGTTCACGCTTGCAACAATTGGAAAACAATCTCAGTATCCTGCGCGAAGAGTATAATATGACTGCCCCATTGGTTAGCAGCGGTGCGATGTCAAAGGTTGATCTGTTGCGCATTCAAGGACAGGTAACCGATCTCGAAGGCGAGATCAGCACGATTAAACTCTCCATCCCGCGCGCTCAAAGTGCAGCGGGTGAAGCACAGCAAAAAATCAATGAATTGAAAGCCACCATGAATGCCGATGCATCAGAGCAGCTTTCATCCGCTAAGGCTGAGGCTGAATCCTTGAGTAAGATGCTAACTGCGGGCCAGGATAAGGTCAGCCGTACACAGGTACGTTCACCAGTGCGCGGCACCGTCAAGGAATTGATGGTCAATACTGTTGGGGGCGTTATTCAACCCGGTGAGGACATCATGGAGATTGTCCCGCTGGATGATACCCTTCTGGTCGAGGCGCGCGTTAAACCGACCGATATCGCCTTTATTCGCCCAGATCAAAAAGCAGTTGTCAAGATTACAGCCTACGATTTCTCGATCTATGGTGGTCTTGAGGGTAAGGTCGAGCAGATTAGTGCCGATACAATCCAGGATGATGAAGGCAACAGCTTCTACCGGGTCCAGGTCCGGACCAATGAAACCAGCCTGGCGCATAAGGGCGATGTTCTCCCGATTATCCCGGGGATGACGGCAACGGTTGAAATCCTCACCGGGCAAAAAAGTGTTCTTGATTATCTCCTCAAACCAATCCTCAAGGCGCAGCAAAATGCGCTGCGAGAGCGGTAATAAAAAAAGCCCTGATGATGGGGCTTTCCTTAAATCCTAAATATATATCCTAAAGTCTACTGACGCAGATCAATTTCAACTACGCGGTTGCCTTGGTTGCGCACACCGTCTGCCGTTGGGATCAGAGAGCGAGACTCGCCGACCGCTTCAACAACGCGGAGACGGCTTTCAGAGATACCGGCGCCAGCGAGACGGTTCAGGACCGCTTCCGCACGCCGTTGTGAGAGTTTCACATTATAGTCTTCGGGTCCAGAACGGTCAGCATGGGCACGGAGGCTGATCATCAATTCTTCGATCTCGCCAACATCACGGATCGCTTTCGCGAGCTGTTCTTCCCCTTCAGCCGTCATCACAGTTGAGTCAAATTCAAATGGGATGATGTAATATTCTTGTGGCGGAACCGGCGCTGCAGCAACAGGCTCAGGGGCACGAACACGCGGCGCTTCAACTTGAACAACGGCAATTTCATAACCAGCCTTAGCTTCGGCAGCGGCGATTGCGTCTTCAAAACGTTGACGGCATTCATTGGTGTCTTCATCACGCCCCGCTTCTTCTGCTTCGATCCAGCAGTCATAAGCCACTTGTGCGGTACCCGTTTCAACAGGGGCCAATTCACGGCCGCCTTTGTCAAACACCATATACAGGCGTTCTTGGGCAATAAAAAATGGCGTGCGTTGTTCAGATGTCAGGTCACGATCATAAACGGAGTCGTTTTGAATCGCGCTGCGTTTCGCAGCTAGGAGAGCTTTATGGTTGAAAAGCTCCGCGTCACCGCGGTCAGTACCAAAGAAGTTGTCTCGATCTTTCGAAAGATCCATATAACCGGCGTAGAGCGTTTGCTCAAATGTTGTTCCTGCAGCGCTGAGGCGTTTTGCCGTATCTTCGTCATGGGTCCCGTCAAACGGACCAGCAACAGCAAGAGGCGCCACAAAAAGGGCAATCAGAGCTACAAAGAGGAGGGAGAATTTAGTCATTTCCACGTACCATTCTTTTTTTAAGTTAAATACGATAGAATCAATACACGGTAAAAGTGCCTGATTTCAAGGATTTTATTCAATTTAGGAGGGTTTTGAGCTCTTTTTTTTATAAACGTGACAGTTTTGCCATTTTTTATCCATAATTATTTAATTATCTTAACCTTTTGGTTAATTCCATAACTTATAATTACCTATATTGGATGTGTGTGAAAGTGTGGAATAATAATGAAAAACTTATTCAAACGCGGGGTCTTTGGGCTTTATTTCTTATTCGCTTTTTCGGATAATGCTGAGGCGATCACCCTGACTCAAATTGCAGAGACAGTAAAAACCGCGGATAACGGCGTTTTTGGCTCTATGGAATATGTATCACATGATCGTGGGTCTTTGCCGCAGTGGAATGCTGTGATGAACAAAATGCGGGCTCAAATGGCGTCGTATCAACATTGTGCAACGAATCGCTCTGCTTGTGCTAACCCAACCATGCAAACTTGGCATGATTTAGTGAATACAGCCCGTAAAACGGACCAAATGACTCAGCTTCGTATGGTCAATACGTATTTTAATAATTGGAAATATACAACGGATCGTGAAGGCTACGGTGTTTCTGAACACTGGGCGAGCCCAGCCGAGTTTATGAATAATTCAGGTGACTGTGAAGATTATGCGATTGTCAAATATTTCACATTACATTTCTTAGGTTATACAGATGCACAAATGCGTTTGGTAAGTGTTGTGGATACAATCAAAGGTATTGGGCATTCAGTTCTGGCTGTTAATGCTCGGGGCGGGACGTATATCCTTGATAATAACTCTGATGGCCTTTATCGCGATATAAAATATAAACACTATGTGCCGAAATACTCTGTTAACCAGTCTGGTCGCTGGATCCATGCCCGTGCCAATGTAACGCCGGCCAGTTATGTGACACACTAGTTAAGAATTCGGGTTTTTGTTACAAGTAAAAACAAAAAAAACCGCCTAGAAGGGCGGTTTTTTTTGGTTGTTCACTCTTGTTCACTAGTCCAATGCGATTGTGTCACCAAATGTAGTATTTACTGGTGCTGCCTGATCAGGGGGAGCAATGTTAATCGTTTTCAATAATTCACCCGTAGAGGCGAGCAAACGATAGGCTGAACGAATTGTGTTAATATCAGCAGAAACTAATTGTCCCCGTGCTGTGAACAGCTCATTTTCAGCATCCAGTAGGTCAAGAAGAGTTCTTTGCCCTACTTCAAATTGTTGCTGATACGAATCACGTGTATCACGAAGATCAAGGACGGCAGATTCAAGTTGTTGAATTTGTTGCGCACTGGCTTGATAAGAAAACCATGAGCGACGGGCTTCTTCATTTGCCGCAACAACAGATTCCCAACGTTCCTGACGGGCTTGATGCATTCTTTTCACAGCCTCTTGACGTGCTGCACGGTCAATACCGCCGCGGAAAAGGTTCCATCGCATCCGCAAGAGAACATTGCTGTCATGCTCATAGGTATCAATGCCACCGGCATCCTCACGATAGTTTGATTCAGCTTCGATATTCACATTCGGGTAAAATGCCGCAGTTGCAATACCTATTTCAGCATCAGCTGCATCAACATCTGCTTCAGAGACTTTTACTGTTGGATTTTGCAAAGTTGCCATATCGACCGCTTGATCCATGGATTGTGGTAAAGCGCCAACAGGAATACTTGGGCGCATCAACTCCCCTGGATATTGACCAACAATACGCGTATAAAGCGCTTCAGCATCGCCCAAAGCATTTCCTGTGCTTGAGAGAGTTGCTTGAGCACGTGCCAAACGTCCACGGGTTTGTGATACGTCTGCTTGTGTTCCAACACCACCTTGAAGACGTTGCTCCAACTTAGCTAAGATATTAGCGTGAAAGTCAACATTTTGTTTAGACAGAGCAAACAGCTCACGTTGGCGGATCACTTCGAGATAAGCGCCAATAGCGTCTAGAGCAATAAATTCTGAATTTTCATAGACGCGCCGAGCAGCTGATTCGGTTCTTGCCTTTTCTCTCTCTACACGATATGTGGTGTCAAAACCGCTAAAAACCCGTTGCTGAATTTGTAGGCTTGCGTCTTGGCGGACTAATTTTTCTGGATCTTCGCCCGCGCCTCGTGTGGTTGAATCGCTGGTATGTTCGGGTCCAACACCGACACTTAAATCAACTTGGGGTAGGTAAAGGCCACGCGCTTGCTCAAGTTCTTCTTCAATCGCTTCGCGGTTTGTTGCGACAACGCCAATCGTTGGGTTTGTCTCTAGTGTTAATCTTACTACGTCTTCCATCGATTGGGACATGGCGGGTGTTGTTGTTAGGAAAGCCCCAAAAATCGCAGTCGTTAGGAGGAGGCATTTCAATGTTGTTGTTTTCATTTTCACAACCTTTATTCATGAATTTTTTACAGCGGTTGCCATTAGTTATGAACTTACAAAGAATCAAATACATAATCTCGGCAGTACACACATAACGGGAAATCACCTGAATTTCAAATAAAAAAAGACCCTGAAAGGAAAATCAGGGTCTTTTGTTGCTTTTCTGTTACGGTTATTTAAACGATTTGGACAGGAATATCGCCCTCATCATCATTGAGAACCACATTGATTGTGTCAAAGGTTGAACCACTTTCTACCGTTGCAATTACATTGGATCCTGAGAAGTTTCCTGTGCCAGTTATATCTAGATGAACATCACCAGTACCACTATCGATTTGTAGGTAATCGGCAACATCAGAAACACCTGGCTCATAACTGCTACTGACAAGTAGTTCAGACACATCAAGGCTGTTCGCCGCTTCGTTATAGAAAACATCTCCCAAAACGTCTGATTCAAGCAGAACATTACCTGATCCTGTAGTAGAACCATAAATCGTACTGGCGCTTGTATCTGGGTCTGTTGCTTCAACAGTTAAGGTTGTTGAGCGTGCATCGCCATCATAGTCTTCGATTGTATAGACAAACTCATCAGATGAAGGGCATGCACAGTATGATTTCACATCATTAAGAACAAATGATGTGTCTGGTAAGTTACCATAACCATAGCCATTAAACATGTGAACCTCATAAATCGATTCAAGCCCAAGTTCAGCCGCATCAATTGAGAAGCTGTATAAACCATCGGATGGGATTGTTGACGGCATTTGCACTTCTATCGCAACATACTCAGTTTCATTGTAGAAGACTTTAATATCAATTCCATCACCAGCATTGTTTTGTCCAATATCGCCAACGGTTAATTCAACCAGTTCGCTTGGTTTATCAAACTTAACGCTAAGTTTTTCACCATTATAGACCTTCGGGGTGCTGTGGAGGGTGCTGTTGATACCAACTCCAGAGCCATGAGTAACACCGCCATCCCAGAAAGAGAGGTTGTCGCCAATCACGACGGAAACAGCAATCCCATTATCGGTAATGGTATCTTGTCCTGATGTTAGGTGGACATCGCCAAGATGCAACTCAGCGCATTCAAGTGATTTGTTCTCAAGTGTATAGGTGTAATCACCATTTTCATACAGTTTAAGAAGGCCGTTATCACCGGTAACTTCGATAAATACTCCTTTAGCATCAACTTGTGCGTCATCAGCAAAGGTTACGATCGTCCCGTTTGGCGCTTCAACCTGTGTGATGCCACCTGGCCCGTCTTCACCGTAGCTATCACCCGCCACAGAAGGATCAACAGACCCCGCGCCAGTGAGCACATTTCCGTCCGTCGAATTGCCTGTGAACACGTTGTGATCTGGACATGGGACAGGAATATCATCCAGAACATCGATACTGATATTCCCTTCAACTGCCTGACCAAACTGGTTTTCAGCTGTATAGGTGAAATTCAAATTAATGACGTCATTTGCGTAGTTGCCATCGGCATGATCAAGCGTGCCCAACAATGTGAAGGTATAGGTACCATCATTATTGAGATCCAGTGTGAAGATATCTTCACCACCGGCTGTCCCAACGATCTGACCGCCAACAAGCGCAACGGCAACCGCAACACCGTTCGATGTCAGATTACCGTTCAACTGTGAACCACCAGAATTATACTCAAGATTACCATCAACAGTACCAAGGGCAAAGCTTGTCGCGCCATCAACGATAATCACTTCAGAGACAGTTTGCTCAATAAAGGTCTCATCAACCCGGTTTTCAACATCAACGGGCACAAATGGTTCACCATTTTCAATACAAACTTCAAGAACAGCCGTATCTGTATCCGTATCAAAATCTTGCATTGTATACTCAAAGCGATCTTTCAGAACTTCTGAGTTTTGGATTTCGATGGAACGGATGAAATAATCACTTGAGTCTGTGGTTGACCCATTTGGATTTGTTCCACCATATGGTAGTGCTTGAAAAACAAGAGTTTGATAATCGCCAGCCGCATCAACCGTGATGGAGCCAACATTGTTATCAATATAGTCAACATCTGTTGTGCCAAATGTGCCACTGTCGACGAGGTTGCCGTTGCTGTCAAAGGCAAACCATTCTCCAAATTCACCGTCTTGCTCATCATTGAACAAGTTCGAGAACGTGACCTTTGTGCCATTCGTTTCATTTTGAAGATCAATAGCAATTGCCTGACTATTTTCGGCATTTGGGTCATAATTTACTTGATCAGGAACAGTAAGCTCAGGCTGTCCCCCTTCAACGCCGATACCGCGGCTTGTAAATGTGATTGTGTCATCAGCATTCCCAAGATTAAGGACGTTAGCACCATCAGTGAAAGATGTGCCAAAATCAAAGGCATAAAGATCAACACCATCCCAAGATAGCTCCATTTCAGCTGCTGTGCCACCATCAGGCAGGCCAACAGTTGTTGGTGCACCGGTCGTTGGCGCGTTCGGGTCAACAGTGTATGTATATTCCCCATCTTCGTAGATTTTCAACGTGCCATAGTCACCATCTACCTCGATGAATGTTCCGTCTGCATCAGTTTGACCATCGGCAGCAAATGTCACGATTGTGCCATCTGGCGCCTCAACTTGTGTTAGAGAGCCTTCAACATCTTCGCCAACCTCATCGTTGTCGATAACGTTACCGTTTGCTGTGTTTGATCCTTCAGGGATCAAAGCTGTGTCATCAACCGCCACAGGCGCATCGTCACGGATAGGCACAGTGACTTCACCTGTGACTGTATCACCATCATTGTCGACAACCTGATATTCAAAGTTGAGGTTAATGACATCGTCCGGGTTAGAGCCATCAGCATGATCAAGGGGTTCAAAGATTTCAAAATCATAGGATCCGTCGTCATTGATAGTCATGGTAAAGATTACATTACCCCCTGCTGTTTCCCCAGTATAGGTATCTCCAACAAGCGTTACAGTTACCTCTTCACCGCCCGATGTTAGGTTCGGGCCAGCAACGGAACCTGTTGCATTGAAGTTATCACTTGGTTCAACAGAACCGGCGCCATCTTCACCAAAAGCATGGGGGACGATGCCAGAAGTTGTCTGAGACAGACCGTCTGTTTCGTCCAAAATAACCGTTTCAATACTTTCTGTAGCTGGACCATCGTCAAGGATCGTAATTTTAAGGTCGCCGGCGGCTGTGTCGTTATCCCCATCCGTTGCGATAAAGCGAAATGAAACATCAATCGCGTCATTGCTGTCATTTGTATCGGGATGATCCAGGGGTAGCTCTTGAACAAACTCATAAGACCCATCTGGGTTAATTGTTGCTGTAAAGACAACGTTGCCGCCTGGCTTTGTTGCCGTATAGGTGTTAGCCCCATCAAAAGCAATGCTCACGGGCTGACCATCAGAGAAAAGTGACACGCTGGTTGTGATTGTGTTGGTTGGTTTAATTTCACCACCATCCGCGCCGAAATCAGTCGGAATAGTCCCATTAAGAGCTGTTCCAAGATCGGTTGTTTCATCAACAGTTTCTGTTTGATCCTGAACAATAGGGGTGTCGTCAATAACTTGCAGATCAATTTGACCATTGGCTGTGTCACCATCGCTATCTGTTGCAACAAATTGCACAGGGATGTCAATGAGACTGTCCGCAGCACCGCCTGGTGCATCATGGTCAAGAGGTTGAAGCAGTTCAAACGTATATGTATAGGTTTCTTCCGTACCATTTGTCACGGGTGTTGGATCAAGTGTAACAGTGAAAACGGGGTCATTGCTGGCATCAAAGGCTGTGACAACAAGACCATCTGGAGAGACTTGGTAGGTCAAAGCATCCCCTTGCGATGTCAGGCCAAGAGCATCAAGGCCGTCTGTTGTCAGGGCGATTGATCCGGGTGCATCACTAAAGAAGTCAACAGTAATTGTCCCATCAACTGTATCTGAGCCTGGGATTGTTAAATCATCTTCGTCTAAGACGGCTGGACCAGAAACCAAAATGACTTCCGGTACGTCATCACTGAGTGTCACTTGGAATGTTTGTTCATCAACAGCGAGGTTATTTGTCAAAAGAAGTTCTTGATCAAACTCAACCTCTTCGGCTGCTGCTGTAAAGGTCACAGTTGCTGGGCCGCCGAAATCACTGCTGTTCCACACGCCTGGATTAAATTCAAGCGTGCCATCAAAGCCAGCGCCAACAGTAACAGTATATGTTACTGTTCCGTCTGGTTGGTTCGCTGGCGTTGCACTTAGACCATCATCAGAAAGCAGTGACCACTGCTGAGGCACACCAGTAACAACGATTGTGTGTAGTTCTGATCCGTCATTATCAAAAAAGTCGATATCAACATTAAATTTAACATTTTGACCGTCTGCGCCAGAAACGGCTGTCGCAGAGATTGAGCCATCTGCAAGTTCAACGGTACCATCGACCTCTGGTTTATCAGCCACAGCATCAATAATCGCGGTTGCTGGTTCTGTTAAAATAGCTATTTCATTTGTGTCTGGGTCACGGGTTTCAAGGTTAACAGTGACGGTAAAGTCATTATCACTGTTTGCCTGAGGCAGCATGAAGATGCTTTGCGTGCCGAGTGTTGCTGATGTGATATCCACTTCGCCACCAGTAACAGTTAATTCGGTAAAACTCCCTGGAACACCAGGGGTGCCGATAAAAACACGAACACCAGTAGGAATGTCAGCGATATTAATTGCATCAACAACATCATTGTCACCAGCTGGGGGTGTATAATTAATAACCAATTGCATAGGAAATTCTGTGAAATCAGCAACATGCTGATTTGGCTGCCAGTCTTCAAAACCACCGGCAACACCAGAAGCAAAGGGTGTAAAGAATTCAGGAATAAATGTTCCTGGCCCATCTTCACCATCAAATTCTTCTTGCTCAAATGTAGAGAAGGCCAGGGTTGTAAAGGGAAGTGGCGGAAGATTATCAAGGAGGTCAATAACGTTGCCAAGGTCATCATCATAAGAGAATTGACCTTCACCACCAGCCCCTGGGCCAGCGGCTGTTTCAAGATTGAACACGTCAGTCGACGGGTCTTGCAGTTGGGCAACAACAATATCACCGGCAAGGATCGTTCCATCAGACAGCATAATCGTCGGTATAGGGGAAACTTCGGCAAAATCACCAAGGATCAGCTGAGTACCATCTGTAAAGTTGAAGACAAGATCACCATTTTCAAGGCTTAGATTGGCGTCATTCGGATCAAAAGAAATCGCATAAGTCGCATTCGGATCGGTTTCAAGTGCAATGCGTCCTGTATCTGGCTTTGCCAAGATTGTTGCATTGTTTGGAATTTGGATGGTGTTTTCAACATTCCCGAGTGGGCCCGTTGTCGTTGTTTCAGTAAAACCGTCCGTGTTTGAAGTATTTGTATTGTTTTCGAACTCAGCCATTAGATATGTTTCCCTATATATTAATGTTCAAATGTGCCTTAAAACGAGTGTAGTGGGCGCACAAACCCCAAAATGAAAATATGCGCTATTCTGTAAAATTTTAGACGTTTTTACTAGCTTATTTTTTCAAAAAACTATATAATTATGTATGATTTATATCATAATTTATGTAAAATTATTACGTAAATTAAATATGTGCTTTGTAAAACAAAGGATTCGCGTCATATGATCCAAGAAGATTTTTTGTCCACCCAGCCGAAACCGCGCATTGTACAGTATAATAAACGCCGTTTTGCGATCCGTCTCGAAAGTGTTTTTTGGCGTTTTCTTGAGCGGATTGCTAATGAACGCAAAATTCGCTTGGGACGTCTGATTCATGAATTATCAGCAGGGAATAGGGGAAAGAATCTGTCTTCTTATATTCGCTCTTACTGTATGGTGGAGGCGGAGAGGGAGTTAATGCAAGAGCATCTCTCGCTGATTGGGACGGATGCGATTGATATTTTGAAAAGCTGCCCTGTGCCGGGCTTTATCCTGTCGCATGATCTTAAAATCCTTGATTATAATGGTGCTCTTGTTCAGTGGCTTGGTAATACGGTTACCGGTGGTATTCGCCAGGCAACATTGACCGATATATTTGACCCACGTGTCACACGACCTGTAGCCGAGACTATGAAGATGATGCAAGATGGTAAACTCAAGCAAACCCAGATGCAGCTGGTGCAAAGCCTGATAGGGCGTCCATCACGCTCAGCGCGCTCAACATGGTTGGCACTGATGCCACCAAAGACCACGAATTTTTACTGTCTTGTTTGGTTGGTTTCAGGACCAGCGTTGCCAATAGGACGCATTCGTTAACAAAATGAGCCTGCTAAGGTATTCATTCTTGACGAGAATTGATTTCATGTCCCATACTTATGGCACATTCTTTTCAAAATTCTTTCATAATGAGAGGAAAACACATGCGCTCTTACCTATCCCTTACTTTCGGTGTGTTGATGATGCTTCCTTTGTCGGCGCAGGCACAACTCAGCAAACATGATCAATCAATTGCCAATCATGGCTATTCAATTCCTGTCATTGTGCACGAAACGCCTGTTCTTTCCAAACCTGGGCAAACATTGCGTGATGATGTAGACCGGGGTATGACAGCGACACCACCTGTGGCGGTTCCGTCACCTGTCATGACACCAGAAGTGGTGGCGCCTGTTCCCTCCCTTCCGCCAGCGATGCCCCCGGCAAAAAGCCCAGAAGCAGATATAGAGCAAAAAACGCAAAAAAAAACGCTAGAAACTGAGCCAGATGTTTCTGTGTTAGAAATTCTTGCCAAAAATGCTTTAGCCGAGGGTCAAAAGGCAAAAGATTTTTCACTTATGGGTGCATCTGGAAAAACTGTTAACCTTTTTAAAGAGTTACAAAAGGGCCCTGTTGTTCTTATATGGTATCGTGGCGGTTGGTGTCCGTATTGTAACTTGCAACTTCGTTCTTTTCAAAAAGAACTTGATACTCTTAAGGCTGCTGGAGCACAGCTGATCGCAATTAGCCCAGAGCTCCCAGATAACTCTATGACAACGGCACAAAAAAACGCACTGACCTTTCATGTTTTGAGTGATACAAATAATGCAGTAGCACAAGAATATGGGTTGGTTTACACCGCGCCCGATGATTTAAAAGAAAAGCTCCCTGGTCTTGATTTAAGACAGCATAACGGCACCAAGGGGCGGGAATTGCCACTTACGGCAACATATGTTGTTGATCGTGATGCAACAATTCAATATGCGATGATTACTCCTGATTACAAAGAGCGAGCTGAACCAGCTGATGTTATTTCCGTTTTGGGGGATATCAATGCGCGTGAGTCTGTTCGTAAATCGCGTATTCGCCAGGCAATGGAACGCGAAGCTCAGAAAGTCGATCACCAAAATCAAATGAATATTCCTGTTCAAACGATCCCGCAAGAAAAAGAGGATATGAAAGAAAAAGCCATTCAAGTAAAAGGTAAAACAGTTTCTCGGGTTGAAAAATTAGAAGAAACTGTAACGATTAAACTGCCTGACTCGTATACAAAAGAAATTCCTCTCAAGCCGATCGTGACTCTTCCACCAGAAGGTGTTGAACCAGAAACAACTTTGGAAGTTCGTGCTCGTGAAGAAGGCTTAATTCCGGAAACTTATTAGGGTTTAAAAATTACATTTGGATTCATGATGCCTTGGGGGTCAAGCGATTTTTTGATTTGACGCATCAAATTAATTTCAATTTCCGATTTTCGTAGAGCAAGCTCTTCTCGCTTAAAAGTGCCAACCCCATGTTCGGCAGCGATTGACCCGCCTAACTTAACGACAATATCGTGAACTTTATGGTTAATATTATCCCACTGGGCAACAAAGGCATCACGGTCCATACCCTCTGGTTGGGTCAAATTGAAATGAAGATTCCCATCGCCGAGATGTCCGAAGGGGATAGGACGAATCCCCGGAACCATTTCAGTGACACAAGCGGTGGCGCGTTCTAGAAATTCTGGAATTGTAGAAATAGGTACTGCAATATCATGTTTGATTGATCCCCCTTCAAGACGCTGGGCTTCAACAATTGCTTCACGAATATACCAAAGCTGTTCGCGTTTAGACTCATTATCGGCAAGGGTTGCATCCTCAATCAAGCCCTCGTCATATCCCTGTGCTAAAAGTTTTTCGATATCATGACGAAAAGCGTCATTATCACTGCCGCTGCGTAGATCGGCCATGATATACCAGGGATATCTGCGTGCTAGCGGGTCAACAGTCGCCGGGAGATGTTTAAGCGCAAGATCAATACCCAAACGGGGAATGATTTCAAAAGCCATAATACGATCTGACGCTACTTCCCGACAACGAGAGAGGAGTTCAATCGATTGTTGTGGTGTATTAAGACCAGCAAAAAAAGTCTCACGGCGAACTGGTTTTGGAAAAAGTTTTAAAACAGCCGCGGTAATAATCCCTAAAGTACCCTCTGATCCGATGAAAATATGTTTGAGATCATAACCTGAATTATCCTTCCGTAATCGGCGCAAACCATGCCAAATTTCGCCATTTGGTAAAACAACTTCTAACCCCAAAACTAAATCTCGAGTATTGCCGTAACCAATTGTCAGCATACCACCGGCATTACTGGCAATATTGCCGCCGATTTGGCAACTGCCTTCTGCCCCCAAGGAAAGAGGAAAATAGCGATCATTTTTTTCTGCTAATTTTTGTAGATCAGCCAAAATGAAGCCAGCCTCAACCGTGACAGAAAAATTATATGGGTCAATTTCTCGTAAATGATTAAGTCGTGAAAGATTAAGGATTAGGGCTTTATCATCATAGGCAATCGATCCACCAACAAGAGACGTATTACCGCCTTGTGGGACGATGGGAATATTATGTTCCACACAATGCTTAACAACATCAGCAACTTCACGGGTATTTTTTGGTTTCGCCACGGCTAAAGCTTGACCAATATAACGCCCCCGATATTCACAAATATAAGGGGTAAGGGCATCACTATCTGTTATGACATACTGATCACCGAGACATTTTTTTAGTTTTTTAAGGAAGGCGTTTGTCATATTTATTCACGATCATCAGTTGCAGCACGCTGCAAGCGGTCATTAATTGCTAAACCTATTCCGGTTTCAGGGATATTCATTACAGCAATTACCTTAGCGCCAACTTTGTCCAAATCACGCATATATGAGAAAAGATGATTGGCCGCTTCATGCAAATCTCCCTCAGGCGACAGATTTTTCAAGAAGTTTGAGGGCATATCGTTAGCGCTACCAAATTCTTCATGTGCCATAAAGTGGATATTACCGAAGGCTAGTAAAGCTTCGTCTTTTTTGACATCTACCGCGTTAAGACGTAAAGGGGTTTGGGTAGCATAGTGTTTTTGTAATTGTCCGGGTGATTTGACTTTACCACTTCCTCCAAGATGAATTGTACCAATAATAGGGGCTAAATCATCAATTGTGATGGCACCAGGACGTAAGATAGTTGGTTTATCTGTACTCAAATCTAAGATTGTTGATTCGAGACCAATATCGGATCGCCCCCCGGCAAGGATAAATGGCGCCTCTTCCCCAAAACTATCTGCAACATGAAAGGCAGAGGTAGAGCTTGTGGCACCAGAGCGATTGGCACTGGGAGCAGCAATAGGGACACCAGAATTTTTAATAAATTCCTGAGCGATTCTATATGAAGGGATACGCAGAGCAACAGTATCTAGCCCTGCCGTTGTAATATCAGGGATATAAAAAGGACAGTTTTTACATCTTGATAAGATAAGGGTTATCGCTCCTGGCCAAAAATTTTCTGCCACTATGCGAGCACGATCATTGAAAACAGCAATTTTTTCTGCCATTTCAAGGTCTGAAACATGAATAATAAGAGGGTTAAACGTTGGACGGTTTTTTAACGCATAAATTTTTGCTACTGCTTCAATATTTGTTGCATTCGCGCCCAGCCCATAGACAGTTTCTGTTGGGAAAGCAACAAGTTCTCCCGATTTAATCAGGTTGGCGGCTTCGGCAATTGTTTCTGGGGTTGCATTTTTGATCATCGGATTAAATATCGAAGTAATCTTCTAAAACTGTATTAACGGCTGCACCAATAAGGATGGCATAGGCGGTAAGAAAAAACCAAAACATCAAAATGATAATTGCGCTAAGCGGGCCATAAATATTGTTAAGGGAGGGGAAAAAATCAACAAAAGCTGAAAAACCGATACTTAGTGAGAGCCATAGAACCGTTGAAACGCCAGCGCCAACCATCATTGAAAACCAGCGTTTTGGTATTCGATTAGGTCCATATCGAAACAACAGGACAAGACCGAACCAGATAGTCCCGCCAAGAACCAGCCAGCGAATATATCGCACTTGTGCAGCGATAATATCAGGTAAATGTAAAAGGTTAATCAGGATAGGAATAGCAACAATTGTGAAAATAGCGGCAGCCATTGTTGCAATTGCCCCAACAGTAAAAACATAAGCAAGAGCATTCCGCCGCAACCATTTTCGACTTTCTTTAACCTTATACACAAGGTTCATGGCGGCTAACATTGCCTTGATCCCCCGAGCGGCGGAGAAAAATGTTATCAGCAAACCAAAAACCATGGCTATGCTCAAATGATGGTTTGATTGGGTGGCAATTTCATTAAGTTGTGTGTTCAAAATGGAATAAGCTTCAGCAGGAAAGAATCGTTTTGCAAACTCAAGCTGGGTTTTAACATCACTGATATCTGCCATTAAGCCATACAGAGAAACAAGGGCTGTCATCGCTGGAAAAATTGATAAAAGAGAATAAAAGGCAACACCCCCTGCGAGGAACGAAATATTCTCCGCTGTAATATGCTGTCTGATACGATTAAGCAGAATAAGAAATGTTCCCAAAATAGGGATATTTTCGATTACTTCTTCTATATGTTTGATTAGGCTTGTCATGTCTATGGGTTATGACATAAAACGGGGATGGTTCCAATAGGGCGATTAATTAAATGATAAAACTGTGCCAACATTATGATGAGGACCCGCGTCAAGGATGCGGAGGCTGCCTTTATCAACATATGGTGAAATCTGATTACTATGCTCTGAAAAGAAAACGTTTACAGGATGCTTTAGATAAAAATAATCTTGGGGATGTTGATCTTGATGATGTGGTTGAAGTAGCGCCCGGGACACGGTGGCGCGGGCGTTTTCATGTTATTAGAACAAAGGATAGTATTCAAATAGGGTTTCAAAAGTCACAGTCGCATCATATTATTGATATGCAGGAATGTCATATTTTAATGCCATCGCTTTTTAATTTGTTAAACCCCCTGCGTGATTTGATGACGAATATTTTAGCTATCCGTCAGCGCTGCGAAGTGCAGTTAACCGTTCTTGATGCACAAATTGATCTTTTAGTTTTTATAAATCAACCGTTTGCTTTGAAAGCACGACGAGCCTTCTCACAATTTGCTGAGCAGTATAAAATTTCTCGAATTGCTCAATGTGTAAAAAATCAGATCCCTGAGATTATTGTATTGCGGGGACCTGTTTATAAAATGATCAATGGTTTTCCAGTTCCTCTACCAGTTGGTGGTTTTTTACAGGCAAGTGAGGAAGGAGAAAAAACCTTAGTTTCCCTGGTTCAACAATGTATCCTTCAGGCAAAACCAAAAAAAATTGCTGATCTTTTTTGTGGGATTGGAACATTTAGTTTCCCTCTAGCAGAAGAGAAATTTATCAAGACAATTATTGGATATGATAGTTTTTCTCCGGCAATTCAAGCCTATAACACAGCAGCAAATACCAATAATCTTGGGCGTTTAACTGCCAAAACACGCGATCTTTTTGAGCTTCCCCTAATAACAAAAGAACTTAATCAATTTGATGCGGTTATTATCGATCCACCACGTAAAGGTGCAATTCAACAAATGCGATATTTGGCTAAGTCTTCAGTACCGCTTGTTATCTCTGTCTCATGTCATCCAGAGACTTTTGCTCGCGATAGCCGTATTTTGCTTGATGGCGGCTATCAAGTGCAAAGAATCATACCCATCGATCAATTTGTCTGGTCCAATCATATTGAGACAGTCGGTATCTTTCGTAAACAAAAAAGCGCCGCTAGAAAACGGCGCCTTTGAAATTGTTTATATTATTGGGATTTAAGCGCTATCTTGAATCCATTTAATCAGATCGCTTTTCGGGAGTGACCCAACGCGGGTTTCTTTAAGCTCCCCCCCCTTGAAAATCATCAGTGTTGGAATACCACGTACGCCATATTTTGACGGAGTTAAAGGGTTTTCATCAACATTCATCTTAGCAACAGTAACTTGGTCTTTAAGTTCTTCAGCAACCTCATCGAGAATGGGAGAAAGAGCACGGCAGGGACCACACCACTCTGCCCAAAAATCAACGACAACTGTGCCGTTCGACTTTAAGACATCATTCTCAAAATTTGCATCACTCATTTTTACACTGGCCATGGTGGATCCTTTCTTATTTTAAACTACCAAAACTGCTTTAAACACGGTATACAATTCGTAGCAGCTTGCATTAAGTTACAAAACTTACTTCCTAAGAAGCTATACGGATACGTATATATGGTCAACCTCAAAGAGAAAGAACAGCTCCCCTCAGTTACTGAGGTTGGCCCGGTCATTGCCTCGGCGGAGAAAAAAGCGGCTAGGCACCTTAAATTTACCCTTTCTCATCTTTTGGTATCTCCTGGGAAGACAGTGGTGGTTACAGCGTGTGGGACGGGACGATTAGCCTATGAATATGCTCTTTTAAGGCCCCATCTTAATTTTATTGGGATGGACCGTAAAGCAGAGAAAATTGACCGTGCGCAGAAGTTTTTTTCCCTCGATAATTTGAGTTTTATCAAGGGTGGTGTTGACGATTTACTCACAGAAAATTTTTCGGTTGATGCAATTTTAAATATAGGAAGTTTACATCGCTTGTATTCGCGTACGGGCTATAATTTAACGCGGGTTATTGATGTTGTTAAAAAACAATTAGAGGCTCTATCAATTGGGGGTCAAATTATTATTCAAGACTATTTTACGCCCGCCAATAAAGACCAGATGGTTTTTTTAGAGCTCCCAAAAGTCAAGGGAGAGTCTCATGCGCTTTCTGAACGATCTCCTGCAGAATGGTTAATTGATTTTTCTCAAACAGCGCGTCCGCTAGATACATCGGGAGCGCAAGGGTTTTTACTTGAGGAAGAGGCGCCTTATCGAGTAGGAACGCAATTATTCCGTCTTCCCTTGAAATGGGCACTAGAATTTCAATATCAAATAAACGATATCGATAATTGGGATCAAAACTTATCACAAGAATACACAATGTTTTCAATTGATGAGTGGCATAAGTATATCAATGCCATGGGTGGTCGTATCACTTATTCTACCCCCTATTACCAAGAAGGTGTTTCTGGGGATCAGGAGTATATGCTCTATAACGAAAAGGGTGAGCCAATGGAGTTGCCACCTAGAGGGTTTGTTTGTGTGATAGAAAAAATCAGACCCACCGATCCAGTTTATATTCAAGAGCAGCGCTGTGCTTTATCAGAAAAAGTTAACATGGCTGTCGAGACAATGATTGATGACAAAACTGCTGATGAAGTTGATTTGGTAAAATGTCATAATTTAACGGATGACCTGCTTTTGTGGCGTATAGATGACCAGGGAAATATTCTAGTTACTGTGCGATCAAATGTCCCGCGTCCGGTTATGAATGCGGCTCCGCGTGGCGTGCCTAATCTTGATAATAAAAGATGGGCCGGATATATGACGGAACCGCTGGTCATGCCCGTAGAAGAAACATTTGAGCAACAAAAACAAACTGTTGGAGAGATTGCACAGGAGTTTTTGGGGATTGACCCCATGATGGTGCAAGATTTTCGTCTGGAGACCCAATATTATCCAAAGCCAGAATTTCTTATCCAGCGTTTGCGTGGGTTTACTGCACGGATCCCTGGGCATGTTTCTATGCAATTAAGCGCTCAAACTCATCATGAATTTAATAATGGAATGATTAAAGAATACAATGCGCAAGATATACTACAAGCGATCCATACTGGTCTTATTCCTGACTCACGCCTTGAAATCCTAATTATGCATCTTTTGCGAAGGGTTCACCGAGCACAAATAAAGGGCGATAATTTGGATGAATTTTGGGAAGATATCCCTGAAACGGATATTAATGAGAAAGATCTTCTTGATGAGAAAGATCTGCAAAAAATTTCTGATGATCCAGACTCTTTTCTTACAGCAGAACATGTTAATAGTTCGCTCAAGCACATACGTTCAGTTTTTGTCAAACAAGGTCATATTGGCGGAGTATTAACCGGCATTGAAACAGTAGAAGAAGAATTTGTTTTTCCTTTTGATACAACGACAAATACAGTGGTTTGTTTTCCACTTTCTTTGGATTCAGCCAAGGGATTAAAAGTTGTTGGGGTTGAACCAAAAAAAATACCTGTCCCAAATCGAATTGATGATGAAAGTGCGCTTTTGCAACTCCCAAGTTTCCATCTTTCGAATGAGATTAAAACATTCTATCAGCTTCGTGAATTTTTGAGTAAAAAATTTGACTGTGATATTAAAAATGTTCGGCCGATGGGAAGTAGCTTTTTCGCCTGTCCAGAAATATCACCAGAACGTGTTTATCCGTTTGCTATTTTTAATCCTGGTAAAGGGTCTAACATTATCTTAAAGAACGCGCCGATGGAGATTATTGGTATGATTTCTAAAATGACTAAACCACATGGTAAATCTGCTGGAGCTATGCTTTTTAGGGGGATGAAAGATCTAGGTGAGTGGTATCAAGGCGGATTAAATCATGACCTAAAAACTGGGGTTGATGATATTTTTGTTCATAAAAAAATACTTCCTGAGATTAAAAATAGTAAAGTAGAGAATAGTTATGAGCCAAAATGAGCGTGATATTTTTGATCAACACTGTCTTAATCTTCATCGTGCGCGTGCCAGAAAAATGCCGCAAGATTTTGATTTTTTAACACAACATTGCCAAAAAAATCTCTTAGAGCGTTTAAAAGATATCAAAAGAGAGTTTCCTAAAATCACTGATTTAAAGTCCGGTTTTGCTCAACAGCATGAGTATAATTTACTAGCAATTGAACCAAACCAAGAATGTATTATCAGCCATCTTGATCTGCATTGGGTTAATGATCTGCCAGGATATCTTTATCAAATTCAGCGATATTTGTGGCCAGACGGGCTTTTTTTAGGATCTTTATTCGGTGGCGAAACACTCTATGAGCTGAGACAAAGCTTGATGGCCGTGGAGCTAGAGCTGTTTGGCGGTGTTAGTCCCCGTGTTTCGCCTTTTGTCACGATGCAGGATATGGGAGCTTTGATGCAGCGTGCTGAGTTTGCTCTACCGGTGATCGATCATGAAATTATTCATGTGACATACGCCAATATTTTTGATTTAATTACAGATCTAAGAGGAATGGGAATGACGAATGCGATCAAAAGTCGTTCTAGTCGATATTTGGGTAAAAGTTTTTGGCCAAAAGTTCAAGACTACTACCGAGCGCATTTTTCAAATGATAGGTCCCGTTTGATGGTGAGCTTTGAAGTGATATATCTGATTGGTTGGGGGCCGTCAGCAACACAACAAAAGCCATTGAGACCTGGTAGTGCTCAACAATCTTTGGCAAAAGCCCTTAAAACAACAGAAATTAAACTCCCGGAAAAGGCAAAATCAACGAGATGAAAAAAATACTGCTTACAATGAGTTTTTGTCTTATGACAGCGTGTAGCATGGGGGCTGAAGCTGAGATTGAACGAGTGGTTGAGGATTTTTATGAACGGGCACTTTGCCGTCATTGGCAACGCTTACTCTCTGAGGATGGAATAGAAAATTATTTAAAAGATAACGGGTTTATCGAATTAACTGATAACAGACAATCCGCTGGTGTGATGGGTTATGCTTTACAGCAAGAGTATCGCCTCACAAATCTTGGACAGCAAATCATAAATAAAGAAGATAACCTTTGTTATGGTAGGCAAGAAGTTGCCGATGTCAAAATGATTGATTTTGATCACGATACTCAAGCTATTGCCTCTTTTGTCTTAAAGGCAGATATTACAGAAAAATGGGCAGATGCGCCCGTTTTTGAAAAACTTCTTCCCCATAAAGGACAGCTGCGCCGTGTTTTTGTTCAAAAAAATACAGATGGAGACTGGGTGGTTAATTCGAAATTTATTCCACCGCTGAAATAAGAGTAATTTTTTGTGGAGTGCCTGTTCGTTCGATCAAAATATTTCGAACGGTTTTCCAATCAACTCTTGCGATTTGATCACCAGCTTTTTTTTCGATTTTCTTAAAAAGACCATCAGGAATATCAATCGTTTCAATTTTTCCACCATATTCAAGCTCATCAACTTGAACATCGGCTGGTTGCGCCTCAATATAAAGATCATTATCAACCCAAGCCATTTTGACATCTTGATTGATAACACGCACAGATGTATCAACTGGGACATTCTCGTAGAGCCACTTGATGTGATCAGCATACATGCGAATACAGCCTGAACTGACCCGCCGGCCAATGCCATTTGGCTTTTGAGTGCCATGGATAAGATAAGACGGCCACCCCAAATAAAGGGCATGGGACCCGAGAGGGTTATCGGGGCCTGCTTCAACAATGTGAGGTAGATCAGGGTTTTCTTTCCGCATACGAGCTGTTGGACGCCATTTAGGCCCTTCTATTTTGTTGCGGATATGTGTTTCACCACTCGGGGTATCAAAACCATCCCGCCCAATTCCAATAGGAAATGTTTTGGGCTCTCCACCATTTTTTGGAAAATAGTAAAGACGAAGTTCTGATAGGTTGATAATAAGCCCTTTTTGTGGTGCATCGGGCAAAAGATGCCATTTTGGCAGGGTGATAGAAGTTCCTTTGCCAGGAAGCCATGGATCAATCCCAGGGTTAGCCGCAAGGAGTTCAACATAACCTAACTCGTGTTTAACGGCGAGTTCAACAAGGGTGTCCTCATATTTTGCTTTTACTTCCTGTGTTTTTCCAATAAAGGTATGGTCTTTTGCTTGCACGGATGTGGCAAAAACGAATAGGCTAGACAAATAGAAAAAAAATAAGAAAATTTTAGACATTTTACGATTCTTATAATTTATTGCGATAGGCTTTACTTATATAAGGATAAAAATAACAAGCAAGAATAACAATATAAAGTTGTGATGAAAAAAGGGTATATTTATAGTTTTATCATTTTGTTGAGCGGGATTTTTTGGCTGACACCGGCCCCTGTGGATGCATCACTTCAATATCAAATGAAAGCAGATCAAGTGATTGTTTATAAAGCCAATCGTACGCTTCAACTCCTCAGGAATGGCCGTGTCATTCGTGAATATCGTGTTGCTTTGGGGAAAAACCCAAAAGGGCATAAAATTCATTCTGGGGATAATCGAACACCGGAAGGAAACTATACACTGGCATGGCGTAATCCGAATAGTAAGTTTCATCTTTCTATCAATATTTCATATCCGGATAATACTGATCGTGAGGTTGCCGAAAGTCTTGGTCTTAGTCCGGGAGATGCAATCATGATTCATGGTTTACCAAACGGTGTTTCTGATCCAGCTGAAGTTGGCCACCCTTTTGAAGATTGGACAAACGGATGTATTGCCGTTAACAACAACGAAATGCAGGAAATCTGGAATATGGTTGATGATGGGACACCAATTGCGATTTGGCCATGAGAGAGGGCTAAAATTCTTGTGCATCCAACACAGATGGGGGCAAAATATTCTGGTTTGAAGGCGTTTGTGCTTTAAGTGATGTCTGAATAGGGTGTCTAGGGATTTGCCATTTTAAAGAATTAAAAGAGTGGTCAGCCGGACTTAAAGGAGTCCATTCTCCAAAAATCGCGCCAGTATTTTGGCAAACCCACTTTGCATCTGGGTCTGCCTCAGTCATTTTTTCTAACCAATGCCGTGCCTGACTATCATCATGATTTTCTTTTTGTTCGAGTTGTGCAAACAAATGATAAACTCTTTTTGTAGGCGCGTTTTTCAAAGCCGCTGTCAGCTGTGTTCGAGCAACGCCCCAAAGTGATGCTTTCATCGCTGCTTTGATAAGGGCAATACGGCTTTCAATATGATCAGGGTTAACAGCAACTAGTTTTTCAGCCCATTTAACTTGATCTAATGGAAGGTGATCTTGTCGCATATATGCCCAAAAATCAGCAAGTTGAGGGTGCGGGATATGTTTCCACGTTGTTTTAATCAACTTCTCAGCCAATGTTTTCTTTCCCATTTTAAGGTGAAGCTGAGCAATTTGTAGAATAGCCGGGATAAAATCAGTTCTTTTTTTGTAAGCTTTTTTTGCAAGTTTTAGTGCCTCATCAATCTGACCAATATTCTCAGCCGCGATACTTTCTGCAATGAGGATAGCCGCTTCATGTTCATGCGCTTCTTTTTTGGAAAAACTTCCTAATTTAACAGCTTTTGGAAGAAGATCATGAGCTTTCTGCCAGTTTGTAGCGCGGGTCTCAAGATCAAAAAGAATTTTAACAATCCATGGACGTTTTGGTTCTTTTTCATGCGCTTGACGGGCAATTTTCAGCGCTTCGGCCGTATCTCCCCGCTGTAGTGCATTTGTTAAAAGGCCTCGTAGTCCAAAAAAGGCTCCTTCAGGATTTTCAAGTAAGGCGGTAAAGTGTTCCTTTGCACTGGATTGATCACCTTTCATCAGAGCGGCTTGGGCGCTCAAGAGTTGGGTAAGAGGTTGGTCATGTAAAAGCACGCTCGCCTTTTTCGCTTGCCGGTTAGCTGTAATATCATCGCCAGCTGCAACGGCAATGAGACCACGTGTTACGGCCTGAAATCCTCTATTTTTTTGTTGTTCCTTGTGATATTTACGAACAATTTTTGGCAAAGAGATGAGACGGCGCCACCAATGATACACAACCGCCGTGATTATGACTAAAATAATTAAACACGCCGTTGCAAAGCCAACAGTCGTTTCAATGATCCACCCCTGCCATGAAATATCGATTGTGCCGGGACGATTAGCAAGCCAATAAACCCCATAGCCAATGAACCCAACTTTAATGAGAAACCAGACAGATTTAAGAAATTTCATACCTGTAGTCCGTCCTAGAATAGTTTTTCTGAGGTTGAGTTTTGCGGTGATACACGAGCTTGCCGAATGAAATCAATCGCGTTTTTTGAGATCTTCTTTGATAAGCGATCAGCTAAGACGTGTGCTTCGGCTTTGTTAAAAAAAGGTTCAATAAGTTTGGCGGTTGGGCCTTTGACTTCACTTAAGGCCAGAATTGCCCCGCTAACATCACCACGATTCAGGTTATTTCGAGCCTGGCGCAAAATTGCTTGTGTGTCATCTATGGGGAGTTTAGCGTCTTCTTGATAGATTTTAATATATTTGCTCAATTTACTTTTAACGGTATTGCGCACTGTTGTTCGGTCATCGGCAATCGCTGCCTTAATCAAATCATTACTTAAGCTATCAAATTCTGCCATAAGTTCTTCTTGGCTAGGGACCCCTTGGCCGGCAAAAGGTTGGAGACGCATAAGAGTCTCTTGCGCTTCTGCGTCTGTATTAAACAGAGCTTTGATCGCTTCTAGTTCTTCGGAAAATGGGATACCACGTTCAACAGATCCTTGGAACTGGGTTGCAACAAGGAGCATATTAGCTGCTTTAATATCTTCTGGGTTAAAGTCACCCAGATTTGATTTAATTTCTTGATTATCGGTAGCTAGAGTTTCAACCCGACTATCCAAAGTAGTAACGAGTTTACTCATCTTCGTAACAGTCTGAACGATGTCTCCATCATTTTGGAAATCTTGTCGAATTTCACTTAACCCTTTAATGACATCTTGCATTTTTTCTGTTGATCCAGATAAGTCAGCTAGACGTGCCTCAAGACTACTTAAACGATTTTGTAAAAGCCCTGGTTTAATGGCTTGGTTTTTTTTCTCTAGGCTTTCTACCTTTTCATTAAGGTCAGTTACTTGCGAGGAAAGGGTGTCAACTCGCTCTACTACAGCAGGAGGTGGCGGGGGGGTAATCGGTAAAACCTCCGGGGCAAAGAATAATATGCCAATGATAAGGAATGTCACCAAGCCAGCAGTAGCCATAATGGATGAAAACAAGAACCAATATGACAGAGTATGACGCTTAAGTTTTTGTTTTTTTGGATCTTGTTCTGTCATTTTTAACCCTTGCGATTAATGGGGTGAGAAGCGCTTCTTCATTTGGATTTTCTGCAATGATAATATCATTAAACTCCAAATCACCAAGTGCATTTGCTGTTCCCTTACTTATACACCATACAGTAATCATCGAGCAAGCATCCTGCAAGTTTGAGGCAACCAGATTTTTATGGAGTAATTCTGCACTTTTTGGCGAATAACACAAAAGATGCTGAATGTTTTTTTCTTTTAACGCTTGGATGGTTTTTTGTGAAAAAGAAGTTTGTTCAATGATACGATAAAGGGTAAGTAATTGAAGGGTATAGCCATAACTGGTCAAGTGATCAAAAAGCGGATCTTTGTTTTGGTTCTGGTTAATCCGCAGCATAGGTTTTTTGCTAGTTTTTTGCGTGATTAAAACCGCTAAATTATCAGCATTACCATGGGCAGAATAAACGGTTTCAAAACCACTTTCTTGAGCAAGATTTGCGGTTTTATCACCAACACACCATGCTGTTGCATGGCGGTGATTATAGTTTTGACAAAAGGAACGCACACCATTTTTACTCGTAAAAATAACATCGTCAAAACCAGAAACATCAAGAGTGCTTTTGAGAAATTCAACCGCAATGAGGGGGTCTATTAACGTGTTAATTTGCTGCAGATGGAGTAGCGCAGCAGTTTGTTGTGCATCAGCAAGGGCACGCGTAATTAAGACAGTCATGCTGCAACATCAAAGAAATCATCGCTCATTTGGTCCTTAATAGCGTGCCCGACTTCTTTGCCTAAAGCAATATAAGACTCCGATGGCGCTGTCATTTCATGGCGAATAATTTCACTACCATCAATGCGTGCTGCTAGGGCTTTTAAGGTGATCATTTTTGTACCATCATACTCAGCATAGGCGGCAATCGGGGTATGACAATCACCGTTCATTTCGGCTAAACAATGTCTTTCTGTCATAACACACCGATAAGAAGGTTCATGGTTAAGCGGGCCAAGAAGATTACGCATTTCATCATTGTCACTGAGTATTTCTATGCAAAGAGCGCCTTGTCCACCTGCGGGGAGCATGACATCAGGCCCCATAATTTGGTTTGCCTTATCTTCCATCCCAATACGTTGTAATCCAGCCAGAGCAAGATAAGTCGCGTCAACCATACCGGTCTCCATTTTTTGAATGCGGGTGTCAGCATTGCCACGCAATGTGACAATTTCTAAGTCAGGGCGATAGGCCCGGGTTAGGGCCTCACGACGTGGGCTAGATGTTCCAACAGTGGCTCCTTCGGGCAGATCATCTAAAGTGTTAGCAATGGGTGATAAGAAACAATCCCAAGGCTCATCACGTTCTAGAATACAAGCTAATTCAAAGCCTGCAGGCATGATAGACGGGACGTCTTTGACGCTATGCATAGCGATATCAATATCACCGCGTTGTAGGGCCACTTCCAATTCTTTAATAAAAAGTGCTTTACCGCCAATTTCGACAAGTTTTCTATCTTGAACCATACAGCCGGTTGTTTTTATGGGGATGATTTCAATACACCCTTCTTCACCCATTATTGGGTAATGCCGGATTAATTCATCAATCACCCGGTTTGTTTGAATCATCGCCATTTTACTGGTGCGGCTACCGATACGAATTTTTTTCATGGCAAAGGTATTAGCGCTTCCCAAGCTATGACACAAGTACAAATATTATTGACTTTATCTTACTAACAGTCGAAAAATACGCCATGATTGTTTTAGGAATAGAAACCAGTTGTGATGAAACAGCTGCGGCAGTTGTAAGTGGCAATGGTAAGATTTTTAGCAATGTCATTCTGAGTCAGCAAGATGATCATAGACTTTATGGTGGTGTTGTCCCCGAGATTGCTGCGCGCGCGCATTTAGATCATCTTGATCGGATTATCCAAAAAGCACTCAATGAGGCGGAGGTCTCCTATGCAGATCTTGACGGCGTTGCTGTAACCGCTGGCCCGGGCTTGGTTGGTGGGGTTATGGTCGGGTTAATGACAGCTAAGGCAATTGCCTTTTCATGTGCCATCCCATTACTGGGGGTGAATCATTTAGAAGGTCATGCTCTAGTACCACGTCTAACGGATCAGGTATCCTTTCCTTATCTTCTTCTTCTTGTTTCTGGTGGGCATACGCAAATTTTATTAGTTAAGGCAGTTGGAAAATACCAGCTCTTAGGGACAACGATTGATGATGCTTGCGGGGAAGCTTTTGACAAGGTTGCAAAGATGCTGGGTCTTGAATATCCAGGAGGACCACAACTTGAGAAATTTTTACAAAATGCGACAGAAAATGGGGCAAAACAGTACGATTTGCCCCGACCACTCAAAGGACGGCAAGGCTGTGACTTTTCTTTTGCGGGGCTTAAAACTGCAGCCCGGACAATTATTCAAAATAAAGAGATGGGTGAACAGGAATATTTTGATTTTTCTCTCTCATTCCATCAAGCAGTAGGGGATGTTTTAGTTGATCGTCTTGACAATGCGTTTAAACAGCTCAATGAAAAACCTTCTGCACTTGTTGTTTCTGGCGGCGTTGCTGCCAATAAATATCTCCGTAAGCAATTAAATAAATGTGCAGAGCAACATAGGATTCCTTTTATAGCACCACCGCTTAATTTATGCACTGACAATGCGGCAATGATTGCATGGGCGGGGGTGGAGCGGTTAAAGCTAGGATTAACAGATGATTTGACGGTTAAGGCTCGCCCGCGTTGGCCGCTTCATGACATGACGGGAAAGGATATTATGGTATGATGAAATTTCAAAAAATTGGTGTTATCGGCGCCGGTGCGTGGGGTAGTGCATTGGCTCATTGTATTGCTAATGCTGGCGGTGATGTTGTGCTTTGGTCATACGAAGAATCAGTCGTTTCTGATATTTGTCAGACGCGGCAAAACACATCATATTTGCCGGATATTCAGCTCCATGACAATGTCACAGCGGTGGCGGATATTGTTACTGCTTTAAACACAGAGGCGGTACTCGTTGTCACCCCAGCTCAACATATGCGTGGTGTTTTGGAACGTTATGCTCAAAAAATAGCGATTGAGACGCCGTTTTTAATCTGCTCTAAAGGGATTGAAATCAAGACTGGGCAGCTTCTATCACAAGTATTATCAGGACTTTTTCCAAATAACCCAATTGGGGTTTTAAGTGGGCCAAGCTTTGCGGTTGAAGCAGCAAAAAGTTTGCCAACCGCCTTGACTTTGGCGATACCGTCAGAATATGAACAACTTGGCTATGACTTGTGCCAAGCACTTTCAATGCCGAGTTTCCGACTTTATCTTAGTGATGATATTATTGGAGCTCAGGTTGGGGCGGCGGTAAAAAATGTTATTGCGATTGCTTGTGGCATTTCGGTGGGGCGACAATTGGGTGATAATACCCGTGCTGCGCTTATTACACGTGGGTTAGCCGAAATAAAGCGCCTTGGAGTCGCTATGGGGGCCGATCAACAAACATTCTCTGGATTATCTGGTGTTGGTGACCTGGTTTTAACGTGTAATGCCATGCAATCACGTAATTTTTCATTGGGTGTTAAAATTGGTCAAGGCCAGAGTTTGGAGAAAATTCTCAGCGCGCGCAACACCGTGTCAGAAGGTGTCCACACTGCTGAAGCAGTTGTAAAACTGGCTGAGCGCCTTAATATCGATATGCCTATATGTCGTGCAGTGCACGAAACCCTTTCTGGGCGGCAAGGAATAGACTATGCGATTAAGGGTCTTTTAGAGCGACCGATTAAAGCAGAACAGTTATGACATACCAATTGACCGCTTATCCTGAATCTTGGCCAATACAGGGTGAATTTGCTATTTCGCGGGAGGTTAAAATCTCTGCTGATACTGTTGTTGTTGAGATTGAAAAAGATGGGATTACAGGCCGTGGAGAATGTGTCCCCCTTAAACGGTATCAACAGTGTCAAGAAACAGTGATAACTCAGATAGAATCCGTTCATCATCGCTTGTTAGATATTGATCGAGAAGAATTGCAAACACTGCTCCCTCCCGGTGCGGCCCGTAATGCAGTTGATTGTGCGCTTTGGGACTGGCAAGCTAAGGCAGAGCAAAAATCTCTTGCGCAGCTCATGGAATTCCCAGAAATTCGGCCCTTAAATACAATCTATACGCTTAGTCTTGATACGCCAGAAAGAATGGCAGAAAATGCTAAACTAAACAGCGTGTTTTCAGTTTTAAAAATGAAAATGAATGGATCTGATGAAGATCTTGCGCGGATTGAGGCGGTTAAAAAAGCTACCCCGCATTCCCAATTAATTTTAGATGCTAATGAAGCGTGGAATCTTGATCATTTAGACAATCTTTTACCAACGTTGATTGCTTTGGATGTTGTTTTGATTGAACAACCCTTGCCAGAAGGTCAGGATGAGGGTCTTAAGTCATTTACCTCACCAATTCCGATTGTAGCGGATGAGTCTTGTCATACGGTTGAAGATTTGGAGTATCTGAAGGGCAAGTACCAGGTTGTCAATATCAAATTGGATAAAACGGGTGGCTTAACTCATGCTCTTATATTACAAGAACAAGCCCAAAAAATGGGATTTAAGAGTATGGTGGGATGTATGGTTTCAACATCATTGAGTATTTATTCAGCCATGCTGATTGGCCAAAATGCCCAGTTTTGTGATCTTGATGGGGCGTATCTCCTCAAAAATGATCCGTATGGGTGTGTTTTTTACCAAAATGGCCAGATTTTTCCTTCCTAACATATTAATATTTAGACATATTTTTAGTTTTTATGCTAAAATATGATGATGGATAGTTTTATTTCAAAAGGTGGGCGTATTGATACGGTGCGTTCTACACAGCCAAGCAAGTCCCCTCGTGTTACCCGAGACGATGGATCGCGAGGCAATAAGCAAGAGTACCATCAACAACAGGACGATCCGGTTGATGAGCTGGATATTCATGTTTCTGACCAGGAAAAAGCCCAAGAAGCTGATGGGCAAAAGGAAGGCGAGTTTTCAACTATTTCCCTCAAAACAATTCGAGAGGCGATGATCACCCAAGCGCGTCAACAAGATCGATTATCTGAAGCTGATCCGATATATAACAAAGCTCTATTGGCATATCAAGCTTATTTGTCACATACTGAAATGGTGGCAGAACTGCCTGAAATTGATACACAAGGGGAAAAGACCCAATTTGGTAAATTAAATGATCTGATCAAACAGGATTTTGACATTGTCAATATTAAGTCTGGTCAAAGCTATGATGAGTTAATTACCGATCTGTGGAATCAAATATTTTCAGCAAGTTGATATCCATCTTCATAAGTTAAAAGGATCGCTGCTTCAACAGGATTTTTTTCAATTTTTTGCCTCAGACGATAAATATGTGTTTCTATGGTATGTGTGTCTATTCCATCTGCATAGCCCCACACATCTTTGAGGAGGTCATCTCGCGTTATGCTTTTCCCGCGATTCTGGTTAAGATAGGCGAGCACCTCTGTTTCTTTTTCTGTTAAATGAAGAATAACATCTCCTTCCCTGAGTGTGCGCCCTGCATAGTCAAATAAATATGGACCAATATAGGTAGATTGGGATGCTGAATAGATTTTTTCAATTTGATCGAGAATGAATGTAATTTTTACAGGGCTCGAAATTACTATTTTCTTATTATGATCTGATTGTGTCAGAGTGATTGATTGCTCTCTAAGACTGAGCCGAAAATAAGCGCTATCCTTGTTCGTTACAGTAAAATGGGGAGCTTTTTCTGTAATGATAGAGATCAGAGCCTGAGCAATATGGTCTGCTTCGCAATCAAGATAAAGTGTGTTTTTTGGGCTGTTCATAAAAATATTATAAGACAGAATTGCCTAAAAAGGAACGATTTGGCACGAGTTTTGCAAATTTTAAGCTGCAACAAAGGAGAAAACCCATGGCATTACATCCAACTTATGCTGTCGCAGATCCTTCAGCGATTCATGTTGGACCACTAAAAAAAGCAGAAAAGCCGACGGTCCAAACAGCTGACAAAAAACTTGAAATTACCTGGAATGACGAAGTTTCCGAGCAAAAGCTAGAAAAATCAAAGAAGTTCTCATTTTTTGATTTTTTAGATATTGTTAATCCTTTGCAACATATCCCGATTATTAGTTCAATTTATCGTCATTTTACTGGGGATAATATTCATCCGGTATCTCGTGTTGCTGGTGGCGCACTTTTTGGTGGGCCGATTGGTGCAGCAGTAAGTGGTGTTGATGCTATTGTTGCCCAAGAAACCGGACAATATATGGGGGATAAGTTATTTGCGCGTATAATAGATAATGACAAATCATCTCAGCCTGCAACGGCAACACCTGAAATTGTTGTTGCCAAGGCTGAGACTACTGAAACTCTGGAAGTTGATCCGTTTGATGATGAATTTCTATTCGAAGATTTTAGCACCGAAGAGGAAGAAGCAGAGCGTCTAAGACGTTTAGCCCTTGCACGAGAACATTATCTCAAATCAATGGGGCAGAGCGCGCCGACAGGATCCTTTATCTCGCAAAGCTATTAGGGAGTGTTTTTTCGCTCTCCGAATAATGCTGTTCCAATACGAATATAGTGGGCGCCATGATAAATAGCTGCTTCAAAATCACAACTCATCCCCATGCTGAGCTTTGGTAAATCAAACTGATCCGCATATTTTTTGAGTAGTGCAAAGTGAAAAGCCGGAATATCATCAACAGGTGGGATGCACATAAGGCCTTGAATATTAAGCTGAAGGTCATCACGACATAAAGAGACAAAATCAGCTAAATCATGTGGCAAGATTCCAGATTTTTGTGGTTCTTCCCCGGTATTAACCTGAATGAAGCAGGCAAGAGAGCGGCCCTGTCTTTCCATCTCTTGCCTAATTTTTCGCGCAATTTTCTCACGATCAACGCTATGAATGACATCAAAAAAAGCAACAGCTTCCTTAACTTTATTACTTTGCAGGGGGCCGATGAGGTGTAGCTCTAGGTCGGTATATTGTTCTCTTAAACCCTGCCAATGGTCATAGGCTTCTTGCACCCGGTTTTCACCAAAAATGCGATGGCCTGTTTCAAGAGTGGCTTGAATTTTTGCCATGGGCTGACGTTTTGATACGGCAATCAGATGGACATCTTGAGGATTACGCTTCGCCGCTTTACAAGTCTCAGTGATTGTTTTTTGAACGGTTAAAAAAGAAGGAGCCAAGTCAGTCATGGCTCCTTTTTACAATCCCCTATCAGAAAGATCAAAACTTAATTTTGGTTCCAATGGTAAAGCGAACCTCATTATCATCGATATAGGTTTTGTCACCATTATATTGCTGAAACTGAACAGTGGTTGTATACCCAACCCCATAGCCGGGGGCATAGGATAAACCCAAAATATAACTATGATAGCGATCAGAATCACTACTAAATGAGAAAGCATCGCCTGTGGCCATATAACTGGCCTGGATGGCCCAATCATCTTTGGCATAGCTGGCACCAAGGATAAATCCATCTTCATTATCTTCAAGGAAAGCGGGGTTATATTCATCCCAAGTATAACCACCACCAAAGGTCCAGCGGCCAAAATCCATCGCTATGCCTGCAAGTTTGGCGCTTTCAACGTCAATGCCACGGTTCATATCGTCGGAAAAGAATGATGCATCACCGGCATAAACATCGAAATCTTCATCTTGAAAACTTGTCAGGAGGCCACTTTTCGCACTTTTGAGGTGATTATCGATAAACTGTTCTAAATTTGGTGTATAGTATGGGATATTAGTCGGGCTCATTTCATCACGATCGGCGACACCAAAAAGCATAATCGACGTCGTCTGTTTACGTGATTCATAGGCATATTGATAATCGTCATTATAGCTGTTCTCAGTGACAAAAATGATAGTTGGTTCGAAATCTTCTGCGACAGCCTGAGAATAAGCAAAATAGGCTGGTGTCGCACATATAGCTGCAACAATCGTCCTGTATGTATTGTTTTTGCCCATCATAACCTGACTCCTTCAATAGGGACCATATCTCGTCCACATATTTAGTCTACGTGAGTTAGATTAATTATATTTTAACATAATATTTTATTTTGGGCAAATTTTACATAGATTTTATCGAGTTAAGTCGTTGTTTTTAACAATTAATTAGTGTTTTTAAGGGTTTTTCTTAAGCTAAAATATCGAGCAATTCATCTGACAATTCTTCCGCGGTACGAATCACAGCAGCATTAGCTTTATACGCATGGCTTGCTAGCTGTAACCCAATAATTTCATGCTCTAGCGAGACATTGGGCACCTCAATAAGCCCTTCTTCATTAGCGTAGGTTGAACCGGGGTAATAAATAGTGCTTGTACCTGGATCGCGCAGAACAAATTCTGGTCTGACGTTACCATCTTGGGTTGTAATATTCACACTATCATACGGCTGATAGGCTTGCTTTGCAGTCTCCACCCCATCTTCGGGTACTTGACCAATCGTTGAGACATTTGCGATATTGGATGCATGTGATTGGGTGGCGCGGTTCTGCGCAAAAAGCCCCGATAGAGCCGTTGAAATCACCCCATTTAACATAATTATTTATTATTGCTAAATTTAGTTAATATTTTCTTGTCAAAGCATCTTATAATAAGTGCTTTGTCAAAGAATTAAGGCTTATAGGCGGTGCAAGATGAATAATAGAGAGTTTTTCACTGGTTTGTTCAGGCATTTGATTATTAAACCACGTGAATTGTCGTTTGGCATAACGGCGTGATTGAGTTTTGGCTAGTTCAACCGCCTCTTCGAGTGACATATTTCCATTGAGATAGTCTCGAAGAGGCGGAATGCCAACCGCTTTTAAACTCGGTAGAAAAGGCGGAAGATTAAGTTGGTGAATGGCTCTGACTTCATCTAACGCGCCTTGTGCTATCATGTCATCGAAACGCTTGTCAATTCTCTCATAAAGGGTTTGACGTTTAGGTTTTAAAATAAAGGCGGTAAAGGTCAAGTGATCTGGCGCTTTGATTCGGGGTATATTTTGCCAATATGTAAGCGTTTTGCCTGTTTCTTCATACACTTCCATCGCTCTGATACAGCGTTGGCGATCCGTGGCCGGAAGACGTTGTGCGGTTTGTGGGTCAATCGCTTGTAATTTTTCATGGAAAGACGTGGCACCAATTTTATCATAAAGTGTGCTTATTTCCTCTCTGGTTTCTAGAGATACGTCAGGGATAGGTGAAAGCCCATCAATCAGCGCTTTAAAATATAATCCTGTTCCACCAGTGAGGATTGGGATTTGCCCTTTATTGTGAGTTGCTTTAATGATGCTTAAGGCTTCATTACGCCACCGTGCAACGGAATAATGCTGAGTAATTGAAACTGTGCCAAAAAGTTCATGGGGGGCTTGCTCCGTCTCGGATTTTGTTGGGCGCGCTGTTAAAATACTAAGTTCCTGATAAACCTGCATACTGTCGGCATTAACAATAACACCGTCAATATTTTGTGCTAAACTAATGGCAAGACGTGTTTTCCCACTGGCCGTCGGGCCAGCGATCAGGATCACTGTATTCGGATCAATCACTCGTTTTCAGCAATTTTTACGGCAACAAAGCGCATATTGCTGCGGCTGTTGACTAAAAGAAGCACAGATGTTTTGCCTTCTTTTTTGGCTTGATTGAGTTTTTTATTGAAATCATCAACATTTTTGACTTTTTCTTGATTAATCTCAACAATAACATCACCAGGGATCAAGCCTTTTTCAACCGCATCACTCGTTTGTCCAATATCAAGGACAACAACACCATTGACATCATCGCTAATGGCAAAACGCTGTCGTACTGGCTCTGTTAAAGGCACGACGGTGAGGTCAAGAAGGTCAATCTCATTCCCTGTCCCTGAATCTTTTGGGGTAGCTGTTCCGGCTTTTCGCGCAAGGAGACCATCTTTTTCAGCCTTTTCAAGCTGCCCTACCTTGACCTTTGTCTGAAGGGTTTTTCCCTGACGCCAGACAGTGACATCGGCATTGGTTCCGATTTCTGTATCAGCAACAATACGGGGAAGATTACGCATTTGCTCAATATCTTCGCCATTGAAGCCGATGATAACATCTCCGGTTTTAAGGCCGGCCTTATCAGCTGGTCCGTTTGGTGTGATTGATGCTACAAGGGCGCCTTTAGCGTGTTCAAGCCCTAGATTTTCGGCAATTTCATCAGTCACCGTTTGAATGCGAACACCAAGCCAACCACGGCGAGTTTGACCATATTTAATCAGTTGTTGAATAATGGGGCGTGCAAGCTCAGAAGGAATGGCAAAACCAATGCCAACAGAGCCCCCGGTAGGTGAGAAAATCGCTGTATTAATGCCGATGACTTTGCCGGCCATATTAAACATTGGTCCGCCTGAATTACCCCGGTTAATAGAGGCATCTGTTTGAATAAAATCATCATAAGGGCCTGCATTAATATTACGCTGACGCGCAGAAATAATACCAGCGGTAACAGTTCCACCGAGGCCAAATGGGTTCCCAACGGCTAAAATCCAATCACCAACCCGCATATTTTGACTGTCACCCCATTGGACATCTTCCAATTTTGCATCCTTAGGCGTTACTTTTAAAACCGCGAGATCAGTTTTACTATCTCGACCAACCACCTCAGCATCGAGCATCGTGTCATCATATAGGGTTACCTGAATTTCATCGGCTTGATCGATCACATGGCTATTGGTGACGATATACCCGTTTTGGGCATCAACAATAAAACCAGAACCCAAGGACTGCGACCTTTGTGATGGCTGGTCCATAGGTGGGAATGGGGCATTAAAAAAATCTTCAAAGAAGTCTTGAAAGGGAGAGCCAGGGGGAAACTCAGGGAAGGGAACATAGGGATTTTGCATCCCCTCCTGTGGTTCGAAAATCTGGGTGGTTGAAATATTAACAACAGCTTTGGTCACATTATCGGCTAAATCAGCAAAACTATCTGGCGCACCATTAGGAACAATTTGTGCCACAGCCACAGTCGGTATTGCAACACAAAAGCTGACAATCAGTATAAGAGTAACAAAAAAGCGATTAGTCATGTTTTACACATCCATATTTTTTCGAATTAATGGGAAGAATTTGCGATTATTGTTATCTCGTTTTTGGCAAAAAAAGTCAATAATTTCTCGCAAGCCAGAGGATGATGAGACCAAAAGCTGCGGCAATTACTCCCATGGTACGTATTTGTGGCACTGGAGTTGCTAAGGCTGTTGCCATCATACGCCGCATAAAATCAGGAAAAAGAGCATAAAGGCAACCCTCTGCAATAATGGCTAGCCCCAAAGCCATAATCAATTCATTCATAAATTACCGACCTTTACGGTTTTTAAAAAAACGTAAAAAGTCACTATTTTCATCGAGAAGAAGCGTAGTTCCTTCATCACTGAAGCTAGTACGATAGGCTTCTAGAGAGCGATAAAAGGCATAAAATTCAGGATCTTTATTAAAAGCCTCAGCATAGATTCGTGTTGCTTCCTCGTCCCCTTGCCCACGAAAGATGGCGGCATCTTTGTTGGCTTCTGCCAAGATAACGGTCCGCTCTTTTTCAGCTGTAGACGTAATTTCAAGAGCCCGTTGCTCTCCCATAGCGCGAGTTTCTGTTGCTTGTTGCTCACGCTCTGACTTCATTCGGTTGAAGGTGGCCTGGCGTAGACTATCGGTTAAATCAGCACGTCCGATCCGGATATCAACAATTTTCAGTCCCAAACCACTAACCCGTTCGTTGACACGATCACGAATTTGATTCATCAAGCCGGTGCGCTCTTTTGAAAGAAGGTTTTCAAGAGTGGCATTACCTAAAACGTCACGGGTTGAACTGCTCATTTCGTTTTTAAGACGGACAATTGCGGCACTTTCTGAACTCAAGCGCTGCCGAAATTTTAGTGGGTCAGTAATATTATAACGCGCAAAGGTGTCAACAATGATTGGTTCTCCACTGACATCACGGGTGTTTCTGGGTTTTACTTCTCCTTCTCCAGCGATTTGTTCAACCACTTTTGCAAGAAGGCCACCGCTTTTACTCTTTAAAATGACAATCTCTGGGTCAGGATCGATATCAAGAATCCGACGATCGTAAAACTCTACCTGCTGAAGGAAAGGAATTTTGTGATGAAGCCCTGCCTCACGAATAATTTCTTTGGGTTCACCAAATTGCAGGACAAGGGCTTGATCGCGCTCATCAACAATAAAAAATGTCTGCAGAATTGTAAAAACTGCAAAAATAGAAAAAATAATAAATCCAGTAAGTGTTTTAGACATAGCTTAATTTTGATCCTCTGATTTTTTCAATTCATTTAAGGGGAGATAAGGCAAGACATTATTGCCGCTTTGGCTATTGAGAATAAATTTTTGATTATTGCGCAAAATTTCTTCAATTGTTTCAAGATAAAGGCGCTCACGCGTCACATCTTTAGCTTCCGAATAAGCTGTGTAAACATCTTTAAATTTTTGGGCATCCCCCTTGGCTTGATTGATCACTTGCTCCTTATAGGCTTCAGCTTCTTTGCGCAGACGGATCGCATTTCCGCGGGCGCGGGGGATGATATCGTTCTTATATTTTAAGGCTTGGTTTTTCATCGTTTCAGCGTCCTGATCTGCGCGGATCACATCTTCAAACGCATCCATCACCGGGCCTGGAACGGTGGCGCCTTGAATAAGTACTTGGGAAATAGAAACCCCTGCTCCATATTCATCAAGCATTTCCTGCATGATAGCTTGGACCTGTTTGGCAACATCAGCCCGGCGTTCAGTAATAATGGATTGAAGATTATTTTGACCAACAACCTCGCGCATAGCACTTTCAGCCACTTTTTTAATTGTGCCTTCGGGATCTCGGATATTAAAAACAAAATCTTTGGCAATACCAACCTGCCACTGGACAACAAAATCAATATCAACAATATTGGCATCCCCAGTGAGGATCAAACTTTCATCTGGGCGATCTTGATTACCACGAAAACCAATCTCAATCCGGCGTTCGAAGGTAACATCTGGTTTTTCAACGGTTTCAATCGGGAAGGGCAGATGATAATGTAACCCTTGTTTTTCAATGGTTTTGGTATATTTGCCAAAACGTTGAACAACGCCCTGTTCCTGTGGCTGGATGATGTAGATTCCGCTGGCAAGCCATATGCCAATAAGAATTATAAAGATAAAACCAATCCCAACCCCTTTTTCACCGTTAAATTTACTCTGAAACTGTTTCAGAAGCTCATCTAGATCGGGTGGCGTGTTACTATTGCCTCCTCCTCCAACAGTTTTACGTTTTTTGGATGGGCGACTATCATTTATTGGTGCCTGACCCCATGGATCATTTCCTTTATTCCAGGGCATTATTTGTCCTTGCTTGTTTGGTAAAAAAGAATAGATTGAATTTCAACGCTTACAGGATATAACGAAGACGCGAGTAATTCAATGCCAGTAATTGATGAAAAGATAATAAAAAAAGCACTTAAAACGGTTATTGATCCCTTGGATAACCGAGATGTGGTTACGAGCGGGGCAATCTCTGGTCTAGCGGTCAATAATGGCCATGTTTTATTTACGATTGAGGTTGACCCTCATCGTGGATCTAATATGGAGGATTTGCGTCAGCAAGCAGAAAAAGCGGTTCGCGACTTGAAGGGCGTTCAATCAGTACAAGCAATTTTAACAGCCGAACGAAAACCTGCTGCACCACAACTCAATGTTGTTGCCTCATCCTCTACACCGCAAATCAAGCCTGTTCAAAAGCCATTGGCCCCCAATGTAAAACATATTATAGCCGTAGCCTCCGGTAAGGGAGGGGTTGGTAAATCAACTGTGGCGGTTAATTTGGCCGCTTCCCTGGCGCGTGGCTATGGCCTCAAAGTTGGGCTCATGGATGCGGATATTTATGGTCCTTCTGTGCCAAGAATGCTTGGGATAGTGAAAAAACCCGTGCAAGAGGGGGATATGCTCTTGCCCGTTGAGGTTCATGGCTTAAAGACGATATCAATGGGTTTTCTGGTTGATGAAGAGGCGCCGATTATCTGGCGCGGACCAAAGGTCCAAACCGCCGTCCATCAATTTCTTCGTGATGTTGCTTGGGGGGAATTAGATATTTTGGTTGTTGATATGCCGCCAGGCACGGGCGATGCACAATTGACGATGGCGCAAAAAGTTCCCCTTAGTGGTGCGGTTATTGTCTCAACCCCGCAAGATATTGCCCTGCTTGATGCGGTAAAAGGGGTGAATATGTTCCGCCGTGTCAATGTCCCGATTTTAGGTATGATTGAAAATATGAGTCAGTTTTGTTGCCCAAATTGTGATCATATATCCCCTATTTTTGGTCAAGAAGGGGCAAAAAAACGAGCAAAAGATCTCAATATTGATGTTTTAGGTGAAATTCCCCTTCATCCTGATATCTGTTTAAGTGGTGAACAGGGACTACCATTAGTTCTCAAGGATAAGAATCACTTAGCATCCCAAGTCTTCATTGCAGCAGCAGGGCGAATAAAAGAGCAATTGAGTGCTCAAAAACACCATAAAAAATCATTTTAAAACACGGGTTATTTTCGCAATACATTGATTTGCAAGATTTTGTTTAAAATTTTAGTAAAATTAAAAAAATCTTTACTTTTCAGTATAGATATGGTAGGGTTTAGCCATGATCGAAACACATAATAATGGAATACCTTTGGTAAAAAAAGCGCGCGCTGCGGTGGTTGAATACCGTTCTTATATCATGCTTTTAATGATCAGCGGTGGGTCGCTTGCTTTGTCTTTGGGATATTTCATCAGCAGAGGATTTTAACCACTGAAGGAGGCATGGATGCCTGTTGCCGTGCAAAGACCCCCTCAAATTGAGACTGAATTATATTCGTATATAAAAGATAAAACTGGGCTTAACCTTAATAATACCAGTTCACCATTGGCGCTTTCCACCAAAGGGGTAGTGGTTAATGATAATAATGTTGTGCAATTGAATGCGATGCATTGTTTCATTAAAAATGAAAAGCAGCAAAACCCCATCAATCGTGATATACCAAAGGATAAGATGGGCTCAGCGAATATTGCGCTGGCTCAAAAAATACTAACTGCTGCGGTTGGTACCATTTTGGAACAGGAACTTGATAAAGATCAAGCGGCGGCATTTTTGGATAATCTGGCAGCGATCAAAACATTGGAAACTTTCCAAGAGCAAGATTTATCAACCTATGTGACGCCTGCGATCCAACAATTAAAAACTGAAATAACAAAAAAAGAAGCGCATATCGCCGATTTTTATCAGATTCGTCTCATGGCGATTGCCCATGAGGCTAGAAGCGATATCCCGTTTGAAAATCCGGTTTTACGCGCTGAGTTGGAAGAAGAGCTTGGGCAAATGACTTTGAAGGAAATTGATCCAGATGAGGCGGCGATGAAGCTGCATACCATGACGCAGGAAAATCGCCTCACCCATGATCTCTGGCATGCTTTACAAACACTTGCCGGTGATGGCAATCCACCTGATGTTTTTCTCGCGGATGGTTTAAAGGGTGAAGAGATTGAGATTGAGGATGGCCCGCCAAAATCAACACAAGAGCTTATTCAACAAGGAAGGCATATTGTTATCCGTGATGGTAATGGCAATGATCACACGGTCAATTCTGAAGAGGTTATTAGAAAAGAATTGGCAGAAGAAGCTGTTAATACCGAATATATCAATCAGGATAACCAGTTGAGCCTCACTCTATCAGATCAAGTTGAACAGGTTTGCGGCAAAAAACATAATATTATCAAGCCAGATCATCTACTATATAAGGAAACTGCACAGTCTGGTTTAAAACCTGTTCTTAATTAAATCAGAGCTAACTCTTTATGATTAAGTCTAAATTTTTTGAATCCCGAACAGGCAAAAATGAGCAACAAAGTCGCTCTCTTTGTTTTAGTTAAAAAAATATCTATTTAAACAAGAACATCTTGTCTTGGCTGAATTTCTTCCCTTTCAACGGGTTCTTCAATTGTTTCAACCACGACAGGTTCTTCGCGTTCAACGGGCTCATAGGCACGAACACTTTCTGATGGATATTCCTTAGTCACCTCGCCAGTTTCTTTATCACGAAACTGTAAAATTGCCGTTTGGTTTTCACGGTCAATCTTGATAACAGGTGAGAAAAAAGTTTCATCAGACGTAACCACAGAGTCAGTCTTGACAAAGTTTTCCTGAGTTTCTTGTTTAATTTTTGAGCTGTTACTGCTGGCCAAAACCTGAGCAGAGTTTACAACTCCAACTTCACTAAACATGACGCATACCCTTTACTTCTTAAAAAATTTAGTGCGATTCTCACACTAAGCCATAGTGTTATTATGACATCTATCCTTTAACGAAGGTTTAAAATTGGATTCTAATGATTCACAATAATTGTATAGTTTGTAACTTTATTGCGGCTTGTCAGTGTAAAACTATTCAACTAGTAGGCATTTTTTTCCGACTCACGGGTGGAGCGATGAATCAAATTCCCCTTAAATACTAGGCAAATATTTCCTGATTTTAACGTATCCTTTACCCCTATCATGAGATTATTATGGCTGTATCAGGTGTTTTTCGCTTGAATTGTCCTTGTCCATCTCGAGAGGATTAACTGTTGGAAGATTTTATCAAAACCCTCAATAAGCTGGGGCCATTTCGCTTGGCAACTATGGGATTGGTTACCGTTGGGATGCTGATCTTTTTCATTTTTGTGACGTCAAAACTATCGTCTACGCAAATGAGCTTGCTTTATTCTGATCTTTCTATGCAAGACAGTAACGCAATTGTGCGTGAACTAGAAGCGGCAACAATCCCATATGTTGTTGATGATGTGACCAACAAAATTATGGTTGATAGTAAAGAGGTTGGTCGGGTACGAATGCTTCTTGCAGAAAAAGGTTTGCCGGATGGTGGGTCTGTTGGCTATGAAATTTTTGATAAGGATGAGGGGTTAAGCACAACCCGTTTTAAACAAAATCTCAATCAACTTCGAGCACTTGAAGGGGAGTTAGTTCGCACAATTGCAACTTTAAAGCCTGTTGAAACTACGCGGGTTCATCTTGTTCTTCCGCAGCGGGAACTCTTCAGCCGTCAGGCGCAACCAGCAAGTGCGAGCGTTTTCTTAAAAATTCAACGTGGGCAACAATTAAGCCCTGAACAGATCATGTCAATTCAGCACCTTGTAGCGGCAGCTGTTCCACAACTTGATCCTAAACGGGTCTCTATTGTTGACCAAAATGGTAATTTGCTCGCAAGTGGCCGTCCAGATGATCAAAGTCTTACTGGGCAAAATATTGAAAAACTGCGTTTAGGCTATGAGCAGCGTCTTATTACGTCTGTTGAAGAAATGGTCTCACGAATTGTTGGGTTTGGTAAGGTTAATGTTAATGTCTCGGCAGAGATGGACTTTGACCAGATGACAACTAATTCAGAAAGTTTTGATCCGGAAGGCCAAGTGGCACGCTCCACGCAAAGTTTGAGTGAAACAGATAATGAAACCGAGGCTGATCCAAATAATGTTTCGGTTGAGAATAACTTGCCCGGTTTACCTGGAGAGGAAACTGTTCTTGGGTCAAATACTCGCAACAGTGAGCGGGTTGAAGAAATTACCAATTTCGAAATTAGTCGCACCGTTACAAATCATATTAAAGAGATTGGGACAGTCGAACGCCTGTCTGTTGCGGTTGTTGTTGATGGAACCCATGTTAAAGATGAAGAGACGGGCGAAGCAGTTTATCAGCCCCGCACCGAAGAAGAGATGGAACAAATTCGTGCGCTCGTTGCCTCAGCGATTGGGTATGATGAAGATCGTGGCGATAGTTTGGAAGTTGTCAATATGCGTTTTGCTGATGCAGAAATCTTGCTTGAGGACATTGTTTCTGACGAAGTGTTCCTTGGTATGACAAAGGATGATCTGTTTAGAATTTCTGAAACATTCATCTTGGGTATTGTGTCTATCTTAGTCGTTCTGCTGGTCTTGCGTCCGATGGTAAGCCGTTTAATGGAAGCCAAGGAAGAAGACGAGGAAGAGGAAGAAGCCGGGCTTCTTGAAGGGGGCATGAAACCAGCTTTGGCTGGTCCTGCTGGGGCAGGTACCCTAGAGCAAGAGCTTCCAGAATATGAGGATGATAACCTGATCAATTTACAATCTGTTGAAGGGAAAGTGAAGGCATCTTCAGTTAAGAAGGTGAATGAAATTATTGATAAACATCCAAATGAATCGATTGCGATTATCCGCAGTTGGATGTTCCAAGAATCGTAAAAAGTCAAGGGAGTATAAGCCATGGCATTACGCGTACGTGAAGATTTTAGAGGCCTTAGTGGCGCCGAAAAAGCAGCCGTTTTTATGATGGCTCTTGGTGAGGAATATACCGCTAAAATCATGGAAAATTTGACGGAAGAAGAGATTTTAGAAATTTCTCAAACCATGGCTAATCTTGGCAAGGTGAGCTCAAATGTTGTGGAAAAGCTCTTTGTCGATTTTGCTGAGCAAATGTCATCAACCGGCTCTCTTGTTGGAACCTATGATAGTACAGAACGCCTTCTTCGTAATGTTCTTGGGGATGACAAAGTCTCAGATATCATGGATGAGATTCGTGGTCCTGCAGGTCGCACAATGTGGGATAAGCTGGGTAATGTGAATGAAGAAGTCTTGGCTAATTATCTTAAAAATGAATATCCACAAACTGTGGCAGTTGTTTTATCAAAAATAAAATCAGATCATGCCGCTAATGTTTTAGCTAATTTGCCCGAAAGTTTTGCTTTGGAAGTTATTAGTCGCATGCTTCGTATGGAGGCTGTGCAAAAAGAAGTTTTGGATGACGTAGAGCGGACTTTACGGGATGAATTTATGACGACTTTGGCCCGGACACAACGCCGAGATTCCCACGAATTGATGGCAGAAATTTTTAACCATATGGATACTAAAAAAGAAAATGCCTTTATGTCTTCATTAGAAGAGCGGAATAAAGATTCAGCTGAAAAAATTCGTGCATTGATGTTCACCTTTGAGGATATTCTTAAAGTTGACCCAACCGGTATTCAAAATATTTTGCGTAATATTGATAAAGAAAAGCTGCCGACGGCAATGAAGGGAGCAAGTGATGAGTTGAAAGATCTCTTCTTTAACAATATGTCAGAACGGGCTGCAAAAATTATGAAAGAGGATATGGCAACTATGGGGCCGGTGCGGGTCAAAGACGTTGAAGAGGCGCAGCAACATGTTGTGAATGTGACAAAAGACCTCGCGGATAAGAATGAGATCATCATTGCTGATGGCAGTTCTGAAGATGAATTGATCTATTAAGGGTTTGGGAGATGGCATTGACTGAGAAATTTACATTTGACCTCGATTTTGATGAAGAACGTGCCCGTCTCATCAAGGAACGTCAGGTTCAACAGGCAGAGGTAAAACGACAAAAAGAAGAGCAAGCCAGACAAGAGGCTAAGCTTCGCTATACCCCAGAGCAAATTGAAGAACTTAAAAATCAAGCACGAGAAGAAGGAAAACGGGCCGGGATTGAGGAAGCGAGGCAGTCCCATGAAAAAGCATCGTTAGATATTTTAACACAAGCGTTGAACAAGTTACAAACATTGGGTGAGGGTGAAGCTGTTCGAGAAAAACTCGCGCAACGTATTGGGATTGAAACGGCATTTGCATTGTTAAAAAAGATTTCCCCGTCCCTAACCGAAGGCAAAGAGCTTAGTGATGTCACTGCCATCATCGCGCAAGCATTTTCAGAAAATCCGGAAGAGCAACGCCTTGTCATTCGGGTTCATGATAGTATTTTGGATACAATTATTAAAAATATTGACACTGTTGCAAGTCAAAACGGGTTTTCTGGTAAACCGATTGTTCTCGCGGATCAATCCTTACAACCGCATGATTGCCGAATAGAGTGGGCTGATGGTGGGTTAGAACGTATGACAGGAAGCCTATGGGATGGATTAGAAAAAGCAATTAACCATGTTTTGGTTGGTCTTCCCGAAGCGCCAAAAAAAGAAGCAAGAACAGAAGAAAAAGCCTCTGAGGCAGAAGTATTAGAGGCAAACGAACCAGAAACAGAAGAACAGCCAGAAGCTGTAGAGGCTGTAACAGATGAACCCAATACCGGAAAACAGGAAGAGGTGCACGATGAGTGATGATGTCCAAACCCCAGAGGAAGTTGCAGGAGAAGGTGAAAAGCCTGAGAATGTGTCTTTCGATGAAATTAAGGAAGAAGAAACCACGTTGGCTGATACGGATGCTTTGAGCGAATATGCAGAAGAGGGCGAGGAAAAAGACCTTCATGCCATTTATGATATTCCAGTGCAAGTTTCTGCGGTCCTTGGTCGGTCAAATATGCAGGTTAGCCAGCTTTTGAAGCTTGGTCGTGGTGCGGTTGTCGAGCTTGATCGTCGTGTTGGTGAACCCATTGATGTCTATGTCAATAACCGTCTTGTCGCGCGTGGCGAAGTTGTTGTTGTTGAAGATAAGCTGGGAATTACAATGACAGAAATTGTTAAATCAGAAGGATAAAGTTGCAAAATTATGGCAGAAGCTCAAATTAATATAAAACCAGTACAACGTAAAGTTGACTATGCAACCATCATTGGTCTTATTGGCGCAATAAGCATGATTGGAATTGCTCTCGTCTTAGGAGGGCGGGTTGGTTCTTTTCTTGATCTGCGCTCTGCCTTAATTGTGATTTTAGGTACGATTGCGATCACGGCGATTTCTTATTCACTAACGGACATGGCTAAAGCAGGTCAAGTTATTGGGCGATCTTTTATGCAGAATATTGTTGATCCAACAGTCATGGCACACCAACTGCTTGATTTGGCAAATGTTGTTCGTAAAAAAGGGCCACTATCACTACAAGACTATACCAGTCAAATGGCGAAGGATCCGTTTCTTTTGCGAGCCATGAATCTGGTTAGTGATGGCGCAACTGCTGAGGATATTGACCGTTTATTAGGCCAAGAAATTGAATCTGTCACTGCACGGCATGAGCATAGCGCGGGAATGCTCAAGCGTGGTGCTGAAGTAGCGCCAGCGATGGGACTTATCGGGACTTTGGTTGGTTTGGTTCAAATGTTAGCGGCCCTTGATGACCCTGAATCGATTGGCCCAAGCATGGCAGTCGCCCTGCTGACAACCTTTTACGGTGCTTTGATGGGAACAGTTCTTCTCTCCCCTTTAGCAGCCAAGTTGGAGCGACGCAGTGAGGATGAATTTGTTATCAAAACCATGGTTCTTTTGGCAGCAATGTCCATGTCGCGCAAAGAAAACCCAAGACGTTTAGAAATGTTATTGAATACAACTTTACCGCCAGAGTAGCGGATTAGATATTTTAAATAGGAGTGTGACCGGATGCGGTTAATGATTGTGGGAGCTCTTGAAGGGCATATTAGTGAAGCAGGTAAAATTGCCCTTAAAAAAGGAGTTGATGTCACACATAGTGAGAGTGTTTCTCAAGCATTGAATGCTTTACGCAATGGCAAGGGCGCTGACCTTGTAATGATTGATGTTAAGCAAGATATTGCTCAAATGATTTCCCAGATGGAAGCAGAACGAATAGCCACGCCAGTTGTGGCTTGTGGCGTCGATACAGATGCCTCTGCAGCCGTGGCTGCGATTAAAGCGGGGGCTAAGGAATATGTTCCTCTCCCGCCTGATGCGGAGCTTATTGCTGCGGTTTTAGAAGCGGTCGCAGAAGAAAACAACAATATGATTGCGACCGATCCGGTTATGAAGGCTGTATTAGATATGGCAGATCAGATTGCACCGAGTACGGCGACGGTCCTTATTTCCGGTGAGTCGGGCACAGGTAAAGAATTGATGGCGCAATATATCCACAAGAAAAGCCAGCGGAAAGATAAAACTTTTATTGCTCTAAACTGTGCTGCGATCCCTGAAACACTCCTTGAATCAGAAATGTTTGGGCATGAAAAAGGTGCCTTTACTGGAGCGGTGGCTCGTCGTTTGGGAAAATTTGAAGAGGCGAATGGTGGCACGCTGTTTCTTGACGAAATTTCGGAAATGGATATCAGCCTGCAAGCCAAACTTTTGCGCGCTATTCAGGAACGGGAAATCGAGCGTATCGGATCAAACAAGCCAGTCAAGGTGGATATTCGTCTAATTGCGACCACAAACCGGAATTTGGAGCATGAGGTTAAGGCTGGAACCTTTCGGCAAGACCTGTATTTTCGTCTTAATGTTGTGAATATTGATCTCCCGTCTTTGCGAGAGCGCCCAGAAGATATTCCAAAACTAGCGCAATTTTTTATCGAAAAATATAGCGAGCAAAATAAAATTGATTTGAAGCCGCTTTCTGATGCGGCACTTGATTTATTACTTAATCATGATTGGCCTGGTAATATTCGAGAACTTGAAAACACAATGCATCGGGCGGTTTTGGTAGCACGTAGAGATATGATTGAACCGGAGGCTGTAATGCTTTCAGGTAAAGCTAATGTTGCAGCTAAAGCATCTACGGCTTCGACGCAGGAAGAAAAAGAAGACCTGCCAGGCAGTGCAATGATCGGTAAAACAGTTGCTGAAGTAGAACGTGATTTAATCATCAGCACACTCGATCACTGTTTGGGTAACCGTACCCATGCAGCCAATATTTTAGGAATTTCAATCCGGACATTGCGGAACAAACTTAAACAATATTCGCAAGATGGCGTTACCGTTCCAGGTAGTGCCCAGGATCAGGAGCGTCGTGCTTAAGCTTAGGTAAGGAGTGTAGGCTTTATGGCTGATGAAGCTGCGTCACAATCATCCGCTCCAGCGGTAACAGAAACGGCTCCTGCATCAGAGGCAGGGGCACAAACGGGTGTGTCAACATCAGCGGCAGATTTTAGTGCTTTTTTTGCGCGCTTAACCGCTAATAAAGATATACTTTTACCGATCGCAGTCATTGGGATTGTTATTGCGATGATTTTACCAATTCCGACCTGGCTCATGGATATTTCATTGGCATTGTCTATAACATTGTCAGTTTTAATTTTGATGACGGTGATGTATATCGAAAAACCCCTAGAGCTTTCATCTTTTCCAACAATTTTGTTGATTGCAACAACGTTTCGATTGGCACTAAATATTGCCTCAACCCGATTGATTTTAACGAATGGTCATTTAGGCCCGGATGCAGCCGGGAATGTCATTGAAGCCTTTGGTGGCTTTATCATGGGGAATAATTATGTTATCGGAATTATTGTCTTTATTATCCTTGTGATTATCAATTTTGTCGTGATCACCAAAGGCTCTGGGCGGATTGCTGAAGTCGCAGCACGGTTTTCTTTAGATGCGATGCCGGGCAAACAAATGGCAATTGATGCCGATCTCTCTTCCGGATTGATTGATGAGGATCAGGCGCGTAACCGGCGCAAAGAATTGGAGCAGGAAAGCTCATTCTTCGGGGCGATGGATGGTGCGGCAAAATTTGTTCGCGGTGACGCGATTGCTGGTATTCTCATCACCTTGATTAATGTGATTGCTGGCATTGTTATTGGTGTCGTTCAAAACGACCTTGACCTGGGGGAAGCGGCGACAGTTTATACAAGCTTGACCGTTGGCGATGGTTTGGTTTCACAGATCCCGGCGCTTGTTATCTCGGTTGCAGCCGGTCTTATGGTGTCAAAAGCCGGGACATCAGGCTCTACAGAAAAAGCGCTTGTCAGTCAGCTTAGTCAATATCCAAAAGCCTTAGCGTTATGTTCGGCGATGATGACAGCGATGGCGATTTTGCCGGGTATTCCGTTTATTCCTTTTATTTCATTGGCAATTATTACCGGCGCGCTAGCCTACACTATTCCGAGACAGCAACGACAAGCGCAGGCAGAAGAAAAAGCGATCGCCGCTGCTCAAGCCGAAAAAGCACCAGTGGAAGAAAAGCCAATTGCTACGGCGTTAGCAATGGATACAATCCGCCTCGAATTGGGGTATGGTTTACTGCCCTTGGTCAATAGTGGGGAGGGTAATCGTTTAACTGAGCAAATTAAAGCTTTACGCCGGCAATTGGCGACCGATATGGGTTTTGTTCTGCCATCTATTCGAATTCAAGATAACCTCCAGCTACAGGCCAATAATTACCGTGTCATGGTGAAAGAAATTGAGGCTGGCTCTGGGGATATTCGTCCAAATATGTTGCTGTGTATGGATCCAAAGGGGCAACCAATTACCTTACCAGGTGAACGCACAAAAGAACCAACCTTTGGTCTGCCCGCTATGTGGGTTGAGGAACAACACCGAGAAGAAGGGCATTTTAAAGGCTATACGGTCGTTGATCCGCAAACGGTGATGACAACCCATATTACCGAATTGGTTAAAGATTATATGGCTGAATTGTTATCATATACCGAGACACAAAAACTTTTGGATGAGCTTGATAAAATTACCCAAAAACTAGTCGCCGATGTTATCCCGTCCCAAGTCAGTGTTTCTGGGGTTCAGCGGATTCTGCAGAATCTACTGGCAGAGAGAATTTCTATACGCGATTTGCCAGCAATTTTAGAAGGTGTGGCGGAAGCGGCGGCCTATACCAAGAATTTAACGCAAATTACTGAACACGTGCGCTCTCGTTTAGCACGACAATTATGCAACCAACATACAAGTGCGAATGGGATGCTTTCAATGTTAACTTTGTCACCAGAGTTTGAACAGATTTTTGCAGAAAGTTTGATAGGCGATGGTGAAGAGAAACAATTGGCGATGCCACCAAGCGAGTTACAACGTTTTATGAAGTCATTGTCGGACACCTATGAGAAACAAGCTAAGGTTGGGGAAAGTCCTGTATTATTAACAAGTCCAGCGATCCGACCCTATGTTCGCTCTATTATTGAACGCTTCCGACCACAAACGATTGTTATGTCTCAATCTGAGATCCACCCGAAAGCACGGATTAAAACCGTTGGTCAGGTGTAGATGAAATCAATTTGGATAATAGTAAAAAACGGTATAAATTAACACATGCGCCTTAAATCTTTTCAAGCTCCTTCAATGAATCAAGCAATGAAACTGGCTGTCGCTGAACTCGGCGAAGATGCGGTTATTGTATCAAGCCGTACTCTTGATAATGGGGATGTCCGTGTGACAGCTGCGCTCGATGATATGACTGAAACCGATTGGGAGCAGGAACAAAACGCGGCCACGGACCTCTATGATACGGCCGCCCTGTTTGGCGGAATTAAGGATTATGATGATCTGCCGGATGAGATGGATACGATTGAGACTTCCATGGCGACCAATATTATTGAGATTGTCACTAGTGCGCTTTTGCGTCATGGGGTTCCTGCCAAACTCGCAGATAAAATTATTACCCGGGTTGAAAATTCTGGGATACCGGATCCGTTTAAGGCGTTGGTTATGGTTTTTACTGACATGTTTGAATTTGATCCCATTCCAACAACGCCCTATGAACGCCCGGTGATGCTGGTCGGACAACCGGGGGCAGGGAAAACCTTGACGGTAGCAAAACTGGCCGCGCGCGCAGTGTTGAATGATGTCAAGCCAGTGGTGATTACCGCCGATACCATCCGAGCTGGTGGCGTGGAACAGCTTTCTGCCTTTACCAAAGTGCTGAAACTACCGCTGATCAAAGTTAATTCCCCAGAGCAATTGAAACAAGCGATTGATGACCACAAAGACGCCGATCAGGTTATTATTGATTGCCCCGGCCTTAATGCGTTCGATCCGGAAGAGATGAAAGAGCTCAATACATATATTAAAGTGACGCCAATGGATTTATTATTAGCCTTACCAGCTGGTGGTGATCCAGAAGAGTCAGCTGAAATTGCACGTGCTTTCTCTATTCTTGGAGCGCGGTGGATGGTGCCAACGCGGATTGATATATCAAGGCGGATTGGTGGAATTCTTAGTGCAGCAGATCAAGCTGGCTTGGGATTTGCAGGGATGGGCAATGACGCAAAGGTAGCAGAAGGTTTAATTGATCTTTCAGCCGAAATTTTAGCAAAAATAATATTACCACCGAATAAAGGGTCAAATAAAATAAAAGCGGATAAAAAGGAAGCGGGATCATGACAGAGATAAACGAACCAATGGAAAAGGCAGTTTTAAACCGCAAACCAACCCAAGCGGCAAATATTATCGCTATCGCTTCTGGTAAGGGTGGGGTTGGTAAGACGTGGTTTTCTGTCACACTCACCCATGCTTTGGCGAAGGCAGGGAATAAAGTCCTTCTATTTGATGGGGATCTCGGGTTAGCGAATGTTGATGTACAGCTTGGCTTGATGCCAGAAAAAGATATGAGCGCTGTTATTGAAGGGAAAATGACCCTCAATCGCGTAATTACACCCTATAAAGAAGGCGGGTTTGACATTATTGCCGGTCAATCTGGTACAGCAAGCCTTTCATCCATGCCGATGGAAAAAGTCATTGAAATTCGTGATGGCTTGATTGAGCTAGCCAAAGAGTATGATTATATCGTCATTGATCTTGGTGCCGGTGTTGATCGGACCGTTCGTCTCCTTTCTGGTGCTGCTGGAAAGGCCATTGTGGTGACGAATGAAGAGCCGACAGCTTTGACTGATGCTTATGCTTTTATTAAATTGACTCATGCGGCTGGCTTGGCAGAAAATATCCAAATTGTTGTTAATCAAATCCCGTCGAAGACTGAGGGGGAACGGATTTATAATACGCTAGCGAAAGTCTGTCAGAATTTTTTAAAAATTCGTCCACCGCTTTTAGGGATGATTAGACAGGATAAAAAAGTATCGGATGCTATTCGTCATCAAACGCCTCTTTTAACCCGCCATCCTAACAGTCCAGCTTCCGTTGATGTTGAGGTTATTGGCGCCCAGATCGTGAAGTAAGGTGTATGGCGGAGGGCGGTCCACCCATTCTACCCCCGCCTACCGGTGGTGATGCTGCAGCGCAAGCTGCGTTAAAAGCGCTGGAGCTGGGTCAGGCTGAGGTACAACGCGTTTCAGCGGAGTTACGAACCCTCTCACAAACATTGCGTCTTGAGGCACAGGTCGTGCGGGTCAATGATAATGGGACGATTACCTTGCGTACCGCGCAAGGGGAGGTCGATATTCGTCTACCAGTTCAATTGCGTGAGGGTCAAGTGGTGCAAATCCGGCTTGATGCTGGATCACCGCCGCGCGTTGCGCGCCTCTCTTTACCCCCGCAACAACCGGTTCAAACACAACAACCAGCCGCACAAGCTCTGCCCGAAACCCAAGTAAGTCAACAAGCGGCCCAACGGTTTGACCGCCCGCCTGTCCCCTTGGGATCGTCTATTCCAACGCAATTTGTACCGTTACCCATTCCACCAACGCAAACCGGGGTTGAGGTTTTAATCTCAACGCTTTTCAATGCGAATGGATTAACAACCCCATCGACACAAGCGGGTTTGTCGTTACAGCAAAATCCTTTGACGTCATTAGCACAAATTGCACAAACCACATTACCGCCACCGATTATTGAGGGATTGCAAAATATTCAACTTTTGAAAGTTGCCCTTGCAGGACGGCAGTTTAATCCGCTCACTCTTTTTTCGAATTTAATAGGTGTACAATCGAAGCCGCAATCACTACCAGTAACTGGGTTAACATTACCGCAAGTGCCTTTATCCATCAGTCCTTTGACAATTATTCCAACGGCGCTGAATAAAACGGGTGTGATTAATATTGAAAAGCCGGTAAACGGCATTCGCAATATCTTATCGTCTATGATTGCGGGGGCAAAAAAAACATTCCCAACATCGGGTTTAACATCTCAATCATTTTCTGTCCTTACAACACCCCAACCAATTGCGACCCGGATTTTCTTTAGTCAAGCACCAGGGCGGTTGTTGCAAATTCCAAATTTACCAATTGCAACTAGCCAACCAAACGGGCAACCTGCGCCGCTATTTTTTGGTGTGACTTTGGGGCAAACGGCGACCGGTGATTTTGCAATTTTAGGCAATAACGGCTTGGCGATCTTACCAAAAAAATCAGTGACGGGGCCATTACTTCCCGGTACAGCCATTGTAGCACAATCATCCACACCAGTGACGCAACCGAATATTAATCTCTTTAATATCCCTGTTGTTCAGGTCGATGGTGGGTTGCTTAATTTTAACCCATTACTTGGTGATGGGTGGCCGGTTTTGGAAGAGGTTTTGAATGTTATTGCGCAAGTTGATCCGGTTCATGCAGCGAATATACGGACCTCAATCCCGAACGCGTCTAATCCGGCGCAATTGCCAAGTGCCATTCTTTTCTTTATTGCGGCAACGGGGATCGGTGATGTTCGTGCTTGGGTTGGAGATCGCACGTTTGAAACCCTTATTCAGGCCGGTCGGGCTGAACTATCCACCCTTTTGGGGAGTGATTTTACCGCCATTGCCAGCCGAGCGGCAGAACAAACCCCGCAAGGCTGGCGCCCCTTTATGGTCCCGATGTTTTTTGGTGAAGAACTGCACCGGATGCAGTTTTTCACTCGGCAGCATTTTGATGAGGGCGAAGATGGACAGACCAGCGGCAAACAAACCCGTTTCCTCGTCAATGTTTCACAAACTAAACTGGGGCCGATTCAATTGGATGGGCTGGTGAATGAACACCGCCTTGATATGGTGCTGCGCTCGGATGAGATGCTCAAGCAAGAGATGCGCCAAGAGATCCGGCAACACTATGCGCAAGCCCTTAAATCTGGTGGGCTTGCCGGGGCAATTAATTTTGAACATGGCGAAGGGCAATGGGTGGAGGTCGATACCGCCCCAACCCTCGATGTTGATCAGTCAATGTTTATTTAATAGGCTCTTCTTGATTCAAGAGCCATGGTGAGGGTGCCGTCGTCGAGGTAATCCAACTCTCCGCCAACCGGGACGCCATGGGCAAGATGGGTGGTTTTAATATCCAGCTCTTTGAGTTGGTTGATCACGTAATGCGCGGTGGCTTGACCATCGACCGTGGCAGACAGCGCCATGATAACTTCTTTAACGTCCGTGTTACGGGTTAGGCGATTAATCAGCTCTGCAATGCGCAGATCTTCTGGGCGCACGCCTTCAAGGGCGGAGAGTGTCCCACCAAGGACGTGATAAGTGCCTTTAAAAGAATTAGTACGTTCCAATGCCCAGAGGTCATCAACATCCTCAACGACGCAGATCACAGAATGGTCGCGCTTAATATCGCTACAAATCGGGCAGGGGTCTTGCAGGGACAGATTACCACAGATCGTGCATTCCTGCACATTTGTCGCGGCGCTCTTCAATGCTTCTGATAAGGGATCCATGAGGCTGGTGCGTTTTTTCAAAAGATGAAGTGTGGCACGTTTGGCCGAGCGGCTCCCCAAACCAGGCAGACGCGATAGCAAATGGATCAAGGTATCAATATCATTCATAGGATTGATTGTAATGTCTTTGTAGTAAATTACCAGCGTAAAGCAGAGCGGCCAAGCAATAATCCGATTAGGATAAGCACCATCAGTGGCAGACCTTGCCAAACAATAATATAAGCCGGATCATTCATCGGGCAAATAGATCGGCATCCTAATCCAGCAAAGCTTGCCAAGGCCAAAAGACCAGCGACGGCGGTCAAACCACTGCGTACCGGGGCGCCTTTTTTCAAGAACCAAAACAGGAGAGCAGCCGGAATAGCCGACATGGCCAGTGCCTTTGAGATAATGGGGAGACCCACGGTACTATTAAAATAAGCGGCTAACCCTTTTGGTGTCGCATAGATGAAGCAAATCACCATGCGTGACAGCATTAAAACAGCCGAGATCGTCAACAAAGCCCATATGACAGGTGCAACGCGATCACAGGGAATACTGAGCTGGAAGGTAGCGATGGTTGCACAAATCCCAGCCACCAATAGGCTGGTCATCTCCAGAACGAAAATGGGATGCATCAGCATATCCATAAAATCATGGCGTAGGCCAACAATGACGATGCCTGCGATCATGGAAATACCCAAAACGAACAACCACAACATCGCCCGCATCAAAGGAGAGCGGAGTGGTTTTACAGGCTTACATTGTTTACCCAATTGGTTAATGAGATCATCCGTTTTCATCCGACTAACCTATCTTTCATTTTCTTCAGTGCGCGATGCACAGTGACTTTCACGGCGCTTTCTGACATTCCGGTTTCTTGCGCGACTTCATTGATACTCGCCCCTTCTAATTTGGTTCGTTTCACGATATGTGCCTGTTTGTCAGACAGTACTTCAAAGGCTTTTTCCAGATCATGTTTGGCCTCGCTACTATGGTTATTCGTTTGACCAGCCCCAAAGGTTTCAACCCAATCACTTTGCGGGGTCTCATTTTCCTGATAGCGATAGCTGGAGCGCAAAGTATCGGTCAATTTATAATACGCAATCCCATAAACCCATGGCATAAACGGCTTATCTTCTAAATAGGTATGCCGGTTTTTATGCAGCGCCATCAGGATATTTTGCACGGTATCTTCAATTTTATCCTTATTGCTGAGACGGCGTCCAACATAGCTGCGCAATTGTGGTAGAATTTCCTGCAAAAGCTGGCGATAGGCGTTTTGGTCACCATTTTGTGCTTTTACCATGAGATAGGAAAGAACATCACCTTCGGTTTTAGCCATTAGTAAATTCCTCCTGTTCCCGTTGTCGGAGCTTCGTCTGGGGGAGTAGCAATAAAATTCACAGAAGGGTCGTCGACCCCTTCGGCATCAAGGATGATCATGTTTTTATCTGGCTCAGTACCAGGGATAAAGGCCTCCAAAATTACGGTACTGTCCCCCGCTTGTGCCAGTTGTCCAGTTTTAGCATTAACGCGAACTAACCTTACCCCTTCTGGAATACGAAACGGGATAATGGGCTCATCTTTTAAAGCCTGTTCAAAAAACTCTTTCACAACCGGCGCTGCAACGGAAGACCCTGTTTCTCTTTTTCCTAATGTGCTGGGATCATCGAAGCCGATATAGCTGCCCACAACCAGATCGGGGGTAAAGCCAATAAACCAGGCATCTTTACTGTCATTAGTGGTCCCGGTTTTGCCGCCTAAGGGGCGGTTCAGGCTCTTAAGACGTGTCGCTGTCCCGCGCTGGACAACGCCTTCCATCATAGAAACAACCTGATAGACAATACGTGGATCGGCAATTTCAGCCCGTGTATCCGGTAAAACTGGGGGATCTTGGTTGGTCCATGAAATTTTATCGCCGCATTGATCACAGGTGCGGGTATCATGTAGATAAATCGTTTGCCCGTTACGGTCTTGAATACGGTCAATCAGGGTTGGTTTAATTTCCATACCACCATTGACAAGCATAGCATAGGCAGAAGCCAATCGAAGTAATGTTGTTTCTGCACTCCCTAATGCCATAGAGAGATAATTTGGCATATCATCAAAGATATCAAATTTTTCTGCCATCTCGATGACTTTCTCCATACCAATATGGTCCGCCAGACGCACCGTCATCAGGTTACGGGACTTTTCTAACCCGACCCGGATTGGGGTTAGGCCATAAAATTCCCCGGAATAGTTGCTGGGACGCCATTTTTCTAACCCCGGTCCCTGATCAATAACAACTGGTGCATCAAGCACAAGGTGAGAGGGGGTAAAACCCTCATTCATGGCGGTGAGATAGACAAAAGGTTTGAAGGCAGAGCCCGGTTGGCGTAACGCTTGCGATGCCCGGTTAAACTCACTCATTTCATAGTCAAAGCCGCCTTGCATCGCTAGAACACGCCCTGTATGCGGGTCAAGCACAACAATTCCTCCCTGGGCATTGGGGATTTGTTGGAGGCTATAGACATTTTCTTCGCCTTCAATCGGTTCAGCTAAAATAACATCACCAATATTCAAAACATCGGCTGGTTTATTCACTACGGGGCCTAAATATTGCCGCTTTTTCCATTGCCGGGCCCATTTCATTGTTGAGAACGGGATTTTAGCTTCCTCACCATTGGCGAGACCGATTGTGGCATTCTCACTGTCCAACTTTAAGACCATCGCCAACCGCCATTTTTTAGCACCGGCGGGGCGCGTCATCGCATCCAGTTTTATCTGCCAATCTGATGTGTCTTCAAAGGTTTTGATCGGGCCACGCCAGCCATGACGGCGGTCATAATTGATCAACCCTTGGATAAGAGCATCGGCGGCAATCTTCTGATAATCAGGCTTTAAGCTGGTGCGCACGACGAGCCCGCCTTCATAAAGCGCATCCTCTCCATAGCGTTCACTAATCTCCCGGCGAACATCTTCATTAAAATAGCGTGCATCAATTGTATCAAGGAGTTTTTGTGGATTGACTTCCAGTGGTTTATCTTGGGCAGCTGTCATTTCTTCTTGCTGGATGTAGCCGTCTTCCTGCATCCGCCTTAAGACCCAATCGCGGCGCTCTTTAGCATTTTCTGGATCTCGGTCAACCTGATAATTATTAGGCGCTTTTGGTAGGGCAGCGAGGTAGGCAATCTCATGGACATCGAGCTCTTTGAGTGATTTACTAAAATACCCTAATGCCGCGGCAGCAACACCATAGCGGCCCTTACCAAGATAAATTTCATTCAGGTAGAGCTCAAGAATTTGGTCCTTGGTAAAGGTTTTCTCCATACGAAAGGCAATCAGCGCTTCTTTGATCTTTCGCTCATAGGATACTTCATTTGTCAGAAGAAAGTTTTTGGCTACCTGCTGTGTAATAGTGGAAGCGCCAACAAGGCGACGATTATTTCCCCGGTTTTTGAAGTTTGTAATCACGGCACGGATAATTCCTACCGCATCAACCCCGGGGTGGGAGTAAAAGTTTTTATCCTCTGCCGATAAAAAAGCGTGTTTAACTTCTTCGGGAATATCATGGACAGCCACGAAAACCCGTTTTTCAATGGCATATTCTTCGATCAATTGACCATCACCAGCATAAACTCGCGTGGCAATTTTTGGCTGATAATTCGCGAGGTTGGTGTAATCCGGAAGGTTTTGGGAATATTGATTGATTAGGTAAAAAATAGCCGCAGCGCCAATAATGCCACAAATGGCACTAATGGAGATCATCCAGACAAAAAATTTACCGAAGAATTTCATGATGGGTTGAACAATAGCGCCTTATTAAGATTTTTCTAGTGTAAAAACCTAAAAAACTGTTTGGTTAATTGACTCTTCGAAATATTGATCAATACCATCGATGATTGCCTCAGATAATCGTGTACGATAAGCAGTAGTATTGAGTTTTTGTGCTTCTCTTAAATTCGAAATAAAGCCGAGCTCAACCAACACAGATGGAATATCTGGCGCTTTCAAAACAGCAAATCCGGCGTAGCGATGGGGATGTTCCAACAATCGTATGTTATTGCGTTTAAAGGCCTTGACCAATGTATTGGCAAAAACTTTTGATTGATTCATTGTATCGCGCACAGTCAGATCAATAAGAATATCGGCAACATCGTCATCTTCATGGCTGAGATCAAATCCAGCAATGGCATCGGATTTATTTTCTTTTTCTGCCAGCTTAGCTGTCTCTTTATCAGAGGCCGTTTGTGAGAGGGTATAGACGGAAGCCCCCATAACGGTCGGTCTCGAAATACTATCGGCATGAAGGGAGATAAACATGTCTGCCTCATGATCACGCGCAACACGGTAACGATTGCGAAGCTTTAAAAAAACATCCGTATCACGTGTCATTTTAACTCGGTAACGGCCGGTCTTTTGCAAGTTATTCCGAAGGTTTTTTGCTGCCAAAAGGACAATATTTTTTTCTAAAATACCATTTCTAGCCACCGCGCCCGGATCTCTGCCGCCGTGGCCGGCATCAATTACAATAAGGGGTTTTTCTCGTTTTTGTGATTCATCCAAGACGATGGCAGGTTTTTTCGGCGGTGTTTTAACGGTTTTAACCGGATCATTTTCTAAGCCATGCACGGTTCTTAGCTGTGATTTAAAAATATCTTGGCTTGTTGTTTTTAGGTCAATCACCAATCGATGCGGTCTTGAGCCCTCTGGCGGGAGCGTATAGGTGTTCATAATACTCACAGGCCCAGCGGCATCCAATACTAAACGGGATGTTTTTGGGTTAAATTGCCCATGGCGATACTGCTTAATTAACCCAGTTGGATCGCCTTTTTTTTGTGTTACCTTCCATTTAAAAGAGGGGAGGTCAACAACAACACGTTCGGGTTGATCAAGCAAAAAGACCCGGTAATCAACCGTCTCTGAGAGGTCAATGACAAATCGCGTTTGTCCTTCGTAATTGCCAATACGAATATCGGATACTGTTAAGGCATAGACTGGGGATGTGAACATTGAGAATACCCCCAGAATCGTAATTAAGAATCCGTATAAACGCTTCATCGACACCACATATCATTGTTGTTTTTCCCAAAATTAAGCGAATTTTGTCTCAGATGCAAATAATCATTGTGAATCTTGTCCGTACACGCTATGTTAGGGATGAGACATTTAGTGTTTGTTCACTGTCGATAGCGGAAAAGCGTTATTTGGTCTGTGACACGTTGCGGACATCGGTGCAAGCACACTCAACAGTACTGTGAAGAGTTTTGAAAAAGAATTTATAAGTGACAATGGTATATCTATTCCAACACCCCCAGAGACAAAAAAGACAAGTTGACGGAACATTTCTGTCAGCACCTTATCTGTCTGATGGCGGCTTATAGGAACACTCTACCCTTTCAAAAAACTCATCACATATTAACAATACTGGTTATGCCTGGCGCATAACCAGCAACAATGAAAGTGATGAAAAATGGCAGCACGTATGCTTATTGATGCAACTCAACCAGAAGAAAACCGGGTTGCAGTCGTTGATGGTAAAAAATTGGTTTCTTTTGATTTTGAAAGTACCGCTCGTAAACAACTCAAAAGTAATATTTATTTAGCTAAAATTACTCGCCTCGAGCCCTCTCTCCAGGCAGCTTTTGTTGATTATGGCGGGAATAGACACGGATTCTTGGCGTTCTCAGAAATACACCCTGATTACTATCGTATCCCAGTAGAAGATCGGGAGGCCTTGCTGGCTGAGGAAGCTAATATTGCCAAACTTGAAGAAGAGGAGGCAGAAAAGGCAGAGGCTGCTGCTGAAGCAGAAAAAGCAAGTAAAAAGAAGAGTGATAAAGTCAAAGAAGAAGAGTTTATAGAAGAAGCAATAATTGAAGAAGATCTTGGCAATGAGGCTAAGGCTACCGGTGATATTATCGATGTTGAAAAAGACAATACAACGGAAACCGTTGGTGGTGAGGAAAGTGATGATGAAGATGACGAAGATGATGAAAAGGCTAATCTTGCTCGTCGTTTGAGTAAGCTTCGTCGGCGTTATAAGATTCAAGAAGTTATTAAACCACGTCAAATTCTTTTAATCCAAGTTACAAAGGAAGAGCGTGGTAATAAGGGGGCAGCTTTAACAACCTATATCTCTTTGCCCGGTCGCTATTGTGTTTTGATGCCCAATAGTCCGCGAGGCGGTGGCGTTAGTCGTAAAATTGCTAACCCAAAAGATCGTAAGCGGTTGCGTGAGATTCTCAAGGAGTTGAAAATTCCAGCCGGGATGTCTGTTATTTTGCGCACGGCTGGTGTTAACCGTAATAAAACTGAAATTAAGCGAGATTTAGATTATCTTTTAAGGCTTTGGAATAACATCCGCAAAGAAACGCTTGAATCAACTGCCCCCTCTCTTGTTTATGAGGAAGGGGATTTGTGTAAACGAGCGGTGCGTGATCTCTATATGCCGGATGTTTCAGAAATATTGGTTGCCGGCGAAGATGGCTATCGCCATGTGAAAGATTTCATGAAGATGTTGATTCCAAGCCACGCCAAGAAAGTGGTGCAATATAAGGATGAGAAGATCCCGCTATTTCAACGCTATCAAGTTGAAGGGGAGATCAGCGATATTTTTAATCCGCGAGCCAATCTGCCATCGGGAGGATATATCATTATCAACCCTACGGAAGCTTTGGTATCCATTGATGTCAATTCTGGGCGAGCAACACGCGAACGCAATGTTGATGATATGGCGCTTAAAACTAATTCAGAGGCCGCTGTAGAAATTGCGCGTCAGTTGCGTCTGCGTGACCTTGGTGGGTTGGTTGTAATCGACTTTATTGATATGGAACATTACCGTCACAATTCAAAAGTTGAACGTAAATTAAAAGAGGCGATGTCTAGTGATAGGGCACGGATTGAAATTGGTCGGATTTCTAGCTTTGGTCTTTTGGAGTTGTCGCGTCAGCGTTTGCGTCCAAGCTTAACAGAAACCCATTTTGAAACCTGCGCTCACTGCCAAGGAACAGGCATTATCCGGACGGTTGATTCAGCCGCTCTTGTTGTTTTGCGCTCGATTGAAGAAGAAGGGATTCGTGGGCGCTCGAGCCAGATCACAGTCACAGTTCCTGCCAATATAGCGCTTTATATTTTGAATCATAAGCGAGATGTTTTGGCACAGATTGAATCAAATTACGGGTGTCATGTCTTTATCCGTGGTGATGATGACATGCAACCCCATGAAATTAATCTTGAATATACGCGCGGGGGTAAGCGGCAACAACAGAAACCCCCTAAGCGAGAGAGCAGCGAGGGATCAGTCAAAGAAACTGAGGAGGCTTCCTCAGAAGAGGAGGGCGATGATCAGGGCGAGCGCCGCGGTGGCTGTAACAACAATCGCCGTCGCCGCAGTCAATATCGCACGCGTCGTGGTGGCCGTGGCCGGGAGCCTAAACTACCTGAGTCGCAAGAAGAAGATACATCTTCTTCACAAGCACCGGCCCAAGAGACAGTTGCAAATGATGCTAATGAGGCTGATAAGCCAGAAAAACCCAAGAAAAAACGGGGTCGCCCAGCAAAAGCTAAAAAAGCGGATGTCACGGAAACGAAATCTATTAAAATTGAGATAGAGGAAGAAACAAAAGCTGCTAAAACCCCGAAAGCTAAGGCTACGAAAGCTAAAGATGCTGACAAGACAGAAGAGGTAAAGGCGTCGAAAAAAACCGCTAAGGCCAAGAAAAAGGAACCGGCGCTTGTCACGACCGGTGGTGACCGTCCTGATTATGAGAAGGTCAACGAAACACCAGAAAAGCCAAAAAAAGGCTGGTGGAACAAACTCGTTGAATAAATCACGTGATCATCTAAGTGATTTATCGAGTTTGTATTAGTAGAATAAACCGGAATGGTTTATTCCTAATTTGTGCCGGTAGAGTAAATAAAAAGGGAGCCTTCGCTCCCTTTATTCTTAACGCTCATCAATGGGATCAACATACCCAGCAGGGGGTTTAAAGACAAAAAGCGTTGCCGGGAGTTTTTGTCCCGTTTGGATGTTATTCAGCGCTACCTCTGTCATGGCGCCGGTTGGGTCAACAATGCGCCATTTCTCCAACTGCATTGGGTTTTGGCTGAGCATGAGGGCGAGTTTCCCGGCATTGGGATCCTCCGTTTGGCGCAGGGTGACACTGATCTTGCCATTATTGAGTTCACGAATATCACTCACGGTTAAATCGCCAGAGAGCTTGATCTTTTCTGTGAGGAGAAAGTCGGCGAGGGTCGAGCCAATTGGCGCGTTATTATGCTCTTCCAACTCAGCATCCCAATAATGGATAAACAATCCATCGGCGACGATATAATCTTCTATAGGGGCATCATATTCAAAGCGCAAGCGCCCTGGACGTTTGAGGTAGAATGTCCCACTGACCAGTGTGCCATCGGCCGCGGTTTGCGTGAAGGTGGATTGGAGCGTGCTTAGGCTATTGAGATAGCGTTCGACTGATTGCGTCAGACTGGCTTCCTCCGCCGCACTGATTTCGGTTTCCGGCGCATCCATCGACACCGCCGGCGTCGCGCAAGCTATGAGTGTTATCACGGCAAGAGAGAGAGTTAGTTTTTTCATGGTTTTTAATATCCTAATTTATTTTATTTCTTACAGCATCTATGATCTCATGCCAATATTCACCATGTGGCACATATCTATCAGTATTATTCTTTAGCTCATCTTCAAGATAACCAAGACTAACAAACTTAGCTTCCTGCAACTCTTCTTCTTGCAGAGTTATTTCAGAAAGGTCTCCATCAAACCTAAGTAAATATACATAAACAAATTCGTTATTGATAAACCCTGTCTTTCGAGATGAACCATGCTTTTCTACAGACAGGAACTCTAAGTTATCCTTATTAATGGATAGACCTAACTCTTCCTCTACTTCTCTTAAAGTACCTGTCTCAATATCTTCACCTGAACCTATGTGACCTGCCGCAGAGATGTCCCATTTATCGGGATAACTATCCTTATCTTTTGCACGCAGTTGTAATAGCAACTCACCTACAGAGTTATATATCCAAATATGAGCGGTACGATGCCAAGACCCGTCGCTGTGAGCCTCACTCTTCATTTTTTGAATACCTGTTAAGTTGTTGTCTTCGTCAACAATGTCGATTAATTCGTCAGCCATGTAACGTTTTTAACCGTAATCGCGTTGTGGGACAAGCACATCTCGTTTACCGACATGATTGGCGGAGGAGATCACGCCTTCTTTTTCCATTTGTTCAATGATTTTGGCGGCGCGGTTATAGCCGATCGATAGATGTCGTTGGACAAAACTGGTTGAGGCTTTTTGTTCGGACACAACGAGGGCGACGGCCTGATCATAGAGTTCATCATCGCCTGATTTTTTATCGCCAAAAAGAATATCCGACATGCCACCGGAATCAGATGTGGCGTCTTCATCAGTAACATCATCGATGTATTGTGGGCGGCCCAAGGTTTTGAGGTGTTTGACCACCTTCTCGACCTCCGCATCATCAACGAACGGGCCATGCACCCGCGTGACACGGCCACCGCCCGCCATATAGAGCATATCGCCTTTTCCTAGCAGATGCTCTGCGCCGCTATCGCCCAAAATCGTCCGGCTATCAATGCGAGAAGTCACTTGGAAGGAAATCCGGGAGGGGAAATTGGCCTTAATCGTGCCGGTAATGACATCCACCGAGGGGCGTTGGGTCGCCATGATCATATGAATACCAGCCGCGCGTGCCATTTGCGCGAGGCGTTGAATGGCGGCCTCAACATCTTTTCCGGCAACCAGCATAAGGTCGGCAAATTCATCAACGACAATCATGATATAGGGCAGCTCTGTCATCGGAATGGCTTGTTCTTCAAAAACTGGCTTACCGGTATCGGGGTCAAAGCCGGTTTGAACCTTACGCGTTAGGATTTCGCCGTTTTTACGGGCTTTACGGATCCGGGCGTTATAGCCTTCAATATTGCGCACGGCGAGTTTTGACATCGACCGATAGCGATCTTCCATTTCCCGTACGGCCCATTTCAAGGCAACAATCGCTTTTTTCGGCTCTGTCACCACCGGGGTCAGGAGATGTGGAATATCATCATAAACCGAGAGTTCCAGCATTTTTGGATCAATCAAGATGAGCCGACATTGTTCCGGTGTCATTTTATAGAGGATCGAGAGGATCATCGCATTGATCCCAACCGATTTACCAGAACCGGTTGTTCCCGCGACCAGAAGATGGGGCATTTTCGCCAGATCAGCAATAACAGGATTGCCGCCGATTTCCTTACCTAGAACAAGACCCAGGCTGGCTTTCGATGTTTCATAGTTCTGTGAAGACAGGAGTTCGCGCAGGAGCACCATTTCCCGGGTTTGGTTGGGTAGCTCAATGCCGATGACATTTTTGCCTGGAATAACTGCAACCCGGACGGATACAGCGGCCATAGAGCGCGCAATATCGTCAGCCAAGGAAATTACACGGGAGGATTTAAGGCCGGGCGCCGGCTCTAATTCATAAAGGGTGACAACGGGCCCGGGGTTAACCCGAACAATTTCGCCATGAATACCAAAATCTTCCAAAACATTTTGCAAAAGTTCCGCATTTTTCTGGAGCGCGCCTTCTGACATAACATTGCGTTTTTTGCTATTTGGTTTTTGCAAAAGATCAAGTGGCGGAAAGACATAGTCACTATCTTGAATAAAGGCAAGCGCGGGTTGTTTTTCTTGCTCTGAACGTTTGCCGGATTTAAGGGGGGCGACTTTTGGGCCAATCATTGTTGGGGCCATCTTTGATTTAGTACTCAAAACTCGTTTTTTAGGGCGGATGGTTTTTTTATCGTCATGATCAAAGGTTGGGTCTTGGCGGTTAACTTTATCTTTCAGTGGTTTTAACCCCCCAAAAATAGTTGTAAAACCATCCACGCTCCATCCTAATGTGTTAAAAAAACGGGCAATGCCAATGCGCCATTCTTCCCGGCTGAAGCCCAATGCTTTGATTAGGCCATAGCATGTCAGTATAGTGCATAGTCCTACTGCGGTTAAGCGCGCTGCTGAGCCAATCAGGCCATGCAACCAACCTGATACAGTATTGAGAAGAATGCCACCAATAATTCCGCCCATATACGGACTTAAGGTCCAGTTTGTTGGAATTTCGGCAAGAGCCGCCGCCGCCATTAATAATGCAATAAGAGACCATATTAGGCGAGCCCACCAGTTTTTCATCGACCGTTTGCGGATTAAACGATACCCCCAGGCACACAACGCAAGTGGAATGAGATAAGCGGCAAAACCAAGTGTTTGTAAAAAAAGATCAGAAAAATAAGCCCCTATCAGACCGCCAAAATTACTGATCTCTTCGTGACTCCCTGTGGTGTTAAATGAAGGATCAGTCGCGCTATACGTTAAAAGAGATGCGAATATTCCAGCAGAGACAATAATTAAACCGATAGCGACAAGCTCGGTAATTCGGCGTTTAAAAAATGCTGTGACCGCAGGCGGAAAAAGCGGTGGTTTTTGAGTTTTCTTAACGGGGTTTTTCGTGTGTTTACGTGCCATACCTCCCGTTTTCGCACCCAAGCGTTAATAAAGGTTAAAAAACGTGATATACTGTAAGTATTTTTGACAAAAAAAGACGAATTTTTACAACTTTGGGATGTTAAGAAATTAATTAAATCGCTTGATCGTCTTCCTCGCCAGTGCGAATACGGACGGTGCGTTCAATTGGGGTAATAAAAATCTTGCCATCACCAACTTTCCCTGTATTGGCTGAGCCTTGTATTGCTTTAACAATCTTGTTGACATTTTTATCAAGAGCGGCAATTTCAACTTTGATTTTTGGAAGAAAAGTTACTTGATAATCAGAGCCGCCAAGAACTTCAGATTTGCCTTTCTGTTGGCCATAGCCGCGCACTTCATAAGCAGTCATGCCCTTGACGCCAACCTTTGTCATGGCATCGCGAACATCATCGAGTTTGAACGGCTTGATTACAGCGGTGATTAATTTCATCTGTTTTTCTCCCATCTGACCTGTTATGAATATCGGATATACTTTATCGGATGACCCCTAACAGGCAATTAACACGTATGGCAAAAAAACAACCCGCGCATATAATTTTGGTTGGTGGCGGCATGGCGGGCCTCACTTTGGCCTGTGTCAGCGCCCAAAAAACCCCAACCCTTGCGATTACTCTGATCGATAAAGATCAGCCGACCGACCAACTAACACAAAAATTTGATGGCCGGACAACGGCAATATCCTATGCGTCTTCCTTTGTTTTAGAAGAGGCTGGGATTTGGAATGAGATTGTCGGTCAGGGCGAGCCGATTACAAGCATTGATGTGCAAGATCATCATGCCCCTTTTATTCTGAATTTTGAATCGGCGGATATTGGTGATCAGCCTTTTGGTTGGATCTTGGAAAATCGTTTGATCCGGGCACAGCTGCAAAAACAGGTGCAAAGTTTAAAAAATATCACCTATTTGGCACCAGCGATGATATCCGAAATTGATACGCAAGATGATCAAGCATCTGTGACGCTTAAGAATGGTAAAACAATTATAGGTGATCTTCTGATTGGCGCCGATGGACGTTTGTCAACTGTGCGGGAATGGGCTGATATTGATCTAATAGAATTGGATTATAACCAAAAAGCCACTGTGTGTTTGGTCACCCATGAAAAACCGCATAATGGGTTAGCGGTGGAGCGTTTTATGGCGGATGGCCCCTTTGCTGTTTTGCCCTTTACCGATGATGACGAAGGCAATCATCGCTCCGCCCTGGTTTGGACCGAGCATGGTAAAGAGATGCGTAATTTTAATACGGTGTCCGAAGAGGTGTTTAATCTGGAACTACAAAAACGTTTCGATGATCGCTATGGCACGGTTAAATTGGCTGGCTATCGGGCGCAATATCCGTTGAAACTTTATCATGCGAAAGAGTTGATTGGCGAACGCATTGCCCTTATTGGCGATGCGGCGCATGCGATCCACCCCATAGCGGGGCAGGGTTTGAATTTAGGGATGCAGGATATTGCCGTGCTCGCAGAACTGATCCATGAAGCGGTGAATAACAAACAAGATATTGGCTCAACCCAGCTTTTGCAACAATATCAACGCGCACGCCGGTTTGATATTTTCGCGATGGTTGCGGCGACCGATGTGCTGAACCGTCTGTTTTCAAATAATGTCCTACCAATCCGGGCATTGCGCACGGTGGGGCTGGGGGCGATTAATCGTGTCCCACGCCTCAAGAAATTCTTTATGCGCACGGCGATGGGTCTCCATTCACGGCGTTCTTAAGGTCCGGGATTGGGGTTGTTATCATGGATGTGTTGAATGGCGGTCATGACCTCATCTGACAGAACTAGTTCCGCGCTATCAATATTGGTTTTGAGCTGTGCCATCGTTGTGGCGCCAATAATATTACTAGTCGTCCAGGGACGCTCTCTGACAAAAGAAAGCGCCATCATCGTCGGATCAAGATTGTGATCCTTGGCGATTTGGACGTAATCGGCGACTGCCTCATCACATTTTGGATTTTTATAGCGAGAATTGCCGCCGCTGATTGCCAGGCGCGAGCCTTCCGGATAGGTACCATCAAGATATTTACCGGTGAGAACGCCAGCACCGAGTGGGGAATAGGGGAGGAAGCCAAAATTTTCCCGCATACAAATTTCCGCTAGGCCGATATCAAAAATACGATCAAGGAGACTATAGGGGTTTTGGATACTAGCGGGGCGCTGCAATCCGTTTTCGTCGCACAAGCGTAAGTATTTCATGACGCCATAGGGCGTTTCATTCGAGAGACCCCAGCTGCGGATTTTACCGGCTTTGATCAAATCATTCATAACCGTAGCAGCTTCCAGTAAGAGGTCATCATAGACCCCGTCGGGAGCCATATTGTCCGTGCGATGATAAAAATCACGAATGCCAAAGCGATTGGCGGGGCGATCCGGCCAATGTAATTGATAAAGATCAACATAATCGGTTTGCAGGCGTTGAAGAGACGTTTCAATCGCCGCTTCAATATGATGACGATTATGGATCGCTTTACCATCCCGGATCCAGGTAATCCCTGGAGAGGTCGCTCGACTCTTGTCTTCTGGTAAAAGAGCGGGCGCACGGCCCATAACTTTAGTCGCTAAAATGACTTTATCTCGGTTACCAGATTGTTCGAACCAGGTTCCGATATATTCTTCTGTTCGACCTTGGGTTTCTGGGCCAATCGGCGTGACGGGATAAGCTTCGGCGGTATCAAAGAAATTAACATCACGGGAGAGAGCATAATCCATCTGTTCATGCGCCTCTTGTTCGGTATTTTGTGTGCCCCAAGTCATTGTCCCTAAACAAATTTTAGAGACTTTAATGTCTGTATGGCCTAATTGACGGTAATCCATGAAATTCCTCCATAACTTTAATGTAACCGGAAATCATTATAGGCCGAATTTCCTTGTTGAAAACCCCAAAAAACGTTATAATTAGGGGACAAAATTTAATGATTAGAAAGAAGGTGTTTTTTCGATGTTTGAAAACGATAAATCGATCAATCCAGAGGCTGGCTATGCAGCGGCCAAAACGTATGATGAGGGTCTTCGTCGACATATGATCCGGGTGTATAATACCATGTCAATGGGTTTGGGCATCACGGGGATTGTCGCTTATTTAGTAGCAAATACTGGCTTATGGACGTTTTTTGCTAATCCGATTATGAGTGTTGTTGCCTTTTTCGGGATGCTTGGCTTTGTAATGTATGGGTTCCGTCCATCACGTCTACAAAATAGTACTGCTGGGGCTTTGCAGGCAACATTTTATGGTTTTTCTGCTTTTCTTGGGGCGTTTTTCTCGATTTATTTTGTTGCCTATTCCGGTGCAAGTTTAGCGCGCGTCTTTTTTATCACCGCAGGGATGTTTTTGGCAACAAGTCTGTATGGTTATACAACAAAACGTGATTTAAGTGGTCTTGGTTCTTTCTTGATTATGGGAGTGTGGGGCTTGCTTATTGCGATGATTGTCAATTGGTTCTTGCAATCGACTATGTTGCAATTTGTGTATTCAGTGATTGGTGTATTGATCTATACTGGGTTAACAGCTTATGACACGCAAAATATGAAACGAACCTATCTTGCAATGGGGGGCGATGAGGCTATGACACAAAAAATTGCTGTGTATGGCGCATTAAGTCTCTATATGAATTTCATCATGCTGTTCCAATTCTTGATGAATCTTTTGAGTAATCGCTAAGATGAATTTGTAAAAAAGCCAGATAATCTGGCTTTTTTATTTTCTCACTCTCGTTATTTAATTTTATTAATGCTATGTTTGTGATATTTGCTATTTAAGGTAGGTTTGTACATGCGTTTTTTGATTATTTTTGCTTTGTTTTTCCTTACTGTGCCGGCTCATGCGCAGCTATCAGTGCCCCCCAAACTGGAGGATGTTCCAGCGCTTAAGCTTTTTATTGAAGATACTCAAGCGGATATTGAGTATGTTTCGCGTCAATATGGTGTTGATATGTGGGTTGCAACTAAAGATGGTGTGCCGCAAATTATTTATACAACACCAGATGGGCGCGGTATGCTGATGAATGGCTTTTTATTCGCCCCGGATGGTACAATGGTGACTGAGCAAAGTTTCCGTGACTATGCGGAGGATGCAGAATCAATCGTTCGAGAAAAAGCTATTCAATTAACAAAAGCGAATGCGCCAAAAACGCCGGGTGAAAAACTTTGGCTAACTCTAGAGGGGGCTGAATATGTTGACTTTGGTTCGCGATCAGCACCGCGTATCTACTCGTTCGTTGACCCGTATTGCCCGCATTGTAAGCTTTTATGGGGTAATTTTCGTCCCTATGTTGAGGCAGGTAAGGTTAATATCCGTTTGATTCCTGTGGGTATTTTAGGAGAGCAAAGTGTCCAGGCTGCAGGATATATGATAACACAATCAGATCGTCAGCAAGCTTGGTTTGATATAACCCAAAATAATGTTGCGGCTTCTGTTTTGTCTGAATCAGTTGGTCTTGCCCAAGCAAAAGAGAATCTGGATATAATGACAGCATGGAAGATGGATTCAACGCCATTTTCTGTGTACAAGGATGCAAATGGTAAAGTGAAAATGTTTCGTGGTAACCCAGAAAATATTGCAACCTTGTTAAAGGAGCTAGGGGTTGTAGCCGAATAAATTTTTCGTAAAATTGTGTTCTGTTAACGAATTGTCGATGAATCAACGCCATGATGTGTAAAAATCAAAAGAATTTGATGGTCCGGGGAGAAAAGAGATGGTTGCAGGTCAAGTTGTTGCAGCGTGTATGATGATCGCAGCGCAGACCTATACGGTTCCGCCAGCTGTTTTGGTTGGGATTATGGAGGTTGAAGGAGGGAAGGTTGGTCAGGCTGTTCATAATACGAATGGAACCTATGATCTTGGGCCAATGCAGATTAATACAGTTTGGATCCCTGAATTGGCTGAAAAATGGCGGGTTTCTCACTCGCATGCCAAAAAACTAGTACGGGATGACCCATGCGTTAATATTCATGTTGCCGCTTGGATTTTACGCCAAAGGATTGATTATACAGGTAATCTGACCAAGGGGATTGCCGGATATCATTCTTTCACGCCACGCCATGGTCACCCTTATGCGCGTAAAGTGATTGCCGCCATGCGTCGCATGGACTTAATCCAAGATTAGGTAAAAAAAATCGGACATGCCATTGAGCTATAAAAAACTACAATATATACTACTCGTTAACGAACCTGGTGTGATAGTGTTGACTTAAGCATTTTAGTTTTGTTTTGATTAATTCTGTTTGGATATTGACGCATGTTTCTCAGAAAAATTGCCTTTTATAGTCTTATTTCATTAACTACAGTGGCGTGTGCTCCTTATGTCCCTGATCCACAACTTGTTGCAGAACCTGATCCGATAGCACTTCGTCTTGCTCAGGCGGCAGATAGAGCCGCTAATTCGCTTAATGTTTTGGCGGCAGTTGAGCAAAATAGAACACCGGTTGATTTGCCCCCGTTAACAGCGAGTGCACCAGCCGAATTGCGTCGGAGTATTACAGTTGATTGGGTTGGGCCAATTGAACCGATTATAAAAACCTTAGCGGATCGTGTCTCTTATTCTTTTATGACGAGTGGTCAAAAGCCACAGGTCCCAATTGTTACAAACATTAATGTTCGTAGTGAACCGGTTATTGAGGTTTTGCGCGACATTGGACTACAAATGAGTGATCGTGGTACGTTAAAAGTTGATGCAAACCGTAAAGTGATTGAAATTAATTATGCGCAAGTCTTTGAAGATCAGTAAGTTTTTTATCACAGTGGCTGTATTAATTGCTGTAACAGCATTTTCGTCAGAAGTGTCGGCTAATCTGCCAACGCTTAAAGAACTGCAATCTATTGAAAAAGAGAGTGACGGTTCCAATCCAGTTGGAGAATCTTCTGACTTTGCCCTACAAATTCGCCGCGATGCAATGCGTGAAGCTGCCTTATCCTTTGGCGCGCGTGGCGGGCTTGCTTGGCGGACACGCGTCATTATGGAGACTTTAGAAAAAAGTCAGACAGCGCTCGATAAAACCTATGATTTTCGTCGATTGCTTATTACAGCCCCGTCTAATCTTCTAATTGAGCCACCCATTATTTCTGAGGCATTGGGTGCGTTTAATGTGTCTGCACGTGGTGATGAAGCAGCGGTAAGTGACGTGATTTATAACATTTCTCGTCAGGCACGTATTGTTGCTGCGCCGCGAAGTTGGCGTCAATATCTTGAACGTGACTTTGATACAGATATTACAGCCCCTCCAGACCTTCTCCTACCAGAAACACCAGAGGAGAGAAAACTCTGGACTTTATGGGTAGCTGAAGGTTGGGAAGAGGGCATGTTACAAGCAGATGAAATATTCCAGGCAGATCTTAATCGCCTCGTTGCAGATTTTGAGGGAATGGTTCGGTATCGTATCCTTCTTACGGAAGGGAAAGTATCGTCTCCTTATGCGGTTCACGAGGATCGTGGTGTAACGGGCGGGGGTAACGAGATGCGTATCGGTGATCGTGCAATCCGAATTTCCGGTCCTGCACAATTACGAAAATCGGGGGAGTCATGGACACCGGCAAGCCGATAGATGATGCCTTACCACAAGCGCCTGACTTTACTGATGAATTGTCTGTTGATACGCAAAGTCAAAGTGTTGAAAATCGTGATATTGATCCGACTGCAACATGGCCTGATGAGCCTTTAAGATTGCATGAGGGTCATGTTGATCCGCTACTTTTGTGGTGTGTTGGTCAGGATAGTTCTGATATTACCTTTCAAACAGACCGCCCTTTATATAATGACATTCATGGCCAGCTGCATCCTGGGATGAATCGTCCACTTGATGGCGCTGATATGGCTGGTGTTCTTT
>CAZBXD010000001.1:96215-115389 GCA_964496065.1 uncultured Bdellovibrionales bacterium
GCGGGTCGTACAATGTGGGAAAAGCTTGGTAATGTGAATGAAGAAATTCTGGCTAATTTTCTCCAGAAAGAATATCCGCAGACTGTTGCTGTTGTTCTTTCTAAAATATATGGCCCTGATGCAATGGCCCGTTTGGCAAGCGGGGTTGATCTTGATCTATCATACGAAATTAGACCAGATCGTCATACGAGTGTTCGTTTTCGTGTTAATGTCACCCCTATCCTCAGTAAAGGCCGAGATGCTGCGCAAGTGACGATGCGGACATTGCCTGATATCCCACCGACAATGGAACAACTAAATATTGAGCAGGAAATTATTGATAACTGGGCCCCAAAAGATGGATTGGTTTTGGTAACAGGCGGGACTGGTTCTGGTAAATCAACGCTTTTGGCTGCGGGAAATCGAATGATGGTTGAGCGCCCAGAAGGGTGCGGTAAAATGCTGACTTATGAGTCCCCGATTGAATTTACCTATGATAAAATTACTGGCCCAACAAGTTTGATTGCTCAGACTGAAATTCCAAGACATTTAAAAGACTTTGAAGCGGGTGTTCGCAATGCGTTGCGACGTAAGCCAAATATTATCCTTGTTGGTGAAGCACGCGACCGTGAAACGATTGCAGCGGCTATTGAAGCGGCACAAACGGGTCATGCCGTTTATACAACAGTTCACACAAACGGGGTAGCAGCAACAATTCGCAGAATGGTCGCGGCTTTTGATCACTCTGAGCGCAATGAACGGGCTTATTCACTTATGGAATCCATGCGGATGATTGTGACTCAGACACTGCTTCCGCGCGTTGGTGGTGGGCGTGTTGGTTTGAGAGAGTGGTTAGTTTTTGATGATGATTTACGTGAACGTTTCCTCAATATGGATCATGAAAAATGGGTTGTTGAGTTGTTGCGAATTGTCCCCAAACAAGGCCAATCTATGGTGCAATCGGCTAAAAAAGCCTTTGAGGAAGGCCTGATTGAAAAACGTCACTACATGCTAATTGCCAAGGGATCTGGAGAAGATCATGTCGTTTAATGCGCAAAACCATTGGCGCAATACAGCGCGTCCCGTCCGGTTCTTTAATGTTGATGCCCGTGGCGCAGTTTTTCTTCTTGTTTTTCTGATGCATATGCGTCTTTGGACACTTATTTTGGCGGTATCGGCTATTGCTTTTTTCGTTATTTTAGAACGTTTTGGCCTTTCTTTACCGCTTGCGTCACGACGTTTTCGTGTATGGATTGTTGGTCATCGTCGTCCAGCTCTTTTGAAAACGCATCGTCGTGATTTTATTGATTACGGTGGTCTTTAGAAAAAATTCTGTATAAAATTTGTTATTAGGTCTTTCCAGCTCTTGCATATTGAGGCAGGACAATTCAATATACAATAATCTGGCGTCATTTCGAATAGAGGTACATATATCAATGGTTCGTCATCTTGGTTTTTATATTAGCACAATTCTAGCAGTTGGCTTTATCTTACTCGCAGCCCCGTCTTATGCTGGGTTTGAGTTTATCTCTCCAATTGATCAACAAAAAAACTCTCAAAAATCTGACACCACTGATCTGGAGGGCATAGAATCTTCTGAGACGCGATCTGAGATAGTGCCTTTGCGTCCTTTAATATTGGATAAAGAAGTGTCGGCCGAGCCATTACCGATTTTATCGACAATGCCATCACCAAAAATGTCTGTCAAAACGACTGCTCCAGTTAAAAAGACGCCTTCAACTATCACAAATCCTTCTATTGTGGAAGGTTTCGCGACCCAAATTCCACTTGTTATTGCTCTACAACAAGTTATTCCAGCACAATATCAGTATGCTTTTGCAGATGGTGTTAACCCTGGAGAGAAAGTTGATTGGCAAGGTGGCAAGCCATGGGATCACGTTGTTGCCGATATGGTGTTTCCTTTGGGTATGAGTGTTGAGATTACTGATGACATTGTTTATATCCGTCGCCAAGGGGTAACTTCGCCGGTAAAAAACCCAGGAGCGATGCCAAAGCTTGAATTACTCGCTAAGTCAGATCCAGTCCCGCTTTTACCATCGCAAGCGACCTTAAAATCTTATCCTAAAACATCGGCCCAGGATAATCTTCTCTTTGATAATACCGCTAATGCCGAGGTTTCGGGCCTGAATACTATACCGTCTCAACCATCTCAACCGTCACTAACGATAAGTTCAGATCGATTGGATTTAAGCGATTTGTCGATTGGCCAGCCGATGCAATTGATCCCACAAAAGCAACCACCAAGAGCGGCAAAAACGGTTGTTGTAGAAAAAAGAATTTTAACAGCACCCCTTCCAACAGCAACGAATCCTCCAGTACAATCGGTTTCTCCGGTGAAAAAAGCTGAGATTTTGCCAAGGACGTCGCCAACGGCACTGTCGCCAGTTAAGGACAAAAAAATTCTTTTGTTAGACAACATGGAAGTGTCTCAGTCGCATGCTGAAAGTATGTCAGAGGATGTAATCGCTTCAAATGATGCAATATCAAACCAAGAAAAGATGGGGATGAGCGAAGCCATGATGAGTTTCATGAAATCTCCGGCAGTGACGATGAGTTTATGGCAAGCAAATCGAGGTCAAACATTGCGTTCTATTCTTGAGAAATGGGCACAAGAAGCGGATACAGCGCTGATATGGGAATCAAATTATGATTACCCACTGCAGACAGATATAGAGATTTCAGGGGATTTTGAGACAGCTGTCCGGACGGTTCTTGATGGCTTGGCTGATGCAAACCCGCGTCCATTAGGGCGTTTACATCGTAACCAACCGTCTGGCCAAGCGGTTTTGGTAATTGAAACAGAGTCGCTAACAAATTAATGATGATATGTCTAGAAAGCTAATCACTATAAACCAGCATTGATCAGAGTTTGGTGGTTTTTTATTATGGTCTCATTAACTAATTCGTGGTCAAAATGTAGCGTCGACTATTCTCTATTTAAAAAGCGCGTCCCATCATGAAGAATCAACAAAATTTTCCATTTTTAAATTATCTTAAACAGCTCAACTTTGGTTGGATATTGATAATTCTGAGTATCATGGTTTTGCCAGTTATGGGCTGTGCACAACGTGAAGAGGCAAAAGCAAAATCAAAAGAAATTAGAGTTGCGGCGGAAAAATCTCTTGAAGATATTCGAATAAAGCCAGAGAAACGCGACACGCTGATGATTGCTGATACGCCCTGGTTTGGGCAAAAAGCAATTCCCTTTCAAAATGGTACACCATTGCCAAAACATGTTGAACAAGAAGACTCTCTTGTCATTACCTTTGATAAGCCTTTGACCTTAATGGAGGTGGCTTCTCTGCTTCAAGGAACCACGGGTATTAGAATTAGTGTTGAAACCGGGGGGGCTGAAATACAAGATCCGGCCCTGCAACCGCGATTTCTCCCTGCTGATGGAATGGAGGTTTCCGGTGGCCGTATTTTATGGCAGGGGTCACTTTCTAATCTCTTAAATCAACTGAGTGATCGTTTTGATGCTCAATGGTCATATAATGGCACATCTATTAAACTTTCACAGCATATTGTACGCACGTTTATGCTACACTCACTTGCTGGTTCAACTGAAGTCGGGGGTAGTGTTAAAACTGGCGCTACCGGGAGTGAAGGGGGACTGCCACAACAATCAGTTGATACGTCAACAACACTTTCTATTTGGGAAGAGATTGAGGCGGCAATTACTAGTATTACAGATTCTCGTGCTCGGGTTAGCCTCTCCCCAACAACGGGAACAATTACGATAGCTGGCGCTCCTTCAGTTGTAAATGATGTAGAAAAATATTTAAAAATGCAAAATAGTCTCCGGTTGCGTAGAGTTGCTATTGAAACGCAGGTGCTTTCAGTAACGTTAAGTGATGAATATGACTATAATTTTGACCTCGATATTATCATCAAGGAAGCCTTTAACAATCAACCGCTTGTTTTCTCTAGTGTTAATGATCCGCTGACGAATGGTCGTGATGTGGCGACAGGATTATTGCGAGAAATTCCAGCCGGCTTAGGGGATCGTGGAACTGTTCAAGCGGTTGTCAATGCTTTAGATGCAATCGCAGAAGAAGTTTCGGTAATCCATTCTGGATCTGTAGTGACTTTATCTGACCAGCCGGCCCCTCTTCAGGTTGCAACTAAACGAGCCTATGTTGCGCGGGTGTCAGGATCATCATCAGATACAACATCCTCTGTTTCTCTTGAGCCGGGGACAATTGACATTGGTTTGAGTATGAATGTTCTGCCACGTGTTATCCAAAGAGATAAGGTTATGCTTCGCCTTGCGATTGGAATTACAGATTTGGTCGAATTGCGTGAATTTACTTCTGGTGATACATCGATCCAGTTGCCCGAGGTGGATACAACAGGCTTCCTACAAAATGCAATTTTATCTGATGGTGAAACACTTGTTTTAGCCGGTTTTGAACGCAAATCTGCCAATGATTTAGAATCTGGCACCGGAGTACCGTGGAATATGGCATTAGGTGGACAAAAAGCCTTTGGGCATGGCCGTGAAATTCGTGTTCTTCTTATTACTGCAGATGTTTTACCCGAGGATCCAATTGAAGTTATTAGCCAATAGTGCAATGAGTGTGGAATAATTTGTGTCAAAGCAAGAAAATAGAAATGGAGTTCTTTTACATAGCGGTAAAAAATATGCCGTTGATTTACTTTGGCTTCTTGTTAATGAAGATGACGGTAATAAATTAGCTAAGCATCGTGTTCAAAAGGCAAAAGGTGATTTTTTTTGCACACGCTCTTCGATTGTTAATCAACACGGGATTGGATGGCTTAACAAAGGACATCGCTCTGGAATGATTGCCGCTGCTTCTATAGCGGTTGATCAGCTTGTAGGGGAGTGGCACGGTGTTTTTAAAGCAGAAAACGGTTGGTGGTATCTTCAAGTACATTCTGACACAATTGCTCCAACTGGAGATCAATTTTTTATATCAGAAGAGGATGCGTATAACGCATTTATGGCGAGCGCTGAAAAACATAACTGGCCGCATTCTTATGCGCCTAAGGAATGGAATCACGGCACACGAGAGGTTGATTTATCTGAATTACTTGTCAATTCGAAAGATGGCGCAGTCCTACAAGCAACAAGCTTAACATCATTCTTTGGGAGTGTAAAAAACCTCAAAGTTGCAGCAATGGTTATGCTTTTCCTAATCTTGGGAGGCTTTGGATATTTTTTATATCCAGTAATTTTCCCACCAGCTATTCCAAAAACAGTCTCAAAACCGAGTGTAAATAAAAAAAATGTAGCAGAAGTAGCTCAACTTCCAAAAGAAATTAAACCATTGCCTGATTTAAATGTACCAGAAGAGGAAGAAATCGTTGAGATGCCAAAACCTAGTCAGGTCATTGATTCTTGCGGTCAGTCAGCAGCTCGTCTTATTCGCCCAATTCCTGGCTGGCCTTTGAAAGGGATGGTTTGCACTGCAACAAATGTCTCAGTGCAATGGCAGCAAACTGTTGGTAGTATGAATGTCGCACGGAGTTATATTGTCGGTTTTCCAAGCAATGCGACAGCATCAATTAGGGGAAAAGACTTAGTTGCTACCATGCCTCTTATGCGTCTTCCTTTAATTCAACAAGAAAACTGGCTTTCGAATGAGGAAGCTGTTTTCAATATAGAACAACGCTTAAACAATATTGGGCAATTGACGATTAAGCCTGTAACTCCAAAACCACCCCCACCCCCTAAAAAAGGGAAAGCACCGCCGCCACCCCGTCCATATATTGAAATAAACTTGAAAACAACGGTCTCACCAAAGACATTAGCCGGATACTTTGATATGGTAGGCATGGAAATGTTAAATATTAAATGGGATATTCCACAAAAAACATGGGATTATCAATTTAAACTGACGACAAAACGGAAAGGAGAGTGATATGAACCGCTCATATTATTTTCTTATTATAGTATTCTTGTTCATGATAACGGTTAAATCTGTTGCTTATGCGGATACTCTTTGTCCGGATCCGCAGGTTGAATCATCGGTAGTGCCCTCCGATTTGGCCCGTGTTCAAGAAGACATTGATCGTTTATCTTTGTGCGTGGAGCGGACAAAACTTTTGCAAGAGCTTAATACTTTATCTACTGAAGCGTCAAACACGGTTCAGCCCTTAAGTGCAGATACAATTGATCCATCTTTTCTTAAGCCATTAACGGCCAGTAGTTTATCAAATATGACCACTGATGTGGCGCCAAAAATTGATGAAAAACCATTTGAAACTGCGCCAGATTGGGTGATCCGCCGCGTTTGGGGACAAGGGGGAAAACTTCAAGCACAATTAGTGAGTGATGAGGGCGTTTTAGCAACCGTAAAAACTGGTGAGACGTTGATTGATGGGTCACAAGTGGCAGAAATTTCAGTCCGTGGAGTTACGTTAACAAAGAAAAATGGGGATGAGGAACAGTTGGCTTGGCAGGAAGAAAATCAAGATGAGTCTGTTCAGTAAAAGAGAAAAAACACCAATCGGCTGGCCTGAAGACATTCCTTTGACCGTTGAAGGCGGCCCTATGGATCGTGGTCAACAAATACGCTCGATTGCGGCCTACTTCATTGATGGGCGTTTGATGGTGTCAAAATCACACATGAATAATCCGCAAATCCTCAGTTTTATTGAGGAAATTAAGATGGAAGGGTATGAAGACCCCCAAATCGAAGCAGTTGATATTAGCTCTATCACAACCTGCTATATGAAGGCAGAACGCGAGGCCGCTAGAACTAAGCGCGATGATGCGCGTATGCGTCGCGAAGTGATTGATTTAGTGGCGAGAGTATCACGACGCCGAGCGTCTGATATCCATGTCGTTGTTGGGGAAAGTTCATGCGTTGTTCGCGCTCGAATTGATGGTTTAATGCAACAAGTTGCTGAATGGCCACCAGATTACGGTCATAATTTCTGCGCGGCAGCGTTTACTATGGCCGATGCTTCAGATGTTAACTATCAACCCTATGAATATCAGGGAGCACGGGTTTCAAATCGTAAAGATTTACGCCTACCGGACGGTGTGATTTCACTGCGTTTGCAATTTAATCCGATTGTTTATGGCGGGCGCGTAATGATCGTTCGTATTTTGTATGATAGTGATGAGAAAACTGAAGGTGATGTCAGTGCCCTAGGGTTCTCACCTGAACAAATTGAAGATTTTGAATATCTGCGTGCGCTTCCCTTTGGGATTAATGTGGTTGCTGGTCCAACGGGTCATGGTAAGTCAACGACGCTACAACGGAATATTATCTCTATTTTACAAGAGCATAACTATAATATTGCAATTTATACGGTTGAGGATCCCCCGGAATACCCAATCCCTGGCGCGGTGCAAATGCCGGTTGTTAATGCGGCCACAGCAGAAGAGCGCGAAGCTGCCTTTACCAAAGCGATTTCGGCATCTTTGCGGTCTAATCCGGATCGTCTTATGATTGGTGAGGTACGTGATGAGGCCTCGGCTCGGCTAGCCTTTGAAGCAGCAATGACGGGTCACCAAGTATGGACAACATTACACAGTAATGATGCGGTCACAATTCCATTTCGTTTGCGTGACCTTGGGGTAGAAAGTTTTAAGCTTGGTGATCCGACCCTTCTAACGGGTTTAATATCACAACGTCTTGTTCGGATTTTATGTCCTGATTGTTGCCGTCCAGTTGTCTCGGGAGATGAGATTCCATATGGTTTGATGGCACGTCTTGATGAGGCTGGCATTCCCATGGAAAAAATCCGCCTTAAAAATGATAAAGGATGTGAAACCTGTGGTGAGGGTAAGGGGTATAAAGGGCGTTCTTTGGTTGGAGAAATCATTATCCCTGATGAAAAATTTATGGACTATGTTCGCAAAGATAATAAAGTTGGAGCAGAAGAATATTGGCTCAAACATCTTGGTGGGCGTAGCATGGTTGAGCATATGATAGATCGTGTAATCGCTGGTGAAGTTGATCCGGTTGATGCTGAAAAAGTTGTTGGACCTCTTATTCGCCCTAATCGTGAAGAAAATAGTTAATTATGACATTGAGTGAACGTCTTACGGTTTTATTTCAATTTGATATTAAAACGCGGATGCGATTTTATCGCAAGCTCTCGCAGCTTCTTCGTAATGGTGTGTCCCTTGATGCTGCCTTAAAACAGATTGCTTATTTAGAAGCTAAGCGAAAGCGTCGGGGCTTGGCTGATTTAATTATGAAATGGCGTAACCAAATTGAAAATGGGATTAATTTCGGAACTTGTATTGGGGAATATGTGCCAACTGGAGAAAGCATGCTCCTTGAATCGGGGAGTGACTCTGGTAAATTAGAAATTTCTTTGCTGAATGCAGCCGATGCCGTTGAGGCACAGCGCCGCGTTAAATCAGCAATTATTAGTAGTGGGTCTTATCCAGCCCTTTTGATTGTTATTCTAATCGCAGCGCTCGCGATGGCGTCATATAATGTTATTCCAACCTTTGCGGAGGTGATGCCGATTGAAGATTGGGAAGGGATGCCGCAAAAAATCGCCTATGCCTCTGAATTTATTAAAAATTATGGGGTCCGGATTTTTGCAGGTCTCGTTATTGCGATCTTGTTAATTTCTTATTCAATGCCCCGCTGGACGGGGTCATCTCGGATGATGGTTGAAAAACTCGTACCTTGGAGCGTTTATCGCATGTGGCAGGGCTCTTCTTTTCTTTTGTCAGTCGCTTCTTTGATGTCATCTGGTGTAAAAATTGATGAAGTTTCATTGCGGAAAATCTCTTCAAAAGTATCGCCTTATTTATCTGAGCGGATTGACGCGATTAGCCGTGAATTGTCAGCAGGCCACAATCTAGGGGAGGCGATGGATCGAGCCGGTTATCGGTTCCCGGATGAAGAACTCATTGATGATTTGCGTGTTTACGCAACGTTAAAGGGTTTTGAGGATAATCTGATCAGTGTAACACGCGAGTGGGTCGGTGATGTAGAAGCAAATATTTCTGCCGCTATGAAAGTTGCAAATACCCTTGCACTTGTGCTCATCGCGGTTACAATGGGGTTACTTATTACAGCATTGTTCGGAGTCGTTCAGCAAATTCAATCAGCCTCATCACTTTAAACAGGAGAGAGAAAAAATTATGAGCTCACAAAATAAAAACAACCGTCAAGCCGGTTTTACATTGCTTGAATTATTATTGGTCGTAGGTGTTGGTTCCCTCCTTCTTATTGGGGGTATTGCAACATACCGTTTGGTGACAGAGGGGAACAAAGTCTCTGAAGCAACCCGGCTACTCCTGCAAATTAAGCAGGAAGCGCAAACGCTTTACTCTAATCAGCAAGATTACAATGGTTTGAGTAATGCTGTCCTTCAGGGGCTTGGCGTTTTGCCAGATTCTGGCAATCACCCGTTTAATGGAGCGATTACTGTGGTGCCTAATGGTACCCAATTTGATGTAACATTTGCAGCTATCCCAGGCTCTGCTTGTGTGAAACTGGGGCGTGCGATCACGGATCCAGATGATGTGGCGGCATTAAACGTTGCTGGTGGTGGGGTTGACTCTGCCACTCTGATCGCTGACCTTGTTGGCGGCTGTGGTGCGGGCCCAACAAATATGACATGGACGTTTAACTAATCGTTTGATTTATATATATATTTTTAAGGAAACCGCCCTTTGGGGCGGTTTTTTGTTTTTGCTGAAAGATTGGCAAATATTAGGGTCAAATCCTTAAAATTAATTAAAATTTTAGGTAAATTATAGTATACTTTTCTTTAGGGGGTTTGCGCTACTCTCTTATAGGAGTGATAGGGACGTGTATTTAGAAAAAATCCATATAAATCAACGGATAAAGTCTTTTTTGAGGCGTTATTTAGAGAATCGTTGCCCACAAAAGGGGCAAGGTGGGTATATGCTGCTGTCTATGTTGGCGATGATGCTCCTCTTAACAGCCGCCTATTCCTCACTCGTTTTTGTTGAAAAAAAGGAATATAATTGGAATTTTAACTATGCGCTGGGCCAGCAATTTGCCACAATTTCCAAGGCGGCGCATACATATGTGCAAAACGTGGCTTTTGACCCAGATTATGTTGGCCATTCAAAGCGAGCCGCCTTTCTTGCCGGAGCAACAGCGGGAAACAATCTTATAACAGTGAATGACTTGATTGATGAGGGGTTTTTACCAGCTAACTTTCCAGCTAACTTAGGGGCCTCTCAGAATAAATATCAAGATATTCAAATAACGGCGTTTGCTGATGTCGTGGGCAGCCCCAATGCTGCGCCAACCGCCTATGTTGTGATGGATATAGACGTTGATACGGCTAATGACCGTCGGCGAACACCAGCAGACATTGCTGCTTTTCGTGTGGGTGCCGCTTCCAAAGGATTAGCACGTATGGGTATTCGTCCTCCGCCAGAGGTTGAATTGGCAACTCCTGCAATTCCATGTGGTGTTGAGACGTCGCGTGTGCGTTGGGGGGATAATCCTTCTGACTGCTTGAGTGATGGCGATATTGCGGCAATTACAAACGGCGTAGTCACAGTCCTTGATCAAAATGACGCCATAGCACCAGCATGGGAAATTGTTACTGAAATAACCGACCAACAAGCAGTTTTCCGCTATCCACAACCCAATCGTCCAGATGGTCAGACGATCAATATTGATATCACTCTCGATGGTAATAATGTGACCGATGTTGATTATGCGCGCGTAACTAATGATATGACGGTTGCTGGTGATATGACGATTAATTTAACTGCAGCGAATCTTGGATCTCTCAATGTTACAGGAGACTCAGTTTTAGCCGGTAATGTTACAACCACGGCAGTTGTTAGTGGTGGGACACCCTATGATGGCGATGTGGCAACAAATTCTGCGACTGCAAATAATGGCGTAACTGTTGGATCTGCTGGTGCACCATCTGAGTTGGCGATTACAACGGGTGGCCTGAATGAAGGGGTGGGGCATGATGCAGTTTTGACCATTGATGATGGTGTGGGTACCGGTCAATTAGATATTGTGACCCTTTTGCAAGAACAAGATCCATTGGCTGGATCAGGTTTAACTCTTGACTTACAAGGCGGCAATGACTTGATCGTTACAGGATTAATCAACCATTTTGGCGGTGGGTCGTTTAATGTTGATGGCAATGGGGTTAATCCGGGGAACTTTCAAGCGCCATCTTCTGATATCGACATGGTTGGTAATGATATGACGCTGACGGGAGCAGGTTTAACGGCGGCAGCTAACCAAATTGTTATCAATAATCCACTGAATATTAATAGCTCTGTGACATTTGGCTCCCTGACGATAGACCCGGCGAATAATATTACTATCACAGAAGATCTTGATATTGCGATTGATTGTTTTGGTCCTGCTTGCCCGGATGCAATAACAGATCCACCTGCGGACCCTTTTTAAGAGGAAAAAATGAAAAAAGAAGTACACAATAATAGTTCTCATGATGCTGGTTTTACCCTGCTTGAATTACTTTTGGTAGTTGGGTTAACAACGGTTCTTATTATTGGTTTTGGGCGCTTGAGTACCTCTTGGGCCAATCGTGAACTCGCTGATCTGAGTGGGGTTCATATGCAAAAAATTGCGGAGGCGACAGAAAGTTACATCCGAACAACTCGTCCAACCGCTGGCGGTAATATTACAAATGCTGTCTTGGCAACATTACCAGCTAGTCTGATTAATCCGGGACCACCTCCAAGAATAAGAAACCCTCTGCGCCGGGACGTTCAAATCCAACTCAATATTGTTGGGACAGAGTATCAGGCATTAATTTATACTACAGGCGACCCGATACCCTTTGATCGTCTCTTCTTAGCGGCGCGTGCCGCTGGGGCATCGGGTGGGTATATCGAAAATGTTGCCTCTCCAGCTGGCGCGGGGAATACCACCGCCATCAGTGCCTTTGGTCTATGGACGGCGCCGACGGCTGGATTACCTAATTTGGGCACGTTTAATGCCGATGGTGGTCAGCTCGTTTCTTATATTGCTTTTAGTTTTGAAGAGGTTTTTGGGCCCTATCTTTATCGTGATGATCTTGGTGATCCAGACCTGAACACGATGTTTACTGATTTGAATATGAACGGGAATGATTTGCTTGCGGTTGGTAATTTAGATGCCAATAACGTTGATGTTGATCAAGGTGTTAATGTTACAGGGACAATGAATGTTACTGGCGAGACAATTTTTGCGGGCTCTTTGGATATCGGAAATGTCATGACTGTGGGTGGACAATTGGCGGTGACCAATGATCTCACGGTGTCAGCCGGGGATGTTGTCGTTGAAGGCGGGAATATCGCAGCCGCAAGCATGAATGTTGATACGGCCAATGCATCAATTGTCAACGCGCCAGATATTAGTGCCACTGGGCTGACGGTTAATGGGGCTGATACGGTGCTTGCAAGCGACATTGCGATTACGGGGCCGGTGAATATTGTCGGTGAGATTCAGGCGAATACTTTAAACACCAATACCTTAAGTGCTGATGAGGTGCAATCTAATCAAATGACAGTAACGGGAAATGTTGCTGTTCAGGGTGATTTATCTGTTACTGGCTCGGCCGTAGTGGATGTCTTAGCCGTGGATGATTGCGTCAGAATTCAACCGGGTGGGGTTAATGAACAATATGGACCGAACTGTTAATCTTAATCTCTTATCAATCCATTTCAGGCAAATATAAGACTATGGGGAACTTTGTCAAAATTCTTGTGTGTTTTATGGCGTCATTGTTTTTATTGACACCAAGTAAGGCGTATGCGCAAGGCGGAGTTTTTGGTGGTGGTCCCCAGAAAATCCCCTCTATCCAGTTTGAGCGTAATAATCAATACATGGCTGATATCCTTAGTCTTCAAAATCAGGTCTCTCTGTTAAAAAAGATGATAGACCGACAAAAAAAACTCAATGATATGCAAGAAAACCTATCCGCAATGGGCATGCCATTTATTGCCCCGGCGCCAGAATATGTTATTTGTCAACAACTGCCAGCAAATGAAGTATGTGCAGAATTTTATCCTGATCTCTATGAGGGGTATATTTCTGCCGCGGCTGCCATGCCCGCTCCTCTGCCTGTGCCATCATTTCCTAAAATTGATGAAATTGCGATAACAAAAAATATTGGTGATCTTGATCGCGAAACCTTTAAAAAGCTAGAGGAATCAGATTTTATGTGGGCTGAGATTAATTGCCTCAATGACAAATGTAAGGCGATTGTTGTCCCAGATATAGTTGGGAATTTATCACGCTATACTATTCGCGTTGGCGACAAACTTCCCAATGGCTTAATTGTTGAGGCAATTTCTGCACAAGGTGTTGTAACAAGTCAAGGGTCAAAGACTGTACCGCTAAACCCTGCGCCATCGTCTGATTCCTCAAAGCAAGTAATTTTATAGGTAAATGCCGCAGTCATTAATTACAGCCGCGGATGCTTTCCTCAATCAACCTAAAGACAGTATGCTTGGCAGTTATTTGCCAGAACATATTGATAACGCCCTCAGAAACTTTGAACTAAGCCTTCCTTCAAAGGATGATGGAGAGCATCGTATTATCATGATGAAGGGGATAATCGAATCTACCGCAAGTATAAACATTCTCAGCGGTCCGCCTGGGTCTGCAAAGACATATTTAGCGGCTGCCGTGATGCGGTTTTATCAAGACAACACAGAGCATCAGGTTATTGGCACAGCTATGTCTGAACAGGCACTCAGTCGTTTGCAGGAAAAATCTGGAATAGGGGGTGGGACAATCGATGATCTCGTCCTCGGACAGATACAAATATCACAAGGTGCTATTGTTGTTATTGATGAGGCAGGTTTGCTCACAACGGGGCAAATGATCAAAGTTTTAAAAAATGCACAGGCGCAAAAATGGTCAAAGCTTCTTATTCTTGGAGACTACCGTCAAGAAATACCAGTTGATCAATCCCAACCCTTGCGCGTTTTAGAAGATAAATATCCTGAATTTGTTTTTAAGTTACGCCGAGGATTCCGACAAAAAACAGAAATTCAGCAGGATTTTGTCACAAATCTTTATAATGCAGATGCGAAGAAAGCGTTATCTGCCTTAGATCAGGAGCATAGTATTTTGTGGAAATTAGGGGGAGATGATACCTTAGATGAAGCTGTGATGGCCTATTTGAAATGGCGTAGCCAGGATGATAATTACAAAAAAACGGCTCTTATCCTTACTCAAAAAGAGCAAGAGGCTCATGAGGCAAATGCGTTCGTACAAGCTCGCATTTTAACTTTTTCTCGGACATTAAAATGGCCGCTTATAGAGGATAGCCATGCTATGAGTATTAAGAATGCACAAGGGTTGGCTATGGATCAGAGCTTTGTGGTCATTACCCAAAAAGTAACCGGTCAAATGATGGTCTCTGCCTGCTCACGCCACCGCTATGGCATTCAGATGATTATCGATCAGAATATTTACCCTGATCTTGATTGCTTGGCAAAAGACGCCGCTCAATTTAACCTAGATAAAGTTAACCAAGCTCAATCTTCGAACAGTGGACGTAACCTCATATGAGGCTTGAAGCTGTAATTCTAGGGAATTAAAGCGGGTTACAGCATCAGCTAAGTCAACATCCTCAACCTTGCCGATAAAAATTTCCAATGCGCCCTGGCTCTCGCTATGTTGAACCAGGAGATCTTCCATTTGGCGTGATTTATTACCAAGAATACCGATCTGTGTATCAATGGCTTGTGACCCTTCATCAAGAAGTTGGATAGCGCCATTGACGACTGTCCAAAAGTTATCTTGTTCTGCTGGTGTTGTTGGATCTTGGAGGTTGGCGACAATGGCAAGACCACGGATAATATCACGAAAGCCTTCATTATTGGCGAGAACAGTGTAATCAACATCTGTCCCTTCATCAGCGCGTACAGTAACAGCTCCAGCTGCGGCAATGGTTGCAGAGTATCCTAAAGCACTGTCAGCATAAGTATTAGCATCTATAACAACAGAAGCAGCCGTTGGTGCCCCACCAAGCCAGAGACCGACTTGCGCATTAAAATTGGCATTGAGGGTTGCAGGATCATCATGTGGTGGATTGGTAATATCTGTACCAGCAAATAGATAACGATCTCCAAAGCGCGTATTGAGCTGTTGGAGGACAACATCCAATTTTGCCTGAGCTTCATCACGAATAATGGCTGTTTGTGGGATAGTGTCTTGAAGTTGGGATTGTAGCGTTGTCATCACATCACGGGCAGAATCTGTGATATTGATCATTGCTGCATCCATCACATCTGTTCGACTGCGGACGATATTGATGCTATCTACGTAACTCTGTAAGAGGTTATGGCTATTACGAAAAGACATAGAATTAGAAGCACCAGCCGTATCCAGAGCACTAAACGTGTTCCCCTTTTTACCGGTATTAATCTGGATTTGAACATCGGTGAGTTCGTTACGCAGGCGCTGTAATAAAAATTGCTCATTGAGACTTTTTCCGATATTTGAAATAGCCATAGGCTTATCCTTTCTCTATATCTTATCGTACCGCAGCTAGAAGCTCGGCAAAGAGTTCTTCTAACGTGTTAATTACTTGTGCGGCGGCGGCATAGGCTTGTTGCAGTTCAATCATATTGGATAGTTCTTCGTCCATGTCGACAGCGGATGTGTCTAAAAGACGTTTTTGAATATCATTTGTAAACGACTCTTCTACTTCCAAAGAGATAACGGTTGCCTGATGCTCTTCTGCTTGGAGGCCAATCATAGAGCGAGCAAATTCCTCTAGTGGAATGTCTGAAAAGGATAGGTCTAGGTTAATATTATTATTTGGGCCGATATTTTCCGTTCTAAAAGGTGGATGGGGGGTATTGGCCGCATCAGCAAATTGCCCAAAGGTAAAATTAACAACATTCATAATAACGGCATTGGAACCAGCGTCAGGAACAGGGCCAGATGTCCCACTTTGCACAAGGGATGAATCGTCAATAATCAGTTGATTAACCCGAATTTCAGCGGCAAAACCAGCGTAATTCTCTGGGATATCAGCAGGAACAACACCAGTACTATCTGTAAACATACGGACATTTTGTGCATCAAAACGAGAGGCCATTTTATGGGCGAGTTCGTCAAGCTGGGCTTGATAGGTTGGTAATGCCTCATCACGTAAATCAAGGAGCGCGCCTAATTCGCCGCCAATATCAATACTAGCAAGGTCTACCTCACCAATGGTCTCATCTGCGAGGATAACTCCAGAGAGTGTGTCTGGATAACCAGATTGATACCCGATCCGTTCTTCTGCAAAGGTAACGGGGCGAGCATCATCATCAACAAGAACTTGTCCTTGCTTCGTTTGTACAATCACGGCACCGCTTGAATCTTCAAAATAGCTGATCCCCATTTTTTCAGAAACAATTTTAATTGCAGTATCTCGCTGATCTTCAAAGGCCGCTGTTGTTTGTCCACTCCCCTTACCAGCTTTAATCCGTTTATTAAGGTCAGCAATAACCTCTAATTGCTCATTAATTTCATTCACGGTTAAAGCAATTTCTCTTTGGGCAAGATTTCGTTGCTCAAGAAGAAATTCAGCAAAGCGATTAATATTGTTAGCAACATCTTGTGCTTCTGTAACCACGGATGATTGTAAAATAGTGGACTCTGGACTGGCAGCAAGTTCAACTAAGGCATTATTAAGTTGACCAATTTTAGCAGCGATATTGTTTTCACTTTCTGCTGCTCCATGAAATGCTTGGATCCGGGCAAGATAAGGTTCTCTTTTGGCAAGATAACTTTGAACACTAGTTTGTGTACGAAAATCTCGCAAAATTGCTTGGTCAACAAAGCGTTGTACTTCGCCATAACGAACGCCAACACCAAGATCATCAGCTAAGACATTCTCGGTAGGAAGGGTTTTGCGGGTATATCCTTCCGTTGTGGCGTTTGCGATGTTATTGGAGACAAGATCTAAGCTTCTTTGTGAGACACGTAGTCCACTTAATGCTGCCCCCAAAGCTGCTGTTGTCATGGTCTAACCCTTTACAAAATTATCCTATTGAAATGCGTCTCCTATTGGAAAAGGCTCAAGAGAATTTGTGGCGAAGAGTTTGCGATACTCAATGTTTGTGTACCGAGCTGCTGACGGATCTGCAGAGACTGTAATTTTGCAGATTCTTTTGCCAGATCTGCATCAACAATTGATCCAAGACCGTCTGTTGTTGCATCTTCTAAAACCCTAAGATAGTCAAGTCGATTATCGAGTGTTCTTAAATCCGCCCCGAGAGAAGACATGGTATTGCCAATATTTGCCTCTGCGGTGACAAATTCAGCAGTACCAGCTGCGTTAATTGTCCCCTGCGCAGCTGCAGCAGCTAGGGCTGCGGTTGCAAATGTACCCGGAACATCCAGAGCGATTAAGTTTGTGCCAATATCGGTAAGTAAATCGTAGGCAGCCAGTGTTACCGTAGATCCATCAATATTACCAATGATATTCAAGCCAGGAGCAGCAGAGTTATCAAGGAGATTAATTCCGTTAAAATCTGCTTGGTTGATAAAGTTTGTAATCTCTGTCTTGAGGGCGGCATAATCATTTTGATATTGCGTCCGTTGATCGCCAGCGACGTTTTCATCGGCAAGTTTTGTAACAACGCCACGAACCTCTGCCAAGGTGTCAGAAATTTGGCGGGCAGCTTCACTGGCAACAGTGAGCGTTCCCCGTGCCTTTGACATTTGTTCTTGGACTGCTTCATAAGCTCGCAAGTCAGACCGTAAGCCCTGTGCAATCGAGAAGCCAGCGCCATCATCGAGCGCATCAGCAATTCTAAAGCCGGTATTAACACGTTTTTGTGACGCATCAAGTGCTTGGTTTGTCCGGTTAAGCCCTTGTAGTGCAATAATTGCACTGACGTTAGTGTGAACAGAATTTAAGGCCATTTTTATTTCTCCATTTTTTTAAATAAATCCTGCTGACATATCTGCAAAAGCTATGCCAAACATATGATGGAGAAAGAGGTTTGGTTTTATCTATTTGATTTTATTTATTTTTTGAAGTTATTCTTCAGCGATTTCAGGCGTTGCGATCTTTAGTAACTCGGCTTCGACCTTAATTAATTCACGACAAATTTTCATCGCATCGTAAAATTTGCCGACTTCAACCGCCTCATCGATTAGTCTAAGAGAGTCTTTTAGCGTTGGAAGACTGACTGTATCATTGAGGTCTTTGTAAAAATTCGTGTAGTGATCTTTATAAGTTTCGATATTTTCTGGATCAATATACATCATTTGTAATGTAAAATAGAGGCGCTTTGATGGGGTATCCGCTTCTTTTTCATTGATGATATGTTTTTGCCGCATAATCATGACTTTATTCATAATCGTAATTTCAGTGCGACTATCCGAGTTTCCTTCTATGACGGCGCCGTTAATAATAACGCGTTCCTTCGGACGAAGTTGAATCTTTAAAGGCATGACATAAAACCACTTATCAGTTATGAATACAGGAATACTCCATTCTTTTTAAAGGATATATTCTTAAACAACCTTTAATAAGATGATATATCTGCTTTTTTTAAGAGAGAAGCTTAACGAGGCGTTTTCCTAGGTTTGCGGCCATGCCTTGGTGTTTTTCTTCAACAAGTTGGCCATTATCAAACGCAGCACTATAATTACCAACAGCAACAATATCGGATAGGACGGTCACCCCAATTCCGAAAAGGATGGTGTTCAATTGATAAATACCGCGTAGACCGCTGAGAGGGCCAGGGGATGTCGCGATCAGCCCCGCCATTTTCCCAGCAAAAGGTTGTCTGGGGATACCCTCAGGCGCTGGACGTGTCATCCAGTCAATCGCATTCTTAAGCAATGGCGAATAGCCACCATTATATTCTGGTGTTGCAATCAAAAAGCCATCACTTTTCCCGGCAAGTTCCTTAAGCTCAATAACAGCGCTTGGTAACCCATTATTGGCTTCCAGATCATTATTATATATTGGAAGATCATAGTCATGCAGATTAATAATGGTGACATCCGCACCTGCTTTATCTACCTCGCCAGCAACAATATTTAACAAGGTACGATTCATCGAATCCTGACGCCCGCTTCCTTCAAAACCGAGGATCTTAACAGCCATTATGTATCCCTTCTAAAAAATAAATAAGTAGCGGCTCAAACAATAGGGGATTTTTTGAATAAATCAAGCCTCGTAAGACACACGGGTGTAATCCTGGTCAACCCCCATTATTAGGTCCAGTTGTTAGTTCGTAATGTTTCAGTGTTGT
>CAZBXD010000002.1:0-29574 GCA_964496065.1 uncultured Bdellovibrionales bacterium
ACTTCCGCACTGAAATCGGCGATTGTCACACCGGTATCGGCGCTCGCCGTTACGGTGTAAATCTTCGTATCCAGCGTGCCATCGGTATCAACATTGGCAATGACAAGATCGCCAACACGCACCATGTCATAGGCGCTATCGAAATAACCGGCAGTGGTCACCGCGGCATCGGCTGCGGTGGCATCAAATAGGTTATCAACGCGACTACTACCCGCATTAAAGCCACCTGAGAAAACTGAGCGTTGTGGAATTGTATAATCGTAAGATTCCTTCCAATGGTTTTCCCATGGTGTTCGGCGTGCCTGAGCGGCAATGAATTTATCTAAAACTGCCTTGGCTTTCAACTGATCCTCGATCATCGCTTGTTGGCGTCGTTGTTCAGAATTTTTGCACATATTTATTCTCCTAGTAATGTTTTACGACGCGGTGACAAATCATTCGGCGACAATACACCACGAAAGGATGTCGTAATCGTACCTAAACGGCCACGACGCCGTTTAAGAATGCTTTGGGCCGTGCCTTACTTGCCTCTTGATCAAGTTCTTGTTGTGTTGGTGCTTCTTCGACCGGTTCTGGAAGCGGCGGTTCGGTAACCACCTCCTTCACAACAATGGGGGCTGGCTTAGGTGTTTGAAATGGATTAAGGGATCCCATAGATAAAACCTCTTTTAAGTTTGTTTTTGAAGATAACGATAGAGCTGCCAAGGCGTAATGACACGGCGGCGATGAATACCAAGAAAGCGTTTGATCACCTCGACACAGGTAAAAACGGCAAACGGAGCCGGTTTTTTCAAAGCACGATTGGGGGTTGCCTTGACAAAACTCAACCCTTGATTGGTCAACCATCGCGGCAGGTCATAAGCTGGATCAACCGGTAGGATAGAAAAGTCAACATAATGACTCATTGGATCAATCGCCAACCAATGCTCCCCATCATGGATCAGGACAAAACAATGACGAAATCCGGGTTTGAGGATTTTAAGCCAAGTGAGGTCAGCCTGATTAGAAAAAACAACCCAAATATCGCGCGGCGTTTGAGTAGCGGTGACGGGCAGGAAATCACTCATCATCGTACCTTACAATAATCCCTTTACGGCGCAGAGGGGTCTCCAATTTTTGCATTGCTTGCTGCCACAGTTCATAATCAGGGGCTTGCTCGTAATCACGCGGATTGGGTGGGGTGAGCGTTTCCCCATAATGCGCGAGGACACGCATATGATTTTTTTTCAAGAACCCTTGTTTAAAAAGCCGCATGGTCGTGGCATAGATATCAACTGGTTCACAAGGGCGGATCAGGCTACCCTGCCCTTTACGCACGCGTGCGCCACTATGAAGCGCATCATAAGATTGCACAAACCAAAACCATGCTTATTCAACCGATAAGAAAGGTGTCTGTCCAATAAAAAGATCAGTATTGGCAAAAGAAGGATTGACGGGAGGCTGCATAAGCGATATTCCTATTCATAGATAATGTGACTAATATCCTTGTTATAATATGAATATATTCCTTTTTCAAGGTTTAATAGGAATATTATCTTAATGCAATTATACCTAATTTATGGGATTATCATCCTATGTTAACGCATAAAGACATCTGGCGCGCGATCGATCTCCTGGCTGAAAGTCATGGCCTTTCCACTTCTGGCTTGGCAAAAAAGGCCGGACTCGATCCTACAACCTTCAATGTCAGTAAGCGCAAATCTGATACTGGTAAACTCCGTTGGCCCTCCACCGAGAGCCTAGCGAAGGCATTGGAAACTACAGGGGCTGACATTGATGTCCTGGCGGACCTTGTCCATGGCCGCGGTGCAAATGATAGTCATAACAGTGCCACTGCCCGTCGTATTCCGATCATCGGCTGCGCGCAGGCCGGTCAAAACGGCTTTTTCGATGATAGCGGCTTTCCGGTTGGTTCTGGTTGGGACGCTATTGATTTCCCTAGGATCAAAGATGATGGCGTCTACGCCCTAGAAGTATCCGGCGATAGTATGGAGCCACTCTATCGTGATGGCGATATTCTAGTTGTCTCGCCTAATGCTGCCTCTTTGCGCCGTGGTGATCGCGTGGTCGTAAAACGCAGTAATGGTGAAGTGATGGCAAAGCAGTTGGGCCGAGAAACGGCAGAGCAAGTAACCCTTGGCTCCCTCAACCCAAACCATGCCGATCTTACTCTTTCTCGCACAGAGATTGACTGGATTGCTCGTATTGTTTGGGTAAGTCAATAGTTTTACTGACAAGGGAAGACATCAAACAGTGCGAGGGCCACGGCGGGGGAGGCAACAAAGCTGGAATGTTGGCTATTGCCTTCAAAATATTCGACGACAATCTGGCGCAGATCGTCCATTTTAACGCCTTCTGGGATACAAAAATCGACGCTCGGCGCCGTCCCTAACCCTTTGATCAGGACATGATAGTCAATAATCCCCGCAATATAGCTTTGACAGGAGAACAAATCGCGCTCCACCTCACTACTGCACATGACGGCGAGCGCATCCCCCGTCATCATTATAGCGCTTGTAACCCTTGGCATCGATAGGCAGAATAAGGCAATTGTTACAATATGGGTAAAAAATGTTACTCGGCTTTTCATGGTATTTTTGCTATATTTATAGAGTAAGAACCCTTTTAATACTGGGTTTTTGAAAGGATTAAAAGAGAAAATGGGACAAAAATTGAAAATCAGTGCTCTCAGCGGTGTCGCGGCCCTCATGATGACGGCCAATCCAGCTTTGGCGCTTCAAGACCATGATCTCAGCATTGCGTATGAAATTTATACCGGTGGCCTGCATACCATGTCGGCAACGATGGATATGGCAATGGAACGCGGGCAATATAATATTGATATGGTCGCCAAACCGCATGGCACGATTGGCAAACTCCTGCCTTGGAAAGGGCAATATGCTTCCAAAGGTTTGGTTAAGGGCGACACGCTGCAGCCAAAACAACACAGTAAAACCAGTAGTTGGAACTCAGAAACCGATAAAACCGTCCTCAACTATGATAAAAAAGGCCATCTGATTGAGGCAAAACGGGTTGAGTTCAAAAATGGCGAGACCGTGCGTGCCTATGATCATGCCTTTACCCAAGACATGGTCACAGACACGGTTGATTTGATGACCGCAACAGTCAAGATGCTGCAAAATGTCAATGCGGGGGAGACTTGTGATACATCGATCCCGGTTTTTGACGGCAAGCGTCGCTTTAATATGGTCTTTAAACAAAAAGGCACAACAACCCTGTCAAGCAGTCGTTTGAACAGCTTCGATGGCGAGGCCGTTAAATGCACGATTGAGATCGAGCCCGTGATTGGCTGGGAAGAGAAAAAACGTGGCTATTTCCGTATCCAAGAAGAAAGTAAGGAAAAAGGCTATCTGCCGACGGTTTGGATTGGCCAAGCCTATCCAGGGGGCCCAATGGTGCCGGTGCGGATGGAGATTAAATCTGAATACGGTGCGATCCTCATGCATTTCCAGCATGCGCTACCAAAGAATCAAGAAACAGCCTTGGTTGAGTAATCTATTTTCGATAAAGCAATTTTTATTGTCAATATTTAGGATTTTATTCCTTGACGGTTTTAAAAACCCGTGTCATGATTCATTCATGACCTCTCTTGATGATCTTTATCTGCGTTTTGATGGCACGATCCCCCCGGCCCTGTATGATCGGGCGAAGGCCGGCGATCTGGCGACCTGTGCCCGGCAAATTGCCCGCGCCGCTGAGCGCCAGTTTGAGTGCATTATCCATGAAACCCAAGCACAGATCCGCCATTACCGGATTATCCGGGAGCCAATTTTGTCCACGACGACCTTGAACCATCTGTCCCGTGATCTGCTCTATCATCGTAATCGCGCGATGGAAGCCCGAGCGATCGCCGCCAAAAACGCTGCTTAAATCGTTGCCAACCTGGTGTGAATCCGTTAGGCTCTCAGTCCTGAAACTAAAGGATAAACGCTATGAACGACAACACAGCCAAACAAGAACAGGCCACCGCCCCAGACAGTAATATCGTACGCGATGCCAAGTTGAATAACTTACAATATTTCCTGGATAAGGGGATTGATCCCTATCCGCATAGTTTCAAACCGAATGCCAAGGCGAGTGAACTGGCTGAGAAATACGCGAATTTGGAAGATGGCGACTTCACTGACGATACTGTCACGGTTGCGGGTCGGATTATGGCCTATCGTAATTCGGGCATGTTTATCGACCTGCATGACACCTCCGGTAAGATTCAAATTTTCTCCCACAAACAAGATTTGGATGCGGAGACATTGGAGAATATCGCCCATTATGACCTTGGTGATATCATTGGCGTGACCGGCTATGTCCGCCGCACTCCACGCGGTGAGTTGACGATTAATGCGAAAGAGACAACCCTGCTCAATAAATCATTGCAACCATTGCCAGAAAAACGGCATGGCCTGACCGATATTGAGCAACGCTATCGCCAACGCTATGTTGATTTGATTGCCAATCCAGAGGTAAAGGATGTTTTCCAAAAACGAACACAAATTATCCAAACTTTCCGCAAAGTGTTGGATGATAAAGGATATCTAGAGGTAGAGACTCCAATCTTCCATACAATTCCGGGTGGCACCTCGGCCAAACCCTTTACCACGTACCACAACACACTGGATATGCAACTGTTCCTGCGCATTGCAACCGAACTCCCACTGAAACGTTTGATCGTTGGTGGTCTCGCCGATGGTGTTTATGAGATTGGTCGCCTCTTCCGTAATGAAGGCCTGTCCGTCAAACATAACCCAGAATTCACCACGCTGGAGGTCTATGTCGCGTATCAGGATTACCATGACATGATGGCCCTGACCGAAGAATTGGTAGAACAATCCTGTATCGCGATTAATGGGTCCACCAAGGTGACCTTTGGCAATAATGAAATTGATTTTAAAGCGCCATGGCCACGCAAAACCATGTGTGAGCTGGTCGCAGAAAAAACCGGCATTGACTTTATGCAGTTTACCGATTTTGAAGACGCTAAGAAAAAAGCTGCAGAGCTCGATATCACTGTCGAAGCGCATATGAATTGGGGCAAAATTGTCGCCGAAGCGTTTGACCGCTACGTTGAGGCTGATCTGATCCAACCAACGCATGTCATTGATTATCCGAAGGATATTTCACCGCTGGCAAAGGGGCATCGTGATCAATCTATTTTGGCGGAACGCTTTGAGAGTTTTGCCAATGGCTGGGAAATTGCTAATGCCTTTAGTGAATTGAATGATCCACAAGATCAACGCGCTCGTTTTGAAGATCAAATGAAAGAGCGCGAAGCCGGCGATGATGAAGCACAATATCTCGACGAAGATTTTGTCAACGCGCTTGAATACGGTATGCCGCCTACCGGCGGGCTGGGTGTTGGCATGGATCGCCTTGTCATGCTGCTCACCAATTCACAAACCATCCGTGATGTCCTCCTCTTCCCAACCATGCGGAATAAATCGTAGATGACAAAACAAAAGACAAAAGACGAAGGCAATTATTTCGGCTATCAAGAAATTGATCCAGCTGAGAAGCAGTCGCGCGTTCATGATGTTTTTGCCTCCGTCGCTAATAATTATGATCTGATGAATGACTTGATGTCGGGTGGTGTGCATCGTTTGTGGAAAAATAAACTGATCCGTCATATTCGCCCGCGCCGCGATCATGCTTATTTGGATGTTGCTGGTGGGACGGGCGATATTGCCTTTCGCCTCTATAAGGCCACCGATGGCCAAGCCCCCATTACTGTGTGCGACATTAATGCCGAAATGTTAAAGGTTGGCGAACGGCGCGCGATTGACCGTGGCATCTTGACAGGGATTGACTGGGTGGAGGGCAACGCTGAAAAACTCCCCTTTAAGGATAACAGTTTTGATTGTTATACAATCTCGTTCGGCTTACGGAATGTTACCCATATCGACAAAGCAATTGCGGAGGCTTATCGGGTCCTCAAACCCGGTGGTAAATTCTATTGCCTCGAATTTTCAAAGATGCGCGTGCCGGTGATCAATAAAATTTATGATCGGTATTCATTCAAACTGATCCCAAAAATTGGTGAAATGGTTGCCAAAGATCGCGAAAGCTATCAATATTTGGTGGAAAGTATTCGTCAATTCCCCTCGCAACGCCAATTGGCACGACGGATCACTGAGGCTGGATTTAAACGCGTGGATTATACCAACCTATCCGGCGGCATCGCCGCCATCCATGCGGGGACAAAAATTTAAACAAAGGAAATAATCATGAAGCAAGAACTCATTTTATGCGTTGAAACAACAAAGCTCAAACAATACACGGATGAGTCAAACATCTATCCATTTGCGGACTATTCTGATCTACCGGTTAATGACAATGATATTTGGTTTTTACCTCGCCCTGTTGCTGAAGAACGGCCTGATTTTCGTCAAATTATTCCTTACATTGTTTTAAGATGTAACGATAATTTTCTAACCTATAAGCGCACAACAAAGGCCGGCGAGTCTCGTCTTCATGATATGTATTCTCTTGGATTTGGAGGGCATATATCAATTGATGATGCTGTTTTAAATGGCCCGCTTGCTAAACTTGATGAAACAATCCGCACAGCTGCATCACGAGAAGTTAAAGAAGAAATCGGTATCGATAAAATCACAAAAAAGACACCCCTCGGGATTATTAACGATATTTCTAATGATGTTGGACGTGTTCATCTCGGTTTAGTTGAAATTTGGGATATTGACCCAGATGATTTTAAACTGCATGAGCAAGAACTTAGCAATCTTGAACTGCAACCCCTTACCCAAATGATAGCCAACAAAGAGTATTTTGAAACTTGGTCACAAATGGTGATCAACTGTCTTAAAGGGTGATTTTTATGTCTCACACATGGTTGACTACCAGCACAGGAAAAATTGCCAACGGCTAACGAATATGGCACAAACAGCACAAAAAATTGATCCACCCAAAGACACATCATCGCTCACCCCGATGATGCAACAATATATGGCGGTGAAGGAAGAACATGCTGATTGTCTGGTTTTCTATCGCATGGGTGATTTTTATGAGATGTTCTTTGATGATGCCGTTAAGGCTTCGGCCGCGCTTGATATTGCCCTCACCAAACGCGGCAAAACCCAGGGCACCGATATCCCGATGTGCGGGGTGCCGGTGCATGCCTATGAAAGCTATCTGTCAAAGTTAATCCGCGCTGGCTTTCCAGTGGCGATTTGTGAACAGGTTGAAACCCCGGCCCAAGCCAAGGCCCGTGGCGGCTCCAAAGCACTGGTGAAGCGCGATGTCGTGCGCATCATCACCCCTGGCACGATTACTGAGGATAACCTCCTCGATGCCCGCCAGAACAGCTACCTCACCACCCTTGCAATCTATCGTGGGGACTGGGCCTTGGCCTGGGTTGATCTCTCCACCGGTGTTTTAGCCGTACAATCGATTAAGGAAGGCGATATTGCCTCGGCCCTGTCACGTCTTAACCCCCGCGAAGTTTTGATCCCACAATCACGGGAAGCCAACCTCACCACCCAGACTGATTTAAGTCAGGATATCTTTACCCCGCAAGTCAACACACGCTTTGACCCAAAAAGTGCTGAAACACGGCTACAAAATATTTTTGATGTTACAACACTTGATGCGTTTGGAGATTTTACACCCGCTGATCTTTCTGCACTTGGTGTTTTGATCGACTATATTGACCTGACCCAAAAGGGTAAAATACCGCGCCTTTCACCACCACAAAAACTCAGCAACACTGCTCTGATGACCATCGATGCAGCAAGCCGGCGTAATTTGGAGTTGACACAAACTCTGCAGGGAGGACGTAAAGGCAGTTTATTAGATATCATTGATCGCTGTATCACGGGAGCTGGCGCCCGTCTATTAGCCAGCTATTTAAACGCTCCCCTAACTGATGCAGATATTATCAATCAGCGTCTCGACTGTATTACATGGTTTATTGAGCAAGATGACCAAAGAATATCTTTACGAGATGCATTAAAATCCTGCCCTGACCTTGAACGAGCGCTCACCCGCATTTCTTTGGGGCGCGCCGGCCCTCGTGATTTGGCTGTTATTCGTGATGGGTTACGGCAAGCAAAGACAATTGAAAATATTCTCAAATCACCGCCTACAAAAACTAAGCTGTTATCCAAAAACTTACCTAATGGCTTAAATAAAGCGTGTGAAAATCTTGATGCTAATAGCAAACATGCGCCCCTGATTAATTCCTTAAAAGATGCGTTGAAAGAAGATCTCCCTCTCCTTGCGCGCGATGGCGGGTTTATTGCCAGTGGTTACTCCGCCACTTTAGATGAGTTTGTTAGTCTGCGTGATGATAGCAAACGCATTATCGCCAGCTTACAAAAACAATATAGTGACCGTACCGGCATTAGCAGTCTGAAAATTAAACACAATAATGTTTTAGGGTATTTTGTCGATGTGACCCCAACTCATGCCGATAAAATTTCCGGCAATGATTTGTTCATTCACCGTCAAACCCTTGCGAATGCGGTGCGTTTTACCACTGTAGAACTCTCGGAGCTTGATAAGAAAATCTCTCAAGCGCAGGTTAAAGCTGTTGCAACAGAGCTAGAGATTTTTGAAAACCTCAGCGCAGAGGTTTTAAGTCATGGAACTACAATTGCTGCTGCTGCCCATGCCTTGGCGACACTCGATTGCATGAGTGCATTGGCAACTCTGGCGCTTGAAAATAATTATTGTCGTCCTGTGATCGATAATAGTTTAACCTTCACAATCAAAGGGGGACGCCATCCAGTTGTTGAAAAGGCCTTACAAAAAAGTAACGATGCCACGCAATTTATTCCAAATGATTGTGATTTAAATTCTGGCCAGAGCCTCTGGCTCCTCACCGGCCCGAATATGGCGGGTAAATCAACGTTTTTAAGGCAAAACGCCCTTATTGCACTGCTGGCGCAGATGGGCTCCTATGTCCCGGCAACAATGGCCCATATTGGTGTTATCGATCGCTTGTTTAGTCGTGTTGGCGCGGCTGATGATTTGGCACGCGGCCAATCAACCTTTATGGTTGAAATGGTTGAAACGGCCACCATTCTTAATCAGGCAACCGAGCGTTCCCTTGTAATCCTAGACGAAATCGGCCGAGGTACGGCAACCTTTGATGGCCTTTCCATTGCTTGGGGTACAATTGAACATCTCCATGATCTGAATAAATCGCGTGGTTTATTTGCCACCCATTATCACGAGCTCACCGATCTCGCTGATAAACTCGATAATCTTTCCTGCTATACAATGCGTATCAAGGAATGGGAAAATGACATCATTTTTTTACATGAAGTTGAACCAGGCACCGCCAATCGCTCTTACGGGATTCATGTGGCTCGCCTAGCTGGCATACCATCGAATGTTATTCAACGAGCTGAAAACATCCTGCATCGCATTCAAACTGGAAAATCAGCCCATCACCTTTCGCAAATTACCCATGATCTCCCTTTGTTTAGTACAATCAAAGCAGAGACTAAAAACCAGCCAGAGGTCACCGCGGTTTTTAAAAAAATTGAAACTATTAACCCAGATAGTTTAACACCAAGAGATGCTTTAGACATCCTCTATGAACTCAAAACTATTTGTAAAAAATAATGAAAACACTCTCACCAGAAATTGAAAAGGCCGCACGCCAGCTTAAAGAGCAACGGCCAGAACCAACACCAGACGATTTTATGCTCTCTGAAAAAGAAGTCCTCGAAGCTGAAGCCGCCCTTCAAACGAGCAAAAGAAACGACTGGCTCAAACTTGTTCTCATTGTTATCGGGGCGCTCGCCAGTATTAAATCGTTTCTTTTATTTGATAACATTATTTTTGCATTGCTTGGAGCGCTTTGTTTTTCTGGCTTATCGATGATGTTGGTTGTGGTGATTTATGGCTGGACTACAACAACCAAGAAGCAAAAATTGCGTGATAAACCATTAGATGAATGCTCACTCCACGAACGCTATGAACGGTTTTTAGAAGCTAAAAAAACTTACTATACGCGCCTTTATAAGGATGCAAAAAAACTTAGTTCAGGTCCCTAATTTGTAAGCCATTACAGAGCTTTAAGAAGGTCGAAAAGGAAATGAGTAATTTGATTTTTGTCTATGGGACCCTAAGAAAAAAATCCCTGAATTCTACGTATCGGTTACTAGCCCGTAATGCTAATTTCCTCGGAGAAGCTTATTTTCAAGGAAAACTCTATAAAGTAGATTACTATCCTGGTGTAGTCCGGTCAGAAAATCCAGATGATCGAGTGAGAGGTGAAGTTTACGAAATCACGAGTCAATCGGACTTTGTTATACAAAAGCTGGATGAATATGAAGAATGTAGCCCGGAATTCCCTGACCCAAAGGAGTATGTAAGACAATTATGGGACATTGACTACATTGATGGTGAAAAGATTAAGGCTTGGATATATATCTATAATCTACCCATCCAAAATTTAGAAAGAATTAAAAGCGGTGATTTTCTAGATTTCGATTAGATAACTGATTTACTCTATAGAAGATTAAATATAGAAGTCTTAGTTTTGGCTATACTCAGTTTTGTCCAAAAGAGCATGATAATACGCCAAGAAAATAAACGACTTAGTGTGTTTTATATCCGCACCTGAGGGATCTAGAAATGGCGACCCCAGCAGGACTCGAACCTGCAACCTACTGCTTAGAAGGCAGTTGCTCTATCCAGTTGAGCTATGGGGCCGTATCATCAGCGACGACAATAAGACGACGATAACAAGAAATCAATAAAGATTGCTTACCTATTTATCATCGCGCAATTCCGGATAAACCCTATACAGCGCCCAAACAGCCGCATAAACAATCGCCGTATCTGAAAACACAAGTAAATAACGCATTAAATCTAATAAAAACTCTGTTTCCTCTCTTGACCACAATACAGGAATATGCGGTAATCCCCTCCACGCCCTGATCTTTTCTGGGGTGTTTATAAGAAAAAACAACGAATTATAGAGGGCCCTAGGATGGCAAAAGCATCAGCAGAACGTGTTGATCCACCCGTGTATACCATCGCAACGGTTGATATTGATACCTTTGATGATGAAGGGCGTGAGAAAAAGCCACAAAAAACCAGAAAAGTGACGCATTATCGACTTCCGGTCAATGATGGGCCGGTCCTCAATCCAATTGATAAATTAACCCTGTCTACAGAAGTCTCGATCCGGTATCATCAGCGTCGTAAAAATCATTATGACGGCGTTTATAAATGGATGATTTTTGGTGTCATTATGATGGCAGCCGGCGGAGTTTTTCTCAACCTTAATCAGCCTGAGCTATTTGGTTTAGGAACAGTTGCAATTGCCGGTTTTACACTTGTTTGGAATCTAACGCAAAAATCACGCGAACATGATATCTTGCGTAACCGTTATCAAAATCTACTTGAGCAAATTCGCATGACTGGAGAGCCATCAAAGCAAGATCTTTATAACTGGCGGACAATCCGTCTTAATATTCAAGCCGATGAGCCACCCATGCATTGGGCCGTGGTCAATGATTGTTATTATGATGTGGCGCGCGCTTGGGATCTTCGACCAAAGAAAAAGAGCTGCCCCCTTATCCTACGTCCATTTATGAACTGGATCCGGTTCTAAGACATTCCTGAGGAAAACGAACAGTCACAACAGTACCCTCATTCGGAACAGAATGAATATGTAACTCCCCATTATTACTATCCACTAACCGCTTTGTTAATGGCAACCCAAGACCAGTACCCTCATATTTACGAGAGAGCGCACTATCAACCTGACCAAATGCTTCCATTGCCTTAGGGAGATCTTCCTTAGCAATACCAATCCCGGTGTCAGCGACCCGAATTTCTAAAGCGTTATCTTCTGTAATTTCAGCCGTAACATCAACACTACCACCATCAGGCGTAAATTTTACCGCGTTAGAGATAAGGTTCAACATAATCTGTTTTCCCCGTTTTGGATCAATCCACACTTTGGGAAACGCCCCTTTTGGATAGTGCTGCGTTACACAAATGTCAGCCTTATTCGCCCGAGGCAAAATAAATTTAATAGAAGAATCAATAATTTCACGCATATCGGTTTCTTGACCTTGTTGACTAATCAACCCGGCCTCTGCCTTGCTGAGATCAAGAATATCGTTAATCAATTCCATAAGATGCATCCCACTTGCATGGATATCATTAATATATTCTTTGTACTTTTTACTATCGGGTGGGCCTGCCAGATCGTCGCGCACAAGTTCAGAAAAACCGATAATGGCATTCAAAGGTGTCCGTAATTCATGCGATACATTCGCCAAAAATTCACTTTTACCGCGGCTTGCCGTTTCAGCTATTTCTTTTGCATGGCGCAGGCTACGCTCATTTTCGCGTAATTTTGTAATATCAACATAAAAAGAGGCAATACCACCCTCTTGCGTTTTGTGTTCCAGAGATAGGTAGCTGCGGCCATTTGTCAATAGTTCACGGCCAGGCGATCCATCTTGTTCACCGCGATACTCCTTGCGATGTTTGAGGAAATCATCAACCTCATCTTCTGGAATATCACTTAAACCATTTTCAAAGTGTATATGTTGCAAATCATCAAACGTCATACCTGGTTTAACAACATCCTGCATTCCCAAAAAGAAGGTATCTTTAAAACGCTGATTACAAATAATCAACCGATCACTCGCATCATAAAGCGCAAAAGCTTCTGGTGACGATTCAATAGCCTCTGCAAGCCACTGTTCCGCTTGAGATGCCCGCTGTATTGCATTTACAAGTTCTGTGATATCTGAGCCTGTTCCCCGGTAACCTTTAAATTGTCCATCATTATCAAAAATCGGGCGACCACTTACCTTAAGCATCCGATTTTGTTCTTCTTTATGGGATTTCAACTCAACAGCCACATCGCGGAAGGAACGGTAAGCAATAATTTCCTTCGCAGGCTTATCCAAATCATATCGCGGTGGAATTTCTTGATTTCCAACTTTTTTATGGGCTTTTTGCAAGAGCTCTCGCAAGCGCATCTGTCCTTTTGTCCCAGCATGTTCTGAAATAAAGGTATAGTTGAGATTTTCATCAATTTCCCAGAACCAGTCGGATGCAACTTCGGCAAAATCACGGAAACGTTTTTGAGAATCAATCATTTTACGCTGGACAAATTGGCGTCTAAATTCAATCTCAACCCAGTGTGAAATCAAACGGAAGATCTCATTGCCTTCATAGTGGGATTTTGGATCAACTTCATCATCCGCGGCGAAAACATGCCCAATACATTGACCTTTCCCATTTTTCAGGGCAAACCCACGGTAGTTATAAACTTTTTCTCCTTTTAAAAATTCGCGATCTGGAAATTGCAAATCGAGACTCTCACGAATACGAACCAAGCTTTTTTCATTATAAACTTGTTCACATGGACCATTTATAATCTCGTATTTTTTGGTTGGTAAAAGCTGATCTGTATCCCAAAGCGCAATAACATCGCCAAGCATTTCATTATCATTATCAATTTTAACAACTCCGGCCCAACGACACCCCAAAGCAACGGCAATCGCTTTTGCCGCCCGTTCTGGGACAGACCAGTTATTTGAGGCATCCTCTAACAAAGAAGCCAAGGCACCTTCACGCCGTTTAACAGGGGTCAAATCGGTCCAACTTAAAACCGTACCCCCTTCGATTGTTTCATGCTCGGTTAATTCGACCCATCGATCATTGCTTAATTGGACCTCACGTGTACCGTAGCCATTGCGATGCAAGGCCATCCGTTTTCTAACAAACGCTTCAACATCCCCAGTAACTTTTTGAATACCACGCTCAATACTCCCTCTGACGATATCTTCAAATGACGTACCCGTGAGCATCAAGTCATCCATTTGTGGAAACAAATTCCGATGCTTTGTGTTTAAAAATACTAGCTTATCGTATTTGTCGAATAACGCGATACCGTAGGGAATGCATTCAATTGTATCTGTTAGGCGTTCCTCAATCAGTTCCGCATTGAGTGAGTTGTTAACCTCCACAGTAATGTCACGAGCACACCCACGATAACCGATAATCTGTCTCTTTTTATTAATTAGCGGTTTTGCTGCGATAGAAAAATGTGTTAATCCATCTTCTGGATGAATAAAAGAATAGGTAAAATCGTCGATGACCTCATTATTTTCCAATTTTTCACGGAATTCTTGCCAATCTTCACCACTGAGATCCCACCCCAACCCAACTCCAAGTGTCTTTCCGATTAGCTCTTCAATTGGCATTGAGGTCATAACTTCAAGCTGATGATTGGAATAGATTAGGTTAAAGTCAAGATCAACTTCCCAAAACCAATCCAAGGTCAGGTTTGTAAAATCATCAAAACGGTTTAAGTCAGATTGTAAATCCATAGGCTGTCCAGAATCGTTCTTCTGACATCTCGCTTGCTTTTGATAAGCAGGTTTAAGATCTTCTTTATCCAAAATGGTCACATACTTTCATGTATCACAAACTATTCCAGCATACTATGCCGTATGATTCACTAATTTCTCATGAAAATATGCGGGAAGACTTAAGAAAATATTTATATTATGAAAATTATTGAAAGGCAACTTCGTGGAAACTACGTAGTTTACGACTATGTAAACGTGTCAGACCAACCTCTCTCAGTAGTTCCATTGCTCGTAGCCCAATCTTAAGATGCTGATTAACGCGCTGGCGATAAAACTCATCCGCCATGCCCGGGAGTTTCAGTTCACCGTGGAGTGGTTTATCTGACACACATAACAATGTGCCATATGGCACACGGAAACGAAATCCATTCGCCGCGATCGTCGCCGATTCCATATCAAGAGCTATAGCTCTACTTTGACTGAGACGCCGAACCGGATCACTATATTCACGTAATTCCCAATTTCGATCATCAACGGTTGCCACTGTACCAGTACGCATGATTTTCTTAACCTCATAATCTTCCAGGCCTGTCACCTCAGCTGTTGCTTGCTCTAATCCCTGTTGAACCTCCGCTAGCGCTGGTAAGGGAACCGAAATAGGCAAATCCTTATCCAGAACATGATCTTCACGCATATAGGCATGTGCAAGTACATAATCTCCTAAACGTTGGCGGTTACGAAGCCCCGCACAATGTCCAAGCATAAGCCAAGCATGCGGACGCATTACAGCAACATGATCTGTTATTGTTTTAGCATTGGATGGACCAACCCCAATATTAATCAAAGTTATCCCTGCACTATCTGAGCGCTTAAGATGATAAGCCGGCATTTGCGGCAAACGTTTTGCCGAAGGGGTCAGAGGAGATTGCTCTGCACGTGGATCTTTATCTGGATATTGAATAAAATTGCCAGGGCTAACAAAACAATCATACCCGCTTTTAGTGTTGATCATTGATTTAGCAAGCTCAGAAAACTGTTCAACATAAAACTGATAATTTGTAAAAATTACAAAATTTTGAAAATGCTCCGGATCAGTGCCAGTATAATGGCGTAATCGTTGTAGAGAAAGATCCACCCTTGGCGCAGTAAATAAAGCCAGAGGCCTTATACCTTTTGGCTCTGGGTCATGCCGACCATTAACGATCACGTCATCCATGGTTTCAAGATCTGGTAAATCAAATAAATCAGGTAAAAGTTGTAACCGCTCTGGCGTTAAAAGTCCCTCAAGATGATTATCAACACCTAGAGCAAAGTGAATTGGAATAGGCTCGTCACTTACACCAATCTTAATTGCTATATCATGGTTTTTTATCAATTGGGAAAACTGTTTCTCATAATATCTTGCAAAGAAGTCTGGGCGTGTAATCGTCGTTCTATAGGTTCCGGGATAGGAAATAAAACCATATGAGCTGCGAGAATCAATTTGAGAACGGGTTTTAATAACAACCTCAACAAAAGGATAAAATGCCGAGACTTTTACCTTAAAATCATCCCCTTTAGCAAATTTTTCAAACTCTTTTTGCAGATAGCCAATATTTTCACTATGTATCTTTTGGGCATAAGCCACAGCTTTAGCTGGATCTTTAAATTTCTTACTGCCGGTCCCCGATCGATGCGGGCATTTTGCCTTTACAATCATAACTAGTGGCTCGTTTGGTCGCGTGGTTCATTGTCCAAATCTTTAATGGCAACAGGTTTACCTTCAACAAAAGCAGTGCTAACAGTTAAACCATTAATCAGTTTCCCTTCTATTTTGGCGATTAATTCCTCATCTTGGGCATTATCGAGCGCTCTTTGCCACTGGAAACCAGCTTCAACACGCCGCCCCACTTGCCAATACGCATCACCAAGATGGTCATTAATAATTGGATCTCCAGGTAAATAAGCTACAGCTTCTTCCAAGAAGACTACAGCCTCTTCATAGCGAGCAAGCTTGTACAAAACCCACCCCATACTATCAATGATGTATCCATCATTGGGACGAAGTTCAATTGCCTTTTTAATATATTCCAGGGCTAAATCAATATGGATACCTTGATCCGCCCAGCTATACCCCAGATAATTAAGAACATAGGGTTGATCTGGCTCTAATGTGAGCGCTTGTTTTAAATCTGCTTCTGCTTTTGCCCATTGATCGGATTGCTCATAAGAGATGCCACGAGCATAAAAAAGCTCCCAATGCTCCGGCATATACCCCCCTTTGAGCCCTTCAATCACTTGGGTGTAGTAGGGAATAGATTTTTCAAACTCTTCATTACGGCGGAGTAAATCTCCCAAATTCATCAAAATATTATCACTCACATGGCTGTTATCAAGAAGGTTCTCTAGAATCTCAATCGCCTCTTTAATATCCCCTTCTTCCTCAAAAACTTTAGCAATACGAGTTTGGCTAATGACAAAAAAATCGCTTTCTGGGTTAATGCTTCCATATAACTTTTTAGCTGAATCGAAGTTATTTGCTTCTTGAAAGAGATCCCCCATCAAGATCTGTAAAAACGGGTCATCAGGAACTAAATAAAGAGCAACCTGCCCATATAACAATGCAAGACGTGATGACCGTTCCTGATATAAAACACTTGCAAGATCAAAAAAGCCACTCATAATACCATCTGCGGGAGTGGCTTGACGCCAAGCTTGACTACGATCTTTTTTATCCAGACGAGCAAGTGCCAAAGAAGTAAAGGTTGTGAGCGGGAAATTATTTTCAAGTTCTATATAGACACTTTGAGCATCGTCAATACGATTCATTCGTTCATACAGAGATCCTAAAAGCCATGCTGTACGGGCAGAAAAATGTTCTCCCAAGCTTTTATTATAGTAGGCAATGGCTTTATCATGATCACCGCTATATTCACTTACCATTGCCATATGCATGTAATAAAGGGCTTTCAATGATGGGTATTGTTGAATTTGATCCTTCATTATTTTTATAGCTTGGTCTGGACTACCTGTCGCTGCTTCAATCCACCCCTGTGTAATAGGCTTTAAGTAATGCCCAAAACTACTCGTTTGAAGGGCGTCGAGATATTGTTGTGCGGATAAATAATCCTCCTTTTTAATTGCATCTGCCACAAGAAGAGAATAACCAAGATGCGCAATAACTAAATTACCCTCACCTGTTTTCGCAGCCAATGAGAGAGCATTATCGATATTGCCAGCCCCCAGCGATGATGGAAACGTCCGTTGAATTAAATACGCGTTATCTGGGTCAAGGGAAAGTGCCTTAAACATATGTTTATCTGCCGCTTGCATATCATCTTGCGACGCTGCAAATCGACCGGCAAGATAATGTCCAGAAATCGTTGGATTAGGGTATTCGCGCTGTAGCCATGACGATCTCTTCATAAGCTTATCAAGACCTGACATACCCTGATCAATCTCTTCTTGCAGTGCATCAGGGTTTACCTCATTGAAATAAACACTTTGACCATTACTTTCAACAGCCTCCCCGCACCCCATAAGAGACAGAGGAAAAAGCAAAGTCATAAAGAGGTAAAAAATTTGACGATATAACACTATAAAATTCCTAAAAAGCGCGATGATATCATTATTTAAACAGACAGACCGTAAAGGATCAATGAACGATAGGAGAGAAATATACTACATGTTGGAATAATTTGGCCCACCAGCTCCTTCTGGAACAACCCAATTAATATTCTGGCTTGGGTCTTTGATATCACAGGTTTTACAGTGAACACAATTCTGAGCATTAATTTGTAACCTTGGAGTACCATTTGGTCCATCTTTAACAAATTCATAAACCCCTGCCGGACAATAGCGTGCCTCAGGGCCAGCATATTCCGCCAAATTAACCTCAACGGGAACAGTTTCATTAACAAGCGTTAGATGGCTCGGTTGATTTTCTTCATGGTTGGTATTCGACAAAAATACCGAAGAAAGACGATCAAAAGTAAGTTTCCCATCTGGTTTTGGATAGGTAATCGGCCTGACTTGATGCTTCTTTTTTAGTTGTAAATGGTCTGCATGATTTTTAAACGTCCAAGGGAGCTTACCCATAAACAACGTATCAATAGCCGAATAAACCAAACCATACCATAAACCTTTATGAAAGCTTGGGCGAATGTTGCGCACCTTTTTTAACTCTTTCCACAACCAACTTTTTTCAAGTTTAGTTTGGTACAAAATACATTCCCCGGTTGGGTCACTACTTTGTAATTGCTCAAAAACTGCCTCCGCAGCAATCATTCCTGATTTCATCGCTGTATGATTACCCTTAATTTTTGGCACATTCAAAAACCCTGCTGAATCCCCAACCATCAAAGCACCAGGCACCGTTAGTTTTGGTAAAGATTGCACCCCCCCCTCAACCAAAGCACGCGCCCCATAAGACACACGGCGTCCGTCTTTAAGATAATCTGCAATCGCAGGGTGAGTCTTAAAACGCTGCATTTCCTCAAATGGAGAAAGATAAGGGTTTTGGTAATCAAGCCCAACAACAAACCCAATAGAAACCATATTTTTATCCAGATGATACATCCATGACCCGCCATAAGTTTTATTATCCATCGGCCAGCCGATGGTATGCATCGTCAACCCTTCCTGATGTTTTTTCTCAGGAATTTCCCACAACTCTTTGATTCCTAATCCATAAGTTTGTGGATCTGAATTTTTACCTAAATCAAATTTTTGGATCAACTGCTTAGACAAACTCCCTCGACACCCTTCAGCAAAAATTGTTTGCTTCGCATGAATTTCAAAGCCCGGCGTGAAATTAGCGGTTTTCTCACCATCCTTACCAATTCCCATATCACCGGTTACAACCCCTTTAACGCGACCATCTTCATGATAGAGAATATCTGCAGCAGCAAAGCCGGGGTAAATCTCAACGCCAAGCCCTTCCGCTTGTGTAGCGAGCCAACGGGCAAAAACCCCAAGAGATATAATATAATTGCCATGATTTTTCATCGGCGGTGGTGTTGGCAAACGAAAAGCTTTACTTTTTGTCAAAAACATAAATTTATCTTTTTTAACCGGCACATTGAGTGGCGCATTTTTTTCCCGCCAATCTGGGATAAGCTCATTAAGCGCACGAGGTTCAAAAACAGCACCAGAGAGTAAATGCGCCCCAACCTCAGACCCTTTTTCAAGAATACAGACTGTCAACTCTTTTTGATTTTTTTGGGCTAATTGTTTAAGACGGATAGCTGTCGCTAGCCCAGAAGGACCAGCTCCAATGATTACAACATCAAATTCCATGCTCTCGCGGGTCATTTAATTTTTTCTCCATAGTATATAAACACATCACATTTATATCATAAATCCTAAGGATGTTATAAGACTTGTTACATGCTCTAAGGTAATCGTTCGGATCAATTGCTATTATAACAAATTTGTTTAATACATAAGTTAAAGATATACAGTCCCTTGTTTAACAATAAGGGCGGTGGCATAATGAAACTGTCTGTTGATCTTTATTAGGGGTACCTGCGTGAGCGCGACATCACACCACACTCTGCAAACTTCACCAACTCAAATAGTTGAACTTGATGTAAGCAAGGATATTCCATCTGAAAAAAAAATATCCACCTACGCCTCAGAACAAGCCAATAACAGCTCTGTTCTTGCCGAAGTTTTGGAAATTGCACAATCACGAAAGCTACCTGGCCCAGAAGGGGAAATCATTTCATTACCCAAAAACATTGCCCGTCTAAATCATCTTGAGCTGCTTTTTTATCTCACACACCACATGAAGCCAATTCTTACCTCTGAGACTGGCTTCAACTATGGCATGACAGCAAGTGCCTTCTTGTGTGCACACGCCCTTAACAATTTAAAAGGTGGGCATGTTCCGATTCAAAATAGAGCGTTGGATATTAATGATGGGGTTGGTGCATATACCTTAAAGCGTCTGCGAATGGAAAATTATCAAATTATGGAGCATGAACCCTGTATTGTTCTGCCCGAAATGCTACTACAGCGGCTCGCTCCAGATCTTCGCTTGGCCTATATTAATGGTAATGACGCCTATGATGAAGCCATGCTAGAATTTTATTATCTTGATCGCCAAACACTCCCCACTGGAATCATTGCGATTAATACCCACCAATCAACAGAGCGAAAAGACCTTTTGAAATTTATCAAAAAATTTCGCCCAGAGTATAAAATTGCTGAAACAGACTGTGGGATCGCCCTCATACAACGTGAAAGATTGCCTGATCATCATCCCCTTGATCCAGCGAGTATTTAAAAAATGAAAAAGCTATTGTCTCATTTTACAAAAATCGTTGCTATATGGATTATTGGCTTTTTAACTTTTTTTGGAACACTGCCAAACACCCCAGAAGAACTTCCGGATCCAGTAGATGCGATTGTTGTTCTTACAGGTGACAATAACAGAATTAGCACAGGATTTGAGCTTTATAAGCACTTTCGTGGTGAAAAGCTTTTTATATCTGGTGTTTATCCCGGCACAACTGTGGCTGACCTTACTCGGCCCTATCTTCCAGCGCACCGGACTGTTGGGATTGAACTTGATGATAAGGCAAGAAACACACATGAAAATGCGGTGGAAACTGCCAAATGGTTAAAACTCAATAACTACCGCTCTATTATCCTTGTCACATCAGATTATCACATGCGCCGCTCATGGATTCATTTTCAAAACCAAATCCCAGATATTGTTATTACCCCCTATGCTGTTAAGCCTGACACCCCCTGGTTTCAAAGTTATAAGGGCATCAAAACCATGGTTCGGGCCTATAATAAATTGATCGTAACCTTCCCGATCATTGCTTTGAACAACCTTAAATCCTAGGTCAAAAATACTCTTGCAAATGATACTTATCCGCTCATTAATTTTTAATATCCTATTTTTTGGCTGGACAATTCTTCTTGCAGTCTTTTCTATCCCTAGCGTGGTTTTTGGTAAGTCTGCTGTTTCTTATGTTCTTCACACTTGGCTTAAGAGTGTCTATTTCCTTGAAAAACATATCCTCAATCTCACATACACACTTCGTGGTTTAGAAAACCTCCCCGAGACCCCCTATCTTGTAGCAATGAAACATCAATCGGCTTGGGAAACTATGAAACTCCATATTATTTTTAATGACCCTGCTGTTGTATTAAAAAAGGAATTGATGGATATCCCATTATGGGGACACTATGCCAAACTCATGGAAATGATCCCGGTTGATCGCAAACGAGGAAGTGAGGCCATGACTTTTATGGTTAAGCATGCTAAACAGCGTGTTAATGACAAACGTCCTATTGTGATTTTTCCACAAGGAACCCGCGTTGGGGTTGGTCAAAAGAAAAAATATAAATACGGTGTTATTCGCTTGTATGAAGAGTTACACATCCCTATCGTACCCGTTGCGCTTAACTCAGGTGTGTATTGGCCCAGAAAGGCTTTGGTCATAAAGCCAGGCACAATTATTGTCGATATTTTACCCCCTATCCCTTCTGGTCAAAACCCACAAGATGTTCTAAGAAAGCTTGAAGAAACCATTGAAACTAGCAGTGACCGCCTTTGTCAGGAAGCTCTTCGTCATGACATTTAAAAAACGCTTTGTTCTCCTGCCACTTCTAGCAGCACTCATTTACACTGGGTACTGGTTTGTCGCCATTAAATTCATTGAAGATGGTTTTGTTGAATGGGTTGCCCAAGAAATCCGGACTAATGAAGCTAATATTCAATTCACCAATATTGAGCGAACAGGGTTTCCCTTTACCTTGCGTCTTATTGTTGATGATTTAATCTATGTGCAAACTCAAAAAGACATGATTGCTAAAATACCTAGCCTCCATTTTGAAGTGAATCCGCTGAATTGGCATCAAGCAGACTACATGTTTCCCGAAGGCATAGAAGTTGCCCTTTATGATCAGGGTCAAAAAGCTGATATCAACGCTAAAAAACTGAGTGGGTCTATCACGACACCATGGACCAAAGAAAAAACTGTTTTTTCTTTAATTTTTAACGAAGTTGAGCTTGATTTTCCTGCCAAAGATACGGGGACCAATCGCCCCCAGCTGAAGATCGCTAAGGCAAGCCTTAATTTTACAGCCACCCCTGCCCTACCCAGAATACTCAGTGACCCTGGCGTGACCCAGTGGCGGCAAAAAAAGGGGGGTATAAAACTTCATAATACTGGTCTTCAAATTGGACAATCAGAGGCTAATATTACTGGAAAAATTAGCCTTAGCGAAGCAAATCAACCACAATTTTCTGGGCAACTCCTGTTAATAAGAGGGCATGAACTGCTTAATCAATTGCAACAAACAAAACGAATTAACACTCAACACATTACGATGGCTAAAAACTTTCTCAAAACCTTTGAAAAAGCAGTGGGGCATAAAAACCAAGATGGGATTAAAATACCGATTTTTATTCGGGCAGGTTTCCTGTCCATTGGTCCTTTCCCAATTTTTCCAATCCCTCAATTTCATTGGTCACAAGAGGTCATAAATGAATAGAGATACTATGATTAACCATATCGCTCTGATTGGTTGTGGCTTGATCGGGTCATCTTTGGCTCGTGTCCTCAAATATGAAACCCTCTGCAACCACCTCACCGTTATTGAAAAAGATCAAGATCTAGTATCGCGTGTTAATGCTTTGAAACTGGCTGATACAGTGACAGCTAATCTCTCATCCGTTGCTGAGGCAGACCTGATTATTATTTGCACGCCTTTAAGCGCTTATGAGCCCATTGCAAAAACGATCGCACCACATGTCAAAGAAGGAGCCATAATCTCTGATGTTGGCTCAGTCAAACAAGCGGCAATTGAAAAACTGCAACCGCACCTCCCCGATCATATCCATTTAATCCCTGGACACCCGATTGCCGGCACAGAAAACTCTGGCCCCGAGTCTGGCTTTGCCAACTTGTTTCATAATCGCTGGCTCCTCCTCACGCCTTTAAAAAGTGATGATCCAGCATATAAGAACAGTGTTCAAAAATTAATTGATCTCTGGACAGCCTGCGGTTCTATGGTTGAAACCATGCCAGCCAAACATCATGATCAGGTCTTAGCCATTACCTCCCATCTGCCGCACCTCATCGCCTATACGATTGTCGGCACAGCAACAGATTTGAGCGATCACCTCAAAGATGAAGTGATTAAATATTCCGCCAGTGGGTTTCGAGATTTTACCCGCATTGCTGCCAGTGACCCAACGATGTGGCGTGATGTCTTTTTGAACAACCAAGAGGCGGTGCTGGATATCCTGCAACGCTTTACGGAAGATCTCACGGAATTACAAAAGGCAATCCGGCGTGGCGAAGGACAGACCATGTTTGATCATTTTACTCGCATCCGCGCGATCCGCCGCGGTGTGATTGATTATGGGCAAGACGTGCCGGAGAAGTATAAGCAGGCATCGGATAACCCAGATGACACAAGAGATAACCTAAGCGATTTTAAATCAGAATAAAAAAACCCGCTCGAAAGCGGGTTTTCTAAATTCTATACAAAGATCAGCTTACGCCGCGTCTTCTTCCTTACTAGAGATATCTTCTCCGGTTTCTTGGTCAACAACTTTCATTGAGAGTTTGATCTTGCCACGATCATCAAAGCCAATAACCTTAACCTTTACCTCATCTCCTTCATTCAAATGCTCAGAAACAGTGTTAATACGTTCTTCCTTGATTTGAGAGATATGTACGAGGCCATCTTTTGCACCCATAAAGTTAACAAAAGCACCGAAATCAACAACTTTAACCACTTTACCGGTATAAATTTTGTTGAGCTCTGGCTCATCTGTGATGCCTTTGATCCAATCGATCGCGGCTTGCGCCGCTGTTTCATCAGTGGCTGCAACTTTAATGGTTCCGTCATCTTCGATATCAACTTTCGCGCCTGTGGTTTCACAAATTTCACGAATGACCTTGCCACCTGAACCGATGACATCTCGGATTTTATCCGGATTAATCTTCAGCGTCGTGATACGTGGTGCATTGCTTGCCACGTCAGTACGAGCATCCGTTAAGGCTTTCGCCATTTCTTGCAAAATATGCAGACGACCAGCTTTCGCCTGATCAAGCGCAATCGTCATGATCTCTTCCGTGACAGAGGTGATTTTAATATCCATCTGCAGGGCGGTAATGCCTTGATCAGTTCCGGCCACCTTGAAATCCATATCCCCGAGATGGTCTTCATCCCCAAGGATATCGGTGAGAACTGCAAAATCATCACCTTCCTTGATCAAACCCATGGCGATACCCGCCACTGGCCTCTTGAGAGGCACACCGGCATCCATCAATGCCAAAGAGGTTCCACAAACCGTTGCCATCGAAGACGACCCGTTTGATTCTGTAATTTCAGACACAACACGCATTGTATATGGGAAATCATCCTTATTTGGCAGCAACGGCTTCACCGCACGCCATGCCAATTTCCCATGGCCAATCTCACGGCGTCCTGGGGAACCGACACGACCAACCTCACCAACTGAATAAGGGGGGAAATTATAGTGCAGGAGGAAACTTTCTTTATATTCACCCTCAAGTGCGTCGATAATTTGTTCATCTTGACCGGTGCCAAGGGTTGCCACAACGAGTGCTTGGGTTTCACCACGCGTAAACAACGCAGAGCCATGCGCACCCGGCAATGTATTCACTTCAGAAACAATCTGACGCACAGTTGAGGTATCTCGACCATCAATCCGTGGCTTCTTTGCTAGGATTTGTCCACGAACAAGGTTAGACTCAACCGCTTTAAAGCATGTCAACACATCAAGGGTTGTTAGACCACCCTCTTCCTCCTCCTTGACAAATTTTTCAAGAACCGTGTCTTTAGCTTGCGCGACTTTGTTTGTCCGCGTTTGCTTATCTTGCTCTTTGTAGGCTGCTTCGAGGTCTTTGCCGACGAGTTTTTCAATATCAGCCATCACAGCTTTTTTATCAAAGCTTGGCTCTGGAAGATCCCAAGGCTCTTTCGCGCACATCTCAGCGAGTTCAATGATTGTATCAATCACACATTGGAACCCTTTCCAACCAAACTGAACCGCGCCAAGCATAATCTCTTCAGACAGTTCATTCGCCTGTGATTCAACCATCAGAACACCGTCACGCGTTCCGGCAACAACTAAATCAAGCTCAGTCTCTTCCATTTGATCTGCCGTGGGGTTCAGGACATATTCGCCATTGATATAGCCAACACGCGCCGCTGCCACCGGGCCCATAAAGGGCATGCCTGAGATTGTCAGTGCTGCAGAAGCAGCGTTGAGCGCAATCACATCTGTATCATTGACCAAATCATGAGCCAAAACCGTACACATAACCAGAACTTCATTATAAAACCCATCAATAAACAATGGACGGATTGGACGGTCAATCAAACGTGCCGTCAAAGTTTCTTTCTCGGAAGGACGGCCTTCACGCTTGAAAAAACCACCGGGGATCTTCCCCGCAGCATAGGTCTTTTCTTGGTAATGAACCGTCAGCGGGAAGAAATCTTGTCCTTCCTTTACTTTCTTAGCACCGGTGACATTTGCCATCACGGTCGAATCGCCATAGGTCGCTAGAACAGTTCCATCTGCCTGACGAGCAATCTTTCCAGTTTCTAAAACGAGGGTGCGACCACCAAAGTCGACTTCTTTACGAAAAACGTTGAACATCAAAATATCTCTCTTTCTTTTCAACATCACATTGTCAATCCCTATGATCAATCAATGGCCCCCTTAATGATAAAGAGCCATGGGTCGGAGGTCGTCCCTGGCTCTTTTCTTATCTCTTTATACGCTTAACACTACTTACGCAGTCCAAGCTCTTTAATCAGATCAGCATAACGCTGCAGATCTTTCTTCTTTAAATAATCAAGTAGCTTACGACGCAACGCGACCATTTTCAGCAACCCATAACGGCTGTGGAAATCCTTCTTGTGGACTTTCATATGCTCTGTCATGTTGTTAATGCGTTCTGTCAGGACAGCAACCTGTACTTCAACAGACCCAGTATCATTTGCCGCACGAGCGTGTTGTTTGATCAGCTCTTGCTTCTTTTCTTTCGTAATCGACATCGATCTCTCCTTTATATTTGTTGTTAGAGATTAAACACTCGAACTGGTTTCACCATAGCCCCTTTGATCTCAACGATCGCGATGGGGTTGTCTTGGTAGACAGCCAAGGCTGCATCTTCATCATTGGCTGGGAGCCGTCCCGCATCCTGGCGGGAGATGAAGCTCAGCGCCTGTCCATGTTTCAACAAGTCCGCTTCTTTACTATCCACTGTCAAAGCCAGGATGTCGTCCAGCGCCACTGTCAGTGGAAGAAGTATGCCTTTGTCAAACGACTCCGACACATTCAGGGGCGCACTCTGCCCTATTTTTTCCAAAAATGCTAGTGAAATCGACGTATTTTCAGCAAAATTACCAACAAAAAAGCGCCGGAGGTCAGAAACATGCCCCACAGTGGCTAATTTCAAAGCGATATCCCGCCCGAGAGAACGAATATATGTGCCTTTACCACAGACACATTCAAAGGTTGCTGATATACCATCCTCCACAGAAACCAACGTCAATTCATCAATCTCAACCATGCGCGGTTTAATATCGGCAATCTCCCCGCGCCGAGCGATATTATAGGCACGCTCACCTTTGATTTTAATGGCGGAAAACTGTGGCGGCATTTGCTCAATCTCCCCGGTAAAATCCGCCAAAATCGCCTCAATATCCTCTTTGGTCGGGCGATGATCGTTCTCGGCAATCACTTCACCTTCAGCATCATCGGTATTGGTCTGCTTCCCCCACAAGATGGTAAAACGGTAGCCTTTCCAAGTATCTTGCATAAAGGGGATGGTCTTGGTCGCCTCCCCCATCGCAATGGGGAGAATACCAGTGGCGAGCGGATCTAACGTCCCGGCATGACCAATTTTTTGTGGGGAAAACGCACGACGGATCCGCCCGATGGCCTGCGTCGATGTCATGCCATACGGTTTGTCAAAATTAATCCATGCATTGATCGGATTACCTTTTTTGCGCTTGCCCATGAATTACTTCCGCAACAACGCCCCAATCTTATCCGCCTCATCGAAGGATGTGTCGAGTTCGAATTTGACCTTGGGGGAGAATTTGGTGGTCAGTTGTTTGGCAACCATATGGCTGAAATGCGGCGCCATCTCATTCAGGGCATCGACAATCGCCTCCTGATCATTGCCCCCAAGCGGCATGACATAGGCTGTGGCGGTGCGCAAATTAGGGGAAACCGAAACCTCAGAAACAGTAATTGAGATACCGCTCAGTGCTTCACTGACATGATCGCCACGCATCAGCTCCGCCGCCAGGATATGACGGACTTGCTCGCCAACACGGAGTTGGCGTTGACTAGGGGGTTTACGCACCGATGCCATGAGTATTCTCCAATAAATTTGAACTAATAATATGATCAAAAATCATCTTATAATTTTTTTGAGTTTCCAAACTAGCTCCGCTTTCGTCACCCTGTTCAGTAAATCCATGCTCCATGCCATCTACAACAGTCAAATCAGTATTTTCTAGCCCTTTTACAGCCTTTTGTGTTAATTCAAGTGGAATAGTTCCATCTTTAGTACCATGAAAAATTTTGAACTTGAGGGGTGTTCTTTTTATTAGGTCCTTTAGCGAAATCAAAGAAAATTCAATCACCATATTTCTACTGAACTGTCGTCTTTCATCAATTTCAAATAATTGACCGTTTTCTAATGTTCGCTCTTTCAAGTCAGCATACTTCCTTAATCTTATCTTGTTTTCTGGATTAAGATATAAATCACCAAAATCCAAAACTGGTGCTAACAGTGTTACTTTACTAACTTCACCAGGCTTCATGTGAGCAAGCGCTATAGATATTCCTCCTCCGAAGCTGGCTCCAAAAAATTCTACCTGATCAATTTCAAAAAAATCTTTTGCCCAGCTAAGAACATCTATGCCATCACTAACCAAGTTTGAAAGCAGGAATTCATTATGGTCTGAAGCACTTAGACCATGACATCTCATATCATATGTTACGACGTTGAAGTCAGCCTCGTGTAAGTCATTACCTAAATTTTTGTAATAGTCTAAATACTCAAATTTATTGCCCATCAGGCCATGAAAGAGAATAACTGTTCTCTTTTTAGAACCTTTATCCCAATAAACGATATTTATCTCTCGATTATCGTGCTTATTTTGGATAACGATATTTTTCATGAGCTTAATTACTTAAAGCGTTTGTTCGATCTGCTCGATCTCAAAGGCTTCAATGACATCGCCGACCTTGATGTCTTCATAACTGTCAAAGGCCGCGCCACATTCGTAGTTTTTCTCGACTTCCTTCACATCATCCTTAAAGCGACGGAGCGTTTTCAGCGTTCCTTCATGAATCACAACATCATCGCGAAGCAAACGAACCTTCGCGCCACGCTTAATCTTACCTTCGGTGACAAAACACCCGGCAATCTTACCAAATTTTGTGACATTAAATACTTCGCGGATTTCGGCATAGCCAATAAAGTTCTCTTTTTCGACCGGCGACAGAAGTCCAGAGAGCAAGGCCTTCACATCATCAATCGCGTTATAGATAATGCTGTAGTAGTTGATTTTCACGCCATCGCGCTTGGCAACATCACGCGCTTGAGAATTTGCTCGGACATTAAAACCAATAATTAAAGCATTCGTTGCCGCAGCTAAAGTGACATCAGATTCATTAATTGCACCAACCCCACTATGTAGCGTTTGAACATCAACATCATCATTATCTTCGGCGAGTTTTTCAAAGCTGGCTTGAATCGCCTCAATCGAACCATGAACATCGCCCTTGATAATAACGGGCAGGAGCTTTTTCTCGCCCGCCTTAATATTGGCGAACATATCCTCAACCGAGCCTTTAGCTAGTTTTGCAGCCTGCGCATCTTTTTCTTTACGAATGCGATAATCGGTAACTTCGCGAGCCTTAGCTTCACTATCAACAACAACGAACCGATCACCCGCTTGTGGTGTGCCACTTAATCCTAAAATCTCAACTGGCATGGCCGGGCCTGCCTCATCCAAACGATTATCTTTGTCATCGGTAAGGGCGCGTACCTTACCCCACTGTGTGCCAGCAACAACAATATCACTTACCCGAAGAGTACCGCGCTGCACTAAAACAGTCGCAACAGAGCCACGACCCTGCTCAAGCTTGGCCTCAACGACAGCACCTTGACCCGGACGATCCGGATTCGCTGTCAATTCAAGCACTTCAGCTTGCAAAAGGATTGCTTCAAGGAGTTTA
>CAZBXD010000002.1:29584-111595 GCA_964496065.1 uncultured Bdellovibrionales bacterium
TATCAAGATTGGTTTTATTTTTTGCCGAAACTTCAACACACATGACTTCACCACCCATTTCCTCAACAATTAACTCGTGTTGGAGGAGTTCCTGCTTAACCTTCATCGGATTAGCAGACGGTAAATCGATCTTATTGAGCGCCACAATAATTGGAACTTTTGCTGCTTTGGCATGGTTAATTGCTTCAATCGTTTGAGGCATGACACTATCATCGGCTGCGACAACCAAAATCACAATATCCGTGGTATTCGCACCACGCGCACGCATCTCCGTAAAAGCTGCGTGACCAGGTGTATCAATAAATGTGACTTTTTGTTTATCTGGCGTGCTGATTTGATAGGCACCAATATGCTGTGTAATCCCACCAGCTTCACCGCCAACAACATCCGCATCACGCATCGCGTCAAGAAGAGAGGTTTTACCATGATCAACATGACCCATGATAGTAACAACCGGTGGCCGTGACCGAAGTTCCTCTGAAGCATCTTCTGCCCCACCAAGACCCTCCTCAACATCGGCCTCAGAAACACGCTTAACAGTATGGCCCATTTCTTCTGCAATCAGCTCAGCTGTATCCGCATCAATTGACTGCGTAATCGTGACCATCATCCCCATCTTCATTAGAGCTTTGATCACATCTGCTCCACGTTCTGACATTCGGTTTGCGAGTTCTTGAACGGTGATAAATTCTGGTAGAGTAACTTCGCGACTAATTTTAACCTTTTCTTGGTTCTGTCCAGCCAATCTGTTTTTCTCACGCGCCCGACGCATCGATGTTGCAGAACGTTGCCGGTCACGCTCAGTAGCCCCACTTAAGGCCTGAGATACTGTTATTTTTCCACTATTTCGACGATCGCGTTGACCACCGCGACGCGGTTGATGGGAGGGGGTGTCTTCTTCTTTAGCTGGTTGCGGCGTTGTTGCGCGCAATGCTAGACGTTTTTGCCGCTCATCTTGGCGTTTAGCTTCTTCAGCCTGTCGAGCTGATTCTGCACTTTTGGCTTTTTCCTGCTTTTCGATTTCTTGCAATTCGGCAAGTTCCTTGGCCCGAGCATCATCAGATGAAACAGATGTCTTCGCTTGATCCGCTGGTGTATCTGTTTCAGGAGTATCTGGCTTGTGCCATGTTTTTTCTTCTTGTTTATCAGTCTCAGATGAACGACTACGCAAGGCTTCTAAGCGACGGGCGTCAATACGCTGGGTTGAGCTATTTTGAGCACCACCAGGCCGGGTTGCACGACGCCGTTTCACCTCGACCTTTACCCCACGAGATGCCGCGCCTCGATTAGGACTTAATCCAGGAGATGCACTCGTGCTGCGACCTGAAAGACTCAGCGTTGTTTTCTTTTTAGCCGGGTCTTTTTTTTCTTTATTATTTTCTTTTTTGTCTGCGTCACTCATGATCTGCCTATCGTTTTAATTCCCGAGGGTTTTAGCATAAATCTGGTTAAAAACCAAACGCTTTACGCAGCTGTCCCTTGTTGCGCTCCAGCATCCTCTGCTTGAGCCGCCGCTTCAGCAGCCTTGGCTTCTTCTTCAGCAAACCACTGATCACGGATTTCCATGATCAAGCTATTGGCTGCTGGCAAACTGATTGTTTCTTCACCAAGGATTTCAACCAATTCATCACCGGCGAGATCCCCTAGGTCATCAAGAGTTTTAACGCCTTGTTCGCCTAGTTTTACAACCATTTCAGTTGATAAAACCGCGTGATTAAGTAACTCATCAGAAATCTCAAATTTCTTGATTTTTTCAGTAATTTCTTTGTCACGTGCTTCACAAAATGTTTTTGCGCGATCTTGAAGCTCTTTTGCAACCTCCTCATCAAAACCTTCAATGGTAGATAGTTCGGTTAAGTCAATATAGGCAACATCATCAACAGCAACAAACCCTTCTGCAACAAGAAGATGCGCAATCACATCATCGACATCCAAAGCTGTCATAAAAGTTTCCGTCCGTCGCTGTGTCTCACCCGCGCGCTTCTCAGCCTCTTCCTCTTCGGTCATGATATCTATATCCCAGCCAGTAAGCATTGATGCAAGGCGAACATTTTGTCCACGACGGCCAATCGCCAAGGATAGGTGATCTTCTGGAACAACCACATCGATACGCCTCGTCTCATCATCCATGACAACCTTTGTCACCTCGGCGGGTTGCAAAGAACTAATAATAAAGCTCGCCGTGTCTTCCGTGAATGGAATAATATCAATCTTTTCCCCTTGAAGCTCGTTAACAACAGCTTGAACACGGCTGCCGCGCATCCCAACACAGGCACCAACAGGGTCGATGGATGGATCATGGGAATAAACTGCGATTTTGGCCCGACTGCCCGGATCACGGGCAACCGCTTTAATCTCAATGATCCCATCATAAATTTCTGGAACCTCTTGTTTAAAAAGTTTTGCCATGAAATCTGGATGGGTACGCGACAAGAAAATTTGCGGACCGCGCAGCTCGCGGCTGACACTCAAAATTAATGCGCGCACACGATCACCTGTACGTAAACGTTCACGAGGAATTCCCTCTTCTTTACGGATTGTTGCTTCTGCGCGGCCAAGATCAACTGTCACGCTGCCATAATCAGCCCGTTTGACGGTTCCATTGATAATTTCACCCGCTCGATCCTTATACTCTTCGTATTGGCGGGCACGCTCAGCATCTCGAACACGCTGAGTAATGACTTGTTTAGCTGTCTGTGCAGCGATTCGTCCAAAATCAATCGGCGGAAGATCTTCAATCAAGAATTCGCCAACTTTTATGCCCTTTTGTAGTGTCTGTGCATCTTCAAGAGGTAGTTGTGCCGCATCATTCTCAATGTCGTCTTCAGTTGCAACGACTTCACGATAACGATGCAAAGAAATTGTTCCCTTTGCCCGATCAATGACAGCACGGATATCATTTTCCAGACCATATTTGGAGCGCGCCGCTTTTTGAATTGCTTCTTCCATAGCGGTGATCACCTCTTCGCGATCAATACTTTTTTCTCGAGCAACCGCGTCTGCAACTTGAAGAATTTCCATTTTTTCAATCCTTTAAATAGTATTGTTAATATTATATCTTAATTTGTTTACTCGTGACCTTTTTTAGAAGATCATCCGACATCACGAGATTTGATTGCTGAATCATGGCAAAGGGAACTTCATATATTTGACCATCTACCATAATTTTCACATCATCCCCCTTAACCCCTAAGAGATTACCACGATAACGACGGCGGCTATCCAGAGGGCGATCGAGCTCAATTTTTGCCTCATAACCAGCATAAGTGACAAAATCCTTCAACCGCGTCAATGGACGATCGATGCCTGGTGAGCTGACCTCCAGTGAGTATTCTCCCACTATTGGATCTTCTACATCTAATAGCGCAGAAACCGTATGACTAACATCTGCGCAATGATCAACTGTCAATTCCTGCCCATCCTTGCGTTCAATCATCACTTGCAAAACCTGGTTATGTCCTTGATTAAGCAACATAACACGAACCAACTCATATCCCATATCATCAATGGATGGTTCTATTATATGTGTAATTTTTTGCTCAAACATCTCTACAATTTGCCAATAAAAAAGGTGAGCCACAGCTCACCCTATTCAAGGTATTATTAAACTATTGCCACGCTTATACTGAATCGTTTTAAAAAAATCAAGTAATTTTGCAATATATTTATTTGCGTGCGTCACTCGCTTCCAGTAAGATCGCGCGATATGATATATCGACTTTATCAACTCGGCGCACCGCTTCTTGCCCCTTTTTTAAAGCCATACCTAAAACACCGGGCAAAAAAAGGTAAAGAAGACATTGCACGCCTGAATGAACGCTTTGGCATTAGTACCCTAAAACGCCCTAACGGTGAAATTATCTGGATACATGCCGCCAGTGTTGGTGAGTCTATTTCTGCTCTGCCCTTAATTGAGAAACTTCTTGAAAAAGAACTAAATACAACAATTCTAGTCACAACAGGAACAGTCACTAGTGCCAAAATAATGGCGCAACGCCTACCAGATAGGGCTATCCACCAATATGCCCCACTTGACCACACCCCATGGGTTAACCGCTTTATTACTTTCTGGCAACCAAAAGCTGCGCTTTGGTTAGAGTCTGAGTTATGGCCCAACACCTTGCATAGTCTAAAAAAACAAAAAATATCGACAATTCTTGTTAATGCACGCATGTCAGAAAAAACCATCAAGCGGTGGCAAAGATACCCACAATTTGCCAAAAAAATTCTATCTTGCTTTGATCTTATTTTAGGTCAAAATCAAAAAATTGTAGATCATATTAAGGAGCTTGGCATTCATCAGGTTGATTGTATCGGCAATCTTAAATTTGCATCCCCACCCATGACCTATGATGAGACAGCCCTCGAAACTCTAAAAAAAACGATTGGTAATCGGCCTATTTGGTTGGCCGCCAGCACCCATAAAGGGGAAGAGGAAATAATCGTTACCGTATATAAGAAACTGATCAAAGACCACCCACACCTTCTTGCAATTATTGTTCCACGCTATCCAAAACGTGGAGATGATATATGTAACCTTATTCGCAAGGCAAATCTAACAGTATCCCAAAGAAGCCGTAAGGAAAAGATCACCCATGAAACGTCATTCTATATCGCCGATACAATGGGAGAAATGGGTTTGTTTTATAAACTAGCCCCTCTTTTAACGATGGGAGGGTCTTTTATACCAGATATTTGGGGGGGGCATAATATTATTGAGCCTGCTCATCTTAATTGTGCGATTAGCTATGGCCCGATCATGTATAATCATATGGATAGTAAAAACGCACTCGAAGAAGTGGGCGCTAGTGTTAGTGTCAAAGATACAAATGACCTTTATAAAAAAATCAACCATTTACTGCACCATCCTGATGAAATAATAGCTTTACAGAACAAAGCCAAGGCTGTTGTAACCTCCTACCTATGCGTAATTGATGATATTACACAACGCATTGTAAAAACAATTGAGGCCCCCTCTTTATGATAACGACCCCTTCATTTTGGTATCAGAAAAAATCTGGAATTATGAGCACCGCTTTAACACCAATATCATGGATTTATCATGGGTTTTCGCATCGCCGGATTCATAAAAAACCACGATATAAGTCTAAGCTGCCTGTCATTTGTGTCGGTAACTTAACCGCTGGGGGGAGTGGGAAAACCCCGGTCGTTACCTCCTTGTGTAAACTTTTGCAACAAGCTGGGAAAAACCCAAATATCCTTTCTCGTGGCTATGGCGCAAAGCTTAAAAATATGACCAAAGTTAACCAAGAAATTCACACTGCAAAAGAAGTCGGTGATGAACCCTATATGCACGCTAAAGATTTTGACTGCTGGATCTCTGCAGATCGGGTGCGCGGTGCTAAAATGATTGAAACCGATCCAAAAGTCGATGTTATCGTCATGGATGATGGCTTCCAAAACCCATACTTATATAAAAACTTGAATATTGTTGTTGTTGATGGTGTTGTTGGCTTTGGCAATGAGCAACTGATCCCCGCTGGGCCTTTGCGTGAGCCAATTGAAAACGGTATTAAACGAGCAGATGCTCTTATCATTATTGGGGATGACCGACATTACCTGACGGAGCGCTTTTCATATCTTCTTCCCGTCTTCCAAGCTCATCTTATTCCGGATTTTGAAACACATACCTGGAAAGGTAAAAAAGTCATTGGGTTTACCGGGATCGGTCGTCCTGAAAAGTTTCGTAATACCTTGCTGTCTATCGGTGTAAAGCTCAAGGAATTTGTTCCCTTCGCTGATCATCACTTCTTTTCACTCAGTGATATTAATCGATTGCTTAATTTAGCTAAAAAACATGGGGCTAAACTAGTGACAACGGAAAAAGACTGGGGGCGCTTACCACTCAGTTTTCAAGATACAATCGCCGCGATTCCGATCAAGGTTAAGTGGAAAAATGAAAAAGCACTCCATGAATTCCTTACAGAAAAAGGAATATTATGAAGCAAAACAATCGTTTTGACCGACCAGATAAGTATCGTCTAAGCCATTTTTTTCAGGCCATACCCGCCTATATTTTATACTTTATTTTTTGGTGTTTGCCTTTGGATTGGGCCTCTGATTTGGGCGGGTGGCTTGGACGCAAGATTGGCCCACGACTTGGGGCTAGCAAAAAAGCTCTCGTTAATCTGAACTATGCTTTGCCGGAACTCAGTAAGCAACACGATAATATTGTCAAACAAATGTGGGATAATCTTGGACGTGTTTTTGCTGAGGCCGCCCATACAAAAATTTTTCGCAAGGGTAAACGCGTTGAAGTTATTGGCATAGACTATATTGAGCACCTCAACAAACAAAAAGAGCCAGCAATAATTTTTTCTAGCCATAGCGCTAATTGGGAAGTTGGACCAGCAACGCTCTGGGCTCATGTAACGCCTATGAATGTTGTATATCGTCCACCCAACAATCTTTTTATCGACGCTCTGATCCACCATAGCCGCCGCAATGTCTCCCCGAAAATCCTTCCTAAGGGAAAAGATGCCGCACGTGGTGTGATAAAAGCTCTTAAAAATAATGAAATGATCGGTTGGTTGTTAGACCAAAAAGAAAGCGCTGGGACAGATAATGTTACCTTTTTTGGGAAGCCCGCCTATACATCAACTGCTGCGGCTGAGATTGCTTTGCGTACCGGCGCAAAACTAATTCCCAGCCAAACCGAACGTCTCAACGGCGCCAATTTTCGTATTACCCTCTCTCCCCCGCTTGAGACAGAGGGGAAAAACGTAGAAGAAATCACCCAGATGATTAATAACACCCTCGAAAATCATATCCGACAAAATCCGGGGCAATGGCTTTGGCTCCATCGCCGGTGGATCTTCTAATTTAGAAATCTTGTAAATCTAACAAAAATGTGAGATAATCTAACATATTTGTTAAATTACGAGGTTTGCGATGTATTATTACTATGAACTCAAAATTGACCAGAAAAAAGATCAGATTGATTTAACGGCCCCTGCTTTTTGCGAATTGGGGATTTTATCAAGCGGTAAAAATTTGGATGAGGCCTATTACCATCATTTTGACCCGCTGGTAAAACACTGGAACAGTTTGATCAAAAATCGACAACGCTTCCCCAAATTTCTCAGTATAGAGGATGAAGAAAACTTTACCCGAGATAACAACCTCTATGTTGGCCTTGGGCCAAGTCTTTCTTTAAAAATCATGCTGCATCATGCCATGCTGAACAAAGGGGTTAGTCGCGCACAACTTGCCAATTTAATCGCCCTGACACCGGAAGAATGGAATGAGAAAGCCGATCGGACGAATGTTCAAAAGGCGGTTCTTATCACACCGAAAAACCCACCCCAATACCAACGTGTTAAGCGTGTCCTTGATCTCAAACACACATCAAAAATTCATGAGATTGAAGACGCGATCCGCTGCCTCGATTTACAAATCCATGTTAAGCTTGCCCACCGTAACCCGCGGAAGAGGTCAGGTAAAGTAAGTAAAGAGGTAGAAATCTAACCCTCTTCAACCACAGCACCGACTTTGCCATCATGGAAGGTCACATCAATGGCCTGGCCCGCTTGGGTGGCCGCCTGGCTTTGGATTGGTTGCCCAGCTTTATCGGTGACGAGGGCAAAACCACGTTCCAACACGCCTTTATATGACAGGCTTTCTAACAGGGCAGACTGGCCTGCGACATCTTTTTGCCAGCGTTCAATCAGGCGCATCACGACGTCTTTTGACAGACGCGGCGTCACCCCATCAAAGCGAGTTATTTTCTGTCGCACTAAAGTGATGAGGCTTTGGTCCAAATTCTGCGCCAGGTAATCAAAGCGTTGCTGAATTGGTTCTAAAATCCGGCGTGGATCGCCCATTGCATGACCCAGCGCGCGCAACTCCGCCCTATCATGTTTAATCCGGTTAAATAGGGTTTGCGTCATGCGTTGATTAAACATGGTGATATGTTGCAACAATTCGGTGCGCACCGGCACGGCAAGCTCGGCGGCCGCTGTCGGCGTTGGGGCACGCAAATCAGCGGCATAATCAATCAACGTGGTATCGGTTTCATGGCCAATCGCGGAGATCACCGGGATCTCACTCTCCGCTATGGCGCGCACGATCCCTTCCTCATTAAAGGGCATTAGATCTTCGAGTGATCCACCACCACGAGCAATAATAATTACATCCGGGCGTTGGTCGCCTTCCAACGCGTTAAACCCGCGTAATGCTGGGACGACATCAACCACCGTTTTATCGCCTTGCATATTTGCCGGCCAAACCATGACCGGGCGTGGAAAACGATCCTGCAAACGATGGAGGATATCGCGAATCACCGCCCCGGTTGGCGAGGTGACAATCCCGATGCGGCGCGGAATTTTCGGCAATGGCTTTTTTTGATCTTTATCAAACAACCCCTCAGCGGTAAGCTTTTTACGCCGCTCTTCCAGCATGCGCAGAAGCGCCCCTTGCCCAGCCAGTTCCATCGTTGAAATCACAAGTTGATAGTTGGAACGTCCGGGATAGGTGGTCACACGACCCGTGCAGATCACCTCCAACCCTTCCTCCGGTTTGATGGAAAGTTTGGACACCGCCCCCTTCCAACAGACCGCATTCAGGACAGCATTTTCATCCTTCAGATCCGTATAGAGATGCCCAGAGCGCGCCAGCGTCACTTTTGAGAGTTCACCGCGCACCCGAACAAAGGAAAACGTGCCCTCAACCGTCATTTTAATCGATTGCGACAATTCGGAGACACTAAACTCCGGCAGATTTTGCATGACTTGGGGTTGTTCACTCATGGGTTATTTATCTCGCTTCGCTTTAAAAAAATCACTCACGATCTGCCCGCATTCATCGGCGAGGATGCCACCGGTCACCTCTGGTTTGTGGTGGGTTTGGGGATGCTTAAAAATCTCCGCCCCTTGGCAAACCCCCCCACTTTTTGGATCATAGGCACCGAAATACAGATGAGCAACGCGCGCAAAACTAATCACTGTGGCACACATGGAACACGGCTCCAGCGTGACATAGAGATCACAGCCAGGCAAGCGCTGTGATTGACGCACTAAACACGCACTACGAATAGCGAGCATTTCCGCATGCGCGGACGGATCGGACAGCTCAATCGTCTGATTACGCCCCGCGGCAATCACATCACCGGTTTCGTGATCCACAACCACGGCACCAATGGGGACCTCATCTCGCTCCCGAGCGATAATCGCTTGGTCTAATGCCATACGCATATATGTCCGATGCTTTTCAGTGATCATTATTGCTTATTGGATATTTTTAAGTTAAATTTTTAGTCATGTTCTAAGCCTATAATCAGCATCCCGCAATTACTGTTTCAGTGCAACTGCAAAAAGAGAGAATGATGGCCAAACCTGTAAAAAAATCCCCCTCAAAGAAAGATATTCGCTCCAACATAATTAAACAGGCTCAGGCGGTTAAAAATATCCCGGCTAATCATCAAAAAAATCTCACCGCTTTTATGACCTATTTTTTTCATGGTGAAACTCTTGAACAAATAGAAGAAACAGGGTGCACTAATTGCTTTGCTTTGGCTAACACACTATGGCAAAAACTACAAAAACGTGCCGAGAATGATATTTTTATTCGGGTTTTTAACCCCACACAACACCACCATAATTGGACAAGTAAATATACTGTCATTGAAATTATCCAAAAGAAATCACCCTTTGTTATTGATTCAATCTTAGAGGCCTTGCGCGGCGATGATCACAATATTTACCGAATGTTTCATCCGGTTATTCGTACAAGACGGGATGATCAAGGTCTTCTTGTTTCTGTTCACCCAGAACAAGATGCGGCACCAGGCTTAAGTGCTGAATCAATTATTCACCTTCAAATTGGCAAGATTCACAGTAAAGCTGACCAAGCGGCACTGGAAAAAAAACTCAATACTGTTCTTAAAGATGTCCGTACTGCAGTACAAGATTGGCGACCGATGGAAGGGCGCCTGGCCGATACAATAAGTGACCTTAGTGAAGCAGATGATAAGGCACTCACAAAAGAACAATCTCTCGAGACAATTCGTTTTCTTAATTTCCTCAAAGAAGGCAAATTTACCTTTTTGGGTTACCGAGAATACACGATCAAAGCGGTGCAGGGTAAACCAACCTTTACCCCGTTAAAAAAAGCTGGGCTTGGGATTTTACGAGATGATAAATTCCTTCTCTTTGATGGAATCCGTAATGCAAAAAATCTCCCCAAGACGGTATACAAAAGTTTGAATGACAAAACCCCACTTGTTATCGTTAAAGCGAATAAACGCTCACGAATTCACCGCCCAGCCTATATCGATGTTATTGGGATTAAACGCTACAACAAACAAGGAAATGTTATAGGTGTTCGTCTTTTTGCGGGTCTTTTCACCTCAGATTGTTATGCACAAGCTACGAGCTATATCCCATATCTAGATAAAAAAGTTTCCACTGTTATACAAAAATCAGGTTTTGAAACTGGGACACATTCATACAAAACCATGCAGCATATTCTTGAAACCTATCCAAGAGACGAACTCTTCCAAATTTCTATTCCCGAGCTAAAGCGTATTAGTCGTGGTATTATGGAGTTAAAGCATAAACCATCGGTTGATGTTTTTATTCGCAATGATACATTCCACCGCTTTTTCTCTTGTATGGTCTATACACCCAGAGAAGATTTTGACACAGGGCTAAGGTTAAAATATTCAAAAATCCTAGAAGAAGAGTTACAAGGGGAATGTATCGATTTTTATATTCAAGTTGACGAAAACTCTCTGGCCCGCGTTCAATATATTATTAAGACTGACAATTACACCCTACCGAAATACAATCTTGATCGTATTCGTAATAAACTCTATCAAGCAAGTCGTAACTGGTATAATAAGCTTTCCGATATCGCCATTGAATGGTATGGCGAAGAAAAAGCACTTGCGCTTCTGGCCCCATTACAGGGATGTTTTTCCGCTGCTTATCAAGAAGAAATGCCACTACGTTCTGCTGTACGCGATATTGAGTGGCTTAATCAGGCCATTGCAGGTGAAGAATTACAAGCCAAACTCTTCCTCAATGGTGAAGAAGAAGACGGTCATGCCCATTTTAAAATTTATAAGACCGGGAGCGCTGCGTCCCTATCAAATATCTTGCCGATCCTTAAAAATATGGGATTTCGAGTTATCACGGAACACCCCTATGATATGCATCCCGCCAGTAGCAGTAAGCCAATTTGGATTCATGAACTCTATGGTCAGATTGAACTAGGCCCGCATCAAACCATCAAAGATGTCCGTTTCAAATTTGAAGAGGCTTTTATCAAAGCCTATCAAGGCCTAATCGACCAGGATCCCTTTAACTCCCTGATTCTGCGGGCTGGGCTCACCCCGCGTGAGGCCAATATCATGCGAGCCTATGCCAAGTTCTTACACCAAGCCGGATATGCTTATCGTAACGCAACAATGGCCTCAGTATTGGGTAAACACGCAAAGATTACTCAAAAGCTGTGTACGCTATTCAAAACGATGCATGATCCTAAAAATAAAAAAGACGTCGCTCAAGCCAATGCAGCTGGGCTTCTTATTGAAATTGATCATATGTTGAGCTCTGTAGATAATATCTCAGAAGATTCGATTATTCGAAGTTATATGAGACTGATGCGTGAAACATTACGAACAAATTATTATCAAGAAACACCTGAGGGCACGCCCTTTGACTATCTTGTTTTTAAGCTGGCCAGTAAAAATATTTCAGATATTCCTGCCCCACGCCCCGTGAAAGAGATTTTTATCTACTCAACCCGGTTTGAAGCCGTCCATCTTCGTGGTGGGGATATTGCCCGCGGCGGCATTCGTTGGTCTGACCGTTATGATGATTTCCGCACGGAAATTCTGGGCCTGATCAAAGCGCAAATTGTCAAGAACTCTGTAATTGTGCCTGTCGGTTCTAAGGGCGGGTTTATTTGTAAAAACCTCAGCCGTTTTTCAACGCCACAAGACCGGTTTGAAGAAGCCAAAGCGTGCTACCGCTCCATGATGCGCGGTATGTTGAGTATTACAGATAATATTGTAAATAATAAAGTTATCCCACCAAAAAATACGGTGCGCTGGGATAAAGATGACCCGTATCTGGTTGTGGCGGCCGATAAAGGTACAGCAACCTTCTCCGACATTGCTAATGGGATATCGCATGAGTTTAATTTCTGGCTTGGCGATGCCTTTGCTTCTGGGGGATCAAAAGGCTATGACCATAAAGCAATGGGCATTACAGCACGTGGTGCATGGGAATCTGTCAAACGGCATTTTCGTGAACTCGGCAAAAATATCCAAACTGAAGAGTTTACGGTTGTTGGTGTCGGCGATATGAGTGGTGATGTGTTTGGCAACGGTATGTTGCTCTCCAAAAAAATCAAACTTGTCGCTGCCTTTGACCATCGTAATATTTTTGTTGATCCCGATCCTGATCCAGTGGTCAGTTATAACGAACGGTTGCGCTTGTTTAAAAAACCACGCTCCAGCTGGATGGATTATGATCAAAAGAAACTCTCCAAGGGGGGTCAAATTTTCAACCGCAGCGACAAAACCCTCAAACTGACGAAAGAAATCCAGAAACGTCTTGATATTGATAGTGCAACCATCACCCCAACCGAGTTGATGCGTAAACTCTTGCTTGAGGATTGTGAACTCCTCTGGTTTGGGGGGATCGGAACCTATATCAAATCAAGTAATCAAAGCCATGACCAGGTTGGCGATAAGGCCAATGATGCCATCCGTGTCAATGCAGAAGACCTGAGGTGTCAGGTGATCGGCGAAGGTGCCAATCTTGGCGTGACGCAAGCTGGCCGGATTGAGTTTTCAATGAAAGGTGGAAAATGTAACACCGACTTTATTGATAATTCGGCGGGTGTGGATACATCCGACCATGAGGTCAATCTGAAAATTATGCTGAACCAATTGGTTGCCTCTGGGAAACTCTCAGGCAAGCAGCGCGATACGCTTCTTAAAAAAATGGAAAATGAAGTTGGACAACATGTCTTGAAAAATAATTATGATCAATCTCTTGTTCTGACCATGACGCATAGTGAGGGCCAAGAGCGCCTTAACCGCCATGCCGATCTGATCCGGGATTTGGAAAAGGCTGGGTTTTTTGATCGTCGCATCGAAGACCTACCTGACGAAGATATCTTGCAAGATATGGCAGCCAGAGGCGGAAAACTTACCCGTCCCGAGCTTTCTGTCATTCTTTCTTATTCAAAAATCCAACTATTTAATCAGCTCCTTGCTTCTAATCTACCAGATGAAAAACTCATGGAATCTCATTTAGTCGAGTATTTTCCCAAGATGGCTCAGGAGAAATTCAAAAAAAGCATTCTTAGCCACAAACTCAAGCGCGAAATTATCGCGACTGAAGTGGCCAATGTCGTGATTAACCGTATGGGCCCCGCTTTTGTCAAAACAAAGATTAACCGCACCGGGGCCGAGCCAGTTGATATTGTGCGCGGCTTCTTATTGGCGCGGGAATGTTTTGACCTCAAAACGCTATGGGGGCGTATTGATGCGCTCGATAATAAAGTCCCGGCGGAACAGCAGCTTCCGATGTATATGGCTTGCGCCCGGCTGATGAGCCAATCGGTTAAATGGTTTATTCGCCATTACAAAGCCCCTTTAAGCTTTGACACGTTGGCGCCGATTTATAAAAAAGGCATCATCAGTTTCACCAAACAATTTGATCAAATCACCCCGCCGTCCATTCGTCAATCGAGTGAGAACCGGTTTAAAGCGATGCGCAACAATGGGGTGACAGACAAAGCGCTGGCGCAAACGGTCGCCATACTGCCGGTGATGGTAACGGCGCTCGATATTATCTACATCGCTGAGAAATCAAAGCGGAGTTTGGCGCAAGTTGGACGTCTCTATTTTGCCATCAGCGATCGCTTTAAATTCAATGATCTGATGAATGCGGCCCAAGATATCCCCTCCGAAGGGCATTGGGCAAAAGAGGCGCAAAATGGTTTGGTTGATGACCTGTATCATGCTTTGAGCGTGATAACCTCCCAATTGGTTAAAAATATCAAAAATAGCGATAAAGATGCAACTGAGCCGTTAGCAAAATGGATTGAAACCAATGCCGCAGCGGTCAAACAGATCGACAGTATCTTGAAAGATATTCAGCGTTTGAGCACAATTGATATCAATATCCTAACCTTGATGACCCAAAAACTAAGAGCATTAGCCACATAATGAGTGATAAGGACGATAAAAGTACTGAAGCCAACGCCCTTGTGAATAAAGGGTTAAAGATTGCTTTGGATGCGATTGAAAAAGCTAAAACGCCGAAAGAGCGCAAGGCGGGGAATAAAGACTTGGAGCTCTTCCTCGGCTTTGATGAAGAAGAATCTTTTTCTGCCCTTTCCTTTGCCGAACAAGAAGCCGTAATCAATTCTTATATCGAACGGGCAAAAAGCGGTGATTTTCTTGGTAGCGTTGATGAGTTAATGGAAGGGCTACATTATAAACCGCCAGCTGCAACCCCAGCAACACCAACACCCGCCTTTTCTGCTCCAACACCGGGAGGTATGGGCGGAGGCGGTAAAGTTATCCGTTTTAAAAAACCGCCTGTGCAAAACAACCAGGATCAAACAGAAGATAATAATGAGTAAATTTTAGCTTTGCTCTTCGACACCAAAACGCCCACCCGGCTTAAAGCGATTGAGATAGGTTGGTAAAATCACAGATAACGGTGTGGCTTCAACCTCCAAATCAGCAAGAGTGAGTATATTGTCCTTTACAACCGAGTCTGTTTGCAATGCGCGCACCTGATCCCGGGTTAGGAGCTTACCGGGCAAGTTTTGCAAAACCGTGCCCTTAATAGCAGCGACTTTCCATGGTACTGGCACCAACCAGCGCTTACGCTCAATCTGATCCAGCATGATACGCATCAACTCTTTAAATGTTTGGATTTCCGGTCCACCAAGTTCATAGGTTTTACCAGCTGTCGACGGATCTGTCACACATTTGACAATTGCATCCGCAACATTACAAACATAGACCGGTTGGAATTTTGTCTTGCCACCACCAATCAATGGAAGAGCCGGAGAAAATAGCGCCATCTGGGCAAAGCGATTAAAGAATTGATCCTCTTCACCAAAAACAATCGACGGGCGTAAAATAGACGCTTTGGCAAAATTTTTCCTCAGTGCCTTTTCACCCTTTGCCTTTGTTACAAGATATTGTGAAGACGCCCTTTCACTGACCGCCAATGACGATACATGCACCAATGTTTTTATTCCGGCTTTTTTTGCCAAACGCCCTAAGCGTTTTGGAAAGCCATGATGAATTTTTTCAAAGGTGTTTTTTTTCCCTGATTCAGCCAAAATACCGATCAGGTTGATGATAAGAGTACTTTCTTCGATTGCCGCTGCAACCGAGTAATCATCATGGATATCACACAAAAAAGGTACAACTTGTCCGACATTTCCAGCCGGGCGTAGAAAGTAAGCTGAACCCGGGCGACGGGTTGCAACCCGAATATTATACCCTAATGCTGCAAGACGGCTGACAACATAGCGCCCAATAAATCCGGTCCCCCCAAAAATAGTAACTTGTTTATCTTTCATGACCTTGCCTTTATATCCATAGTTTCTAAAAGATACGTAAAAATAAAACGCTATTGCAAACTTCTCTTAAGAGAAATAAGTAAAGCTGATGCCTCTGACACTGCCATTGGATCCCCAATGTTTTCAATATAATGTTCAAGATGGTTTATTGCTTCTTGGCGTTGATCTAGGCGTGCACTCAAAACACCGGCATCAAAACGTAATCGAACATTATTAGGCGCAATCAGCAACATTGTTTCAACAGTTTTCATTGCAGATTTAAAATCTTCCCCTGCAATAAGGCGGGTTTTACGATTATTACATAAACGTAGAAGAATCGAACGATTATTCATTGGTGTATAATAGTCATAATTGAGCTCTGCCCCTTTACCTAGCATGTTTTTTACCAAAGCCCTGAGGCAAGCTGCATCCATTACTTGCCCCTCATAAAAAGGGTCAATAATTTCTCTTTGCCCCTGATAGCCAAGACGAACAAGAAAATGACCCGGAAAATTCAAACCATCAATTTCCCATCCCACAGCACGGGCCACATGTAAATATAAAATACCAAGTGCGACGGGAATACCTCGGCGGCGCTCTATAACTTGAATAAGACTTGTGTTATCAAGATTATCATAGCCATCCTCATCACCAATATATTTAAATTCGCCTCGAATAACCTCGTTGAGAAGCTCAACACGCGCCATCAATTCATCATGAGCGTCAGATAAAACTGCACGCTGTGTGATTTTATTGTGTAGTGTTTCTGCCATTTTTGTCAGATGATTTTGATAGCGATCGAGGTGGATTCCGGGCTGATCTATTGCTGCAATTAGTAAAGCTGTTTCTGCCAAGAGGATTTTTTGTTCATTCTCTTGGCCAATTTGCTTCAATTGGTCAGTGATAACATCTACCATTCAACTGGCGCATCTCCAGCAGGCTCCATATCATCAGGAACACCTTCATTAACCATAGCCTGTGTTTTTAAACGCACATACGAAACAACTTCTCTTACATAGGCAAGATTACGGGCATGTGCAATAGCGCGATCAAGTTCAATTTGATCTTGAGCCACGCCCATCAAGTAAACAATACCCCCTACCGTATCAACAGTGTAATTCACAGAAACAACATCGCGGTCAAAAACCAGTTTTGCTTTGAGTTTACTTGTAATCAAGGCATCACGCGCAAATCCTGAGATCCCCTCACTATTCTGCACACGAATCTCATTAATAACCTGTGTGACGCCAGGCGCTTGCCAAGCCAAACGAACCGCATCAACACGTTGCTCGGGTTTTGGAACGAAACCTGTGAGTAAAACACGCCCCTCTCGCACTGTCATATCAGCACGACGAAACATATCCGGATCATGTCGAAGCCAGGCATCATTAATATAAGCCTGGATACGGACATCTTTTGAAGCCTGTTCAAGTCCTCCTTCACGCGCACTTGCCAATCCAACCGTTGCGCCGGCTCCTGCGATAATACCTAAAGGAGCACATGCAGAAATAACTGGGATTATAAGAAATAATAATAGCAAGACTAATAGGCGATATTTCATGAGAAAATCTCTTTGAATTTGAAAATTTATGACCAAGCATTAATGACATGATACGGCAGAGAGAATCCACTGACAACCATTACATCAAATCGACAAGAAAAATTTATATAATGCGAATTTTTCATCAAGAAATGCTCTGCAGCGCGACGGATCCGTCTCTTAGCATGCGGTGTCACAGCATCAACCCCCTTCTGCCAGGATGATCGTGCCTTTACCTCAATAAAAACTATGGATTGTCCGCGACGAACAATAAGGCCAATCTCACCAACTGGTGTTTTGTAGCGGCGTTTTAACACGCGACACCCTTTAAGAAGGAGAACCAATGCACATATCAATTCAGCATGATGCCCTTTTTTATAGCACTCAAGACGAGTCGTTGTCACGTTGTTTGGCTCCCCTTAATAAATAGGGCACGCGCATAGATGACCTTGCGGGGCATACCAGTTATTTCAGTGACAATTTCTACTGCATCTTTTAAACTTTTCCCTGCCAAGTGCTCAGCTAAAAATGAATCGACTGTATCCTGATCTATCTCTTTTGATAACCGGGTTTGATTTGGCGCAATCAATAAAACGATCTCTCCTTTCAGGCTCCCCTTTAGTTTTATCTTCTCTATAAGATCGTCTGTATAACCTTCTATATATTCTTCAAATTTTTTTGTCACTTCTCTTGCAATCACGATAGGGCGTCGCCCCATAACGGTATGAACTGTCTCGAGAGTTTTGCTTAGTTTCTTAGCGGTTTCAAATAAAATTATTGTAGCAGGAAGATCAATTAATGGTTCCAAAATATCGCGCCGAGTACTCAGTTTTGTTGGCAAAAAACCACAAAAATGGAAACGATCTGTTGGTAAGCCGGAAGCGCTTAAAGCTGCCAAGGGCGCATTTGCGCCCGGCACAGGAAAAACATCAACCCCTTCATCACGACACAAACGAACCAGCTTATACCCCGGATCACTGATACACGGCATACCCGCATCGCTGATCAGGGCAATCGCCTTGCCTTTTTGGATCGTAGCAACAATGTTTTCACGCACCTTAGTTGTGGAATAATCATGATAAGATTTTGGAATTTTTTTAATACCTAGCGTTTGCAGAAGCTTGCGACTGACCCGAGTATCTTCGCAATAAATTACATCCGCTTCTTGTAAAACATCCATTGCTCGCAACGTAATGTCGCGCAGGTTACCTATCGGTGTCGCCACAAGATAGAGCGCTGGAACAATACTATTTTTTTCGCCAACTTTAGGGACTACCTGTTTACTCATGACTTTTATAACGCTACACTTTGATTTCATATATTGTACCTTCAGGATCATAGCCCGATGTCTTCACAAAGATCAAATTGGAAACGTTTATCCCCCATTATTTTTGCTATTTTGATAAGTGTAGCTCTGATTGCATGTGCCAGCTCTCCGTCTAATTACGATTCTCCTTGGCTGAATGGCGATTCAGTTTATCAACCCGGTGATGTCGACCCCGAATCTCTTCCACAATATACCCCTATCCGTGAAGGGACTTTAGGCGACAGTCGCGGCCCATACAGCCCACAAACTGAAATCACTCAAGAAACCGCAGCAGCGCTTACTATGGGCCAGCGTTTTGAGCTCCCGAAAACATATACCGTGCCAGATGATTTTGAAATTGGTGACCTCCCCGAAGCTACGATTTCACAAGAACCAAAAGTTAAGGTTGCTGTTCTTTTACCGATAACGGGCAAGGCATCCGATTTGGGCAAAGCCATGTCAAATGCCGCACAATTAGCGCTGTTTGATATTGCTGGCTCAAACATCACAATGATCACACGGGACACCAAAGGCACAGCAGTAGGTGCACGCATAGCCGCCAAAGAGGCTCTTGATCAAGGCGCGCAAATTATCCTTGGGCCACTTTTCTCTCACTCTGTGAAAGCTGTTGCCCCGCTTGCTCGCGCTAAAAATATTAATGTTATTGCCTTTTCAACGGATTGGTCGATCACTGGTCAAAATGTTTTCACAATGGGCTTTCTCCCCTTTAGTCAGGTAACAAGGGTGGTTGATTACGCACTAAGACATAATCGAACAAAGATTGGTATTATGGTGCCACAGACGCCCTATGGCACTGCGGTTTATGGTACGTTACAAAACGCTCTATCCGCACAAGGTTTGCGCCCGACAAAGGTGGCGCATTTTGTCCCCGGCGCGGCCAGTTCCAATGCCGTGATCCGGCAATTTGCCGAATATGATCAACGTCGGGGCATGGTCAACCTCGAGGAAGAGGTTGATCCAGACGCCCCGATCCAGGTAGAAGACATCAAAACCCCGATGGCGCCGACGAGCTATGACACAATTCTCTTACCACTAGGCGGCAGTAGCCTGGCTTCTACCGCCGCTCTGCTAACCCATTACGGTGTTGATACTGATCAGGTGAAGCTGATCGGGACAGGCCTGTGGGATGATCGCGCGTCTGTCTCTGAACGTGCCCTGCTCGGCGGATGGTATGCCGCCCCTGATCCACGTCAACGCGAGGCCTTTATGGAGAAATACTACCAAACCTTTAGTGTTGAGCCACCACGCTTGGCATCACTGGCCTATGATGCGACGGCCCTTGCCGCTGTCCTCGCCTATACTGGTATTCAACGCGGAGGTGCCCCGGCCTTTGACCGCGCCTCCATCACCTCCCCGCATGGGTTTTCCGGGATTGATGGTATCTTTCGTTTCCGTCAAGACGGGTTAGTGGAGCGTGGCCTCGCCGTTTTGGAAGTCCAACGCGGCGATCCGCGCGTCCTCGACCCCGCCCCAACGCGGTTTTAATTAATCCTCATCCACAACCTTATAATCCTCAACATCTATTGTCTTGCCATCGAGAGAGGTTGAATCCCGGTATTGTTGACTGCGTTCTTGGGCTTTTTTCACACGTTCCGTCATATCTTTAAATTGATCTTCCATCATCTTCCCCATTTTAAATTTGAGGAAGAGCAGGCCAAAGGTGCCAATAATTAGGGCAATCCCAGCGAGGAACAGACCAACAATCCCGCTGACCACCCAAAGAGCAATGCGCATAATCGTCGCGATAATGTGCGTTAAGAATGTCATGGCTTTTTCCTCATCCTTGGGGGACCCCTTTATCGGTCGAATGTTCAAAATTCAGCGCCTCACCCGGATGAACGATCGGGAAAATCGCATGCGCGGCCATCGCGCCCTCACTAAAGCCTTGCAAGATCAATTTCAGCTTGCCTGGATAATGGCTGATATCGCCGATCGCAAAAACCCCCGGCACAGAAGTTTCGCAGGTCGCAGGATTAATCGCAATCTGACTTTTATGCAGATCCAGCCCCCATTCCGCGATCGGCCCTAAATTCATCGCCAAACCAAAAAACGGCAGAAGAACATCCACATCCAGCACCCGTTCTTCTCCCTCCAGGGTTTTGACATGGACTTTACTCAACTGCCCGTTTTCACCCTCCAGAGAGGCTAATTGATACGGCACGATAAGCTCAACCTTGCCCATTTCCGCCAAGGCACGCAGTTGATTAACGCTTTCCGGCGCGGCGCGGAATTTATCCCGACGATGCACGACGGCAACCGATTCTGCCACCTCTGCCAGAGACAACGCCCAATCGACCGCACTATCGCCACCGCCAGCAATCACGACCCTCTTGCCCTTAAAATCATCGCGCCGACGAACCATATAAAATACGGATGTCTCTTCGAATGCCTCAATCCCGGCCAGTGGGGGGCGGTTGGGCCCGAAAGATCCGGCGCCTCCAGCAATAATAATCGCCTTAGCTTGCACCTGTGTGCCTTTTGATGTGGTCAAATACCACAGGTCCTCTTGCTTTTCAATTTTAATGACTTGTTGACCAAGAAGATAGTTGGGCTTAAACGGCGCTGCTTGTTGCTCCAATTGGTCGATTAGAGCGCCCGCATCAATTTTTGGATAGGCCGGAATATCATAGATCGGCTTTTCAGGATAAAGCGCCGTACATTGCCCACCGACAGAAGAGAGTGTGTCAATCACAACACAGGACATATTCAACATCCCACACTGAAATATGGCGAACAGACCGGCTGGCCCCGCCCCAATAATTGCTACATCTTTGATAACAGTTTGCTCTGTCATTTCAATTTTAAACCCATTAACATACAAGACCATAAGCATAGCGAAAAAATAAAACCATGCAATTCCAGATTAACACCGAAACCCAGACAAAAAAAATAGCTGAACAGCTCGCTTCCTTTTTGACGATTGGCGACGTTGTTTTCCTTATTGGTGATTTAGGCGTTGGAAAAACCACCTTTGCCCGTTATTTGATCCAATCTCACGGTAGTGCAGACCAGATCGTACCCAGCCCAACTTTTACTCTGGTTCAGTCTTATGATCTGTCAATACAACTGGATCACTATGACCTTTATCGTTTAAATGAAACGGATGCAGAGGATGATATTATTGAGCTGGGTTGGGAAGATAGTCTGGTTCAAGCCATTACCGTTATAGAATGGCCGGATCGACTTGGTACGCTGACCCCACATGACCGACTTGAAATACAGATCACGCTTAATGATGATGGGACACGTCTGATCAAAATCAATCCCTACGGGGAATGGAAAAATCGGCTCCTAACTTTCACGGAGGAATAGGTGACACAGGCTAATATCCATTATATCCCGGCAGGCCTGCCATTTACCGATACGCTGGCGAAGGGCTTGCTTACTCAATACAAAGAGAACCCAGTAAAATTAAGCCAGATCAATATTTACCTTCCCAATCGTCGTAGTTGTCGCACTTTATCTGAGAGTTTTCTGAAACTCACCAATGGTCAAGTGACGATTCTACCTCGCATGATTCCGATTGGAGATATGGATTTGGACGACCTCCTCCTCAGTGATCTTTTGCCAAATTTATCAATCACAGAACCGATCCAGCCATTATCCCGGCAATTTTTACTTGCACAAATGATTATGGCGCGTGGTGATCTTGACCTGTCATACGACCAAGCCATTCGATTAGCTGTTGATCTTGGGCGTTTGATTGACCAAGTCCATGCTTATGACCTGAATGCTGAAAACTTAGCGAGCCTGGTCCCAGAAGAATTTGCCGAACATTGGAAAATTACGCTCGATTTTTTAAGTATTATTATTCAAACTTTACCGGATATTCTCCGAGAGAAAAATTTGTGTAATCCATCTGAATATCGTAACCGGCTTCTTGATTTAAAATCAGAATTATTCAAAAACACGCCACCGAAAAACCCAATTATCGCCGCTGGTGCTACCGGGACTATTCCAGCTACTGCGCAATTTTTAATAACCATTGCACAAATGCCCACAGGATCTCTTATTCTACCTGGCCTTGATCAGCACTTAGACGAAGAAAGCTGGGATTCTTTAGATCAATCTCATCCACAATATGCATTGAAAAACCTTCTTGATCTTGCCGATTCGCCGCGATCGGCAGTCAAGAAATGGCCCTTTATTGAAAAATCAGACCAGCAAAACCCAAAAACAAACCATATTATTCAGGCTCGGCAATCACTCATCAGTGAAGTAATGCGTCCTGCAACAACATCCCATAAATGGTATGAGCTCACCCTTGATCCACTTTGTGTTGATGGCATCACAAATATCGTAGCAGAAAATCCACAAGAAGAAGCTCAAATCATTGCCCTGATGATGCGTGAAGTACTCGAAACTCCACAAAAAACTGCCATGCTTGTCACCCCTGATCGTGACCTTGCGCGCCGCGTTGCAACTAACTTAAAACGATGGCAAGTTGACATTGATGATTCTGCTGGAATACCGCTATCGAAGACTGTTCTAGGGCATTTTTTAACCCTAATTGCACGGATGTTAGATCATCAACACCATACGGTTTTATTACTTGAAATGCTCAAACATTCCTTTTGCCAATTCGGTGATAAAAAAGTAGCTTACAATGATTCTATAACGCTTTTTGAAAAAGAAATCATGCGGGGGCCTCGCCTTGATAATATTGATGCCATTAAACAAAAGATTGATCACCTTAAAGAAAGTGAAAACCGTAAACGCCTCAAGACCCTTATTACAGAAATAGAAAATACGTTTTCAATAGTTTGGAATAAGAAAGAAGAAATTTTTAGCAACTGGATCGATCACCATATTATGATTGCGGAAACGCTTGGCATGCCAGATACCCTGTGGCGTGATGAAATGGGTGAAGCAGCAGCAACACTATTCAGTGATCTTAAAAATAGCATCCACTGGCATCCCGCTATGACTGCATCAGGATATGCTGACATAATCGAAACGCTGATGAGTCAGATTACAATCCGGCCCCGTTATCAGAAACATCCGCGTCTTAAAATTCTTTCTCCCATTGAGGGACAACTGCAATCAGCCGATCTGATGATTATGAGTGGATTAAATGAAGGGGTTTGGCCGATAAGTCAAAATCATGATCCCTGGATGTCACGACCAATGCGGCAACAATTTGGTCTCCCCAGTCTTGAACGGCAAATTGGTCTTTCTGCCCATAATTTTTGTCAACATTTTGCCTCACCGCGTGTCATTCTCACTCGCTGTCAAATGAATGACGGCGCACAAACCGTACCAAGCCGGTGGCTTTTACGCTTGGAGACTGTTTTAAAACAAGCCAAAACACCTCCTTTATCTGGGGCTTATCCTTATCAGATTCTTGCACAAGAAATTGACTATACAGACACCACAACCCCTTGTGAGCAACCGCATCCAACCCCACCCGTTGCAGTGCGTCCATTAAAACTCTCCGCCACAGAAATTGAAACATGGATCCGTGATCCTTATAGCATCTACGCTAAACATGTCCTAAAGCTTCGAAAACTGAAGGAAATTGAGGAGGATGAAGAAAGCCGGGATTGGGGAACCTATGTCCATCATGTTTTAGAGGTTTTCACTAATCAGCAACATGATATCAATAAAAAGGATATTTTAAAAATTCTTCTTAGAATTGCTGATCAACATCTTGAAGAAAAAACGCTGCGCCCTGAACAACACAAACAATGGCGCTCAAAGTTTGAACATATTGCGGAATGGTTTATTGATTATGAGCGCACGAATAGCGCTGTTTTAAAACGCCTCGGTGAACGCAGCGGTACAATCACAATCAATGACTTCACCTTAACTGGCCGAGTTGACCGGCTTGATCTTTGTTGTGATAACAAGATGCAAATTATTGATTACAAAACCGGGAGTGTACCAACGAAAACGGCCGTTAAAAAAGGCTATGCCCCTCAACTTTCTCTCATGGGTCTTATTGCCGAAAATGGCGGATTTGGTGAAGGCAAAGAATTCAATATCGCACAACTGAGCTATTACAAATTTTCTGGAAAAAAAGAAAAACCCGCTGACGTGATTACGTTTTCCGATCCTGAAACACTGATCCAAAAATCTAAAGAACACCTTCTAAAGTTGATCGAGGCTTTTTCAAAAATAGATACACCCTATTGGTCAATTCCTAACTTTGCCGTAAAACCAACCTATAATGATTACGAGCATCTTGCACGGATTCAAGAATGGTCAGCCAATGATGAGACGGGTGACGATATATGAGTCAAACGCCTTTAAAACAATCAAATAATCCTGATCCAAATGTAATACAGCAAAGCGCATCTGATCCACTTTCTTCTGTTTGGGTTGGGGCAAACGCTGGGACAGGGAAAACTAAAGTTCTCGTTGATCGTCTCCTTCGTTTACTCTTGCCAAGGCAACTTTTAACTGGAGAGGTCAAACAGGGCACAGATCCGAGTAAAATCCTCTGCCTAACATTTACCAAGGCAGCCGCCTCAGAAATGGCAAACCGTGTCAATGAAACGTTAGCAAGATGGACAACATTATCTGATGACGCATTAATTGATGCACTTGAAAATTTAACAGGGCAACGTCCAAATGATGTAATGCGTGATGCAGCACGACGGCTTTTCGCCCAAGTTATTGATACACCAGGGGGAATGAAAATTATGACCCTGCATTCTTTTTGTCAATCTGTCCTTAGCCGCTTTCCTCTTGAAGCCGGTGTAATACCTGGTTTTCAAATTGCTGATGATCGCCAAGTAGATGAGTTGATGAATAATGCTATTCAAAATTTAATTCGTACACCCCCTCCTTCCCTTGAAAATGCGCTTAGCTATTTTATGGGAGAGCTTGATGCTAAGCGCTTCAAAAATGTCTTAAAAGAACTCATGAAAAAGCGGCAACATATTAAAGCACTGCTGAAAGAACATATACATGTTGATGGTGTGATCACTCATTTATATCAGCATTACGGGTTTTCCCCTGAGAAAATAAATGATCTTAATTACAGCGTCTCAGACCAGATCGCCTTACGCAAAGTCGTTTCGGTTTTAATGACTGGAACCCCAAAAACAGACCAACAAAACGCTGCCATAATTTGTGAATTTCTTGATGATAAAAATAGTAGTTTTAAAAAGTATCAATCCGTATTTTTAACTCAAGCAGGCGTGATTAAAGCGGATACAAAATTAATGACAAAAAAGCTTGGGAGACAATACCCTGAGATTTTGAGCATTTTACAACATGAAGCCAGACAAGTTTTTAACCACACCCAACAGTTAAGGTTAATCAAAACACTTGAAATCACAGCGCTGATGTGGCGTATTAGTGCCGCCGTTATTGATGAATATTCGTCCCTTAAAAAGCAGCATGCTTTGCTTGACTACGATGATCAGATCAACCTCACAGCCACTCTTCTATCACGCCATAATACTCCACAGTGGGTATTATATAAGCTAGACAATGGTCTTGACCATATATTAGTAGATGAAGCACAAGATACGAGTCCTCCGCAATGGCAAATTATTCAAAAAATTTCAGAAGAATTTTTCCAGGGCATCGGCACTCACTCTGATGATGTCATTCGAACGATTTTTGCCGTTGGTGATGAAAAACAATCGATTTATTCATTCCAAGATGCTGACCCGGAACTTTTTCTGGATATGGCAGATTATTTTTCTCGGCTTACACAGCAAGCTAAAAAAAATTGGCGGCGAGTTGACATGGCAATTAATTTTCGATCTTCCCCAGTGATTCTTAATGCGGTCGATCATTTACTTCGTAATGACACTCTGCGGCAAAAAATTTCTCTACAAACTCACCCTATATCTCATATCCCTTATCACGGTGACCGCCCGGGTCTTGTTGAATTATGGCCGCCTTATGAATTAGCTGAACAACAAATTGGCGATGTCTTCTATTTACCCACAGCACGTATTCCACAATCGAACCCAATGATTATGCTTTGCCGTGATATTGCCAACACAATTGCAACATGGATTAATGAAAAACGCTTCCTACCTTCCTATAACCGACCTGTCCAAGTAGGGGACATCATGATCCTCCTTCAATCTCGACGGCCAATGATGGACGCTCTAATCAAAGCGCTTAAGGATAAAAATATTCCTGTCACCGGAACAGATCGTATGATCTTAAGTGAGCAGCTTGTGGTAAAGGATATTCTGAGCTTTATCCAATTTTGTCTATTACCCAGTGATGATCTAATACTTGCAACAGTTTTAAAATCACCTTTAATTGGCATGAGCGAAGAAAATTTATTTACAATCGCTCACGCGCGCGGTGATCTTAGTTTGTGGCAGTCGTTAAAAAATCATTATCAAGAATGGCCTCAAGTTATTGAATATTTGAACCACTTTCTCTGTCTATCTCAAAACAAGAAACCGTTTGATTTTATTTCTGATATCTTGTTACAACCCTGTCCAGCATCGCCTGAAAGTGGTAAAAAGGCATTCTTCCATCGTCTTGGCATGGAAGTAAAAGACCCGCTTGATGAGCTCCTTAACGCAGCCCAAAGTTTTGAGCAGTCACATCCACCTGGTTTACAAGGGTTTACCCATTGGCTTAAAACAACAGAAACCGAGATAAAACGGGAACTTTCCAATGTCACAGGTCAGGTTCGGATCATGACCGTTCATGGGTCAAAAGGTCTGCAAGCACCAATTGTTTTTATTCCAGATGCCTTTAAAAAGCCCAGTGCTAGTAACAAAAATTACTCCTTTTATTGGCCAAAGGATAATCAAACCCCCTTTTTATGGGCTAGTGGTGAAATAGCCAATAATGCGGCGATTGATGACCTTAAAAAAATACACAAAGAAACCGAACAGCAAGAATATTATCGTCTTCTCTATGTTGCTTTAACGCGCGCAGAAGATGAGCTTTACATTGCAGGCTGGACCAGAAAAACTTCAAATGAAGACTCGTGGTATACTGAGATCAAGAATGCCTGGCAAAACTATGGTGAAATAATCCCATATAAAGATAAAACCGCTTTGCGTCTGACACATAAAGGCAAAACAAAAAAACAAGACCAAAAAGAAGAGCCTAGTTTACCCTCTATTAATCTGGCAGATTTTTCTTGGCTAAGAAAAAAAGCACCGACTGAACCACAACGCCCAACCCCGTTAAGCCCATCTCGCCCAACAGTAAAGTCCTCAGCAGTACAATCCCCCATGGAACGTACCGCTTTAGGGCCATTCTGGCGTGGATCCCTCATTCATAAAATTTTACAAACCTTACCGACTAATCCACCAGAACAATGGTCTGATATCTTATCACATTATCTGCAACAACCTCATTTAAAACTGGACAGTAGGATCCAAAAACAACTCCACAGTGAAATTATGGCAGTTTTAAGACATCCCGATTATCAATCACTTTTTTCTCAGTCTGCTCAAGCTGAAGTTCCTATTGTTGGTGAAGTTATTATTGGTAAAAAATCCCATGCAATTTCTGGACAAATTGATCGTCTCCTTATCACAGAGAATACGGTTTGGATCGTTGATTATAAAACCAATCGACCCTGCCCTTCATCTCTTGATGAAGTGCCTAAAGATTATATCTTTCAGATGGCAACATACTATGCTTTACTAAAACAACTTTATCCTAAGCATAAAATCTCTTGCGTACTTTTATGGACGCATGCGCCCTCTTGGATGGCGTTGCCACAAGGTGATTTAGAAAACGCCTTACAAAAGATTGGGAGTGCATAATGCCTTTATCAGAAATTATCAGCTCTCTGTTTGGTCTATGGCGTATTCTTCTCATCGATAAGCGCAGCATTCAGTTTTTTGACAACAGTTACTCTCGGGCAATCCGCTCTTTTATTATTCCAGGCATTACATATCTCGCTATATTAGCGATCATCTTCTTACGGACTGAAACCTATGAAGGCAATTTACCCCTTAGCCTTGTTCTTCTTGCCCAAACACTTAGGTTTATTATAACACTGTGTGGGTCTCTGATTATAACCTATTCCATCCTAAAGCATCTTGAGAAAAGCAAAGAATTTATGCGCTATGTCCAGATGAGTAATTGGCTGGCCATCCTCGCTTTTTTCTTAACGCTACCGATTATTTTTATTGACCCTGCCACTGAACCGATGGCGCAATTTTTCTTCTTCATCTTGCTATTTTTTCAAAAAATTTACGAATGGTTTATTATTCAAATAACTTTTCAAATCCAGTGGTATTATATTTTGTTGATCTTAGTGGCGGGGGAAGTTGTCCACACACTGGTCAGCGCCATGGCCTATGTGATTATTTATTAATACTCAACTTTCACTAAAAAAAGGCCACTAGCCGGGGCCGTTGGCCCAGCCTTAGTTCGATCCTTAGAAGCTAAGATATCTTTAATCGAGTCAATCTCCCAAGAACCAGAACCAACTTTTTCTAATGTCCCGACCATATTACGCACCTGATGGTGCAGGAAGGAAATTGCAGAAATTTGAAAAATAATATCCTCGCCTTGCCTAGAAATATCGATTTTCTCGAGGGTCTTAATCGGTGATTTTGCTTGGCATTGACTATCACGAAAAGAAGTAAAATCATGCTTACCCAATAAATGTTGCGCCGCATGTTGCATTGCATCAATATCAAGCGGTCGCTTGACATGCCAAAAATATTTGGCTCCAATTACGGGCGGGGCAAAACGGTTCTTAATCACATATTTGTAAAAGCGTTTCTTAGCATCAAACCGAGCATGAAATTCTTCATTCACCTTCTCTGCACTCAGGATTGAAATCAGAGCATCCCCCATATGATGATTAGTCGCATCGCGAATTTCCTTTGGCGTAAATTTTTTTGGCATATCAAAATGAGCCACCTGGCCCAAGGCATGCACCCCGGTATCGGTGCGACCAGCCGTATGAACGGTGACCTCTTCACCACTATAGGCCAGGATTGCTTCTTCAATAGTTTGTTGGACAGAAGGGCAATCAAGTTGCCGCTGCCAGCCGCAAAATGGGGTACCATCATATTCAATCGTGAGTTTCCAGCGCTGCATTACAAAATTGTTCCAACTGGTAAATCAAAACCACGGAGAAACTCATCTAGCTCCATCGGTGCTTTGCTCGCCCGCTGCAAGCGGGTAATTTGAAGCGCCCCTTCACCACAGGCGATAGTAAGTTGATCATCAAGAATTGTTCCAGGATCACCAATTTGATCACTCAATCGTGCTTTTAAAATTTTAAAACGTTGCCCGCCATATTCAAACCAAGTGCCTGGCCAAGGGGTAAAGGCTCGGATTTTTCGCTCCAAAGCTTGTGCAGATTGTGTCCAATCTATACGCCCCTCTTCTTTTTCTAGTTTATGTGCATAGGTTACACCGTCTTCTGGCTGCGTGGTGGCTTCAAGTTGTCCGTCCTCTTGTAATTTTTTCAGCGTCTTAACAATCAGCTCTCCCCCCTGTGCTGCCATCTGATCATGGATGGTTTGCCCTGTATCTTTATCTGTAATCGGGAATGTCCCTTTTAAAATCATAGGGCCGGTATCCAACCCCTCATCCATTTGCATGATCGTCACACCAGTCTTAGTGTCTCCTGCCTCAATCGCGCGATGGATCGGTGCTGCCCCACGCCATCGTGGCAGAAGTGAGCCATGAATATTGATACAGCCATGTTTCGGTGTCTCTAAAATAGAGGCTGGCAAAATCAATCCATAGGCCGCAACAATCGCAATATCCAAATTTAAGGCTTTAAAATCATCAACGGCTGTTGGGTCTTTTTTAAAAGAAGTTGGGGTCCGCACCTCAATCCCCTGATCTTCGGCATAAAGATGAACCGGGCTTTTTTGCAACCGATGACCACGCCCTTTTTCGCGGGGTACTTTTGTATAAACACAGATCGGCTTAAAACCAGATTTAACCATATTTTTTAATGCAATAAGGGCAAAATCAGGCGTTCCCATAAAAGCAAGACGCATGGCTGACCTTCCTAATCAGTCGACTGAAATTTTTGTTGTTTTTGAATTTTTTTTAAAAGCATTGATCGCTTCAATGATGATAAGTAATCGATAAAAAGTTTACCATCAAGATGATCGATCTCATGCTGAAGGCAGGCTGCCATAAGCCCTTCTCCCTCAATTTCTTGGCTCTTGCCGTTTTCATCAAAATACTTAACCTTGACCCAGGATGGTCGAGTGACGTCTGCATAAACCCCAGGAATTGACAGGCACCCCTCCTGTTGAGTCAAAGGCTCAGCACCGGCATCTACAATCTCTGGGTTCACAAGCTTAATCGGCTGTCCGCCCACACCACTTTCACGGGTTTCAAGATCAATGACGATCACGCGTTTTGCCACACCAATCTGGGGGCCTGCTAACCCAATCCCCGGGGCAGCATACATCGTCTCAAGCATATCATCAAGAAGCGTGCGTAAGCTATCATCAAAAACAGTCACTGGCTCCGCCCGCTGGCGTAACATTGGATCTGGAATAAAAAGAATAGGATATAAAGCCATAGTTTAAGCAATTTCCCGTTTTTTTTCTTTTTCGATAATAAGCTCATCTGATGTTATGGGGCGCGGCGTTTTATCAATGGGTATCAGTTTTTTTTCTTCTGCTAAATGATCGACAACATGAGCATCTTTTAATTTTCGTGCCCCGGCAAGAAGCGTTCTTTCCATTGACCCAACTGCATTATCATACGCCCCAATCGCAGTTTTTAAGCCATTCCCAACTTTTTCAAAATGCCCTGCAAATGTTTGAATTCGTTTGTAAAGATCAGCTCCCAAGTCCGAAACTTCACGCGCATTTTCTGCCATTTGCACTTGGCGCCAACCAAAAGAGACTACACGCAACAATCCAATGAGTGTCAAGGGAGATGCCATAAGAACATTCTTCTCAAATGCCTCATGGACGATATTTGGATCCGTTTCTTGGGCAAGGCGTAAAGCACTTTCTGAGGGGAAAAACATGATAACAAATTCAGGCGTGTCAAATTTCTCCCAATAGGTTTTGCCTGACAGCGCTCGAACATGCGCTCGGACATGATCGATATGACGGGCGATATGGGTTTTTTGTTCTACCTTATTTAAGCCATCCTGTAACGCATCAAAATAAGCCTGCATTGGTGCTTTTGAATCAATGACTATCGCACCGCCACCGGGCATATCAACAACAATATCAGGACGTGTATTATCAACTGTGACTTGGGTTCGATAATTGACGCCTTCTAACATACCCGTTGAATCAAGGATACGCTTCAGCTGGACCTCGCCCCAATTGCCACGTAAAGATGGGGTTTTGAGGACTTCAACCAATGAAGAGGTCTCATTGCCCAAGCGCTCCATCATAGTTTTAATTTCTCCATGAATACCAGTATGAGTTTTGTCAAAATTGGTAATTTTTTGATTGAATTCATTCAGGCGTTGATCAATCGGTTTCAATAGTGCTTCGATCGCTTGCTGACGTTTTTGCAAATCGCCATCCGCTTGTGCCGTTGCTGTTTTGAGATTTTGTGTCGCCAGGGTTAAAAACTGCTCATTATTAGCCTGCAACGCTTGTGAAGACAACGCCCGAAAGGTTTCTTCCAAATGAGTATGCATTTTATCCTGAATGGCAATTTTTGTTTTGAGCGCAGAGACTTTAATTTGCATCAAAGCCCATACCAAAACCCCACCAAAGAAAAAACCAGCGATGGGTAAAAGAATCTGATATGTTAGCAGCTGTTCCATAGGCTTGAAGATACGCTATTTTTAGCTCTGAGCCAAGAGGGCAAGGCTAGCACGTAATTCTTCGATACCTTCTTGATTAACTGAACTGGTCCAATGCGGATCAGGAAACGCGGCCGGATGCTTTTTAAGCTTTGCAATAAGCTCAGTTGTTACACGATTTTGCTCTGATTTTTTAACCTTATCCAGCTTCGTTAAAATAACTTGATAAGGCACAGCTGTTTCATCAAGCATAGTCATCATCTCAACATCACTTTCTTTAATGCCATGGCGGCCATCAACAAGCAAACAAACACGTTTTAAAGTAATTCGACCACGCAAAAAATCCCGACTCACCCTCACCCATTGGTTAACCTTAGAACGCGATACTTTTGCATAGCCATACCCTGGCATATCAACGATCATCAACCGCCCGCCCAAATCAAAGAAATTCAATTGTTGCGTACGTCCCGGCGTATGCGAGACCCGCGCCAAGGTTTTCTGGCCTGTAAGTGTATTGACAAGGGATGATTTGCCAACATTGGATCGCCCAACAAACGCAATTTCTGGCAAACTAGGCGGGATCAGGCGGTCTAGCGTGTCAACACCAGCGACAAAATCACAAGAGGCAGCAAAAAGTTTGCGCCCTGCTTCAATCTGCGTTTTATCAAACGCAGTCATGGCCTAGCCCTCCGCTTGACGGCGACGGAAAAAGGACGGGTTCATCCCCATGCGTTTTTGGATCACATATTGCTGAATCCCTCCCAAGATGTTTGACCAAACAAAATAGATCACAAGCCCTGCGGGGAACTGTGCAAAGAAATAGCTGAAGAAAATCGGCATCAGGAACATCACCTGTTTTTGCACCGGATCATTGGGCATCGGGTTCATGCGTTGCGTTAGTTTTAATGTGACACCATACAGAACCGGCCACGCCCCAATTGCTAAGAACGTTGGCAAATCAATCGGAATTAAACCAAACAAGGTAAAAAGATTAGTTGGATCCGGCGCAGATAGATCGTGGATCCAGCCATAAAATGGGGCATGGCGCATTTCAATCGAAACATAAAGAACCTTATACAAGGCAAAGAAAATTGGAATTTGTAAAAACATTGGTAAACAGCCGCCCATAGGCGTGACTTTCTCTTTTTTATACAATTCCATGATTGCAGTTTGCATTTTTTCACGATCATCGCCATATTTTTCTTTAATCTCTTTCATCTTGGGTGAGAGTTTTTTCATCATACTCATTGATTTGAAGGCTTTATTGGCTAAGGGATAAGTCGCCGCACGTAAGACAACAGTCAAGGACATAATTGCTAAACCAAAGCTGGCGGTAAAACCCCATTGTTGAAAGAGACCACCAAAGAATGACAAGACCAAATAAAATGGCTTTGTAATAAAATAGAACCAACCAAAGTCAATCGCCAAATCAAGATGCTTGATCCCAAGAGCATCACTATATTGATTCAACACATCAAGTTTTTTTGCACCCACAAAAAAGCGATGGGTCATTGTCACGGTTTGTTGCGGGAACACCTCAACAACCTCACCACGACTATCGGCCTGGAAAACATGGTTTTCTTCATCAATTTCTTGATGGGCAAAGCGCATATCTGCTCTTTGCGTTGGGATAAGACTAACGAGCCAATATTTATCGGTAATGCCAATCCAGCCTTCAGAGTTATCATATTCAATGACACCATCATCTTGGACATCATCAAAATCAACCTCATGTAGATCATCGTTTAAATAGGCAATAGGACCAGTATGCAAAATTGCCGAAGAACGATTTTCAAACGATTTTTCTTCTTCCTCAGTCAACGGACGATTTGTACGTGACAACAAAGCATAAGGGAAAAGCCTAACCACTTGTTCAGCTTGGTTTGTGACCGCCTGTTCAACCGTAATTAAATATTGCTCATCAATCGTAATAATTCGATTAAAAGTCAGGCCTTGGCCATTATCCCATGTTAAAATAACTGGTGCATTCGCTGTTAATTTTCGATTGGAGCCAATAGACCAAATTGTTTCTGCATTTGGAACGGCTATAGTCGGATTAGATGGCGCCCAACCATTTTCAAGAAAATACGCCTTCCGGGTACCCGATGGTGCAAGAAGACGAACCAGGTCATCTCCACCAAGGTCTTTTTTAAACCCTTTTAAGCGCAAATCATCAATCCGTCCTCCTTTTAAAGAAAGGGATCCTACTAAGGTCGGCGTATCAATTTGAATGCGTGGCGTTTCTGCCAAGGCACGCTCAATTGGCACTAAAGTAAGTTGCTCTTCAACGGTTTGTGTAATCTCTGTTTGCTCTGCCTGCTGTGCACGGTAAGCTTGAAGACGCATCTCTTCTACGCGCGGCTTCGTGACCAGCACGTAAAAAAGGGTTAGGACAAGCATAGACAAAACAAAGGCGCTCAAAAGCCGGCGCTGATCTTCCGGGTTGGGTTGACGGTTATTCATGAGTTTATCAAATATATGTTGTTATTTTTATCGTGCGTGTTTTTTAGCAGAGTTTGTCGCTCTCGCATAGGGTTTCCATGAAAATTCCTCCGGCACCGAGTTATGACCACACCCACCATAGGGGTTACAGGATAAAATCCGCCAAAACCCAAGATAACATCCCTTAATGACACCATATTTAATAATTGCTTGTTTTGTGTATTGCGAACAGCTCGGGGTATACCGGCAAGTGTGCCCCATTAACGGAGACAGTAAAAGATTATATAATGCAATGAGTTTAAGAGACAGATATTTCATTTTTTTCAATTTCTAACCGTTTCAAAGCCCAGTAACAGTTCTTTTCAAGCGCTTTGAAGTTGTCATCAATAGCCCCCTGGCGCGCTATAAACACAATGTCTTTACCCTGTAGATTATGATTACGCAAAACACTTTGAGCCATTTCTCTTAAGCGCCGTTTGGCCCGGTTACGTACTACGGCGCGCTTATCCAGCTTCTTCGTCACAGTAAAGCCTACTCGACAAAGTGTTTCTGGAGTATTCGCCTCACGATTGAGAATTTGTACGACAAAAGCCGGCGTTACCCAACGCCGGCCATTTTTAGCTACTTTCAAAAAGTCTGATCTGTTTTTAAGCCGTGCTATTATCATACGGCCTCCTTCTCCCCTTAAACGGCGAGACGCTTACGGCCCTTGGTACGACGGCGTTTTAAAACCAAACGACCTGCTGCCGTTGACATACGTGCACGAAAGCCGTGAACGCGATTGCGACGAATTTTACTTGGTTGAAATGTACGTTTCATTGTTCTTATCCTTTAAATGCGGTGCTCTTTTTAGCGATTCAGTTGGAGTAAGTCAAACAAAAAAGCTAATAAACCCGAAAACTAGGCCGCAATGAGGCCTTTTTCAAGGGCATTCGCTAATCGACGCGCAAAAGCTGAGGAATCAAGGACGCTTTCACCCTCCATAATCCGTGCCTGATCCAGCAAGAGCCAGGCCGTATCTTTCGCCAAGTCGTTGTCCTGCCCACTATCGAGAACGGATTGTAATTTTTTAACCACTGCATGATCTTTGTTGACCTCTAAAATCCGCGTAAATGACTTATCGAGTTGATTATGCTGGCGCAGTAAACGCTCCAGATTCATATCAATATCGCCCTCGGCCGACACAAGGCGCACTGGGCTATCGGTCAGCGCATCGGTAAAGCGCACATCACGGACAGAAGTGCCCAACGTATCTTTGATAAACAAGGCCAATGGATCAGTTTGCGCATCTTCTTTCTGGTCTTGCTTGTCATCAGTTTCAGGTTTATCAGCCTGAACCCGGGTAACAGATTTAAAAGCCTTCCCGTCAAAGCCATCGACCGCCGGCAACCAAAACTCATCAATCGATTCATCCAGAAGAAGCACTTCAAGCCCTTTAGCTTTAAAGCCTTCCAAATGCGGGCTAACCCGCATCGCCTCTATATTATCGCCGGTCAGGTAAAAAATCTCAGTCTGATCCGATTTCATTCGAGCGATATAGTCAGCCAGAGAGGTCGCCTCTTCCCCATGCGTGGTTTTGAAGCGCAGGATTTTGAAGATTTGCTCGCGATGGGTCACGTCCTCATAAAGGCCTTCTTTCAAGACAGCACCAAAATTATGAAGGAAATCAGTATAGCCGGTTTTATCGGTCTCCGCCATTTTTTCAATCGTGCCTAAGACCTTTTTCGTGATCCCAGCACGAATTTTCGTGACCACCGGGTTATTTTGCAGCATTTCGCGCGAGATGTTCAGTGGTAGATCCTCACTATCAATAACCCCCTTCAGGAAACGTAGGTATGGCGGGATCAACCCGTCGCAATTCTCAGTAATAAAGACACGCTTCACATAAAGCTTCACCGAATGATGTCGACGCGGATCATATAAATCAAACGGGCGCATCGATGGAATATACAAAAGGCCAGCATATTCAATCACGCCTTCGGCACGCCAATGAATAGTCATCCATGGCTCTCCTGGTGTATCGGTGATATGGGTATAGAAATTTTTGTGATCCTCATCCGAGACGCTACTTGAGGATTGTTGCCACAATGCGTTCGACTTATTCAGCACCGCGCCATCCATTTTAATGGGGATAGCAATATGGTCGGAATATTTGGTAACGATATGATCTATGCGCACCTCTTCCAAAAATTCCGTTGCATCCTCTTTGAGGTGAAGCGTGATCGTTGTCCCATTACTATCGCGTTTTGCTTCTTCAACCGTATAGCCAGACTTTCCATCAGATGACCAGTGATAGGCTTGTTTTTCGCCAGCCTTCAGCGTGACAACATCTACTTTATCAGCGACCATAAAACTGGCATAAAACCCAACGCCAAATTGACCAATCATGTCCGCCTTTGCCTGAGTTTTTTTGCTAGTTTTCTTCTTTGACATTTGTTCAACCAGCGCAGCCGTGCCAGAACGGGCAATCGTGCCTAAATGGGTAATAAGGTCTTCACGGTTCATGCCCACACCATTATCGGTAATAGTCAGGGTTTTGGCCTCCTTATCCGCCGCAATGGTAATAGCATAGTCGGTAGATTGGCCTTTGAGTTTTTTATCGGTGAGGGTCAAATAACGGTGATGTTCACACGCATCCGATGCATTCGAGATCAATTCGCGCAAAAAGACTTCACGATCAGAATAGAGTGCGTTCGCCACGATATCGAGCAAACGTCCAACCTCGGCTTCAAAATTCATGGTTTCAGCTGTCATTTTTTTATCCTTCCTTTAAGCAATAAAATGGTGAAAGCGCCCATAAAATATGAGTTTTTTATTGAAAAATCAAGTTCTATTCTTCTGGCTGCTTGCTACCACCCATCATCCCCATAAGCATGCCGATATCTTGTCCATTGACCAAGATCCCACCATCGCGCGGCAGGTTGATATCAAGCCGAGTGACAGATTTGCCATCCAGTGTTTTTTCTGTCTTACCAAAACCTTGAACCATCATCACGCCCATTAAGGCTTGCTGTGCGATCATAGGGCCAAAAACATCCTTCGGTTTACCTTCTTCTGCTGGGGCAAGCGTTGATTCAGATATCTTTTGCTGCAAGGTTGACGTGACGATATCGAGGCCTGTCAATGCCAGGGCAAATTGTCCAACCATAATATACGGCGCGCCTTCGGTCGCGACAACCTGGCCATTCAGGTCAATCCCGGCACCAATCGGGGTTTTAACTGCAAAACGATTAATTTGATACTCTGTACCCGCCTCAACAAATTTTGATTTCAAGGCATCAACGTCAGGTAGCAAAGGTAAACGAGCAAGGTCTTGCGGTTGCAACCCTTTCTCTTCATCAACCATCCCAATATCCATCTGCTCTTTTCCCCACTTTAAAATCATTTTAGTAAAATCCTGGCTGGGAAAATTACTGATTGTAATATGTGATGACATATCACTCGGCATCCATTGCATAATACGATCATTCGGATCACTCGTCATCCCAAAAAGATCAAATTGGGTATCAGCATCCATAAGACCTTCCTCACGGATCGCATAGGTGCTCTGACTAGTCATGGAGTCCATTTTAAATGATTGCTTTCCTTTAGGATCCCTAACAGTCATGGCTTGCAGAGAGAATTGTGTCTCCATTTCACTGAAATCAGGGCCAAGGGGCACACTAAACTCATCACTCTCAGCCTGCTCAACGAGCTTATTCATTTGATCGATAACCGAAAAATCAAGATCCGCGATATCATAGGTCATATTAATCGTATCAATGGCCAGCGTATTTTTTTTGATTGCGCCTTTAGACTCTGGAATAACCGCGGAAACCCCCTGCAACTCAATTTGTCCAATAGCGTTTAATTTTTCACTATCCAAGCCTGGCTCATTCGTCCCATCAATGCTTAAGCTATCTAATTTGATTGCCACATTAGTTTCAGTATCCGTAAGAATAAGATTACCCATCTGACTTTTGAGTGCCTGAAACCAGCCCATCTTGGTATTCCATGTCCCGCTAAATTGTTGCGTGCCAATACGAGCCCTTGCAATAACGACCCCATTTTTATCCTTTGTTGAAATCTCAGTCGGTAAAGCCATTGAGACCAACCACTTTGTGGGGTCTATATCCGGCACGAGATTGAGCGCGACAATACCATAATCGGTGACTCTACCATCCGGTAGATCAACAAAGATCTGTGGGAAAGTGACCGCATAATAGGTTTCTGTTGGCTCAACTAACAAAGTCCCTTCAAGACGCACACTACTGCCACTTCCTTGAATTAATTTGTCAAATTTCTGCTGAAAAACCTTTTGAATTTCACCCGCTTTTTGCGGTGTAATCTCCTGTATAGCTTGAGCTCCTGATGCAATTATCAGGAAAAAAGTAAAAACAGACATAAAAAGAGAGAAGTTTTTGGTACGCATATCAATAAATACAAACTAAGTTATTGGCTCAAGGATCAAATTATATTAGGTTAATCACAAAGACAATACCACGATTCAACGGTAAAAAAGAAAAGACTGTGCTTATTAACACTACGATTTTAATGACGTCGCTCGATACGCTTTCCATCACCCCAAAAGGTCAAATTATATGGACAGTTGATAATAAAACCTCGCCAATTGCACAACTCATTAAGGGCAGTACCGTCACCACGCCTGAAATAAAACTTCTCAGCACCGAACCAATCATGGCTGAGGACGCAAAGAAAATCACAAAACACTTGCAAACCTGGTTAAACGGTCATATTCAAACAATACTGGAGCCACTCTTTTCACTGGAAAATCTAGAAATTACCGGGGCCGCGAAAGGAATTTCTTTCCAGCTCTTTGAAAAATTTGGTTTTCTTTATCGCAAAGATGTGTTGGGCCTTATCAAAGAATTGAGTAAAGAAGATCGCCAGTTTTTAAGCAAGCGTGGTGTTCGCCTTGGCGCCTATTATGTTTATCAGCGTGATATGCTTAAGCCAGCGGCCGTTAACTTACGCGCCGCGCTATGGCTTAGCCATCATGGTGCTAATGAGCTTGCCATCACCCCGCCGGCCGGTAATGTCTCCATGGCGGTGGACAAGCGTGCGCCAAAAGACTTTTACCGAACAATCGGTTTTCCAATTTTTGGGACCACTGCGGTACGCATGGACATGGTTGAGCGCGTTAATAGCGCGGTTTTTGATGGGGCTAAGGACGGAAAATATACGTTTGATCCAGCTCTCGCCTCTACGATTGGCGTCGGTGTTGACGCACTTTACCTTGTTCTTGCCGATCTTGGCTTTAAATATGAAACCATTACAGAAGAGATCACAACTAAAGACGTTAAAGAAGCGCCTGAGCAAAAAGAAACCCGCGTCTATCACCTGAAAAAAGCACCGATTAAGCCGCATCGTCAGAAACGGCGTACTAATCAAAACAAGGCGGCACCAGAGTCTGAAAAAGAACCAGATCCAAACTCACCCTTTGCAGCTCTCCAGGGTCTGATCAAAAAATAAGATTATCTGGTTTTTTTCTTCGCTGTTTTCTTAACACTACGCTTTTTATTCTTAGCTTGCTTCTCTTTCAGCAAATCTTCATAGGCATCCAAAACCACGGCACACATATTTTCCAAGCTAAAGCTATTCGCAACATGATTCATTGCTGCTGTTGCTAGCTTAGCATGTTGCTTTTCTGTCATGCTCAATGCTTCATCAATTGCCGCGGCTAAAGCCACTGGGTCATCAGGCGGAACCAACCATCCAGTTTTACCATCAAGTACAACCTCAGGCACAGCCCCAATATCAGTTGCAATTGTCGGACATCCCATCGCTTGCGATTCTGCCGCCATACGCCCAAAACCTTCTGGTACAATACTCGCCGCAATTGCTACAGAGGCAAGACTATAAGCAGCTGGCATATCATCACAAGGGCCATGCATGCGGATCATGCCTTCAACGCCAACCTTCTTAGCTAGATCACTTAACTCTTCTTGATATTGGCTGTTTTCTGGCTTCGCGCCAAAAATAGCACAATGCACTTCCTTATTTTTTAACAATGCTAAGGCCTCAATAAGAACATTTGGCCCCTTAATCCGGGTCAGACGCGACGGCAGAAGAATAATCGGACGATCGTCAGGTAAATCCAGCTTCTTTACCATGTTAATCCGGCGTTCTGCATTAACATTACTGGGGTGAAATTTCTCAAGCGCAATCCCACGATAAGCAATGCTAATAACTTTTGGGTCAGCGCCATAATTATCAACAATATGATTAGCAATAAACTTCGAAATCGCGATAATACGCTCTCCTTTTGCCATCACACTATTATAGCGCCGCTTCAATTCGGTTTTGAACTTATACGCGGCATGAAAGGTCGTCATATACGGAATACCTGTCATTTGACATGCCTTATAAGCAACCCAACCCGGAGCACGAGAACGAGCATGAACAATATCAACATCATATTGTTGAATAATCTCAGCTAGTCTTTTCGCGTTTTTGTGGATTGTAAAAGGGTTTTTTGAATGCACAGGCAGATGAATATGTTCGCCACCTCGACGAGCAATCTCTGATGCCCAAACCCCTCCATTACTAACAACAATGGGGATCCCACCGGCATCACGAATTGCTGATGCTACATCAACACAGGACCGCTCTGCCCCACCCATGTTTAAATTGGGAATAATTTGAAGAATAACCGCTGGACTTCCATCAGCCTTTGTTAAATCAAACTCAGCATAGGGGTTTTCTTGAACGTTACCCACGTGTTGTTCTTTCTTTGCTTTTGCCATTACCTTAAGCTATCCTTTCATATTCAAGCAGCTCTTTTTATTGATGCTTTGTTACGCTAACTTATTCATACGTCTCGATAACTTATACGCGGTAATTCTTGATATGGCAACCAAAACCCTCATTAGAAATAATAATGAAACCCTCGTCTATCAAACGGTTGAAGGCCGTTCCGATGAAGAAAAACCAGGTGTTGTTTTTCTCGGCGGCTCACAATCAAATATGAATGCCTCCAAAGCGACCGCCGTCAGCCTATTTTGTCAACAAGATGGCCGCGCTTGTACCCGGTTTGACTATTATGGTCACGGAAAATCGAGTGGACGATATGAAGAGGGCACCATTGGTCATTGGCTTGACGATACTCTCGCTATTATCGATAAGGTTACGACCGGGCCATTAATTCTTGTAGGGAGTAGTTTAGGCGGTTGGTTGATGATGCTCGCTGCACTCCACCGCCCAGAGCGGATTGTTAGACTCGTTGGCATTTCTGCGGCACCTGATTTTACTGAAGAGCTCATGTGGAATGAGCTGAGTGCACAACAAAAACAACAATTGGAAGCTGATGGTGTGCTTTACCTGCCCAATCCGTATTGTGATAACACCCCCTATATTATTGCACAAAAACTGATTGAAGAAGCGCGCGAGCATCTCCTGCTTCAAAACCCGATTGACATCCATTGCCCCGTCCATCTTTTACAAGGCATGCAAGATAATGAGGTTCCAACCAATTATCCCATTCGTATTGCCAATCTATTAGCGAGTGAGAATGTGACGATAACCACCGTAAAAAATGCCGGCCATAGTTTTTCGCAACCAGAGCAACTGGATTTAATTATGAAAGCGATTGCGCAGGACTAATGTTCTAAACAGAGGGAACTTGCTGCGCTACAGGAGTTTGTCCTTGCTGCCCAGTAATCTCTTGAGCATTTCCCTTAAATAATTTAGTGGCGCCATTAATAACCTGTTTTCCGACCCAAATCGGGAGAGCCAATCCAGTACTCCATTTGAAAACAAACCAACTTTTCTTGGCCACATCAACAAGATTTTCACCCCACCGTGTCATCATGACGGATGTTTTTGAGCTATCAAAATTAATGCCTATTTTTTCTAAAAAACTTGCCGTTTGATCAAGTGCATTTTCTTTAAATTGATTGACTTTTTCATTTAATCTTTTTGCTGCTTTACTACGCCCAAAAATATAAGCCCCTGCTAACGCGCCTATAGCGAGAAAATCATCTGCGTTTTCTAATAAACTATCCATGAAATTCCCCACGCCGTTGCCAACCTCACCAAGGCCGTCCATCATATCGGCTTTTTTTACAAATACCTGTTCAAAAATATCAGACCAATCGGCCAGTTCTGACGAACTATTACCTCCGGGTATATTATCTCCGTTAATACCCGCGCCGCTGTCAATGTCGACCGTTTCAACTTGAGAATTATCAACCCGCTCATGGTCTTTTAGGTCGGTTTCAGCCTTAACCTCGGTGGAGTCCTTAGGCTGTTCCTTGGTTTTTTGGTAAGTATCTTTAATTTTTTTATGGTTACCTCTATACGATTCAGGGATCCCTTTCTCACCAATTATACGACCTTGAATTTTTGACAAAAGCGGCTTTGATAAAAAATAAACTAATGGCCCAAGGCCCGCGGTAAAGAAAGCAATAGATCTCAGCGTCCGGACTGAAACCATCAACGGAAACTTTAATAGGCTCCCAAGAATTTTTGATAAGCTTGAGAGAATTTTTTTCCTAGTCTTAGGTTTATTTTTTTTATCCACTCTTTTACCATGAGTAGAACTTGATTTAGAGGAAATTTCCTTAGACATCAACAATCATATCCTAAAAATATTTTACGAATATTGTAACACAAAGCAAAAAATTATGCAAATTAATCCGCCTGAAAAACTATGGTTTTGGTGGACCCTGTCCAGGCCTCCAAGGACTAGCAAGAGGCGGATTTTGCTGACTCTGGGCTTTTCCATCATCCTCTTACGGAGTTTTGGGATCTTTTGGTTTTCGACTTAATCCCTTAGCAAGGGCGCCTGTCACAGCCCCGCTGACTTTCTCATACTCTCTGGTCATAAGATATGGGCTAGCCCCCTGAACACCTGCTGTTGTAATACCACTCAAGCCATTTGCAGAAACACCCAACCAGCGCATAAACTGATTTGGAATCTCATCAATAAGCTTATACAACGACACAGCTAGGCTGTATGTTAGAAAAACATAAAGCACAATATAAGCAAGCATCTGAATTGCCACAGAAAATAGAGACCCAGAGGCCAAAACAAGGATTACTCGCCCAGTATCGATGTCACCAAATCCAATCGTAGGAACAAACTGAGCGTAAATAGCGTTTAAATATCCAATTGCACCGTAGAAAATCGTTGTAATACCAACGAAAACCATAATAATAACGGTGGGTCGAAGAAAAATTTCAAAAATCAACCATGCTCCTTGTGCCGCACGCTCACCAAAGAACCCATCCCCCCCAATCGTTAAAAACGAAAGCGCCCAGAGGGGCATACCAATTGCTGCTTCAAAAACACTCGCTATCCACTCAACTACTGCAAAAAGAAAGTAAATAAAGGGAAGAGCTGTAATTCCTATTGCCAAAGCAAAGCCAGAAAGAGCAAACACACTTGCCATCGCGAGTAAAACTGACCCTAAAGCTGGTGCACTAAAACCTGCAATTGAACTACTTGCTAAAATACCTAATGCTGTCAACGCACCTGCACTTGCTAACAAGGTGTTGCCAAAAAATATCAGTCTACCAATAGGGTTAATATCATCTAAAGCAAAGCTATCAAAAACTCTACTAACATAACGCATCATTTTTCTTACGAACTCACTGTTACTTGTATCTTGTCTATTCGCCTTCCTTGACGCAGTCATTAATTCCTGTTCCCAAAGGCCTGCATAGTCAACATATGCCGCATCTGCTGCACTTGCTCTAGGTGCATCGAAAAACCAACCGTCTGCCTGATTTAGGATTATGTTGATTTTTGCCCCAATAACAGCATTTGAATTTTGTTCGTTCGTGATAATTTCCCAAAGCCCTTTCATCGGCCCGATGAATGGAATTGCTAAATTATCCTTAGCAATCTCAAGAGTTCTATCGAGTGTTAGGGTGTAGGGATTTGCTTCTGGATTTTCAAGAAGCGCTGGAAGAGAAACAATTTCTGGCTTCATTGAAGCAGCAGCAGAAATATAATTATTGGCCTTTGTTATTGCTAAAAAAGAGGCCCCTGCAGACGCCCACCCCCCTTGCGCTGAGCTTGAAATCATGTATATCAGAGAGGCGTCAACCTTATCAAATATTGCATCCCAGTCATTACCAACATAAAATCGATCATCTGCTGCACTTGGACGCCCCAGATTTTCATGAAAAGCTCTAATTGGAGTAACTACACTCCCTCGATATGCGGCCAATGTTTCTTCAATATCCTGTTCCTTTGTATCTATCACAGATTCCGCAAGGCGCTTTGCCATAGGTTGATAAGTTTTCAAAAGATCAGCCAAATATGTTGCAATATGCCGTTCCACCGCTTGTGAAAAAGCAGATAAATTGAGTGGATCAGGCGGCGTAAGTCCAGAAAATTCAACAAAAGGTGCAGTAACATCTGCGCTACCAGCTGGTACTCTTATAGAACCACAAAAATCATAATCCAGCCCCACGCCCCATTCGTATAACACAGATTTGCTATTTATCTCTGGCGTTGTACGAAAGTTTACATATTCATCCGCACCTAAATTTCCAAGACGGGCGGTTTCGTTCCAAGCTTCTTCGCATGTTAGAATTAAAAATGCCCCTCGGGCAAAAACATAGCCAGGATCTGGCCTTGAGGCCGAGATAAAATTTTCTGCATTCAATCTTGTAAGACCATTCACCCAAATATTGGTTGCAAGAGCTGATCCCCAATGCGCGGCCTGAAAAACAATAAGTTGTGCCGAGTTATAGCCACCACTCGTGATAGGAACGAGAAGGCCAACAGCTACCGCCAAACGGATTGGTGCCCAAACTGTATCAAAACGCTTCCCAAAGGGTTGACCGGTTTGCGCACTTTCCGCCACTGTTGTGATAAGAAGGTAGATCACAATAAACCCAGCAATAATCAGCATCGCTTGGCTATAAGTTGCAAGCATCCCCGCAACCATATCAGCCATAAGATTGCCTGCAGGGTTATCAGTACCTGTCCAAATATCTGCAAGACCAACCTGACCAAAAGTATTATGCAAAAAATTATAAGCAACATCATTCACTGGGGGGGCTGCGGCTGGGTTACTAAAATACTGCGCATGGGCATTTGTCACGCCAGAAGCCAACTGAACAATAACCAGACCCACCATCAAAATTGTCATCAAAAACGCACCGATGACTGAGAAAAACATCAAGATTTGCGGAATGTTTTTCTTACTAAACTCAACATTACTGGCAGCGAGACCAATAATATCCCGAAAACGATATTGACCAATATTTTGTGTTAACAGGCACGGGTGATTATGCGGGATAAGCCCGGCCGCCCCAAATGTCATCGTAAAGATATGAAGAAAATGCACCACTAGCCCCGCCATACGCCGCAAACGAGGTAATATCCCCGGTAACAGCATATATTTAGCCACCTTACCAGTGGTGATTTGCGGTGATTGAGGGGCGTGTTCGACCATAAAATCCTAATTTGTAAACAGCTGTTCAGTCATTATAGCAAAAAATTAAGTAAAATTCTATACAATTTTTACAAATCGTTAAGAAAACTCTATATCGCTTATAACATTTACGCGCAAAACTGTTAAGAAATTACCAAAGAAAAGCGTTTTTCATAAAGTTTTTATTAAATAATCACTGCTAGCATACTAATTACACATACGAGGATGTAGATTAAAGATCATGACCGCCCCCCAAGACCATCAAGAAAATGAAAACGTTACCGTCTATATTACCGCAGAAACAGAAGGCAAAGGCCCATTTTGGGCCATCCTAGCGATGACACCGGACCGCTATATTGCCTATATTGAATCAATGGAAAGCGGGAAGGAATTAGCCCTTGGAGATCTTGGTACTATTCTAGAAAGCGGCTGGGGAAAACATCCGTCACAAGAAGCGCTTGCCGGTTATATAGAAAAATATTCCGATATCAAACATCTCGAGCATCTCCTACAATAAATTATTGACATAATAAATAACTTATGTTAAAAGAAGGTGCAGTTATATCGCCAGTATTATGTGGATTTAAATGTCTGATATTCAAAAAATAATCGATCAAATCGAAGATGCGATTCTTCATGGAAAAATTGATGGTAGAAAAATATACGATCTACACCCAAAAGAGCTCGAAAAACTAGCGAAGCTCAGACCATTTTGAACTAAGCGCCAAAACTAAAGCGCTTACACAATAAACCCCTTGCCAAAATAATTAATTCAATGGTGGGCCGGGAGGGACTCGAACCCCCAACCAGACCGTTATGAGCGGCCGGCTCTAACCAGTTGAGCTACCGGCCCCACCGAGGAGACGCATGATTTATCGCGCAAAAGCAACAATAAAACAAGATCGTTTTATCGCTTTTCTGCTAAAAGGTCATTAATCCGTTGATCAAGGTTTAAGACAAAGCCATCCCATTCTTGTTCGAATGGCACTCCGAGATACTCACAAGTCAAAACCATTTTATCAAAACGCTGATATTGCGGCTCCAGAACAACAACCGGAGCCTTTTTATGATGAATCCCAAATTCAAGCAATGTAATCGGCGATACCGTATCATTACAAAAGTAATAAACCAAAAGATCCGCCTTTGATTGATGATTAAGCTCCCACCTGACATGGGTTCGAAAATCTTGGTTATCTGTATTTCTATGCCCTCTGTTAGCCCACCCATCGTGGCGTGGATTAATCACGACAAGCCTTTCCTGATAGCTTTTCATGCTCAGATCATTAATGAGGGCTTCGCGCCAATCTGGTGAGGCAGTTTTATCAATCGAGCCGCCGAGAAAAATACTGATCTGATCCTCAGATTTCTCAAAAGTATCGGGTGATTTAATAACTTGCATTTATAACTTATGTATCCAGGAAGCTACGCAGTTTGCGCGAGCGGCTTGGATGTTTCAGTTTCCGCAGCGCTTTTGCCTCAATCTGTCTGATCCGTTCCCGCGTGACCGAGAATTGTTGCCCGACTTCCTCCAACGTATGGTCGGTATTCATACCAATGCCAAAACGCATCCGCAATACTCGTTCTTCACGCGGTGTCAGCGATGAAAGAACGCGCGTTGTTGTCTCGCGTAGATTCGAATTAATTGCCGCATCAAGCGGTTGGATAACATTTTTATCTTCTATAAAGTCACCAAGCTGACTATCTTCTTCATCGCCAACCGGCGTTTCAAGAGAAACGGGTTCTTTCGCTATTTTCAATACTTTACGCACTTTTTCTAAAGGCATATGCAAGCGTTCAGAGAGCTCCTCCGGGGTCGGTTCTCGGCCAATTTCATGGACCATTTGCCGGGAAGTGCGCATAATCTTATGGATCGTCTCAATCATATGCACGGGGATACGGATCGTGCGCGCCTGATCCGCGATTGAGCGCGTAATCGCTTGTCTAATCCACCAAGTGGCATAGGTTGAGAATTTATAGCCGCGGCGATATTCAAACTTATCAACCGCTTTCATCAAGCCAATATTCCCCTCTTGAATCAAATCAAGGAATTGAAGGCCACGATTGGTATATTTCTTCGCAATCGAAATCACAAGTCGGAGATTAGCCTCAACCATCTCTTTTTTAGCGCGCGCTGCCTCCTTCTCTCCTTTTTGTACCATGGCGACAATCCGACGGAACTCACTGATCCGCAAATTAGCTTCTTCAGAAATTTCAGTAATTTGTTCACGGATTTTTTCAATATCTTTACTGTATTTATCGGCAAACTCTTTCCAGCCCTTGGTACTGAATTTTTTAATCTGACTCACCCATTTTGTATCAACTTCAGATCCATAATATTGCGCAAGAAACTCCGTACGGTCGATTTTACAACTTATTGCCAAACGCAGAAGCTTCCCCTCAAGCCCAACCAATCGGCGATTGAGCGTATAATGCTGATTAATAAGCTGTTCAATGCGCACAGAATTCAAATGAACCCCATTCATAAGGTCAATCAATTTTGACTTGTAGCCATTATATTTTTTATTAAGCGCTGCCTCGGGTTCTTTTCCTTTTGCGATGGCTTCCAAACGTTGCTGCTGTAAATCATACATTTTGTCATAGGTCTTGCCAATTTTTGCAAAAGTCTTAAGGACTTGTGGCATTAACTCCGCTTCCATGGCTGAGATCGAAATATTGACCTCATCAAGGTCATCTTCGTCCTCCTGGCTTCTTTCTTCTTCGCCCTCTTCACTATCGGGGTCTTTTTTTTCCTCTAGCGTTGGCGCTTGGTCGTCTTCTTTTTCTTCTTTTACCAAAGATGCGTTTGCTGTAGGCATCCCATCGCTATCCCCATAGGTCGCCTCTAAATCAAGAACATCACGCAAAAGCATATGACCTTCTTCCAAAGCATCATGCCATCCAATAATTGCCTGGATAGCCATAGGACTCTCACAAATCCCACCAATCATAGTTTCTTTGCCCGCTTCAATTCGCTTAGCGATGGCAATCTCACCCTCACGAGAAAGGAGTTCTACCGACCCCATCTCCCGAAGATACATCCGCACAGGATCATCCGTACGCCCGACATCTTTTCCCGTAACATTTCCACCAGTAATTGAATATTCATCAGAGCTTTTGCCATCTGAATCGTCATCATCATCGTCATCGTCTGAGTCCGTTACACTGATGCCAAGATCAGACAACGTCGCCAAAACATCTTCAATTTGTTCAGAAGAATATTGATCATCTGGCAAAATTTTGTTGAGCTGAGCATAGGACACATATCCTCTCTCTTTACCATCCTCAATCATCTTCTTAACGGCTTTAACAAGCTTATCCGTCATCGCTGCTGCTGATTCTGCAGCCAAACCATTATCGTGCTCTTTATTCTCTGTATCTGTCATCCCTATCCCCTAACCTATTCGTCTTGATGTCCAGCTGTCTGCCGACCCAAACTGACAACACGTTGCACATTTTTATCTGTAAAATCCTCTGCCACTTGATGAGCGGCGATTCTAGTTTCTGACGCCATTTGATCTTTCTGCATAAGTGCCCAGATATCCTCACACCCATTGCAGACTGCGTTAAAATCCGCATCAGGTTTAGCAAAATCAGCATGCATATAGGTTTTCTCACTTAACAAGTCAAGCAATGTAGACTCAAACCCTTCTTCTGACAAGAGGTCTTTTAACGTTGTTCTATCCAATGGATCTTGTGTCATGGCGATTGCCAAAATACTTTGCCTGAGAGAATCGAGATCAGGAGATGGTATATCGAGAATCCCTAAAACTTCACTAAATAATTCAAGGAGTTGAGGGTGGTTAATTACTGAAGCAAGCAAAATCTTAGCTCGCATGACTTGTTTATTATTCCGAAGACGACTTAGTTTGGTTGTATTTTTCTTCATCCCTTGCCGGCTATTGGAACGACCAAAAGCCTTGTAAACACGGTCTTTTACCTCAGTAAGATAAAAACGCCTCACACCTGAATCTTGGATATTTTGAACCGCTTTTTCCAAACGCGACGCAAGGCCAGCGCGTGCCTCCGGTGTTAGAAATTGACGCCCTTCTGTTTCACGGGCCCAAATAACCTCTATCAAAGGAACCGCCTCCTTAAGGATTTTATCCATTGCACCCCGCCCCTTTGCCTTGACCAAGCTGTCTGGATCTTCGCCAGCTGGCATAAAGGCAAAGCGGAGAGATTGATCTGGTTTTAACAAAGGCAATGCGCGATCAAGCACACGATAAGCCGCACGTTTACCAGCATTATCTCCATCGAAACAGAGGATCGGATTTTTATTCTCAAAAGCACATAAACGCCACAATAGATCAATCTGGTTTTCTGTTACAGCTGTTCCAAGCGGTGCCACCGCCCCAACAAAGCCAGCCTGTGCCAAAGCAATCACATCCATATACCCTTCTGCAAGAATCACTGGCGCCCCTTTTGCGGCGGCCTGACGAGCGCGTGCCATTCCATACAAAAGCTGACCCTTGCTAAAAACAGGATGGTCAGGAGAATTGAGATATTTAGGCGGCGTATTGCCATCGCGACGGGTTGGATCAAACGCTTCTTCTAAATGACGGCCACCAAAGGCAATCACACGGCCACGTTTATCTGTAACGGGGAAGATAATACGCCCACGAAAGAAACTGTATGGCTGGTCTTTTTTATCGTCACGATTAGATTGCTTGAGGAGACCAAGCTCAAGTAAATCACTCAGCTTATGACCACGCGCTTGCATCGCCTCACGCAGTTTATCCCAACTATTGGGGGCATAGCCAATACGAAATTCTTCCAAAGCTTGGGGCAAGATGCCGCGATTGCGCACATAATCGGCCGCAAATTTATTATCTGGCGCATGCAGCTGGGCTTGGAACCATTGAGTTGCATCTTCTAACACATCATAGAGCACCTTGGCACGATCATATTTTTGCCGCTCGGCCTCGGATGGTTGCGGCACCTCCATGCCAGCACGCGCTGCAAGATCTTCAACCGCATCCATAAATCCCATATTGTCATGGCGCATCTTAAAACTCAGCACATCGCCATGGGCCCCACAGCCAAAACAATGATAAAACCCTTTTTGATCATTGACGTAAAAGGATGGGGTTTTTTCCTTATGAAACGGGCAGCAGGCCTTAAATTCATTACCGGCGCGCACGAGCTTGACACGTTGCCCAATAATATCAGACAACGGCAGCCGTTCTCGCAGTTCATCTAAAAACCGACGGTCAATCGTCATATACTTAAATTCTATTACTTATTTGTTTGCGCCCAACAACTCTACTTTGTTCCCTGATCGGCATTTTATTTGCGCCGCTAGCTCATTGCTTACTGGACATATCGAGTTATATTGTTTATAAGCTAAGAATACTTTCCTGACAACCCAGTAGACACAATTCCTCAAAAAATTAAAGAGGATGTGGCGGGTCTTTTTGTCGTCAGGCCTGTTTTGGAGGTAAAAATGGATAAAATACCAATGACAAAAGAGGGCTATGATGTCCTCATGGCAGAATTGAATAACCTGAAAACCAATGAGCGCCCAGCGATTATTGATGCGATTGCCGTTGCCCGTGATCATGGCGACCTCAAGGAAAATGCTGAATATCACTCAGCGCGTGAAAAACAGGGCTTTATTGAAGGCCGGATTAAGGAACTTGAAACCGTCACCGGCCGGGCCGAGATTATTGATTACCTGAAATTTGCTGGTGAAAACAAAGTAAAGTTTGGGGCGACAGTTGATCTTGTAGACGAAGATACCGAAAAAGAAATCCGCTATCACATCGTTGGTCATTATGAAGCTGATATCACAAAAAATATGCTTTCTCTCCAAGCCCCGATTGCCCGTGCCCTCATTGGCAAAGAAGTGGGAGATAGTGTTGAGGTTCAAAGCCCTGGCGGTAAAAAATTCTACGAAATACTAAAAGTCAGTTATACCAAAATTATCGCGACGTAGAGTCAACATTAATTGGTACACCGGGAAGATCTTTGGTTGCTCGAATGCTCAAATTTGAGCGCACATTTGCTACATTTGAGTTTGCCATCAATGTGTTCGTTAGAAATTTTTGGTAATCATCCCAATCATATGCCACAACTTTCAACATTAAATCTGTGTCACCAGTCATCATATGGCTCTCTCGAACTCTTGACCACGAATCAACCAAAGCTGTGAACGTTTTTAATTCATGCTCCGCATGATTAGATAAGGTAACATGAGCAAAAACCGTAACATTATAATCCATAACAGATGGGTCAATATCAGCGTGATAGCCCTTGATATATCCAGCCTTTTCCAAGGCACGCATGCGCCGTAAGCACGGTGGAGCAGAAATTCCAACACGTTTTGCCAGATTCACATTACTCATTCGACCATCATCTTGTAGATCACGAAGGATTTGCCGGTCAATTCTATCGAGTTTAATCTTGCGCATTCTTACCCCACCTGTGTATTGTCTAATAGATAATGCACCAAGCCTCTTATCAAAAGCAAGAAAATTTCAGGAAATCATATGAAAATGCATACATCAATCAATTGTTGGATTATTACTGAAGGGATGAAAGGGACAGAAAACCAATGTCTTGGCCTTGTCAATGCCATGGGGATTGAACCCACTGTAAAGAAAATTAAGCTCAAACAGCCTTGGCAGGTTATGAGTCCCTGGCTTTATTCAACCAAATTTAATCCCATTGGGAATGAAAGTGACTTATTTGCACCTCCTTGGCCCGATCTGATTGTTGCGGCAGGTCGTAAATCTGTTGCTCCGGCTCTGTGGGTCAAAGAGCAAGCTGGGGAGGATTGTGTTCTGATACAAATACAAAACCCCTATGTTAGCCCTAGTAAATTTGATTTTGTTATTACCCCTCAACATGATTATATTGAAGGTGATAACGTCATCAAAACTGTTGCTGGTCTGCATAATATTTGCCAAGAAAAACTGGACGAGGCCCGTGAATCCTATAAAAATCAGTTCTCTAAACTCCCTGAACCACGAGTGGCTGTCTTAATTGGCGGGGACAGTAAGCATCACACTCTTACACCTGATTCTGTTAATATTTTAGCACGGCAACTTAACCAATTGGCTCATGATGGCTATGGTTTGATGGTTACTGTCTCACGACGCACAGGAGCTGAAAATGAGAAAATCCTGCGCGATACATTGACCGATAAAAATATTTATTTCTGGGATGATACAGGAGAAAACCCCTATGCAGGAATGCTTGCATGGGCAGATGTAATCCTTGTTACAGAGGATAGTGTTTCTATGACGTCTGAGGCAGTATCAACTGGCAAAGCTGTCTATATAATAAAAATGGAAGGGAATTCTGATCGCCTAGATCGCTTCCATGAAACACTTCAAAAATCTGGGATAACGAGGATTTTTGAGGGTAAGATTGAACAATGGCAGTATGAACCACCCAGAGATACTGAAAAAGTTGCCAAAAAAATCATAGACTATCTTGGCAAGCGTAAACAAACCGGGTAATGAAGTAACCTAATTTTAAAAAAAACGAATTAAGACCTTATGACCGAAACAAAACACACCAAAATATTAATTATTGGGTCAGGCCCAGCTGGTTATACGGCCGCAATCTATGCGGCACGAGCCAACCTTAACCCCCTGATGATTGCGGGTAACCAACCCGGAGGACAGTTGACGATTACAACAGATGTTGAAAACTATCCCGGCTTTGCCGATCCAATTCAGGGGCCATGGCTCATGGAGCAAATGCAAAAACAGGCAGAGAATGTCGGCACAGAACATATTATTGATATGGTTTCGGATATTGATCTATCCAAACGCCCCTTCACCGCCAAAACTGAGGGGGGCCTGACAGTTACCGCGGATACTGTGATTATCTCCACCGGTGCTCAAGCGCGCTGGCTCGGCTTGGAAAGTGAAAAAAAATTTCAAGGCTTGGGTGTGTCTGCCTGTGCGACCTGTGACGGTTTTTTCTTCCGCGAAAAAGAAGTGGCCGTTATTGGCGGCGGAAATAGTGCGGTTGAAGAAGCACTCTTTTTAACAAATTTCTGTAAAAAAGTCACCCTTGTTCATCGCCGTGATGAGCTTCGCGCTGAGAAAATTATGCAGGAACGCCTCTTCAAAAACGAAAAAGTTGAGATTGTCTGGGATCATGTCCTGGAGGAAATTCTTGGCAATACGCAAGGTACAGATAACCCTGGCGTTACCAGCATTCGCGTAAAAAATGTCAAAACTGATGAAACACAAGAAATCTCAGTTGATGGTGTTTTTGTTGCCATCGGCCATGATCCAGCAACCAAACTTTTTAGGGGCAAAGTTGACATGGATGAAACAGGCTACATCATCACCGCCCCCGATTCCACTGCCACAAACATACCCGGCGTTTTTGCCGCCGGTGATGTAAAGGATAAAATCTATCGCCAGGCTGTTACTGCCGCGGGTATGGGCTGTATGGCTGCATTAGAAGCGGATCGTTTCCTTGCTGAACAGGAAGATAGCAACATAACGAGTGACCAGCCCATGTCAGCCGCTTATTAAGTGTAAATTTTTTCGCAGGCTTCTTGTAAAATCTGAACGGCCTTCTCAATAACATCAAGGCTGGTTGCAAAAGAGACTCTAAAATAGTTTGGCAAACCAAAGGCTGTACCTGGCACAACAGCAATGCCGTAATCCTCTAATAAGTAACTGACAATATCGAGATCCGATTCAATGGCTTTACCATTTGGCAGTGTTTTCCCTATCAATTCCTGACACGAAACATAAAGGTAAAATGCCCCCTCAGGCTCTTTTACTGATAATCCAGGCACTGAATTAATGCCATTAACCATGATACGCATGCGTTGTTCATAGGTTTGACGCATTTTCTCAACTGCATCCTGTGGCCCGTTTAAAGCCTCCACCGCGGCGACTTGTGAAACAGAGGACGCGTTGGACGTACTCTGACCTTGTATTTTGCCCATCGCCTTAATCAACTCTGCTGGCCCACCCGCATATCCAATGCGCCACCCTGTCATGGCATAGGCTTTAGAAACACCATTAATCGTGATTGTACGGTCATATAACCTGGGCTCGACCTGTGCAGGGGTAACAAATGTTGTGTCACCATAGATGAGATGTTCATACATATCGTCACTCATGACATGGACATGCGGATGCACAAGCAGAACATCCGTCAGCGCCTTCATCTCCGCTTGCGAATACACCGCCCCCGATGGATTGCTGGGTGAATTGTGAAGCAACCATTTGGTTTTGGGGGTGATGGCCGCTTGGAGTTGCGCCGCGGTTAGCTTAAAATTATTCGCTTCATCGCATGCGACATGCACCGGAGTACCGCCCGCAACATTAACCATCGCCGGATAAGACACCCAATAAGGCGCCGGGATAATGACCTCATCACCGGGATTAATCGTTGCCAAAAACGCATTAAACAAAACCTGCTTCGCCCCCGTGCCAACGATAATCTGTTCCGGTGTGTAGGTCAGATCATTATCACGCTTAAATTTCTCAATAATCGCATTTTTTAAAGCGGTAGAGCCGGGCACAGGCGTATATTTTGTTTGCCCTTCGTCAATCGCCGTTTTAGCTGCCGCTTTGATCGTATTGGGTGTATCAAAATCTGGCTCGCCAGCACTCAGGCTGATGATATCTTTGCCTTGTGCTTTCAATTCCCGCGCTTTTTGTGACACAGCCAGCGTGGCTGAGGGTTTCAAACTCAACACCCGATCAGAGAGAAATGTCATAAGCAGCCTCCTTTATTTAAATTTGCGAATATCCGTTAAAGGTGCAAGATAATCGGGACACTGTTTCTCAAACCACTTTCGTACTTGCTCCAACTCAGGGTGTTGAATACATTGATGAAACCAATTTGTTGCAACAGGAACATAATCAAGAAAACGATCTTGGTGTTTTTGGACAACAATTCGCAAAAAATTTCCCATGTTTTTCGCGTGACGTTGCGCGCCAAGGATCGCCATATGGAGTTCAAATACCTCCCGATCATATGTCTCTCCCATTGCATCAAAATACCGATTGAGGATATGCACACGAATGTCTGGCTCAAGATCCCGCCGATCATCCTCCAGCAAAGACATAACATCATAAGCCGGGGAGGTCAAGACTCCATCTTGAAAATCAATAATGCCAACAGAATTAATTCCCTCCTCTCCAATCAAATCAAGGAGGTTCGGTGCGTGATAATCAATCATAGACAACATTTTCGGTAGCGGCGGCATATTTTCCAACACGCTGCGCCACATCATTTTATAATCTGCGGCAATATCGGGAGGTGTTTCAAACCCATTACGTGCTGGAAGATACCAATCAATAAAACTTGGAACCTCTTGCATATACCAAGTAATATCATGGGTTAGCTTACCCTCAAGCGGTGACAAATTGATATTTTGGTGGAGATGAATCAGAACATCGATTGCTTTTTCAAAATAAGGCATCTTATCAACCCCTTCATCATAGATCGTGGAATAAACCCGGTCACCAAAATCCTCAATGAGAGCAAACCCTTTTTCTAAATCAGTTTCATAAATGTCCGGGGTACGAATGCCAGCCTTTTTCAAAACCCCACCAATAAGAAGATATTGTTCCAATTTTAGGAACTTAAAAGGCATGTCCATAAGCATTGCGCTTTGGTCATTTTTGGTTAAGCGAAAATAGCCACGAGATCCAGCATCAGCGAATAGGATTTGTATTTCTGCGTCTTGCCAACCAATTTTTCTAATAAAGTCTAGGCGTTGTACATTGCGATCCTTGGGGATTTCTTGATACGAAAGCTCAGTCATATTTTTTCTTTTTTTTATTAATTAAATGTCAGGTCAATAGTTTATAAAATAACGGGGATACTGTCTATTGTGTTCGCAGTAACCATTTCTTACAATTTTCCCATCATGCAACAAAAAGATTGACAAAAATAGTCTTCCTATGAATACATGCGGACAAATAATAAATAAGGAAACGCGTTGTGGCACAGAAAAAAAAGAAAAAAGCGCCGAATAAGATTGTGCAAAAAATCAAGGCGATCCGTAAAAAGATCGCCAAAGGGCTGTCGCGCCTAAAACCAACCCGAGAGAACCTGCCCTTTCTTTTAAAATGGGGGTTTGTTTGCTTTTTTTGGTCAATGATCGTTATTTTATCTGTTATCGCATGGCTCTCTTATGATTTACCGAATATGGATAGCGCGGTTGACTATGACAAACGACCAACCGTCATTATCCTTGCCGCCAATGGTGATGAAATTGCCCGCTATGGTGATCTCCAAGGCGACATCATCCCACTAGAAAAAATGTCACCACATCTGATTAATGCTGTTTTAGCCGTTGAAGACCGACGATTTTATGATCATTTCGGGCTTGATTTTACTGGCTTAGCGCGTGCGATGTGGCGTAATTTTCGTGCCGGACAAGTTGTCCAAGGCGGTTCCACAATTACCCAACAATTGGCAAAAAATCTTTTTTTAACACCTGAACGTACTCTAACCCGCAAAGCCAAAGAAGCGTTACTCGCCCTTTACTTAGAACAAAAATATAGCAAAGACCAAATCCTCGCTGCATATCTCAACCGTGTCTATTTAGGAGGGGGGGCCTATGGGGTTGATGCAGCATCCCTGATTTATTTTGATAAATCCGTGGCCGATCTGAATATTGAAGAATCGGCCATGATTGCCGGCCTTTTAAAAGCGCCATCACGATTTTCCCCCTCATCCAACCCAGAAAAAGCAGCACAGCGGGCACAAGTTGTGATTCAAGTAATGATTGACGCCGGCTATCTCAATGAAAAATCAGAGCCTATCCAAGTTGAAGCCCTCCCCAAGGGGGATTATGATCGCTCCGGGGCTGGGTCCATGCGCTATTTTGGGGATTGGATTATGAGCCAACTTGACTCTTATACTGACGCCACGGATCAAGATTTGATTATCCAAACAACCCTTAATCCGCGTTTACAACGCTATGCCGCCCAGCGTCTTGAAGCATATATTGCGGAAAGTGGCGAGGAACGAAATTTCAGCCAAGGCGCCCTAGTCACGATGCGGCCAAATGGCGCCGTGACCGCAATGATTGGTGGGCGCGATTATAAAACCAGTCAATTTAACCGAGCCGTGCAAGCAAAGCGCCAGCCAGGCTCCTCTTTTAAACCAATTATCTATCTGGCCGGTATTCACATTGGACAGCTCGAATCTGAAAGTATTGTCATCGATCAACCTCTAGAAATTGGAGATTATGAGCCAGAAAATTTTGGTGGCGAATATCGCGGCGCCATTACCCTGCAACATGCTCTGTCTGAGTCAGTCAATACGGCCGCCGTGCAAATCTTGGATCATGTTGGGGTTAAGGCCGCGCAAGAAATCGCCCTCAGCTTAGGGATCACAGATCGACTTAACAATGATTTAAGTATGGCCTTGGGAACGAGTGAAACCAGCCTTTTAACCATGACTTCTGCTTATGCTGTTTTGGCGAATAATGGCCAATCTACACAACCCTATGGTATTCTTGAAATTCGTACTGGTGCAGGTGATCTCCTCTACCGTCATAAACGAATCCCAAGTCTAGAAGTTGTTTCCGTTGAATCAATCGCCAAGCTTAACACCATGTTACAGTCTGTTATTCAATATGGTACCGGTCAAAATGCTCGTCTTGACCGTCCAGCTGCAGGCAAAACCGGGACAAGCCAAAATTATCGTGACGCATGGTTTATTGGATATACTCCAAGCTATGTCACAGGGGTATGGGTTGGCAATGATAATAATGATGCCATGAAACAGGTCACAGGGGGGAGTATCCCAGCCCGGCTATGGCGTGATATCATGCGTTCAGCTCATTACGGTGAGCAAATCACGTATTTGCCTGGTGCATTGCCACGACATTTCCTTGACCAGTCTGTTCGTGAAGATGCTGAACCAGATGTTTTTCGTCATCGCTTTTCACAAATTGGCAATGAGGCAGAAGAAGCCGCGCGCGAAGCCGAAATGCTCGCACGGCGTAAAAGAAAGAGAAATAGTGGGTTTTCACGTTTTCTTGATCGCCTAACTGGTCGTGATAGAAATCAAGACTCTTCAAATAATCTACCAGATGCTAAGAAAGATGATTTTTTCTATCGACAAAATTAGGTATTGAACTGTTCTGTTAGAATTCGTTCATCAAGTGTTTGGTCTGGATCAAATAGAACCCTTACAACATAGTCACGGCTTTTATAGATCTCGACCCGATCAACATTTGGAGCAACATCAAAATCCGCCACTGCTGAAACAGGGCGCTTTTCTTTTTCCAATACAGTGAGTGTTACCTTGGCCTGCTGATCAAGGATTGCCCCGCGCCAACGCCTTGGCCGAAAAGCAGAAATCGGCGTTAATCCCATAACATTTGCTTGGATTGGAATAATCGGCCCATGTGCAGACAAATTATAAGCCGTACTGCCAGCGGGCGTGCATACCAAAATACCATCTCCAACATATTCCTCAATCCGAACGACCCCATCAACCTTAACCTCTATTTTCACGGCCTGATGTGTTTCACGATAAAGAGAGACTTCGTTAATCGCACGTTTTCGAATATGAGTACCATCGCAACAATGTGCTTCCATAACCAAAGGGTTTAAATCAACATAGGTCGCCGCATTAAGCCTTTCCATCAGACCTTCTTCAGTGTAAGTGTTCAAAAGAAAGCCAACGGACCCCTTGTTCATACCATAGATGGGTTTCTTCAACTCAATATGATTGTGCAAAACATGGAGCATTTGGCCATCACCCCCTATCGCGACAAGACAATCGGCCCGCTCAACAGAGACAACATTATACTTTTTTGCTAAAATATTCGCTGCTTCTCTTGCCTCTTTCGTGTCTGCCGGTAAAAGCGCTATTGTTTTGATCTTTGACGCTGTCATGCTTGAACTCCCCCTCATGAACCGTCATAATATAATGGTAAGAGGTAAAAATCATGTATAAAATTTTGATGGTTTGTACTGGTAATATCTGCCGCTCACCAACGGCGCATGGTTTTTTAGATAATGCGCTCAAAAAAAATAATCTTGAACACATTGTACATGTTGACTCTGCTGGGATAACAGCGACCCATCAAGGGGAATCCCCCGATCCACGCAGTCAAGATATCGCCCTTCAAAGAGGGATTGATCTATCTTATATTGTATCAAGGCGAATAACCCCTGAAGATTATGAGGATTACGACTTGATTTTAGCGATGGACAAAAGTTATCTCAAAAAAATGTCCCAAGATGCCCCAGCCTATACTCATCATAAAATTCATCTCTATCTCGATTTTACTGATCTTCCAGAAGGAAGCGAGGTCCCTGACCCCTATTACGGAGGTGCCGATGGCTTCCATCTTGTCGTTGATTTAGTTGATGCCGCGACAAGGGGATTGATTTTTATTTTAAAATCACAGCTTGCACAATAAAATCTCTGTGTTACGATTTACAAAATATTAACCACTTTTTTAACAAAAATACGTAGACTCTTTTTGTTGTGTGTGTTGTTTGTTAACTACCTGAGTTAACAGATAAAAATTCATGAAGGAGAAAAAAAAGACCGTGTCTTTCTCTTGTATTACAAGATATACCGTTATAGCGTTTTTATTTGTGGCTTTCGCAATGCCACAACCAGCCCATGCCAAATATAATCCCAAATACGCCTCTATTGTTATAGATGCTGAAACAGGCAAGGTTCTTCGTTCTCGTAATGCTGACAAACGTCTCTACCCAGCAAGTTTGACAAAAATGATGACTCTATTCCTGACATTTGAAGCGATAGAAGATGGTCGGTTATCGATGAATCAATATATTCGCTTTTCAAATAAGGCTGCAGCCCAAGAACCCTCAAAAATTGGTTTAAACGCCGGAAGCCGCATCCTTGTGAGAGATGCAATTTTATCGCTGGTTACGAAGTCTGCTAATGATGTTGCTGTTGTACTAGCTGAAGCAATTGGGGGTAACGAACAGCAATTTGCTGCGATGATGACCCAACGTGCGCGTGCGCTGGGCATGAAAAATACAACCTTTAAAAATGCTTCAGGGCTTCACCACCCGCGCCAAGTGTCAACAGCGCGCGACATGGCAACTCTGTCGCGGTCATTAATGCAATATTTTCCCCATTATTACCATTTCTTTTCGACAAATACCTTCAGTTATAAAGGTAAAAACTATAAAAACCACAATAAATTGCTGACGACATATCGGGGTATGGACGGGCTAAAAACTGGATATGTCCGCGCTGCTGGTTTTAATTTAGCCGCCTCAGCTGTTCGCGATGATCGCCGGCTTATTGGGGTTGTCTTTGGTGGGCGCAGCTCAAAAACCCGCAATGACCATATGGCAAAAATTCTTGATGAATCCTTTAATCGTCTACCGCGCAAATCAACGATTATGGTGCATAATGACCTCCCCCCCGTCCCAGGACGTAAGCCCTCTGTGCCAATTACCGTGGCCGAGATAGATACTCGTAACTATAACAATGAGATTATCGGAGAGGGCGATATTGATGCTGAGGCTACGCAGCGCCTTCAGGTTGCCCTCGCAAGTGCTGCTGCGACAACAGGGGTTGACCGAACCCTGGCTTCCATTGCACCGTCAATAGGCGATCAAAACTGGGGGATACAGGTTGGTGCATTCAAAAGTCGTGCCGCCGGCGATAAAGCTTTACGCGATACGCGCGCAAGTTTGAGTATTATTCCAAGCTATGCGCGCTCTGTCATTACACCCCTGCAAACCAATGATGGTTTATTCTTCCGGGCTCGAATCATGGGGGTTGATGCGCAAACAGCAGAAAACGCATGTCAACTTCTGGTAGATTGCCTTGTTATTAGCGCCCGATAGACGTTGATAAAGTCCTCTCTTGACAGGTTTATTCTTTCAGGGCATTATCACGGCCTAAACCAAGCCTAAATTGGAAAATTTCTTTTGATAACAACAGGTTATAGTCTTAAGTAACAGTATCTTAAATATTGCAATGATATGTTTGGGCGTTACAAATAACAAAAATATTTATTATGTGTGAGAAAATAGAGAATTTGGGTGTGTCGCGCCGTGGCGTGATAAAGATGTTGGGTGTAGGCCTTGTAGCAGCGCCAACCTTGGTAATGCCAACGCCAGCACAAGCCCTCCTTTTTAGTCGTAAAAAAGAGAAGAAAGAAGCGCCTTTGGCTGGAGACCGTCAAAGAACCCTTTCTTTAATCAATAAAAATACCAATGAAACTTATAAGGGAACCTATTGGAAGAATGGATATTATGTCCCAGATGAGCTGGCAAAATTTGATTATCTAATGCGTGATCACCGTCAAAACAGTGTGCGTCCGATTGACACAGATCTGCTTGATCTGGCTCATGACCTACAAGTGATTTTTGACCAAAAAGATATCCATGTGATTTCTGGTTACCGCTGTAAGAAAACCAATGACATGTTGCGTCGTCGCTCTGGTAAAAAAGTAGCACGAAACAGCTATCACATTAAGGGGATGGCTATGGATTTACGTATTCCTGGCATTCCAACAAAAGCCATTCGGGAGGCTTCTAAGACTATGGGCGTTGGCGGTGTTGGTTGGTACCCACGTCAAGGCTTCGTCCATATTGATACCGGACCTATCCGTTATTGGTAATCTATGATTATTGCTTATTTTTTTGAGCTCGTGATTTCAGCTGACGCCATATCAAGACTATTCTTTCTAACTGCCTTACGAATCTGACAATCCTCTTCAATTTCACGAATACGTTCACAAATCGTATTTGCGCGGTTCGCGGAATAGAGTGGGCCGATATCTAAATACTTTCGATCCGATCTATCATCAGTAAATTGTGGTTTTAAAGTGCCAAAAATCTCTGGATGTGCTTTACGCAAACGAACCCATTTTAACATCCTTAACAACCCTGAATTATAACTACCAAGGCGCAGAACCATCAAATTATCATATTTTTGTTTATTGTGTTTCAGCTCAAGTTCTGCGACTTCAACGTCATCAAGCGCGTCTGAATAAAGAACAAAATCAATCCCGCTTTCAACCGTCCCCAAAGCGGTGACATCAATAAAATGGTTGCCGGATGTTCGTAACCCACGAATTTCTGTCTCCCCATTTGGAATATTAATAATATAATCGCCTGGTGGGACATCTTGGAACAAATAAAACCCATCATACCCGGTTTTTTCGGTTTGGATAATTTCCCGATCCGATGTCATTAATTCCACAGTTAGCTGGCGCGCTGGGCGTATTTGTTTATTTTTTCCAATCACATTAATGACCCCATCAATTTCTCCGCCGACTGCAATCGGAAAATCAATCTGTTGTACAACACCTGCCCGTGGCTTAACAGAACGTCCTTGATAAGTGGTAATCCAAAATGGATCATCAAATTTATCCCGGTCAACCGTAATATCTGTCAACCTATCCTCTTGCAGGCCATATAAAAACGCCGTACCTGTTTTATCTGTTTTTGCCCGTTTCACATCACTTTTTGCAATCACACTCACCCCTTCAAGAAGTTGTTCATCCGCATCTAAAAGACCATTATTATTCTCATCCAAAAAGGCGCGAGCAGAAACAGCCCCACTATTTGTCATCCGATTACGTGTCATCACCGCTTGATTAGAATAAGGATCACGCCCAAGGCCAAAATTCATTGTCATCAACGCTGTTAATTCTTGATCAGAATCATAGCTTAGACGCGGTGTTAGAAGAAATTTATCATTGCGATAATTCATAGAAAAACGCCCTTCGGTCAAGTCTGTCTCTAGAAAATTTTCAAGCTCGAGTTCAGCACTTAAATTCGTATTTAATGAGCGTAACCCAGAGACAAGAAAACTGTTAATCTCTGTATCAGGGGTGACATTATAATTAACCCGAGATCGCCAATGCGTGCCACTATAAACACCGCTGACTGATCCAGATCCGGTAATTCGATCTTGGTCAGTATCGGCATCATCATGGATATAAGAGGCTTGTTTATTTAAATTCATTCGACGAAAATTTGCCCCAATATTGCCCGACACCTCTGAGCGCTGCGTATCATCACCCCGTACATCATGTAACCCTTGTAAGGTATAGGATGATCTTCTTGCTAAACGCCCTTGGAGGCGCGCTTCTGTCTCCGAAACTGTTGGGATGCCCCCTGGATCAACGTCAAAATCATCTGTATTAAATTGTTGCCGCAAGCGAAGCGTATTTTTACCAATCAAACCCTGGGCAATGCCCTCTATAGCTGTTCCTCCGCCTGTCTCTGCCGCTGTGTTAAGTGTATAGAGAAAGCTATTGCGATTTGTTTGCAAACCCGCAACACCCAAAAGTTCAGCTTGGTTGCTACGTTGCCAGGCGCGCGTTCCAACAAAGCCCAAAAGGTTATCCGTCAAGCCATATTCATAGCGCGAGGCCAATGCCGGCGTTCCTTCATCAACTGAGTCAATCTCATTCAAACGATAGGTAACTTTATTCCGCTGAGTCAAAGAGACATCATAAGCACTTTGTCCTTGTTTCAAACGATTACCATAGACCGGTACAGATCTGGTTTCTTCACGAATTTGTCCCTGTGGACCATAAAATACCAGACGAAATTCGTTATCACCAAAAAAGAGTTCAACATTTTGGAAATCATAGCGACCAGAAGAATCAACTTGTTGAACCCCAATCAGAATATCATTGCGAAACAATTCAACATCCCATCCCGGTTGTACATCCCCCTGCAATTGTATCGTGTCACTAATATCTTCATCACTAATATTTGATGAAAGACGGACGCCTCTTTCTTGGCCAGAATCATCAACAATCGCTAAACGGGTTGGGGTAATATCCCCTAAGCTCACCTCATCCACCCCAAATGGCCCCAGGTCTTCACCCTCATCTGCTTTACGGTTCAGCGTAAGACGAACCTCTTGAACAGACTCATCCTTTGTCCCTTGGATAAAGGTTTTGGCATTCATATACCCCAGATCATTCGCCCCAATAAGAGAGTAGCGGGCGGTTGTCGTTGCATCGCGATCCGGTCGTTTTGAATATGCACCGCTTAGCTGAACATCAACAAATGGCTCGGTGATAAAGCGATAGGGATCCCTCTCATAGGGCAAAATAGGCCGGCGTGAGACATACTCAAACTCTCGAGCCCGTTTATCGCGCAAAAGACGGGTTTCAATCGGTAGAGGGTCTTGTGAATCAACAACAATGGCCAACATCTCCAGATCGGCCTCTAGATGCAAATCAAACCACTCTGCAAGGGTTTCAAAGCGCACTAACAAATCTGTGCCATCATTGATAACATCTTGTTCTTGGATTGTGTAGCGCCGCCCATCTACTTCAACAAAGGCTTGCGTGACATCCATATAAAAGGGCTTATCCTCAGAAATATACCACCCACTCGCCATCTGACTATCAAGATTGATATCAATCGGAAAATCAACCGCTGACAAAAACTCAAAAAGCGACAGATAAAGGGTATTATTCTGTTTTATACTGAGCAATCCTTCCGATAAAACAATCTTTTCTGTTGCTACGAGAAGAATCAACTCCTCCCCCTCACCAATTGAGCGAAGTCGGTCATTAAACTTGTCATAGTTGCTTAAAACACTCTCATCTGACAGATAGCTATCATCCGCCATCATTCTGTCAAATTTTTGTCCAATACTTGCCATAAACTTCGATGCAAGGGACCGCTTCTCTTGTGTGGTTATCTCTTGAGCGGCTGATGTTTCGAATCCAGTCACATCCGCAACCCCTTGATTCGGGTACAAAAACACAAAAATCATGCTCACTAGGAATATGATTCGGTGCATATATATGTTGTTTTTTATATCCATAAACAATTTATTTTTTAACTTTTAGACCCATGTTAAAGCGCTTATTTCAAGGGCTTCAGCCGCACTCCCTTATATAACGGGGATATGTTTAACTCCATGTTAAGAAGAACCGAATATCATATTGTCATGAATGATTAATAGGCGGGCATGTCGATTGATCATAATAATAAATCACTTAACTCGGGGACCCCCGATTATCTGAAAGGACTTTAGAGATGACTAAGTTTACAACTAAAACAAAAATTTTGGCCTTAGCCTTGACGACGTGTTCTGTACTTGCACTCGGGAGTGCCGAAGCTGAAACTGTTAACTCAACGGCGGATGTAACGGTACAAAACGCGATTACCTTTACTGAAACTTCTGCGCTAACATTCGGAACAATCGTTGCCATCGGTGACGGTACAGCTGGTGGTGCCGCTGCTACTATCGACATCGGTGTTGGCGTAGCCAATGACACAACTGTTAGTACCCCTGCTGTCCCTGGTACAGATGATTTGATCATCGAATTGGTTGCAGGGGACCGGGCTGAATATGCGATTTCTGGTGCGGCTCCAAACACGGATCTGACCGTAACAATCCCAGCAGCGCCGGTTGTATTGAACTGTGGTGGATGTTCTGGTGCTCAGCCTGACTTTACTGTTGACACATGGATTGATAACTCTACCGCTGGTGTATTAACAACTGACGGTGCTGGTGCTCAGACATTGTTCGTTGGGGCAACTTTGAACACAGACCCAACAGCAATAAACCCATACGAAGATGGGAACTACACTGGTGCTTACACTGTAGAAGTTAACTACTAAGAATTACACAATTTAGAAAAACGCCCCTGAATTGGGGCGTTTTTTTATTCTCAAATTAACAATTACAGTTTATAGATAACAATATGCGGTATCTTTTTCTTATCATATTATTTTTCATGACAAGCTTCGCCTTTGAAGCACACGCCGTCATTATCGAAGAACGTCCTTTTACCTATGGCACCCTTGTGGTCACCGATAATAGTGCGGTTTATTCCATGCGGGTTCGCCGGAATGGCAATATTAACCCCATCGATCCCCAGCTTATCCAAATTGGGACTGTTAACTCTGCCCGCTTTGATTTCCAAGGCTTTCCTGCTAACACTGCCTTGATTGTAACATTTACCCCGACAACTGTTACAGGTCCCGGATCAAATTTTTTTACCATTACTAATTTTGATTTACCGGGTAATATGACCACTAATGGTTCCGGCAATCGAAATAATCGCAATATTGGCTCAACGATTAACACATCCGGAAATGGCCTGCCCTATACTGATGGGAATTATACTGGCACCATTCTTGTTGAGGCCGTCTTTTAACTACCTCTGGTAATGGGATGTCGTATACAGATGGGAACTACAGCGGCACCATGACTCTCACGGTGACATATTAAATTTAATTAAAATCATAAAGTATCTTGCCCTGCCCCCTCTCTTTCGGTTACTTTGAAAGGTATCTATGAGGTGTGATATGAAATCTTTATTCAAAACGCTAGTTCTTAGCATTCTATGCCTGTTTTTTATCGTCCCTGTTGCGCAGGCCGATTTGTTTATTAGTCCATTAAGGGTCGTTTTTGAAGGGCGTGATCGTTCCGCCCTCGTTACCCTACTTAACCGCTCTCAGGAGATTAATACCTACCGAATTTATTGGAAAGATAAGGTTTTTAACCCTGAGACCAATAATTATCAAGATGTTGAGGCACTGGGAACCGCTGGTGGCGGGGTCTCAGAAATGATTCGTTACAGCCCACGTCAGATTACCCTTCGTCCCGGTGAAAATCAAAAAATTCGCCTGGCTGTGCGCAAACCAGGCGATCTTGCTGATGGGGAATATCGCTCTCACCTTGTCTTTGAAAAAGTCCCTGATATCCCTGACGAAAGTCTCACACCAAAAGAAGGGGCAACATTAAAACTCTACGTCAATCTCTCTTTTGCTATTCCGATCTATGTGCGGCAAGGCATTAGTGTCGATACGCTTCAGGCTTCGATCTCAAACACCTCTATTCGTCGCGATCGAGAAACCAATAATCCGGTTATTGATCTCACGATCTCCAAAAGCGACCCAACACAAAGCGCTATTGGTAAAATCATGGTCTATAACGTTGATGCCGGTGGAAAACAGGGGAGCGTTATTGGCATTCTTAACAATGCCGGTGTTTTGAAAGAGCTCACCTCACGTGATTTCTCTGTTGAGTTGAGCCAAGGCCCCATTACAGGAAACCAAATCTATGTGGTTTATAAAGGCGATGATGAATTTTCAGGGATCGTGTGGGATGAACAAATTATTAACCTTAATTGATTATCCAAAAAGATAACAACAGGAATAAAGCGTGATAAAACACACGGCGCACAGAATGACAAAACCCGCTAAAAAGCTTGTAGATCCGCTTTTTGTCCTTGTCATTTTGACACTGATTTTTGTGCCCGTTTTGAATGCCTGTAGCACCACACCGCGCTCTTCTGGTGCGACGCAAATTGACACCTCAAACATTGATACAAATACGCTGAAATTGCCGGACGGATATGAATGGGATGGTGAAGAAGATGACATGGAAGAGAATGAAGAAACCAGCCAATCGTCTTTTACCAAGGGGACAACCATGTCCTTCAGAGCTGACCGAAATGCGCCAACTGCAACACGTCTTGCAGCAATTGAAGATCAACTTGAGCTTCTCAGACAAGATTTTAATGAACTCTATCCAAGTATGCGACGTTTAATGGCGATTGAACAAGATATGCAAGAGTTAATCATGGAGTTGAAGTCTCTGACCACAGATGTTGCCGCGCAACCTTTTGTGCCACCTACCGGTCTTTCGCAGACACTCACAAAAGAGCAAGCTCTGGCTCAGGCTGATGAAATGCGGCGCCGGGCTCAACAACAACAAAATAACGATGCCATGATACCTCCGGCCATGCCAGCACCCGCAAATATTACCCAACCACCGGGCGTTGACACAATGCCTGCTCCGACGCCGCAAACAGCCTCAGCCCCGGTAACACCTGCGCCGACACCTTCTGCACCAGCATCTGGCCCAATCAACGCCACAGTGACGCAGGCGCGCATTGGCATTCATTCTGATATTGTCCGGGTTGTATTGGATTACACCAATGGCTCGACCGTTACATTTGACAAATCCCAAAACGGACAAGTTTTTGATCTCTACCTGCCCAATACGTCTTATAATGGTCGCACATCTTGGCAATCGGAATTTGTGCCCATGGTGACGTCTTATTCTGTCCAACAAAATGGCAGTGACACCACCATTAAATTTAATCTAGAACCTGGAATTTCTTTGAAATCTGCATTCGTGATTCCACCCAAATCTGCGGCACAAAATCCACGCCTTGTAATTGATTTCACTGAATAGGCATTTTTTTTGGATTCAGGCTTGACTTTCGCTCCTTTTTGCGACAAATAGAGGGCGATTTTTTGCTGATAATATTTAGCATAAAAAAATCACTCAAAAAGTAACCGAATAAAGAGAAAAATTATGGGTCAATCACTGATTAAATATTCAAATATTCTTGAGATCGTAGGAGACATTATCAAGATTAATGTGCCACGGGATGAAAACCTCGGACCAGACGCTGTTCGATTTGGCGATCTGGCTGTTGTTGAATATGGTGATAAGAAATCTATGGCCCAGGTCATTAAAATGGATGGAGATAAAATATCGCTTCAGGTTTTCTCTGGCGCTAAGGGAGTTTCAACAGAAGCGACTGTCCGTTTCTTTGGACATCCGATGCAAACTGTTTTCTCTGACAATATTTTAGGGCGGACATTCCGTGGTGATGGGCGTGCAATTGACGGCGGCCCTGATCTTCATGATGACCGTAAAGTTGAAATTGGTGGACCCTCTGTTAACCCAGCGCGTCGCGTTGTCCCATCAAAGCTTGTCCGCACAGACATTCCGATGATTGATGTGTTTAACTCACTTGTTGAAAGTCAAAAAATTCCAGTTTTCTCTGTTGCTGGTGAGCCATATAACCCTCTGCTTGCACGTATTGGTATCCAGGCTGATGCGGATATCGTTGTTTTTGGCGGGATTGGTTTGATTTTTGATGATTACCATTTCTTTAAAAAGCAATTTGAAGATGCCGGTGTGATGGGTCGGACAGTTATGTTCGTTCATCAAGCTTCTGACCCGGTTGTGGAGGCTCTTCTTGTCCCAGATATGGCTTTGGCCGTTGCGGAGAAATATGCCGTTGAAGAAGGTAAGCGCGTTCTTGTTCTTCTCACTGACATGACGGCCTTTGCCGATGCGATGAAAGAAATTGGCGTCTCTTTGGAACATATTCCATCAAACCGTGGCTATATGGGTGACCTCTACTCACAATTAGCAAAACGGTATGAACGCGCTTGTGATTATAAAGGCGCTGGTTCTGTGACCTTGTTGACAACGACAACAATGCCTGGCAATGATGTGACTCACCCTGTTCCAGATAACACGGGCTATATTACAGAAGGTCAGTATTACTTGCACGATGGTGTTTTGGATCCATTTGGTTCGCTCTCTCGTTTGAAACAACATGTTGTTGGTGAAGTGACCCGCGATGACCACTCACAAATTATGAACACAATGATCCGTTACTATTCTGAAGCACGTGATGCACAACAAAAGAAAGCTATGTCTTTTGAGCTTTCTAGCTTTGACCATAAGCTGCTAAAATTTGGTGAGCTTTTTAAGGCTCGCTTTATGGATGTTGGCGTCTCAATTGCTTTGGAAGATGCACTTGATCTGTGCTGGCAAACTTTGGCTGAATGTTTTGATAAAGATGAAGTCATTATTAAGCAACAATTCCTTGATAAATATTGGCCTGACCTGAATAATGCAGCATCTTCACATACAACAGAATCTGAGGGAAAAACCTCTAAAAAAGCTGCTTAAGGTTAAGTGACTGAGAGGTTGGAGTAATAAATGGCAAAAATTGCCCTTAATAAAAGCGAAATGAAACGTCAGATTGACAAGCTAAAAACCTATAAAAAGTTTTTACCTAGTCTTGATCTAAAGCGTAAACAAATTATCGCTCAGCGTAATAAAGCACGCGACCAGGTTCGTATTCTCGAAGCTGAGCTGCGTGAACATGAAGATCAAATTTGTGCTCATTTTCCCATGCTACCGCTCAGCTCTCTCAATCTTGATGGTTTGATGAAAGTAACGAGTGTTAAAATTGGAAAAGAAAATGTGGTCGGTGTGCACCTCCCCGTTTTTGAAGGGTACGAAACAGAGACGACTGCATATGGCCGTCTTGCTACGCCTCACTGGATGGACCCTCTTATGACCGCCTTCAGCCGTCTTCTTGGAGCGCGTCTCAAAATTAAAGTTGCAGAAAAGCGTCTCAAAATCTTAGAGTATGCTTTACAAAAAACAACACAACGCTTAAATCTTTTTGATAAAGTTTTGATCCCCGAAGCACAACAAAATATCAAATATATCAAAATCTATCTCTCTGATTTTGAACGCGCTTCTGTGATTCAAGCAAAAATTGCCAAAGGCAAATCAGAAGTGAGAGAAGCAAACGCTAAAAAGAATAAGAAGAAAGGGTAAGTCATGGCCATTCAAAAGCTAAAAAAAGTTACTCTTCTTGGAAATATTTCTGACAAAAGCGCACTGCTTCACGATCTACAAAAGTTAGGGGTGATGCATATCATTCCTCTTTCTGATAGTGAGCAACAATTACGCCGCCGCCCAAGAGATTATTATGATGCTTTGAAATATCTGATTGATTGCCCAGAACAACGCACACCAATTATGCGTGAAGAAGCCTTTGATGCCGAAGCAATAGTCAAAGCTGCCCTGGAAAATCAGGCTGAAACCCGTAAGGTAAGAAACGAACGTGATAAGCTTGAGAAGAAACTTCCTCTCATCAAAAACTGGGGAGATTTTGAATTTCCCAATCCCGATGAGTTTGGAGGTCGACAGTTTTTCTTTTATAAAGTTCCAAGCTATAAGCTAAAAAAACTTGCTAAAAATAAAGCTGTTACTTGGCAACAGCTTCATATTGGAAATCGTAACGCGTATATCGTTGTCATTGCCAAAGAAAAGCCTGCTTCGAATGTTATTCCTGGAAGTTTTGAAGATATTGGTCCTGAATCACTCTCGGAACTTACATTACAGATTGAAAACCTCACCATCCGGCTAGAAGACCTTCAAGATGAACGCCAGCGTTTGACGCGCTGGGTTCCGATGCTTCTTCGCAATCTAAACCGGGCAGAAGATATTACGATGCGTAACTATGTTTCTGATCGTACCCTTGATGAAGATGGTTATTTTGGTGTTCAAGGATGGGTAACAGAAAAAGACCTGCCACAGCTCGATCTATTAAATGATCGCTATACTCTCGCTAAAATGATTGAAAATCCGGCGAATGATGACACACCGCCGACATTATTTAAAAACAAAGAAAGCATTGCAGCTGGTGAAAATCTTGTCGAATTTTATCAAATGCCAGGATACAATACGTGGGATCCTTCTATCATCCTTTATTTTTCTTTTGCTGTTTTCTTTGCGATGATTTTGTCTGATGCTGGCTACGCTGCTATTCTTGCACTTATTATGCTCGCAGTTTGGGGGAAATTAGAAAAAGATGCGACAACAAGACGCATGCGCCGAATGGGGCTGTTGATTAGTGTTGTTTCTTTTGTCTATGGAGCTCTTGTTGGGAGTTATTTTGGTGTAACACCAGGTGTTCCTCTGATCGAAAAAGTGCAAATTTTTGATGTCACTGACTTTGATATGATGATGAAGTTATCAATCTTAACAGGGGCAGCCCATATATTCTTGGCAAATTTAATTATGGCGTGGCAAAATCGTCACTCGACAACCGCTCTTTCTTATGTTGGGTGGATGGCTATCTTTATTGGCGCAATCGGCTTATGGCTTATTAACCCGCAACACATCCCCTCTCGTGCGGTTGCAATTGCTGGTGCTGTTGCCGTCGTGTTATTTACTAGTGCCCGTCCCTTTAAAGGGGTAAAGAATATTATTTTACGTTTTGTTGATGGTATTCTTGGGCTGGCAAATATTTCAAAAGCTTTTGGGGACACCTTGTCTTACATGCGGCTTTTTGCTCTTGGTTTGGCCAGTGCCTCTCTGGCTGTCATGTTTAATGGCTTAGCTGGACAAGTTGCAGAAGGGATTGCAGGGATTGGAACATTTCTTGCGATCATAGTTCTTATATTTGGCCACAGTCTTAATCTTATTCTTGGAATTATGGGCGGCGTTGTCCATGGATTACGCCTTAACCTAATCGAATTCTTCAGCTGGAGTATCGCTGATGAAGGATATGCTTTTAAACCATTTCATCTAAAGGAGAAATAAAATGGAACAAGTAATAACAGATGCAACACTACTAGATCAAATCTTCCTGATGCTCGGGTGGATAGGAACATACGGTGCCTTAGCCCTCGGTGCGATCGGTTCTATGGTTGGATGTACCATTGCCGGTCAAGCTGCCTGTGGCGCGCTTCTTGAAGCTGAAGGCGGGTATGGTAAATTTATCGGGGTTTCGGCTCTGCCATCGTCTCAGGCGATTTATGGCGTTGTGATTACGTTGACACTCAGCGCTATCACTGTAAACCAAACGTCAGTCCCTGGCCTCTTTATCATTGGCATTATGTCTGGTTTTGCACTGTTCTACTGTGCCTTGAAACAAGGCCAATGTATTGCGGCAGCGATTAAAGCATCCAAAGCCAAGCCTGAAGTTTTCGGTCTATCCGTTGCCCCTGCTGGTATCGTTGAAGGTTTTGCGATTTTTGCGTTTATCTTTGCACTAATCGTTAGCGGAAACATCCCTTCATAATCTAACCCCTTTGAAAGGAGCCTATTGATATGGCACTTGCAAAAGAAAAAACTCAACCGGTTTCCTCTGGTATGCAGCAGCTGATTAATCAGCTGCGCAAAGAGGGGGTTGAGAGAGGCCAAGCGGAAGCTGATAAAATTATCGCTGACGCCGAAGCCAAAGCGCTTAAACTTTTTGAAAAACGCAAAGCGGAAGCAGAGGCTTATTTCGAAAAGCGTCACGCTGAAGCCAACAAGCTGAAAGAAAAAGCTGAGGAAGAACTTCGGACCGTTTTCCGCGATACCTTGTTGAAAATGCAAGAAGATCTTGTTGATCGCTTCACTAAAAAAATTCAACGTCTTGTTGCCAAAAAGACAATGGATGAAGAGATGTTGGAGCAAATGATCTTGGAGGCTGTTGGTAAGCAACGTAAGAAAGCAAAACTTGATAAAACCAAAGAGGTTGATGTTCTTCTACCTGATGGTGTCATTGGTCTTGACTTCTTACGGAACAATCCAGAGCGCGTTAAAGAAGGTCGTCTCAGTAAAATTGTTATGGCTGCGACTGGAGATCTCTTGCGTGATGGCGTCACCTTCAGCTCAACAAAAGATATCTCTGCTGGCATCAAAGTTTTCTTGAAGAACGAAAAAGTTGAAATTGATATGAGCGATAAGGCCTTGGCTGAAATGCTTATGGAACACCTTCAACCGCGCTTCCGCGCAATTCTTGAAGGCGTTGTCAAGTAAGGATCAGATTAATGTATACCCAGATACGTGAACCGCAATATTATATGCTCGTGACCAGCCTACCGGCTTTTAGACGGAATATGGCTGATCATAAAGAGCTGCCGATCACAAAGCTACAGCTGGACGATCGGCTGCGGTTCCTATTGCCTAAACATCGTAAAATGATCAACACACTTGTTGATCTGATTACAAAAGATAGTTTTGATTCGGATGAAACTTATCTTGAAAACTACAAAAATACTAAGAGTCTGATCAAAGAATGTAGTTCTTCTGTTGACCCTATCCTAACTTTCTTTATGGATTGGCGTGTTATTACATCTGCATTACGCGCTTCAATCAAAGAAGAAGAGTGCCCCGCTTGGTTGCAAAAGAATGATTACTCTCTCACATCAAAGATTGTTGATAATTGGCGTGATCCCTATTTTGATTTACAGCGCGATTATCCACTAATCCTTCTCTTACGAGAAAGTATGAAGGCGGATAATACTATTGCTGTTGAAAATATGTTGTTGAAGCATTTTTGGAACTTTCTCTCTGAAACCGCCTTTGATGCGCTTTTTGATCTTGATGCCGTCGCAACCTATGTTCTGCGCTGGTATATCTTAAGAAGGTGGCTACGCCGGGATTTTGATCAGGCCCTCGCCACTGTCAACCAAACAATTGATAATATCTTAGAAAAAACGGAGTTGAGCCTATGAGCAAAACCAAAAAACCACAAATAGATGCCCGCGTTGTTGCGATTAATGACGATGTTGTAACGTTAGAATCTGCCGGGAGTGATACATTTGTTAAAAACGAAGTTGTCTATATCACACCATCACGTGAAGGTATGGAAACAGAACGTCTGAAGGCGGAAGTTCTGCGTGTCAAAGGCAATCGTGTTGATGCCCAGGTTTTTGAGGACACACGCGGCTTGGCCATTGGGGATACGGTTGAACAAACCGGGCAGCTTCTCTCTGTTGATCTCGGCCCTGGCCTTTTAGGCCAAGTTTTTGATGGCTTGCAAAACCCATTGGAAGAATTGGCACAGGATCATGGCTTTTTCCTCCCACGCGGCGTTGTTAAACCGCCATTGAATTTGGAAAAGAAATGGGCTTTTAAAGCGAAAACTGAAGTCGGCGCGATGCTCAAGGCGGGGGATATTGTTGGCACTGTGCCAGAAGGGCGCTATACACATAAAATCTTTGTACCGTTTGATCTTGAAGGCGAAGCCGAGGTTGATTGGATTGAAGAAGGCAATTTTACTGTTGACCATAAAGTCTGTGGTTTAAAACTGGCAAATGGCAAAAAGCTTGAGCTGACCCTATCCCAGAAATGGCCTGTTAAAAAGGCAATCCCTGAGAAAATGCTCATGGACCAAACATCTGAGCGTCAATATCCAAGTAAACCCCTTCTTTCAACCGGTCGTTTGATTGATACCTTCTTCCCAATTGCCCGTGGTGGTACAGCCTGTACACCGGGACCGTTTGGCTCTGGTAAAACCGTCTTGCAGCACACACTCTCCAAATACTCACAAGCCGACATCGTGATTGTTGTCGCGTGTGGTGAGCGGGCTGGTGAGGTTGTTGAAACCATTACTGAATTCCCACACCTAGATGACCCGAAAACAGGTGGTTCTTTGATGGATCGGACGATCATCATCTGTAACACATCGTCGATGCCGGTTGCGGCGCGTGAAGCGTCGATTTACACTGGTCTAACCCTAGGTGAGTATTATCGCCAGATGGGTTATGACGTGCTTCTCCTGGCGGATTCAACATCCCGCTGGGCGCAAGCGATGCGTGAAACCTCTGGTCGTTTGGAAGAAATTCCTGGGGAAGAGGCGTTCCCAGCCTATCTCGACTCTGCGATCCGTGGCTTGTATGAGCGTGCGGGTGTGATTGAAAACAAAGCAGACGGATCAAACGGCGCCCTCACCATTGTTGGTGCGGTATCGCCAGCCGGTGGTAACTTTGAAGAGCCTGTGACGCAGTCAACCCTGCGGACAGTGAAATGCTTCCTCGCCCTGTCAGCCGCGCGCGCTTATAAGCGTTTCTATCCGGCGATCGACCCGCTGATCTCCTGGTCGCGGTATCATGATCAGTTGAGCGACTGGTTTGACAAAAACGTTCAGGAAGGTTGGACCGAGCGCGTCAAAGACCTCACAAATCTGCTCTCTCGTGGTGAAGAAATTTACCAAATGATGCAGGTGACCGGTGAAGAAGGGGTGTCGGTCGATGATTTTATCACCTATCAAAAAGCCTTTTTCCTCGATATGGTTTACCTCCAGCAGGACGCCTTTGATAAGGTGGATTGTTCGTGCCCGATTGAGCGTCAGTTGGCCCTGCTCGATATGGTTGATGAGGTGATTGAGGGGAGCTTTAACATCGATGATAAAGATGAGATCAAGCGCTTCTTTAACCGCTTAACAGCTCAGTTTAAGAACCTGAACTACTCCAAATTCAATAGTCCTGAATATAAGAAATTCACGAAAGAGATTGATAAGCTTTTGGATGAGCACAAAGCCCTGCCAAAAGCGGCGTAGTTTCTTTGAAACAGTAAAAGATATAAGAATGGGCGCTTTTATGCGCCCGTTTTTTTGTTACATTCTTGTATTTCCTGACATAGTATGAGTTATAAAAAATTAATGAGAATAGCCCTATGAATAAAAATAAAATTTCTATTATTATAAACAAACCTATAGAAGATGTTTTTGAATTTACAACTAATCCAAATAATACGCCTCTATGGATTACTCATCTTAAGAAAGAAATTGCAGAACCCTATCCACCTGTTATTGGTACTGTATATAAAAATACAACAGATGGAGATAATTGGGATGTTTATGAAGTTATTGAATTTGAAGAGGGTACTCTCTTTACTTTAAAAGACACAATATCACCTTATAAAGTCAGATATACTTACAAATCTTTGGATCAGGATAAAACAAACCTTGAATACTTTGAATGGATGGAACAGGGAGAATTAAGCAACCCATTTAAAGTTGACGTATTAGAAAAACTTAAAAATATAATGGATAAATAAATCATGGTAGCGCTGAGTGGGCTTGAACTGCCAACCGTTACACTAGCAGTGTAACGCTCTTCCCCCTACCCACGAGGCAGGAAGATATAGTTACGTCCTTTATGGCTGACCCCTTGCGCTGGCATTGCCTGTAGCACATTGTCTTGCATATAGAGCATGTCATATCCCTGATCACGCAAGAAGTGTACAATGGCCGTTTCGGTAACATTCTTCCCATCGGTGAGGATTTCCATCAAAATGATCGGCTTGCATCTAGCCAGCGTTTCAACTGCGCCCTTCATGACCGCCAATTCATGGCCTTCAACGTCAATTTTAATAAAGCCAATATTCTCTAAATTATAAGAATCAAGCGGGACAACTTTCACCACTTCTTCAACAACATCTTTGTGACAATGATCTGTTGTTTCCTTATCAAGGGACGCAACATTAAGTGATTTTTGCCCCTTTACCATTGGAATATAAAATGTTTCTTCACCTGCCTTATCCGATAAAGCACAATTGGTAACCGTTACAGTGTCCCCGGTGGCTTTATCTAGGAAATTGGCCAACTGTTTATGTGGCTCAAACGCATAAACATGCGTTGAAAGCTTGGAAAGAAAATATGTATAAAGACCGTTATTAGCGCCAATATCAATTGATGCCTTGTTCTTATCCACAAGAAAAGGCAAAAGCTGTAGCTCCGCCTCCCCTTTTTTACGAGAACGACGATATTTTTTTAACGCACTGCCGCATAGATAAAGCTTTTTCGGTAAAAAAGAAAACTTCAATTTTTTTTTAAGAGATCGCATCCTCTATCCAATTCAATGGTGGAGCTGAGCGGGCTCGAACCGCCGACCTTTACACTGCCAGTGTAACGCTCTCCCAGCTGAGCTACAGCCCCACATGTCTGAGATTACCGCAGAGTAAGACGCCCTCCCCGTTTTTTCAAGAGCAAAGTTTTATTGCTTTACACAAAGATCACCTTACAATGTAAACCCATGACAGACCAAGAAAACCACAACCATAAAAATATTGTCATTGCCATTGATGGTCCTGCCGCCAGCGGTAAAGGCACGCTCGCTCGCCGCATTGGCGCCCATTTCAATTTCGCCGTCCTCGATACCGGTTTGCTCTATCGCGCCGTTGGTCTAGCCGTTCTTGATAATAATCAAGATCCAGATGATCCCGAGGCCGCCATTACCGCAGCCGAAGACCTGAAGAAGACTCTCAGTGAAGAACTGCTGCAAAATCCTGATTTACGCGGGAACGAGGTTGCGGTTGCCGCCTCGCAGGTGTCCGCCGTGCCACAGGTGCGCCAGGCCTTGCTCGATTTACAGCGCAATTTCGCCCGCACCCCACCGGGGGGAAAGCAGGGAGCTGTGCTTGATGGCCGTGATATTGGCACCGTGGTCTGCCCCAATGCCGCCGTGAAGTTTTTTGTCACTGCCACGCCTCAGGTCCGTGCGACAAGACGCGCTAAAGAACGCTATGGTGCGGCGTGGGAGGCTTATTTCGATGATTTGCTGTCCCAGACCATCGAACGGGATAAACGCGACTCTGAGCGCCCTATCGCGCCGTTAAAACCTGCTTTTGATGCCATAATCCTTGATACCAGCCAAATGGATATCGAAACCGTCTTTCAAAGCGCTCTTGAGACAATTTTAAGCAAAACATCTTGAAAAAACGTCAAAAAATCAAAACTAGGGTTTGACATTACCGCTATTTTTGATTAAACAGGCGTGGCTTGAAATTTAATAGTTTTGAGCAAACAGGCTAAACGGTCAGATGGTTTTAAATAACCGCCACGCAGCCTGATTAAAAATTAAAGGAAATAAATAACTATAATGACTAAAACAAACACTGCGGCAGCGTTACCTGCCGACCAACCGACGGAAGACTTCGCCCAACTACTCGAAGAATCTTTCGCACAAAATACATTCAAAACAGGCTCTGTGACAAAAGGTACGATTATTGGCCTTGAAAAAGACATCGTGATTATTGATGTTGGCTTGAAATCTGAAGGCCGCGTCCCAGCCCGTGAATTTTCTCCTGCTGGTGGAGAGCTTGACGTGAAAGTCGGCGACCAAGTTGACGTTTTCGTCGAACGTATGGAAGACCGCAATGGTGAAATCGTTCTCTCTCGTGAAAAAGCGCGTCGTGAAGAAGCATGGGTTGAACTTGAAAAACTCCATGAAAAGGGCGAACGCGTCAATGGGATTATCTTTAACCGGGTTAAAGGTGGCTTCACAGTTGACCTGAAGGGCGCTGTTGCCTTCTTGCCTGGATCACAGGTTGATATCCGCCCAATTAAGGACGTCACCCCGTTGATGGGCACACCACAACCGTTCCAAATCCTGAAAATGGATCGCGCGCGCGGCAATATTGTTGTCTCTCGCCGTGCCGTTTTAGAAGAAAGCCGGGCTGAAGCGCGTGGTGAGCTGATCGAAGGCATGTCCGAAGGTCAGGTACTAGATGGTGTTGTAAAGAACATCACAGATTACGGTGCGTTTATTGATCTAGGCGGTGTTGATGGTCTTCTTCACGTGACAGACATTTCATGGCAGCGCATCAATCACCCTTCAGAAGTTCTGTCTGTTGGGCAAACCATCAAGGTTCAGGTGATCCGCTTTAATGAAGACAACCAACGTATTTCTTTGGGGATGAAACAGCTTGAGTCTGATCCATGGGAAAGCGTGGCAGCGAAATATCCAGCTGAAACAAAGATCAAGGGCCGCGTGACCAATATCGCTGATTACGGTGCCTTTGTTGAGTTGGAAGCCGGTATTGAAGGTCTAATCCACGTTTCTGAAATGTCTTGGACGAAGAAAAACGTTCACCCAGGTAAGATTGTCTCTACGTCACAAGAAGTTGAAGTAATGATCCTCGATGTTGATATAGAAAAACGTCGGATCAGCCTTGGTTTGAAACAATGTACTGATAATCCATGGACGAAACTAGCTGAAACATACAAAGTTGGTGACATCATCGAAGGGGAAGCGAAAAACACAACTGAGTTTGGCTTATTCATCGGTTTGGACGAAGATATTGATGGTATGGTTCACATGTCGGATATTTCATGGGATTTGAACGGCGAAGAAGCCCTTAAATCAGTTGAAAAAGGGACAACTGTCAAAGCCAAAGTTCTTGAAATTGACCCTGACAAAGAGCGGATCTCGCTTGGGATTAAGCAACTCAGCGATGATCCATTTGCTGGTGCCCTTGATGGTATCAAGAAAGGCTCTGTTGTCACCTGTACAATCACAGCCACAGATGCCAAAGGGGTTGAGGTTTCTATTAAAGATAATCTTACCGGCTATATCAAAAAGGCTGACCTGTCTCGTGAGCGCTCTGAACAGCGCACAGATCGCTTTGCTGTTAGTGAAAAAGTCGACGCGATGGTCATGTCCATTGATAAGTCCTCTCGCAAGCTAACGCTGTCTATCAAGGCACGGGAATTGGATGAAGACAAGCAAGCAGTTGCTGAATACGGGTCTTCGGATAGCGGTGCATCCCTTGGTGATATTCTTGGCGCAGCTCTTCACGGTCAAAAGACCGAAGAGAAAGACGATGCTGGGCAAGAAAAGCCAAAGAAAGCAACAGCGTCTAAAAAGAAAGCGGCCGCTAAAAAAGCCGACGATTCTGAGGAAAAAACACAAGAAGCATAACAAATTAAAGCCAAACACCGAACAAAACAGCGGTGTTTGGTATCCCTTTCCTAAAAGGGGTGTGATAGATAATAAGCAACGAACAAACGGAAGAGAACCATGACAAAATCAGAATTGATCCTTCGAATTGCCGATAAAAACCCACATCTTATGCAGCGCGATGTTGAAAAAATTGTTGCAACAATTTTTGATGAAATTACTGATGCGCTCGCTGACGGAAATCGCGTTGAATTGCGTGGTTTTGGCGTCTTTTCTGTTAAAAAACGTAATTCCCGCCAAGGTCGCAACCCACGTACCGGCGAATCGGTTTATGTCGATGCCAAAGCTGTGCCATTCTTTAAGACCGGAAAACTGTTGCATGAAAAACTCAATGGTGAATAAAAATTTTCGACTATTTAACATGAAAGGCCGGTTTTCCGGCCTTTTTCTTTACTTAATATTCATTTTTTCCATATTTTAATTTGAAACAAATTGCACAACATCGTATGCTGCAGCTGAAATTTTATCTGATTGGGAGGAAATAGATGCCTTTATTAAAATTTTTTAATCTTTTCAGAGGCGTGCGAGAAGGCGCTGAAAAATTAGAAGAAGTTAGTAGTAAAGATCAGACGATGGCTCGGCGTGACTTTATGAAACAAATAATGGTCCTGTTTTTTATTACAACTGTTGCCGCCTGTTCCAATGAAGACCCGGCTGACAGCCCTTACAATTCAGACCCAGATTCTAATCCACCAGATCCTGACGGTGGGAATCCCAGTCACTCTCCTGTAAGTCAGGCTGGGCTTACAGAAAACGAGTTTTATATTGAATCACTTACATGTATTCCAATTACAGCTAACAATGTTAATGCGATAAATCATTATCCCCACCAAACTAACCAATCGCCAATCGGGGGAGTTAGAGCGATTGCAAACCGTAGCAAACTTCTACTCAAAGAGGGGGATGTAGTTGTAAGCATTCTAGCACAGCGCTTATCACAGGAAGTCATAACAAGTGGTGAAGGTATTCCTAATTATCTTAAGATTGATAGTGATTTTGACTACATCCACATTGATATTGTTTTCCCCAAAGATGGTGCTGCGTCTACAATCGATGGAGAAACTCTACCGTATAATATCACATTACAGGTCAGCGAGGGT
>CAZBXD010000003.1:0-71112 GCA_964496065.1 uncultured Bdellovibrionales bacterium
ACTCCCACAGCGACCTCAACGCTGCGCGTCTACCAATTCCGCCACGACCGCACGAAAAAGACGTGGATGCAATCTATACAACTTGCCTTGTCCGCGCAAGTCTTTATTCTGGTGCGATATGAAATGGATTGTCTCAGATAATTTGGTTAAATACGCTGCTGCCGTAGCGGAGATGGAGGCCTGTGTTGCCGGTATCCTTGATGGCACGCGCGAGGAGACCATCTGGTGCTTGGAACACCCCCCGATTTATACCGCCGGCACCAGTGCGAAGGAGTCTGATCTCCTCAATCCACGGTTTCCGGTCTTTGCAACCGGGCGCGGTGGGGAATATACCTATCACGGGCCAGGCCAACGCGTGGTCTATGCGATGCTTGACCTGAAAGCGCGCGACGCCCAGGATATCCGGCGCTATGTCTGGCTGTTAGAGGAATGGATCATTCAAACCTTGCAACTCTTTGGGGTGACCGCCGAACGCCGCGACGGGCGCGTTGGCCTGTGGGTGGCGATGGAACAATATGGTGGTCTGCCGGGATCAGAGAGCAAAATCGCCGCGATTGGTGTCAGGGTACGCAAATGGGTGACGTTTCATGGGGTGTCGATCAATCTCAACCCCGATCTCAGCCATTTTGATGGGATTGTTCCCTGTGGTGTTTCTGAACATGGCGTGACCTCATTGGAGGCACTGGGTATTCAAACAGATAAACCCGCCTTTGATACGGCCTTAAAAGAATGTTTTGAGAGAGTTTTTGGAACAGTTAAGCAGCCTTGGCCTGGGCGTAACTAAGCAGAAGGGATGCGATTGCATCTTCATCCTCTGCGCCGCGCAGCTTATCACAGAATTTCTGATCCCGCAGGAGGCGAGAGGCGCTCGCCAAGGCTTGCAGATGATCCGCCCCGGCATCCAGTGGTGCCAAGAGAACAATCATCACATCCACTGGTTTTTCATCAATTGCTTCAAAATCAATCGGCTGATCCAGTGTAACAATCGCGCTATAGACGGTATTGATCGAATGCAGTCGCGCATGCGGGATCGCAACACCGTGGCCCATACCGGTTGAGCCAAGTTTTTCACGCTCATACAATTGTTCCATCACGATCCGTTCATCGGTATTGGTGTCACGAGCAATAACATCAGCAATTTTTTGTAACGCATGCTTTTTGCCGTTTGTTTTTAAGTTATGTAGGATCGTATTTGGTTTGAACATAGTCCCCTCAATTTGTTTTTCGGCGATGGTATAACAGCATATTTTGCACAATGCAAATACGCTGTTACCCATATATTTTTAGTCAAGAAAAACGTTATTCGGCGGCTTGTTTTGGTCTAGCAGCCTCAACCGCCCGCGAATCAATCCAGCCGATATTACCGTCTTTGCGACGATAGACCATACTCACACCGCCCGTTTTGACATCGCGGAACATGAGGGCTGGTAAATCGCCCAAATCCATGCGCATCACCGCATCAGACACGTTGAGTGTCTCAATCGTGGTTTCCATTTCTGCCACAATCACCGGGTTTTCTGGTGCGTCTTCCTCATGATGGTCATTGGATTCAATCACAGACAAATTAGCTGGAATACTAACAATCGCTTCAGCTGTGCTGAGACGCTTATGATGATCACGAATGCGGGCTTTATAACGGCGCAGGCGTTTTTTAATTTTATCCGCAGCGCCATCAAAGGCTGGATAAGGGTCGCTGGCATCGGCGCTCGCCTTCAAAACAAGGCCATTGCCAACAGAAACGGTGATGTCGCATTGATAAAACCCGTGTGGCGCCGTCGAAAGATAGACATTACTTTGAATCGTGTGATCAAAGAATTTTTCACAGGTTTCGGTTATACGATCTTCGATATATGTGCGCAAAGCATCGCCAACATTGAGATGTTGACCTTGAACAATTACTTGCATGAAATCACCTTGGTTTTTTGATTGATACTACTTACTCGAGTCATTCTTATAGTATACACGAAAAAGGGTATAATTTCACCTAAAATCGGGTGATTATGTTATGTATTTAAGAAGAAAAAGTTAGGCGGATTGGGCAAGTTTTTTCGCGCGACGGCGCGCTGCAGAAGAGCCTATATTCATGCTTTCACGGTATTTAGCCACGGTGCGGCGGGCAATATCAATCCCTTCAGCCTTAAGGGTATCGGCAATCGCATCATCCGAAAGAATTTTTTTCAAGCTTTCTTCATTGATTAGCTCTTTGATGCGGGCTTTAACCGATTGTGAAGAATGCGTCATGCCCCCATTTTGACCGTTCAATGCAGAAGAAAAGAAATATTTTAATTCAAAAATTCCGCGTGGCGTTTCGATATATTTATTGGTGGTCACGCGTGAAACCGTGCTTTCGTGCATCTCAACTAAATCGGCGATATCCCGAAGAACAAGTGGTTTGAGGTATTGCACGCCATAAGCGAAAAACATTTCTTGTTGTCGGACAATTTCACTGGCGACCTTTAAAATCGTATTGGCCCGTTGATCAAGTGCTTTGGTCAGCCAATTCGCCGCATTCATGCGTTCTGTAACGTAGGTTTTTTCCTCTTTTTTCATCGGTCCACGCTTGATTTCGGCATAATAGCTGTTATTGACCAAAACTTTTGGTAGCGTGTCAGGGTTGAGTTCGATAATCCAGCTCTCAGCTGCATTTGCATCGGTGTTTTTATGCATGAGAACATCTGGGATCAGCGTTTGTGATACAACATGGGAAAATTTCGCTGCTGGTTTTGGGTCTAATGTCCGGATTTCTGCGAGCATTGCTTGCAAAGTCAGGTCATCGACATTGCATTTACGCTTTAATTTATCAAGATCACCACGCCCGATCAGGTCAAGATTAGCTAATAATGTCGACATTTTTGCGCTAAAGCGTCCGCGATCACGTAGTTGAATTTCCAAACATTGTGACAGGTTGACGGCAAAGACTCCGATTGGGTCGAAGCTTTGGCAGCGGGATAAGACGGTTTCGACATCATCAATCTCAGCACCGATTTTTTTAGCCAGCTCAAGCAAATTTGTTGCGAGATATCCGGCCTCATCCAGGCTATCCATCAATGCAATCGCAATCAGGCGGTCTTGTGGCGCGGCGAATTCAAGCTGGATTTGCTCTGATAGGTGATCATGCAGACTTGGTTCATCTGAGAGGCGATTTTCAAGCGAAAAATCCGGGGTATCAAAAGAGCGACTGCCGCCACTCATACCAGTCATTGTTGGCATGGTGTCTTTAACTTGACGGGTTTCAACCTTGGCATCATTGCCGGTCCAAACATTTGAATCATCCATGTCGAGTTTTTGTTCTTTGGCTTCTGGTCTGAGGCGATTGATTTCATCTGGGGCAATATCGGTGTTATTTAGGGCATCTTTAGCCGATTTTTCTTTTTCACGACTGCCGTCATCGAGTTCAAGAAATGGATTTGATTGAAGCTCTGTATGGACATGGGCGTCTAATTCAAGATTATTCATTTGCAGCAGGGAAATCGCCTGCCGCAACTGTGGCGTCATTACCAGAGATTGCGATTGGCGGAGTTCTAACTTCGGGCCTTGTGGGCTATGTGGCATTTGTGTTGTCATGCATATAAGGATAGAAAAAAAAGATTAAAATCTTCCTAACTTGGCATGTTTATTGCATATAATTTGGAGTAAAAGACTGATTTTACATCCGAAAACGATCGCCGAGATAGACGCGGCGGACATCTTCGTTCCCGACAATTTCATCCGGTGTGCCTTCCATGAGGACTTCGCCACCGTGCAGAATATAGGCTCGATCCACAATATCGAGCGTATCACGGACATTATGATCGGTGATGAGGACGCCAATGCCACGATCTTTCAGGTGTTTGATCAAATCTCGGATTTCTTTAATGGCAATCGGGTCGATCCCGGCAAGGGGCTCATCGAGGAGGATAAATTGTGGCTTAGCGGCCAAGGCACGGGCAATTTCAACACGGCGGCGTTCGCCACCAGAGAGTGCCAAAGCGGGCGCTTTACGCAAATGAGTGATTGAAAACTCAGCCATCAAGTTTTGTAGCACCCGCTCACGTTTCATTCGATCTTTTTCAATGATTTGTAAAACTGCGCGGATGTTTTGTTCAACATTCAGGCCTCGGAAAATTGAGGCTTCTTGTGGGAGATACCCAATTCCCAATTGGGCGCGGCGATACATGGGTAGGCGTGTGATATCCTGCCCATCCAGTGAGATCGTGCCGGAATCAGGAAAAACCAGTCCCATGATCATATAAAAGCTGGTTGTTTTACCGGCGCCATTGGGACCTAATAAGCCGACCGCTTCTCCGCGTTGTAATTTCAGAGAAAAGTCCCGGATGACCGGGCGCTTTTTGTATCGCTTACTGAGATGCTTGGCAACAAGGCCGCTATTATTGCGGATTAGTGTCGGCTTTTTATTGTTGTGTTGTGTTGCGGCCATTGTCAGCTATTTTCTAATTCGTGCCTAAAGGTGTAGCATCGTCGCCGGGATAAAACAAGGCACGGACCCGTTCTTGTTTGCCACCCGGTTGAGCGAGGAGTTGGCTCACCCCAGTTTTAAGGTTAACCACAGCCTTATCCCCGTTGAGCTGATTATCACCTCGGGTGATTTTAACATTACCCTCTACCGTGGCAGTTTCATTAGCTGCATCATAGTGGCCCTTATCGCCTAAAATAATTTCTGTGGGTGTTTCAATACGAATGCCTCCAGTTGCAGTGACTTGTTTCAATACGGTTTTGCCTTGCGCGTTATTCATCAGCCAGGCTGTCAGAACGGCGGCATTAATGGTATTTTCACCATCACTGGCTTGCGCCTGACCACGGGCAATCGCTTTACGCTGTACCAAGTGATATTCGAGACTTTCACGCGCTGTCACGGCGGCACCCGAGGCTTTCACCGAAAGATTGGAGCCGGTTAAGCGTGCAACTTGTGTCTGAACATTATAAACCCCTTTGTCCCCAACGGCTTTTTGGCCATTACTTTCAATGGCAACACCACCATCGGCATGAATTTCAGTGATATTGCGATTGTCTTCGGGATCGTAAAAAGCGGACAGAGTCTCGGCCGAAACAGAAATATTTTTCTGCTTAGCAATAGCATTGCCGCGGGCACGATACAGGTTTTCATCGCGCAGCCATTCAATCGCTTCATCAGCAGTGATCTCAACCGGATCGCCTTTGGGGCTGGCCTGTGCTAAGGCAAAGGGTGAAAGCGATAAAAAGAACGCTGCGAAAAGAGAAAAAATGAACTGCTTCATTATTCAATGGCCTTTGGATAGATTACAAATTTTCCGGGTCCCGTAAAGGTCACAAAAGGAGATTGATCAACCGCGATGATCATGCCTTTGGCATTAATGGTACCAATTGGGCCATTGCCTGTCACCTGTGTTTTACTCACTGCCTGCCCTTGATCCAGATCGATATCGATCTGTTCTGTTTCAAGCTGGTAGCCTGTATTATCGCTCAGTGTGACAGCACCGCTGAGGATAAGGGTTTCATTTTCTGGACTATACAAGCCGTTATCAGCGCGCAAAGAGACCCATTGTGTCGCGGAAAGTTCCAAATCAGCGACGGGTTTGATCAAAGTCATCTCTGCTTGTTTGTCCGACCCTTGGTAGACAGTATCAGCCGTAATAACATAGGGACGATTTTTATTATCAAGACCAGTAAATTCAGGTTTTATCATCTGAAGTGCATCGTCACTAACATTAGCTGGCTTATCAATATCAATGGTCATGCCAACTTCTTGTGGGACTTCTTCTTGGCTTACGATCGGCCAAATAAACAAAACAGCGATACTAAGCAACGCCAAAACAGGCAAAAGAACGCGCAAAATTTTAACAAATTTTGTATAGGTGGTATTAACCGCCATAATCAGGCCTCTTAAGCAACCCCGGCACGCATAATATCATGCAGGCGTAAAATACCAACGGGTTTTGTCCCTTCAACAACCATAAGATCGGTGATACTGCTTTGGTTCATAATCGCCAAAGCTTCCGCCGCTAAAAGATCCGGGGTGACGGATTTTGGATTGGCGTTCATCACATCTTTGACCGGCTTATCAAGGAGGTCATCGCCCATATGACGGCGTAGATCGCCATCACTGACAAAGCCGACCAGGTCGCCCGTACTGTTAATGACACCTGTGCGCCCAAAGTTTTTCGACGACATGACAAGGAGCGCGTCTTTCATTGGCGCGGTTTCTTCAATTAAAGGCAACGCGTCCCCACCATGCATGATGTCCGAGACTTTCAGCAACATTTGTCCCAGTTTGCCACCGGGATGGAAGACTTTAAAATCCGTATTTTTCCAGCCTTTACGTTTCATGAGTGCCACGGCTAAAGCGTCGCCTAAGGCAATCATCATTGTGGTTGAGGTTGTGGGAGCTTGTCCATTGGGGCAGGCTTCTGGGGTATTGGGAAGAATAAGAAGAATATTAGATTGCTGCCCTAAGGTTGATTTCTCTTTCGAAGTAATACCAATCAGAGGAATAGAAAAACGTTTGCAATAAGCAAGAACGTCGCTGAGTTCTTTTGTTTCGCCACTGTTCGACAGGGCAATGACAATATCCTCATCCGTGACCATACCCAGATCGCCATGGCTGGCTTCACCCGGATGAACAAAGAAAGATGGCGAGCCGGTTGAGGCCAAGGTTGCCGAGATTTTTCGCGCGACATGACCGGATTTTCCCATGCCTGTGACGATCACCCGACCGGTACAGGTTTTAAGAAGTTCAACAGCCTGGGAGAAAGACTCATTAAGGCCAGTGCTTAACTTTTTCAGACCCTCAATTTCAATCTCAAGGGTTTTTTGCCCTTCGGTAATATCTTGGTCAATTTGCTTCGTATTATTTGTCTCAAGCGCTTGCTTTAAAACAGCATTCATTTTTCATATCCATTTTTTTAAATAGGTTCCCTGAAATAGCACGAAACCCTGAAAAAAGCGAGGAAAATCTTAACCACCTAGCTTGTTAAAGCCTCTTTATACTGTGGAAGGAGCGCTTCAAATTCTGCGCGTGTTTCTTCTAGACTCTTTAAACTGCTACCACCAGAGGCATTATGGTGTCCGCCTCCGTCATAATGTTTTGCGGCAAAGCGGCTAACAGAAAAGGCGCCTTTCGAACGAAAAGACAGCTTAATTTTACTTCCTAAATCTGTCATTTGTACAGCAAATTGAATGTCACCAAGAGAGAGCGCGTAATTAACTAAATCCTCGGTATCATTAATTGTCGTTTTATAGTCAGCAAAGTCTTTTGGTGAGATATAAAAATAAGCAGTGTTATATTCTTTGATAATAACCAAGCGTTGTGAGAGTACAAAACCAAGGAACTGTAGACCGTTTACCGTATTGTTATCATAAATATTGCGCGACACAAGAACATTATTTGCGCCGGCTTCAATCAGGGCAGTGGCAGTTTTAAAAACATCAATTGTGGTATTAGGATGTTTAAAGCGCCCTGTGTCTGTCATGAGACCTGCATAGAGGCAGTTGGCAATATCTGGTGTAAAGCCGTCTATTCCATCCATTGTCATGATTAGTTGAAAGATAATTTGCGCTGTAGCAGCGGCGCTTGTATCCCAAAATGTTAAATCCGTCTGTATTTCTGGTCCTTGATGATGGTCAACGAGAACTTTTACTGCGCTGCTTTGTTCAAATAGTGGATAAATATTTGGCATTTGCTGTGGCACAGATAGGTCAAGACAAAAAGCAATATCCGCGGTATGAAATATAGTTTCCAGCGCTTCTTCTTTGTTTTTTCCGTAGGTAATGACATCATCGTTACCGGGAAGCCAATGCAGATTATGGGGATAGGTTGTTGGAACAACAACGGTGACATTGTGCCCTATATTCCTGAGGTAATGCGCCAAGCCAAGGCTTGAGCCCATTGCATCCCCATCCGGTTTGCGATGGGTGGTGATCACAATTTTTCTAGGCTCTTTGAGGAGCGTTTTTAAAGCGGTTACATCATGTTCGTTCACAGTAAGTATCCTTGTTATTTCAAGCATAACAGTAGCAAGCAGATAATCGAATAAAAACCCCTTAAATTTTGATCATGACCGCTTGTCAAAAAAAACAAAACCCGTCACACTGAGTTTATGACAGAAACAATGGATCATGTTTATATCGCGGTACCACCGGCGGATTCAGCCTTTGAAGCGCCACTTCTCGTTGACAGTCCCCATAGTGGGACATTTTATCCCAAAGATTTTGATTATTCATGTGCGCATAATCTTCTCAAACGCGGTGAGGATCTTTTCGTTGAAGAGCTCTTTGCACAAACGCCTCAATTGGGGGGGTATTTCCTGCATGGGTTGTTTTCGCGCTCCTATATTGATCTCAACCGTTCAATAGAAGAGATGGATCTTGAATTATGTGCAGAACATTGGGATCAGCCCACAATAAAATCAGAACGCGTTAAATATGGGATGGGCATTATCCGTCGCCTTGCCAAGCCTGGTGTTGCGGTGTACAGCCGAAAACTCTTAAACCATGAAATTCGCCGCCGCCTTGACCATTATTACAAACCCTATCATTCAAAACTCAGTGAATTATCCAGTCTGATTCATCATAAATTTGGTCTAGTTTTTCATCTGAATGTCCATTCAATGCCTTCCAGAACATTGGAAGGAGATCGTCACCCTGATTTTGTTATTGGCGACCGTGATGGTGATGCCTCCGCCGCTCTCTATACTAATTTTGTTGCGGAGTTTTTACGTGATCATCGCTTTCATGTGACAATCAATGATCCGTATAAAGGAGTTGAGATTATCAGAAAATACGGTAATCCGAGACAAAATCGGCATAGTATTCAGATTGAAATTAATAAAGCGCTGTATATGGATGAAGAAAAATTTGCCAAATCCGGTGATTTTCAAGCACTACAGATTGTAATGAATAATTTAACACAAGCCTGTGCCAGCTTTGCGCGGGAACAGGCCAATTTATTGGTGGCTTAGATAGAAAGCGTTTGTCCAATTTCTGGTAGGATCAATTTTTTACCCGCCGCATTAAATTTTTTAATCGCTTGGTCATGATCAATCATAATCGGGGGGAAAGTGTCAAAATGCATGCCGATGATCGTATCACATTGGATAAAATCGGCGGCCTTAGCTGCATCATCCACGCCCATGGTGAAATTATCACCCAGGCATAGCATCGCAAAATCGAGGTTAAACTGTTCACCGATGAGTTTCATGTCATAGGTCAGAGCCGTGTCACCGCTGTGGTAAAAAGCGCCATCGGCATGGGTGATGACAAAACCACCCGGTTGCCCGCCATAGGAGCCATCCGGTAAGCTGGATGTGTGAAAGGCTTGGACATATTTGACCGTGCCAAAATCAAACTCAAAGGCGCCCCCATGATTCATCGGGTGGACATTTTCAAACCCCTGATTACCGAACCAACTAACAATTTCAAAATTGGAGATAATTTTAGCACCGGATTGTTTGGCAATCGCCGCGACATCTAACACATGATCCTGATGGCCATGGGTAATGAGAATATAATCTGGATTAATCGTTGTGATATCAATATCGCTGGCCAGTTCATTGCCGGTAATAAAGGGATCAAAGAGAAGTTTTTTACCGCCGATATGTACCTCAAAACAGGCATGGCCGTAATAGATTACATCGGTCATTGGATGGTGACCGTTTCCATGTCATTGATTTTAACAGTGGCGACTGCACTTTCGTGATTATCAACCGTGGCCAATTTTTTACCATCTGCACCATAGATATCATAGCGGGTTTCACCCAGAAGCGGGTCTTCGACCTCGCGCACATAAGCAACCATATCAACACCCAATCCTTCAAAATCAGCCTTGGACAGCGAGGTTAGGAAATCACGTTTTTCTTTATCAGCGAGTAATGTCATAGTCTTATTTTTCATGGGTTTCCACCGTCGTGTCAATGGCCATTGTTCGTTTTTTATCGTCTTTACCGGCATTAATTTTGATCGTTTGAATCGTTTTTTCAGGAATGATACGCGTTAGATCAACATGGAGTAGTCCGTTATCCAAATGTGCCCCTTTGACTTGGATTTCATCAGAAAGCAAAAAGGCCCGTTGAAACTGGCGTGCCGCAATCCCACGATGCAAGAAAAATCGCTCTTCTTGTGGTTCTTCTTCTTGAATTTTACCACGAATAACCAGTTGCCGGTCTTCCATTGAAACATCCAAATCATCCATCGAAAACCCGGCGACAGCGAGAGTGATCCGCAGGTTACGTTCGTTGAGTTGTTCAATATTATACGGGGGATATCCAGAACCGGAAGTTTTGTTCAAACGATCCATCATTTGTTCAAGATGGTCAAAACCGAGCAAAAGCGGGCTGTCAAAAACTAGGCGAGACATTGGTCAATCTCCTCAAATGAGCGAGTTAAATTTTCCATGGCCCCATTGGGCGCCACAAATACAAGTATACGATAAAAGGGGATTAAATGCAATCCGCTGTGATGGTTTCCGCACCGTTGGCGTCAACTGTGGATGTAACAGTCAAGTTTCTGCCCAGGAATGCTTTGCAGCGGAAAACAGGAAAAGCACGACGGATGACAAATTCAATACTGGGGCCGGCAAAATAAGGCCCGGCCGGACAGATTTCCTGCATTTCATTTTTTTGAATTTTAAATTTATGCCGGTTGGACGCTTTGGTGGTCCCCCATTCACTCTCTTTCTCATATTGATCAGAGACAAAATCACCGGTGATCGCATGCTGGGTACGATTACTGACCCGGATACATTGTTTGCCGGAGGTAGAGTTTGAAATCATAGGTGGGGCAATATCAAAACTGGGGATTTGAAACAAGTCACTTTGCGCCAAGGCCACCATAGGCAAAAACAAAAGACAAACAATAATTATTGTGAGACCGCGCATTTATTTCTCATTCAATCCTATACAATTCAAATCTTCAAAGGCCTGAGTCAGGCGCTTGACAAAGGATGTTTCGCCAGCGCGCAGCCAGACCCGTGGGTCATATTTTTTCTTATTTGGAACATCCGCCCCTTCTGGGTTGCCGATCTGACTTTGCAGATAATCATGATTGTCTGCCTCATATTGGCGGACACCATCCCAAAAGGCCCATTGCATGTCGGTATCAATATTCATCTTGATTGCTCCATAAGAAAGCGCTTCACGAATTTCATCACGCGATGAGCCAGAGCCACCATGAAAGACGAAGTTCAATGGTTTCTCTTCAGTGCCAAAGGTGGATTGGATATGATCTTGAGAGTTTTTCAAAATAATCGGGCGCAGCTCAACATTGCCAGGTTTATAAACCCCATGAACATTCCCAAAAGCGGCGGCAATCGTGAAATGATCGCCGACTTGTTTGAGTGCTTTATAGGCCGCGGCAACTTCCTCTGGTTGGGTATAGAGACGGGCACTATCAATATCGGTGTTATCAACGCCATCTTCTTCGCCGCCGGTGACACCCAGTTCAATTTCAATCATCATGCCGATTTTGTTCATCCGTTCAAAATAGGATTTCGAAATCGCAATATTTTCATCCAAAGGCTCCTCTGATAGATCCAGCATGTGGGAGGAATAAAGTGGCCGACCATGTTGTTCAAAATACGCCTCCCCCGCCTCGAGTAATCCATCAATCCAGGGCAGGAGTTTTTTCGCCGCATGATCGGTATGCAAGATCACGGGCACGCCATAAGCCTCCGCCATCAGATGAACATGATGGGCGGCAGAGATAGAGCCAGCAATAGCGGCGGCTTGATTGTCGTTTGACAAGCCTTTGCCGGCATAAAATTGTCCACCACCATTTGACAGTTGAATGATCACCGGGGAGTTAACTGCACGCGCGGTTTCTAAGACACCATTAATTGTGCTGGTATTGACAACATTAACCGCAGGCAAGGCGGCTTGATATTTTTTTGCGTGATTTAGAAGGTCCCAGGCTTCATCGCCATAAAGAACACCGGTTGAAAACTGTGTCATAAAAAAATCCCCGTGTTAAAAACTGATCTGCATTAAAGGGGAGTGAGGGGATTGTGTCAATTAAGTTGTTATAGCTTTAGTAATTTTCTGGTTGTAGCGCCAGTCGCAAGATCTTGCCAATCGGTATCATTCCACCACGGATCTTCATTATCGTGTGTGCCAGTTGTATCTGAGTTGTTATCTTTATATTTTTTGAGTATTCTTATTTTTTAATTACAATGTTCATAGCTATTGTCTCGGGGAAACTATTTTCTTGATAAACTGTACTGTTGGTTTTAATAAAATCATTGCTGCTGAGTAGCAATAAAATCATTCATCACTGTAGGCCGTTATCAAATTTCATGTTCCTATTCATAACATATTATTAGTCATTCTGTCAAATAAAAAATATTTTTAATCAACAAGTTCTTTGGTTTTTTTGCCGCCCTTATCTTTTTTCTTGGTCTTTTTAGTTGAGGAAACTTTTTTCAACTCATTAATATCGAAGATAAGATTGTCATTTTTTAAACTAATTTGCACCACGCCGCCACGGGTTAATTTCCCAAACAGGAGTTCATCAGCCAGTGGTTTTTTGATATATTCGTTAATCACTCGGGTAAGGGGACGGGCGCCCATTGTGCGGTCATAGCCTTTTTTCGCAAGCCATTTCCGTGCTGCTGGCGAGAGGCTAAAGGTGACCCCCTTATCCTGAAGCTGATCCTCAAGGCGAAGAATAAATTTATCGACAACTTTGCCAATTGTTGCTGGGGTTAGGTTGGTGAAGGGTATCACGGCATCCAAGCGATTACGGAATTCTGGTGTGAACATGCGCTTGATCGCTTCTGTGTCGGCATCTTCGTTTTTATCCCGACCAAAGCCGATCGCATCTTTTTCCATTTCTGCCGCGCCAGCATTGGTGGTCATGATCAAGATGATATTGCGACAATTAATCGACTTACCATTACTGTCAGTAATTTTGCCATTATCCATGATTTGCAGCAGAATATTGAAAAGATCTGGATGCGCTTTTTCAATTTCATCAAGCAAGACAACCGCATGCGGGGTTTGATCAATTGCATCCGTGAGCAAGCCACCCTGATCAAAACCAACATAGCCGGGAGGAGCGCCGATCAGACGCGAGACAGAATGGCGTTCCATATATTCTGACATGTCAAAACGATGCAGTTTTGTCCCCAATGTGGCGGCGAGTTGGCGCGCAATTTCAGTTTTACCAACCCCAGTTGGTCCGGCAAATAGGTAAGATCCGATCGGTTTTTCTGGATCTCGCAGGCCAGCGCGTGCCATTTTAATTGCATTGGTTAAGACTTCAATTGCTTGGTCTTGACCATAGACAACGCGGCGCATATCCCGTTCTAGATTTCGCAGGGCTGATTTATCATCTTTACTAATCGTCGCGGATGGAATACGAGCAATTTTAGCCACAGCTTGTTCAATGTCCTTAACCGTAATGGTTTTTTTACGCTTGCCTTCATCAATAAGTTTCTGCGCTGCGCCGACTTCATCGATGACATCGATGGCCTTATCTGGGAGTTTGCGATCATGAATATAACGCGCAGAAAGCTCAACAGCCGTGCGAATGGCCTCCCCTTTATATTTCACACCATGATGGAGTTCGAAATAGGTTTTCAATCCTTCAAGGATTTGAACTGTATCCTCAACGCTTGGTTCAGGAATATCAACCTTTTGGAAACGACGCACAAGGGCACGGTCCTTTTCAAAATGATTACGGAATTCTTTATAGGTCGTTGAACCAATACAGCGTAGCTTCCCGCGTGCCAAGGCGGGTTTGAGAAGGTTGGACGCATCCATTGCGCCACCAGAGGTTGACCCCGCCCCGATAATGGTATGAATCTCATCGATAAAAAGGATGGATTCTTCAACCTGCTCTAATTCAGTAATAACGGCTTTTAAGCGCTCCTCAAAATCTCCACGGTAGCGGGTGCCAGCAAGTAATCCTCCCATATCAAGGGAGAAAATTGTTGCGCCAAGGAGAACCTCTGGTACATCCTCATCGACAATCCGTTTGGCAAGACCTTCTGCAATAGCGGTTTTTCCAACCCCGGGATCACCAACATAGAGTGGGTTATTTTTTGAGCGCCGACACAGAACTTGAATCGTACGTTCAACAATTTCATGGCGACCAATCAGGACATCAATTTCTCCCGCTTCTGCCTTATGGTTTAGGTTGATGCAGTAATTTTCAAGCGCATCGCCCGCCCCTTTAGCAGGAGGCGCTTCGTGGTCATCACTATGGTCAGTATTATCAGAAGAGTGGTTTTGCGGGGTATGGTGATCGGTTTGATCGGTGCCTTCAATCGGTCTTTCTTCAGAAAATCCAGGCACTTTTGCAATCCCGTGAGAGATAAAGTTAACCGCATCAAACCGGGTCATGTCTTGCTCTTGTAGGAAAAACACCGCATGACTTTCTCGTTCAGAAAATAAAGCAACCAGAACATTTGCCCCGGTCACTTCGTCTTTACCCGATGATTGGACATGAATTGCCGCGCGTTGTAAAACCCGTTGAAAACTTGAAGTTGGTTTGGCGTCATCATCTGATTGGTCAACTAAACTGTTGAGTTCCCCTTCGATAAATTCTGCTAATTCTGCGCGGATTTCATTGAGATCAACATCACATGCTTTTAAAACAATTGCTGCGTCATGGTCATCAAGTAATGCCATCAGGAGATGTTCCAGGGTTGCAAACTCATGGCGATGATCATTCGCCATGCCAAGGGCGCGGTGCAGTGTTTTTTCTAAAGCCCGAGATAACATCCCTTATCCTCTTAATTCTTTTCCATGGTACATTGTAGTGGGTGCTCATTTTTGCGTGCCATGGCCATCACTTGATCCACTTTGGTTTCGGCAACTTCATAAGTGTAAATTCCGGCAATTCCAACTCCAGTTTTGTGGATTGTCATCATAATATCGGTTGCATCTTGGCGAGAGCGTTTAAAGACTCGCTCTAAAACATAAATCACAAATTCCATTGGTGTGAAATCATCATTGAGGAGCATCACTTTATACATGGCTGGTTTTTTGGTTTTTGGCCGTACTTTAACGGCCAAGCCATCCTCAAATGCCGCATTATTATCAACGGGACGGGCTTGCAAGCGCACACCATCTTTATGCCGGCGGATAATATTGGGTGAATCGGTCATAAAAACTCCTCTATGCTTATCATCTAAGCGTGATTGCATAAAAAAACCGTTAATATGTTAGGTTTACGGAGATTTTGTCTAGCAGCTGAATTAAAGAATTAACTGTTTTGGCTTTCTTCTGCCAAAATATCCTTGCGGGAGAGTTTGCCAACCATAGTTTTTGGGAGGGGTTTATCCCTAAATTCAACAATCTTTGGACGTTCCATCGGTGATAGATGATCCTTGAGAAACTCGTTAAGTTCTTCCTTGGTCAAAGAATGTCCATCATGCAACTTAATCCATACTTTGACATTCTCACCACGATATTCATCCGGCACCCCAGCACAAATACATTCTTCGACCGCGGGATGTTTGTAGATCGCCTCTTCAACATTGCGGGGATAGATGTTATAGCCGCCAGCAATAATCAGATCTTTAATCCGATCAACGATAAAAATATACCCCTGATCATCGATATAGCCGACATCGCCGGTATGGAGGCGTCCGTGTTTGATCGTCTCCTTGGTTTCCTTGCCTTTATTATAATAACCGGCCATGACTTGTGGCCCTGAAATACAAATCTCTCCCTTTTCACCTTGCGGCATCAGCGTTTCACCATCTTCCGTCGAGATAATATCAATTTTTGTCCTCGGTAGCGGTAGGCCAATCGAGCCGGCCTTATTTTCTCCAACCGGAGGGTTACAGGCCACGACCGGTGAGGTCTCTGTCAACCCGTATCCTTCCACCAGGGTACATCCTGTCGCTTTTTCAAAATTTTCTCGAACATCGGCGGGTAATGGGGCACCACCAGAAATACAGAATTTAATCGAAGAGAGGTCATATTTATCGCGTTTTTTATGATTACTGATCGCGGCATAGATCGTCGGCACAGCAGAAAAGACCGTTGGTTTTTGCTTATCGATAATCTTCATCGTGTCGTCTAGGTTAAATTTTGGCATGGCCAAAATCTTACCGCCCGTAGCGACGGCAAAGTTGAGAATCGCCGTCATCGCAAAGACATGGAAGAACGGTAGAATTGCTAGGAATACTTCTTCCCCATCAACCAGCGTAAAGCCCCAGAGCCGGGATTGTTGGGTATTGATCGTCAGATTGGCATGGGTCAGCATAGCACCTTTCGGGACACCGGTGGTGCCACCAGTATATTGGAGTAGAGCAATATCTTTCTCTGGATCAATCTCGACCGGATCAAAGGCTCCGTCATTTTTAATCAGGTCGTCATAAAAAACTGTTTGCTCACTGTGCCCAATCGTGGCAACCTCTCTCCGTTTAATGACGGGGTAAAGCATGTTTTTTGGAAATGGTAGAGATGCCGCCATCGGGCAGACAATAATTTTCTTCAATCGAGTTTCGTCTAACATCGGTATGAGTTTGTCACAGAGAAGCTTAACATCCAGTGTGACCATAAAATCTGTATCACTATCGGTGATTTGATGTTTGACCTCATTGTGGGAATAGAGTGGGTTGAAATTGACCACCGTTGCACCAGCTTTTAGTGCCCCATAATAAAAAATTGGAAAATACGGACAATTGGGCAGGAAAAGACCAATTTTTGTTCCTTTCTTAACGCCCATTTTTTGGAGGCCTAACGCCACTCGGTTCGCACTATTGAGAAGGCTATGGTATTGTGTTGTTGCCCCTAAAAAATCAATCGCAATATTTCCGGGGAACCGATCCGCTGCTTCATCCAATAGACTGTAAACAGGCTTGCCTTCTAGAGGGGAAAACCAGTCAATTTCTTTTGGATAATGGGTAAGGATAGGGGTGTCGGTCATGATCAATCCTGTTGCTGATTTTTAAATGTATGACAGTATAGACCTTAAAATGCTTTCAAATTCTAAACAAGGGCGGCATAATCCCCTGATCATGGCGAAAAAAATTATATTATATACAGATGGCGCCTGTTCTGGGAATCCTGGCCCCGGCGGTTGGGGGGCCATTCTGCAATGGAATGGCCATGAAAAAGAACTTTCTGGCGGCGCATTGGAAACCACGAATAACCGCATGGAAATGCTGGCGGTGATTGAAGGGTTGAATGCCATTAAAAAGCCGGCTGAGGTTGAACTCTTCACCGATAGTAAATATGTCATGGATGGTGTAAATGAATGGTTAGAAGGGTGGAAAGCTCGTGGATGGAAAACGGCCGCGAAGAAGCCTGTCAAAAACCAAGATTTGTGGGAACAAATTGATCAAGCCACTGCTCGCCATGTGATTCGGTGGTATTGGGTAAAAGGACATGATGGCAATGAGATGAATGAACGGGTTGATGCATTAGCGGTGAAAGCTCGAGAATCCCTTGTTGGTTAGGTTTTTTTGGAATCAATCTTGTTCGGAACAACTATTTTCTTGACATAATCAACTAATTTAGTTAAAATTTTATAGAATTCTTTACCTTTTATTGAGATATTGGGTATTAGGTTACATAAGAACAATAATAATCAGAGGTTATCGCCAGACATGCCACCGCTTTACACCATGCCAATTCCGCCTCAAGAAGGAACGATTGATTCTGATTATTACCAGACTTTTGTCCGGTCCATGAACCGTGTGTCTGTCAAAAAGACAACGGATCGTATCCGCCAAGCGATTGAGCGCACGGCCGATGCCTGTGACACAAGCCCATCGCATATTGCCCGCATTCTCGTTGAATATGGTCTGCGGGCGCCACGCCACGTTTTTCCGACAGAATTTGTTTCTTTCATCGACGATCGCAGTAAGGTGCTCAAGCGCTTGCAACTGCCACTCGACGTTGAAATCACAGAACTAGCCCAGTTTTGGGCCGGTACAGCGGGGGTGAAGACCTCTGCGACCAAGGTTGTGGAGGCTGTCTAACGAGAGAGGGCAGCTTTTATACTTGGTTTTTCTCCTAAAATCCTCACACATGCGAATGTGACTTAACGCTCCCCCAGGGGAGCGTTTTTTTATTGGTATCTTGCGGTTGCACTAGAGTAGTAAATCCCGTAAATTAAGTATTATGAAGCAAGAACAAAACCAAAACATTGCTGGTAAGCCGCCGTATCTTTCAACCTTGAACCCTGCGCAACGCGAGGCGGTTGAGATGATTGAGGGACCGGTCCTTGTTTTGGCTGGGGCTGGGACGGGTAAAACCCGGGCGTTGACTACGCGTTTGGGTCATATTCTGGCCACCCGTCGCGCGGTACCGGGACAGATATTGTCTGTCACTTTTACCAATAAAGCGGCGAGAGAGATGAAAAATCGCGTCTCGAAAATGTTGGGTGATATTGATGTTGAGGGTTGGTGGCTCGGTACATTTCACTCCCTTTCGGCGCGGATGCTCCGTCGGCATGCCGATTTGGTTGGGATTAAATCGAATTTCACAATCCTCGATGATGATGATCAACTGCGTCTCATTAAACAAATTATGCAAGCCAACGGGATTGATACCAAGGCGACCAATCCGAAATTGGTCCAGGCGGTGATTGATCGCTGGAAAAACCAGGCGCTAAGCCCCGAGCTTATCGGTCATGTTGGCGCGAATGAAAAAGGGGTTGATAAAATCTCCTTGGTTAAGCTCGTTGATCTTTATAGTCAGTATCAGACACGCCTGCAAACGCTCAATGCCTGTGATTTTGGGGATTTACTGTTGCATATGATTACGATCTTTAAAGATACACGCAATGGTGTGCTTGAGCAGTATCATTCCCGCTTTCATTATGTTCTTGTCGATGAGTATCAAGATACCAATCAGGCACAATACCAATGGCTGCGTCTTTTGGCACAAAAGCATAAAAATATTTGCTGTGTCGGCGATGATGATCAATCGATCTATGGTTGGCGCGGCGCGGAAGTGGGCAATATTCTCAAATTTGAGCAGGATTTTCCGGGTGCAAAGGTAATCCGATTAGAACAAAACTATCGTTCCACCCCCCATATTTTGGGGGCAGCGAATGGCCTGATTGCCAAAAACACCGGGCGTTTGGGTAAAGATCTGTGGACAGATATTGATACCGGCGAGCGCGTGCAGATCAATGGTGTTTGGGATGGAGATGCAGAAGCGCGCCTAATCTGTGATACAATTGAAGATTTTCAGCGTAAAGGCACATCCCTAGAAGAGATGGCGGTTTTAGTGCGTGCCTCCTCCCAAATGCGCAGTTTTGAAGAACGGTTTAACACGACCGGTATTCAGTATCGTGTCATCGGTGGTCCGCGCTTTTATGAGCGCCGGGAAATTCGTGATGCGATTGCCTATCTGCGTGTTATTGCACAGCCCGATGATGATCTTGCACTGGAGCGCATTATCAATGTGCCGAAACGGGGGATTGGACAAAAAGCCCTGCAGACCCTTTATAATGCCGCGCGGGCGATGAATACTTCCCTCTATGTGGCGGTGGAACAATTGATTGAAACGGATGAATTGGCGCCGAGGCTGCGGACAACTTTAACAGCACTTGTCAATGATTTTAAACGTTGGCGTTCTATGGTTGATACCGATGATCATGCCGAATTAGCGGGCGTTATTTTGGATGAAGCTGGCTATACCAAGATGTGGCAGGAAGATAAATCTCCTGATGCGCCGGGTCGTCTCGATAACCTCAAAGAATTGATCAATGCGATGGCGGAGTTTGAAAATTTAGCTGGGTTTTTGGAACATATTTCGCTCGTCATGGAAAATCAGGAATCACATGATGGTGATAAGGTAACCTTGATGACGCTCCATGCGGCCAAGGGCTTGGAGTTTGATATGGTTTTCCTCCCCGGTTGGGAAGAGGGACTTTTTCCGTCACAGCGCTCTATGGATAATAATGGTTTAGCTGGGCTGGAAGAGGAACGCCGCCTTGCCTATGTTGGGATTACGCGCGCGCGGCGTTATGCGGCAATCTCGCATGCGGCAAATCGACGCACCTATGGGCAATGGCTCAGTGCCATCCCGTCACGTTTTGTGGCTGAATTACCACCCGCCCATATTGAGGAAGCACAGAGTGTTGTTGGTGGGATGGGCGGTGGCTTTAGTGAGTTTGCCCAGACCCAATCTTGGGGGCAAAAGAAGTCTTTTAGCCGGTCACGTGCTCCCACGATTGAAGGCACCGCAAGTGTTTATGTTGATCGGACAAGCTCAGGGGGATTTAAAAACGGCGAACGCGTGTTTCACCAAAAATTTGGCTATGGTCGTGTTAATGCGGTTGATGGCGATAAGCTTGAGATTGTCTTTGAGAAGGCCGGATTTAAAAAGGTGATTGATCGTTTTGTTGTACCCGCCGATCAAGCGGGGTAAGATGCTCTTATTGTGACCCAAATTTGGAAAGCGACATTTACGCTCATTGGGAATGAGATTGATGGTATTGAACATCAATTGTGGGACGTTTTTGAAAACCTTTTTATTTATCACCCTGATGATCAGGATGCGCGATTGTCTGTTGAGATCACCTATCACGGCGATCAAAATAAAATAGGGATTGAGGAAAAACTCAAAGATATTTGTGCCAATGCCAATATTCCGGTGCCCAATATTTCTTTCTCACCTGTGCCGGATATTAATTGGCTTAAACATGTCTATGATTTACGCGTCCCGATTGAGGCGGGGCGCTTTTTTATTCACGGCGGGCATATTACCGATTATCCAAAAGATAAAGTAGAGATTTTGATTAACGCAGCGACCGCGTTTGGGACGGGCGAACATGCCACAACAAAGGGGTGTTTACTTGCCCTCGATGATTTCTTGTCAAACCATCCATTTAAAAAGGTTTTGGATATGGGCTGCGGGTCGGGCGTGTTAGCGATCGCCGCAGCAAAAGTCCTAAAGCATCCGATTCTAGCGGTTGATTGTGAAGAGGAAGCGGTGCATGTCACGCAGAAAAATGCAGATCTCAACAATGTTGTCCCATGGGTAACAGCCATTCATAGTCAGGGGTTTGATAATTCTGACATTCATGGCTCTTATGATCTTATTCTGGCGAATATTTTATTTGCCCCCCTCATTAATATGGCGGGGGATATTAAAAAACATATGGCTGAAAACGGTATTTTGGTTCTTTCAGGTATTTTACAGACGCAGGAAGAGAGAATTCGAGCGGTTTATGAACCGTTAGGATTTATTATGTTAGAAACATATCCGATAGAGGAATGGCAGACAGTGGTATTCAAAAATGACACAGCAAAAAATTGATCCCCTTCGACAATGGATGAAAAAAGAAAAGCTCGATGCTTTTTTGGTGCCACACGCTGATATGTTTCAAGGTGAATTTGTTGCGCCGTGTGATGAGCGTCTTGAATGGCTAACGGGATTTACCGGATCAGCGGGGTTAGCGATTATTTGTGATAAAACAGCCGGATTATTTGTTGATGGACGCTACACCTTGCAAGCGCCAAAACAGGTTGATACTGATATTTTTGAAATTTGCCAAGTTCCGCAAGTAAAACCAGCTCACTGGATTAGACAAGTTTTAACAGCTGGTGGGATTGTGGCGTTTGACGCTTGGTTGCATCCTTTGGCCCATATTCGTGCCTATAAAAAAGCCTTTGATTTTTCTGGGATTATTATGAAGGCGCTGGATCATAACCCGCTTGATGATTTGTGGGCGGAGCGCCCCCCACGTGAGCAAACACCGATCTGGGTGCATGATCTCGCATATGCTGGGCAGTCCAGCGAAGAAAAACTTAAAGCGATCAAAGATGAGTTGATTACAAAAAATGGTGATGCGGTTCTGATCACTGATCCTGAATCGGTGTCCTGGCTCTTTAATATTCGGGGGTCAGATGTGCCGCATACCCCATTGGTACATGCCTTTGCCTGGATCACAACCCAGGGGGATGATACGTTATTTCTTGACCCTGTTAAAATTACTGATGATGTTAGAGAGAGGCTTGGTGATCTAAAAATTGATGACTTAGGAGATATTGAAACACGCATTAAATCAATTTCAGAATTGGGATCAACGGTGCAGATTGATGCCAAAAATTGTCCTTATGCGCTTTATACTGTCTTAACAAGTTCTGGCGTATCTCTCAGGGAAGCAGATGATCCATGTGCCTTGTTAAAGGCGTGCAAAAATGAAGTAGAAATAGAAGGTGCACGCCAAGCCCATATCCAAGACGGTGTGGCCCTGGTTAAATTTCTCCACTGGCTTGACCAGAAAGCACCGAAAGGTGAGTTGGATGAGTTAACCGTTATTGATAAGCTGCATATTTTTCGCTCAGAGCGCGAGGAGTTTATCACGGATAGTTTTGGAACGATCGCCGGTTTTGGTCCAAACGGTGCTTTTATTCATTATGAGGCAACAAAAGAAACAAATTTACAGATTAAAAATGGTAGTCTCCTTTCTGTTGATAGTGGTGGACAATATCACAGCGGCACAACGGATATTACCCGAACGGTTGCTATCGGTACCCCAACGAATGAGATGAAAGATCGTTTTACCCGCGTTTTAAAGGGTATGATCGCGGTCACGCAGGTACGGTTTCCTGTTGGTACAACGGGGACATCGCTTGATCCCCTTGCACGTCATTCTTTATGGGCGGCGGGTTTGGATTATGCGCATGGCACGGGGCATGGCGTGGGGAGTTTCCTTGGTGTGCATGAAGGGCCGCAGGGGATATCATCTCGTTCACAAACGCCTTTCAAGCCAGGGATGATCCTCTCGAATGAGCCGGGCTATTACAAAGAAGGTGAATACGGTATCCGCATTGAAAACCTGATTGTTGTGGTTGAAGATAAAAAAGAAGGCGATGAATTGCCGATGCTTTGCTTTGAGACCCTGACCCTGGCACCGATTGACAAGCGGCTTATTGATAAAGACCTTTTGAGTGATAAAGAAAAACTCTGGTTGTCAGAGTATCATAAACGCGTTGTTGATGCGTTGAGTGATCATTTAAGTGCGGAAGAGAAAGCTTGGTTAGCGGATTGTTTTTAAAAACTTTGGCAAGTCAGAAAATTTTTCAATTTTATGAAATGTTTTTCCTTTTATATCATCTTCATGAGCCATTTCGTAATCCCAGCTATGTCCTCGACATGGGATATGGATCGCTTCTGCGCCTAATTCTACCACGGGAAGAATATCGGATTTAAGAGAATTACCGATCATACAAAACGTATTTTTATCGATATTATTTTTACTCAAAACTTCCTCATAGTGTTCAATATCTTTGTCATACATGATTTCAAGTCCATCAAAAAAGTGTTCTAGGCCAGAATTTTTGAATTTTGGCCTTTGTTCACCCGGATGACCCTTAGTGAGAGCTAAAAGACGGTAATTTTTAGCCAAATTTTCTAGCGTTTTAATCACACCATCATAGGGTTTAAGGGTTAATTTGGGGATTTTGTGGCATTCCGTTTTAATAAAATCAATATCTTGTTTATCAATGGAGCCTTTGACCTCAATGAGTGCGTAAATAGCTGACTTTTCGAGCATAATGTAGCCAACACCCTGTAAGGCAATTCTTTGCCTCATGTGCTGTCCAAGAAGGTTAAAAGCATGTTCTTCGCATTGAATATGACTAGATTGGCCAATATAACGCGCTAATGATCGTTTGATTTCGAGATAATAGCCTGTGAGAGGCCACAGTGTATCGTCACAGTCGATACCAAGTGTTGTTAGTTCTTTAATGGACATGGATCAGTTTTAGCAGGCTTTTACAAATAAAAAAACCCGTCGGGTTTCCGAACGGGTTTTTCCAATTAGTTCAATCTGTGAAACCGATTAAAAGCCGTCGCGGTCGCGACGTTTTCGGTCCAGCTTGCGCTGGCGACGAACGGCTTCATTGAGGCGGCGGGCCTTGACTTCAGACGGCTTTTCAAAATGTTTGCGCCGTTTGATTTCACGGTAGATCCCTTCACGTTGCATCTTTTTCTTCAATGCACGCAAGCCTTGATCCAGATCGTTGTTGCGAATAACTACCTGTACGATAGCTCTCACATCCTTTCTATGTTATAGTTATAATATCGTGGGTTACCCCGCGAATAGGGCGGATTCATAGCATTGATCGAGGGTTTTGTGAAGAAAAAAGTGACCATTGAGCGGATTCAGCACGATATTGTGCAAAAAGCCTTACCCCATGTTCCTTTTGATGGGTGGACAGAAACTGTTTTTAATCGCGCCGTTGCAGAAACAGAATATTCCTCAGATCTCGTGCAAGTAGCTTTTCCAAGACGCGTTCAAGACCTCATTTTTGCTTTTGCCCGTTTTATTGATAAAGAAACCGCCAGCGCTTTAGCAAAAGGATCAATACAGGATATGCGCGTGCGTGATCGTATTAAAATTGGGGTACAGACACGTCTTAAAGTTTTGGCATCTTATCGTGAAGCAGAACGATTAGCTGTTGGGTTTTATGTGTTGCCTATCCATACTAGACATGGGCTGAAATCTGTATGGCAAACCGCGGATCTGATTTGGGATTTTGCTGGTGACACTGCGACCGATTATAATCGGTATACGAAACGCGCATTATTAAGCAGTGTTTTAGTCAAGGTAACGCTTTTCTGGCTTCAAGATGAATCTGATGCTTATCAAGAGACAGACGCATTTTTAGATCGCCAGATTGATCGTGTTCTTACAGTCGGAAAGACTGTGGCACGGGTTAAGAGCTTTTTTTAAAGGCTTTGAATTAGGGTGATGAGTAGCCTTGTCTTCTTAAGCATAAGAAGGACTGGCATATTCATTGTTGAAATTTGGGGTAATCGTTTCTTCAACTTTTTTCATGAGGGCAGGCGGTGGCGCAACATATTTTTTTAAAGCGATAATTTTTTCCTCCGTTGATTTGCCCCGATTAATATTAATTAATGTCCGCTGTTTTGGATGGAGTTGTTTTTCAAGGAAAGTATTAATTTTACCGTAGTTGTGCAACCCGTATAGGCGCCATGCCTCAATCCAGTGGATAGGGGACATGGTATTTTTGGCAATTTTAGTAATACGCATTGTTGTATAGATTTCATTGATCAGAGATGGGTCAACGCCAATAAAATCATGCTCAGCCATGATTCTTATATCGGCGTCGATTCCTGATCTTAAACTACGAAAGGCACTTGCCATTGTTTTAATCTCCTCAAACACACCAGCTCTTATGCTGTTCTTACTTACCATTATATTGCCACAATCGTTAATATCGGGTTATTTATGTAAAATTTTATATGATTTTTCTTTTATTTTTAGAGAGAATCATATGCACCTATATTATTTACATAATTATTAATATTTGGTTTATAATATGGGAAATATTTTTAGTAGTAATCTTATTAGCCAAAGGTTTTCATCGCATCAAGCACGGCCGGGGCGAGGATAACAACAAACAGGGTTGGTAGGAAAAAGAGAATCATCGGCACGGTCAATTTTGGGGGGAGGGCGGCGGCCTTTCGCTCCGCCTCAGCTAGACGCATATCACGCAATTCTTCCGCCATAACGCGCAGGGCTTGTGAGACAGAGGTGCCGTATTGTTCGGCTTGAATCATCGCATTGGCAAAAGACCGCGCCGAGCCAGAGCCAACGCGAGCAGCAAAACTCTTGAATGCCGCTTTACGATCCCCTAAGAGCGCCAGTTCTGCTGAGAGAAGGCCAAGCTCTTCCGCTAGAACTTCTGAGTGGTCGGCAATTGATTCGGCAATCCGGTTGACGGCGGCTTCTAAGCCAATCCCGCCTTGAACGCAAATGAGGATCATATCAAGCGCATCCGGGAAGCTGAGTTGGACTTCCTCTTGGCGTTTTTGGGCGGTGTTTTTGACCAAAATTCGTGGAAGAAAAAATCCAGAAAGCGCAGCTCCCATAATGATAATCAACTGGATGCCATCGCTAAGCTCTGTATCGGCAGCAGCAATAAAAAGGCCACTCAGTAAACAAAAGAAAACAGGCAGAGCAAGCTGGCTTATCAGATAAATCAGAGGTGCGTTCGGACTACGATAACCAGCTTGCTGGACAATCATTCTGGCATGACGTCCAACGCCGAGTTTTTCAAGTTTAAATAAGGCTGTGATTGAATCACGCGCGGAGACGCTGCCGCCTTTTTTCTCTTCATCGGTTTCGATATAGGCATTAGCCTGTTCTCTTGCTTGATTAAAAAGATTACGCCGTTTTTCTTTGATAATTGTCTTATAACGTTCTTTCGATTCAACCCGTTTAATCATCGGCAAAGCAACTGCCAGGACAGAGGCAAAGCTTGCCACCATCGCGATCAAGACAATCATAAAATCACTGCTGAGAAGTTTGATCATCGGGCTATACCTTAAAATTGATCATTTGTCGCATAACAAGAACGCCAATACTCATCCAAATGGCACAGGCCCATAGAAGAATTTTTCCAATCGGCTCTTCAAAGAGAACGCCCGTATAATCGGGTTGAATAAAGTTCATTCCGCCGCCAACCAGAACAGGGAGAGACCCAATAATCATTGCAGATGATTTGGCCTCTTGTGATAAGGCAACAACTTTTCGTTTCAAGCGGAAGCGTGATCGGATGACTTGTGAGAGATTTTCAAGAACCTCTGAGAGGCTTGACCCTGTCTCAGATTGGATTGCTACCGCTGTGGCAAACATCTGCATCTCTGTAATTGGCATGCGTAAAGCCGCTTGTGCGGCGGCTTCTGAGAGTGAAATTCCAACTTTTTGGTTCTCATATATTTGTGACATTTCATCACCGATAGGCCCCTGAAATTCACGCCCAGCCATAGCAATAGCCTCAGTTACAGGCATCCCAGCCTTTAAAAGACGTGCCATTGCATCAAGCGCTTCGGCAAATTCTTCTAAAAAAGCGCGTTGACGGCGCACCGCACGCCATTTGAGATAAAGACGCGGGACTCCCAGCAAAGCGGTAACTGTGAATAAGACAACAACAATTTTGGCAATAGCAGTCAGGGTGAATAAAATAAAGCCAGTCATACCAGCAAAAACACAAGAGTAAATCCAATATCGCGCCACAGAGGTTGAAAATCCAGCGCGTTTGATTAAAAGCGAAAGCGTGACTTTTTTAGAATCTGTTGTTTTGCTTTTATACTCGCTGGAGGCTTCCTTTAATTTTCGTGTCATTTCGGCCGATTTAGCAGCCTGTTCTTTTTTCTTGGATCCAGCGCTAGCTGACTGCCCCATAATTGTTGCATGAATATGATTTTTCTTTTTTTTTCGTTGGTTCAATGTTGAAATAACAAGAATGACACCGGCAAATATAACGCCTAAAATTATGATAATAAAAGGTAAGTTACCCATCATAGACTTCCCCCATTACTTCAAGCAATTTTTCACCGAGACCATATTGGCGAGCCTTGTCGTAAAAACTAGGGCGTAAACCACTAGATTTCTGTGTGCCGATGATTTTACCGTTTTTATCTTCGCCTTCAAAATCAAAATAGAAAAGATCTTGCATGGTAACGACGTCACCTTCCATGCCGGTGATCTCTGAAATATGCGTGACTTTGCGCGAGCCATCACGCAGGCGTTGTACCTGCACAATCACATTGATTGCAGACGCAATTTGTTCACGTACTGCTTTAGAAGGGAGGTTTAATCCACCCATGGCAATCATATTTTCCATCCGCGAAATGGCCTCACGTGGGTTGTTAGCGTGGACAGTACCCATCGATCCATCGTGACCGGTATTCATGGCTTGGAGGAGGTCAAACGCTTCTGGCCCACGGACCTCCCCAACGATAATACGGTCGGGGCGCATTCGCAGACAGTTTTTAACGAGGTCACGCATCGTAACTTCCCCTTGGCCTTCTAGGTTAGGTGGGCGTGTTTCAAGGCGGACAACATGGGGTTGTTGCAGTTGTAATTCACAGGCATCTTCACAGGTAATAACGCGCTCCCCATGGGAAATGTAATTGGTTAAACAATTTAACATTGTTGTTTTACCAGATCCGGTTCCACCAGAAATCAAGATATTAACGCGACACGCCCCAATTATTTTTAATAACTCAGCACAATTTGGAGTCATTGATCCAAAGCCAACGAGCTTTTGTAGGGTTAGTTTCTCTTTAGTAAATTTACGGATCGTCATGGCTGATCCATCGACCGAAAGTGGTGGAATAATAACGTTCACGCGTGACCCATCAGGTAGGCGCGCATCACAAATTGGACTTGATTCATCAACGCGACGTCCAATCGCGCCCACAACACGCTGGCATATTGTTAAAAGATGTTTGTCATCTTTAAATTCAATATCAGCTTTTTCGATTTTGCCGTCGACCTCAATATAAATAGTTTTTGGGCCATTGATCATAATATCGGCAATACCATCTCGGGCCAGGAGAGGTTCTAAGGGCCCATAACCAAGCATGTCATCAGCGGCCTCCTTGGCGACTTGCTGTAACTCAACCGGTTTAAGATTAAGATTACGAAAACGTCCAATTTCTTCAACAGCAGCTTGTACTTCTTCACGAGCGGCTTCGGGATCCATTTTGGCCAGAGATTTCAGATCAATCCCATCGCGTAAATCCGTCCAAATGCGTTTTTTGGCTTTTTCGATACGATTTTGATTAATTGAATCGAGGCCAGATGGTGTTAAAGAAAGCTCATCATCTCCTGATGATTCTTTAGAAAGGACATCTTCAACATTTTTTGTTGGTACTTTTTTTTCTTTTATGTCGCTGTTTAATTTACCTTCTGAAGAATTTTCTTCTTTAGAAGGGGTTTCGACTTCTTTTTCTTCCCTGTCCTTTTTTTGAGGAGGTTCATTACCGTCGCGCTTACCAAACATTCAAGACTCCCTATTTCTGTTTAAACAGGGTTGATAGAAAAGAACCCCCTTTTTGCTGTGTTTTTTGTTTTGGGATATCTTTTCCAGTGACCTGACTAACAAGTGGAAGAAGAGCGGCAATAATCTCGTGCGCGTCTTTGAATTCATAGACTGGTTTTTCTTCAGCCTCTGAAAGGGAAAAAGTTTTTGGATCGTGAGGAATTACCGTAGCTGGGGTTAAACCCATTGTGTCTGTAATATCTTTTTTAGATACTTCAACCCCTGGAGCCATCCCGGCGTGATTGATAACAAGCTCAACCGGGACATTGCCATCGCGCATTTCTCCAACTTGCTCGAGAAGAATACGTGTATTGCGTAGACTAGGTAATAAGGGTGTTGTCACAACAATAATTGCATGGGATCGCGCCATGGCCCGTGAACGAACAGGTAAGGGAGAAAGCGAAAGGTCAACGATAACGGTTGGATTTTTTTCCATCAAGCGATCAATAATAGCTTCAAATCCATCACCATTAATGGTGGTTGAAAGAAGAGGGTCTCCCCCAACAGCTAAATAAGAAAGGTTAGGGGTTACTTGGTGTAAAAGATCAGCCATCGCATCTGTTTTTCTTTTAGCGGCAACTTCAGATGCTTCTCGTAAAGTGATTACAGGATCGACGTGATAGGTTAAAGGGGCGACACTCCATCCACCAGCACAATCCATCAAAACTGCTTTTTCGCCTAATTTTTCTGTGAGAGCCCATCCAAATAATTGTGCAATTGTTGTCGTACCAACCCCACCTTTCGATCCGATAACAGAGATCATTTTACTGTCTGAGATACCAATTTTTTCAGTCAATCCTTTGGTGATAGTTGCAACAAGATCCTCTCGGTCAATTGGGCGAACAAGGTAATCACTAACCCCCATTTCAATCAATTGGCGATACAGTGTTACATCATTAACTGGACCAATAAATATGGCTCCAGTACCCGCCATACAAACACTTGCTAGCCCATCGAGTTGGCTTGTGAAGCTATCATCAATACGGTCAGTTTCAATAATCACAAGGTCAGCGGAACGATTTTCTTGATAATGAGTAATAGCTTCTTGAATTCCACCCTCGATTAGGGTGAAGTCAATACGTGCGAAGCGCCAATCATTTTCTAAAGACTGACAAACCTCTTTTGTGCTAGCGTCTTTAATAAAAAAATGAAGGGAAGCTTCTGGAAGAAGAGTTTTCGCTTCAGCCATTAGTTCTCTACTGCCCCTGTTGTTACACTCTCACCGGTGCGATCGCCACTAAAGAGATTTTCACCAGCACGATAGCGTTCGCCAGAAACGCCTTGGCGTTGTGATGTATCATCGGTTGCGGTATCACGGCCTTGCAGATCAGAAGGTCTTGCAACCATTTGCCCAATGAGGCGCTCATTTTCACAGCCCAGGCGATAGGAATCATTCATTTGAAATTCACGATCAACAAGCCCGTCCATACGTGCGTCACATCCCTCTGGTGGGAGAACATTTAAGGCAGCATAGGAGATAATCGCTCGATTTCCTAAATTATCATCCACAGGCGATGCATGAACTTTGACTTCGCCAGCGCCATTTTCAATCATTTGATCGCGGATCATATCTCCTTGTTTGCTAGCAAGTTTCAGGGATGCTTTTGGGCATTCGCCATTATTATATAAAACCATGACAGTTGCAGGGCTAGCACCACGGTTGCCATGGTCATTGCCTAAGCGACTGGTATCATCATAAGAGATTTCGCTCATAGGATATTTTTCAACGACGTGCCCCTGAGAAAGTTGTGACATGTTTGGGTTCATCATAGAATGCGTTCGTAGGCTTGGTGCGCTTATCGAACAGGCAGAAAGAAGGATAGTAGCACTCAGTAAAGCAAAATATTTAACTGTCATTTCTAAGGCCTCTCTTTAATCCAAGATGTATCCTGCAGCCGGTCCGCTATTGATTTCTTTGGCTGATTTCTCGTTATTTTTCCGCGCAATATTTTTCGCAAATGAAGCTTGTAACGGTGGTGTTGTTTTGCCAACAAGATTGTCATTGACCGGTGTTGCGTGTTCTTTGGCAATTGGGTTAACCAAGAATGGTGTAATCATCACGACAAGTTCTGATTCATTACGGCGGAATGATTGGGATGAAAACAGATCCCCCAAGACAGGGATTTGATTAATTCCTGGTAGAGAATTCATGGTATCAGCTGATTCAGATTGGATGAGACCAGCAATCATCAAACTGCCACCAGAGGGGAGCTCGACCGAGGTATTAGCACGGCGGATCGCAATGGATGGTACAGAGGTATCAACCAGTTCAACCCGACCCTCATTTGAAAGCGTTGAAACTTCGGTTTCTAAGCTTAAACTAATTTTATCATTGGATAAAACAACGGGGGTGAAGCCAAGCGCCACGCCAAACTGACGAAATTCAATTGTGATAGAACCATTATTTTGGCCGACTGGGATTGGGAATTCGCCACCAGCAAGAAATTCTGCCCGCTGTCCAGAAATGGTCGTTAGGTTTGGTTCTGCGAGTGTATTTAATAACCCCTCTTCCTCCAGGAGGTCAATAAAGCCAGTGACCGTTGTTTCGGCAGTGTCAAAAACTATACTACCCGTTGAAAACGGGGTTGAGGTCAGTTTTCCTAGCGCATCACTAGCTGTGCTGTAGGTAAAGTTGCCCTCACCAATCGAAATATCAGGCTCTATACCATATTCACGCAAAATATTTCGGTTTGCTTCAACAATTTTTACTTTCAATAGAACTTGTTGCTCTCCATCTGTGGTCATCATATCGACCAGTGTTTCATCTTCTTCCAAAAAACGACTGGCAATTTCACGAACTTGATGGGCAACAGAAGGGGTTGAAACCTTCCCGCTCAGAACAATATTGTTATTCACAGTATCTGCTTTAACCGCTTCATCTGGGAAAAAGGCACTGATTGTGCGCGAGAGATTACTGTTATCTTGTGAAACATTAACATCTAATGTTGCTAGTGTGTTGTTATTTTGGTCAAACAGAAGGATATTTGTATCGCCAACTTGTCGACCAACAACATAAAGTTTCTTTGAGCTGAGTGCGCCAACATCAACTACGGATGGGTCAGCAATCAGAATATCAGCGATCGGGGCACTAATATCAACCGTCTCAGCCTTACCAAGGGTGAGTTTCACAGGCACGTTTACACCACCAGCAAGATGAGATGCGGCCGCATGGCTGAGGTAAAAGGCCATTGCAAAAATGGCAATAAAACCAGTAAGGAATTTACGCTTGGTCATCATTATTGATTCCCCTCTTTAGCTGGGCGCGCTGGAATATTAACAACATTTTGCCCGTTATAGAGGCGTACACCGTTTGCACCCCCTAAAGTTTCATCACGGATATCAAGTGCTCGTGCTAAAATCCGGCCAACCTGTGAGTCAGTGACAGGGTTGAATTTTCTCTCCTCAGGACCGTCTTTGTCCCCAAGTTGACGAAGAGAGAGGTAGATATCACCCATCTCTTGTGCAAGAGCGACTACCTCCGCCCCATATTTATCAACCTCAATTGTCACAGTTTTACTGACTTTGGCATCGCGATCTGTAGAGTCGGCATCTTGGTCAATCCCAAGAACACGGACATTACTCAATACTGTTTCAGAAGCATTTTTAACAATCAGCTGTTGTGTTTGCTGATCGGCATCAGAGCGCATTTTAATATTATAAATAAGGATAACATCAACATGGTCACCAGGTTGGATAAAACCGCCAACCGATGTTTCAGGCTTAACTTTAATCGCGACAGCGCGCATGCCGTCGCCCAGCGCTGCGGCCATATAACTTCCGGTCAATTCGCCAACAAGGGCGTTCGGGGTAATGGGTTCATCCTTTGAAAGGGTTCGGCGAACTTTACTGCCCATGATTTCTTCTTCGTCAGTTTGTCCCTTGATGATGGCATCTTCAAACAGGGCACGCTCCGGCCATACTTGCCATCGAATATTTGTTCGCGTAATTTTTTGACCAATCGGAATTGCTTGCTCAGCAACGAGAATTTCAACAGTTGCTTCTTGGACAACGGTTGTTTCCCCACCAGAACCAAGACGTGCTTGAATCATCACAGCCACCAAGATGGCGGCGAATAAAGCACCGATTACGGCGAATAGGGTTGTTCTATTCATTTTGCACTCACTAACAATGAATCTTTTTTGATGAAAAATCAAAAAAGTATAGAATTGATCAATGTTATCTTGGCAATGATTGGTTAATAATTCCCTTAAGCCAAGGCCCTTTCATTGCTCAACTCATCCCTGCTGTCACAGTAGCGAGCGTATCAACAAATGCTTGAAATAAAGTATTTAAGTTATCGCCAAATAGAAACAAGGAGAGGGCAATTGCAACAGAAACCGCGGCTGCAATGAGCCCATATTCAATCGCGGTTGCACCCGATTAAGTCAGAAAGTAGTGTAGTCCTTTAAAATAGGCCATATATGCCTCCTATGGCAATTGCTATGCCATAGGGGACAACGCTTTTGCCTTGTTTGAGTTGTCCAAGCCAACTTTCCTGAGAAACTTTTTCAGGAATAAGTTGGGTATTTTGTCTTAATACCAAGGCAATGGCAGCAAGAATACCACCGACAAGGGCCATCACAACAACAAAGGGAATCAGGTTTTTCATCCCTAACCAAAGAGCCAGAGCCCCTGCCATTTTAGAATCGCCTCCCCCCATTAATTTCAGGGCGAATAAGGCCATCGAAATACCAAAAATCAGAGCTCCTGCTATAATATGTCCCTGAAATGGTATCGCTGAAGGAGATAGAAGAGCAGCCATAGGAAACAGGCCAATCATCGTGAGGACCAATTTATTTGGAATTATCAAATGTCGGGCATCGCTGACCGCACATAAAATCGCTAAGACAGCAATAACCCCTTTAAAGATTAGTATCAATTCCATGTCATCCTCGGTTTTCGTGAAAAAGCCCACCCGTTTCATAATGGGTGGGCTTCAAATTCGATACAGGTTACTAAAACCTAACTGTCAATTATGGTGTGCCTCCAGAACCAGCCGTCTCAGCAGCTGTCGCTAATTCATCACCGAGGTTTTGGAATAGTAATACGAGGTTATCACCAAAGGTAAACAGAACGGCTGCGATCGCAACAGAAACCGCCGCTGCAATCAAACCGTATTCAATCGCTGTCGCACCGCTTTCGTCCATAAAATAAGCTTGCGCTTTTGCAAATAATTTAAGCATGTAACACTCCTCCATATGGTTTAGATCAGGGTCAGTAATATTCTTCAAATCTGAACCCTCACACGTTCCACCATAATATCGCCATACCTCTTAAAAACAAGTTAATTTCCATAAAGTATGACTGGGTGAGGCGGTTTTTCGTTTCGATTTTTGTTAAAATTTTATATTACTTTCCAGCCAGTTAGCTCAATGATTGCATCAACGTTGAATATGGAGGTTAGAGAGCTCATTACTGATTGTTTCAAACGCATCAATCAAATCGGTTTGTGATGGTGCATCGTAGTATTTTGATAAATCTGTTGCGCATTGGCGATAGTAATCTTTGGTTGATTCACTAATGTTTGATTCAAAGGTGACTGTATAAATCAGAACCCCTTTTGATTTAAGGTCTTCGCATATTTCAGCAAAACGTTCATTCAAGTCATTCACAGTGATACTATGTTGCCAGGTTAGGCCATAGGCACTATAGGTTGGGTGTACTGTATTTTGACCATCGGTCATCATCACAATAGCTTTGCGCCAAACCTCATCATCCCAATCGGCGCCTTCAGTAAAAGGAAATTCAGGAGAAATAACCCGGCCACCCCAGACCATGCCGTAATTCCCCAACGTATGACCATCTGCATTCATGTAGTTGATGGCACTATAAAGCTTTGTTGTATCACTGGTGAGAGGAACAACAGTGGTGCGTGGGCAGCGGCTGTTACGATTACTCCCGGAAGGATAGCGGTAAATCTCCCACGGCCCCACAGCTTCTTGTGTATCAAGGGGATAAGTTAAGGCCTCGACGCATCCCAACCATTGCTGATTATTGGTTTGACTATAAACATAGCCGTTTGGGTTGTTAACGAAGGCTGTGTCATAGGGATTGCCATCTTCATCCTCACCAAGGCCGTAATAGCCAATATTCACTGAGTTACTGTAGGGGACAAGTGCTATTTTTATCGTGTCATCTTCTGGGGCACGATCATATAAAATATCAACAAAATTAGTCGCTGCTGTGCGTAGTGCAGCGATATTATTATTGCTACTCATTGATCCTGTATTATCCATTACAAGGGCGACTTCAATTCCGCGGGTTTCACGGACAACTTGGGCACTTGTGCTGACGGTGATTTTATCATAACCAAAAATATTCATAAATTTAGTATAGACATCTGCACTTGCACTGACGGTGAGAAGTTGGTCCTCTAAAACGAGGTTAAGATTATAAGGCTCTCCTAACCCTTGTGCAGGATAGTTGGCAAAAAAGAAATCTTCAAACCGCTGAGTAATGGCAGCGGTATCACCACTTGATGAAGCAGCGGCTAAAGCAGAGGCATCGAGAGAGCGCCCTAAACGGTCATGCACCAGATAAGCCTGGCCCATATCAACACTTAAGCCAACTGCTGCAATAATTGCCGGAATGGTTAGGCTAAAAGTGATGGCCACAATCCCCTCATTGCGGTGATTTAGTCTATTGAGAGCATATCGCAAATTTTTCATGACTATTCCCTTGCAACAAAAGAATTTCGACGGCCACGCATAAACGCAACTTCCGTCATATCAATTTGGTTCAAAAATGTGCTACTAAAAGTTGGCTCATACTGATAGATCACAGTGACGGCGATCAAGCCCTCATTTTCGACTCCTAGGCCATCAGCAAGGTCTTCGACATTATCGTTTGGCGACATATTAACGGTATCTCGCCAGATCACGGTTGGATCAGCATTATCGCCTTCAAAGCGGATTGCAGCAATATCAATCCCAAAGCTTGCCGTATCCAGGGGTTGTAGTGCAAGCTGTGCTGCCAAAAAAGCGTCATCAATATCGGCATCATCAGCTGTCAGTTGGCGTGTAACAAGATCAGCAGCCATTTGTGAGGCTGTAATCACCTTTTTATTCGTCAAAATACCATTGCCAAGGTCAACCATACCAAGGAGTAAAATAAACATGATCGGGAAGACCAAAGCAAATTCGGTCGCGGCGATGCCCTTTTCATCAGAGAACCAACGGCTTATGTGAAAATGTTTAAAATTCATACGGTTCATTTCTCACGGTCGCTGTTGCCATGATTAAGGCAGATCGTGTACTGCCGCCAAGTAATGTTCCTAGCCATGGAGTTGAAAAGTTAAATCGATACGCCACACGTACGATCACAACTTCACTGGCGCCACCGGGGTCAAATCCCCCACTTTGTAGGTTGCCATCTGAATCAAAGACGGGCTGGACACCGGCTGCTTCACTAAAATTTACCCCATCCGGATTAATAACTTCGAATTGTAGATCCGAACAATCAATAATTTCATCAACTTTGTCACATAATTCATCGGTAAAAGTTCCCAGAGGATCGCCAGATTCCTGGGCTTGTCCTGTGCGAATAATCCTTGCAGCTTGGACAGTTGCTCCTTCCATAACGGTTGCACTGGCGTAATACATTCCTAATTCTAGAATGCCAATAACCATCATAAAAAAGGGCAGAGCAACAAAAGCAAATTCAATTGCGGTTACCCCTTTTTGATTTTTAATCAGTGAGCGATGGAACACCCAAACTTACCCCTCGTTATCACGCGAAAACCTCTCTCACAGCACAAAATAACATCCAATAATGCTATCGGATGTTTTTATATTTTTACCGTCCTATTGAATTCTCATTATATCTTAAAGGATTTAATAATTTTTGAAATTATATGTAAAATTTTAACTATTTTTAGGTGTTTTTGTATTTAAAGCAATGCGTTAGCTGTGGTTAACCACTTCTGTCTGATTTTTTCTTGGTTTATCCTCATTTGTACGCGGGCCTTCAATTTTTGAAATATCTCCAACAGCACTAAGGGCTTTTTCCGTCATTAAATCAACAAGCTCTTGAACAATTTCTTCAGTAACATAACTGGTGGTTGATTTAGAAGGATCTCCTGCTTCTGCATAAAAATCAATCCGGCGTTTAATTTCACTGCGTGCTGATCCACCAGGATAAGAGGCTGCCAAAGCTGTTCGAGCACGCGCCGCACCAAGACGAATATAGAGACGCTTGCGGATTGCTACATCTTCTGCAGAAGTTGATAATGCCCATAATTCAATTGGACCAAGGGTGTTAATGAGATGCTGCTCATAACGTCCTTCATTTGTCCCAAGAATAAATAGCGCTGGACCGCCACTGGAACGCGGGCCGGTCAGGCGATTACGCATAATCCAAACCGCAGTGTCAGTAAGACTAAAACGGTCACGCGCCTCTTGGACGGCATTATCACTAATTGCGGCCCCTAAAACCCAAACGCCGGTCGCTAAATCGACCATATCATCGTCAAAGTCTTTTAAAAGCTGGGAGGATAGGACAATTTGAACGCCCCATTTACGCCCTTCGCGAACATCTCGAATAATTTGCGAGCGGACGGCTTGAGATTTACTAGTTCGGTGAAATTCATCATAACAGAGGCGTTTTGGTGTTTCTTTAACATCACGAAGGCGGATTTCGTGGTAGGATTGGTATTTTTTGGGCATATAACGAATAGCTTCTTCGTTAATCCACCAATTCCGAACTAAGACATGGCGAGCAAGCATATACATAATCGCAGTTTGGCGGTCGGCAGTTTGGTCGCCTTGTGGGGAGACGTCCATCAAATCTAATGCACAAACACGGGTTGTTCCAATATCAAACTGTGTCACAGAAGATAAAATGGGGAGTTCACGAATAGACGATGAAATCATTCTCTCAAATGCGTTGATAACGTTTTCATTACTGCCGCCAATTTGGGTTTCTTCAAGAAGGGATTGAATTTGTGGTCGACGTGCGGCTGTAACGGCATCAGTCAAGGTTGGAACAGCATGACGTTGTGCCAAAGATGCGCCATGATGTAAATCATTATCAAATAAAATATCAACAACATCCCACCAAAGGGCATTCTGTGGCAGGTGGATATTATGTTTTTGTAGGATTTCATCTACTTTTTCATCTACGCGAGGTAGATAGGGTCGCGGTTCAGAATTTGCTTCTGCATCATTACGCCAGCGGAACATTTCGTCAACAACAAGACCTGCAAGTTGAGGGATGCCATCATAGGGGCGATCTTGCCCGGGCGGAGTTGCAAGAAGCGTGATAAGTTCGATTAAGTAGCTTCGTTCATCTTGGAGCGGATTACGACATCCCAATTGCGTATCAAACGGGTTAATCGCGTATTCAGGACTCATACTGATGCGATAGCTCCCAACCTCATGTGCGCGGCTTGGTGGGAGGGCGTCCTTGAGAAGAGAAATCAAGCCAGAAGACGATGGGCCAATATCAATTACAGCAATATAGGGAAGTTGCGATACGCCACCGGTCAAGACTGTTCCTAAATTCAGTGTGTTCATTAAAACAGATTTACCAGCTCCAGGTTGGGCAAAAATCAAATCAAACCAGGTGGTTGTAAGATTAGTCCCTGTTTGGTATGGCCAAACCTTACCATCTGGAGAACGTAAAATCATAGAGCCATTTTCAAACGGACTACTGGGGCGCTGCCATGGCAATAGTTTAAGGACTTCTGATAAGGGGGCAATTGCTGCGGGGGCTGTTGACCCACAGGCAATCCCCGGTACAGAGGACATGACCTCATCTAAAGGATCGCCAGAAACCTGGCTTACTTGGCAATATCCCCAGCTTTCAAGACCTTGGGTTAGAATGGCAGCCCGATCTTCAATCAAGTCTCTCATGCCTTCAGGTGCCCAGGTTGCGGCAGAGATACGGAGTTTAACAACTGGCTCATCCTTGGCTAAATCGGATAGGTAATCGATCGATTGTTTAATTTGTCGATTGACCCCATTTGTAATCGCTAGAATTGATGCAACCAGTGTTTTCGTCTGGGCTCCTTGAATCCCTCCCCCTTCGATGAGGAAAGAAATACGAAAGGGAATATCTGCTTCAACAAAACGAGAAAGAAGCTGCGGGAATGGGTTGGGGTCGGTTGGCGGCAGGGTAACATCAACGCCTGACCAGTATCTATTGCCGATTTTAACAATTGAAGAAGAGATCACTTCAGCATCATAAGTACATAATTGCTGGCGAATAGGGGGCCAGAGAATATCTGAGTAGTCTTTTGGACGTTTGGGGGCACGCGCTGGAATTGGATCTCCCGGTAAACAGGGTTGCCATTTGTCATTAGCTCGACCAGGAAAAATGGCGGAGCGGATGGCTCTAAGTGCATCATGAACCTCCATGACTTGGGATTGTATCCCAAGCTCATTTAGAGAAGAACGAATAGTGGCAACATAAGAGCGATGTCGTGTGCGTAACCCATCAAGCGCTGCGTTGACCCTTTGGGCACCCCCAGAAGGGACCCAATTTTGAATCTTTTTTACGCGTTTATCTTTTTCCCGGGCTGCTTCGGGTTTTGATAAGCTACTCGGGCGGGTCCATAAGACAAAGTAACATTCCTCCCAAGCAAGAAAATTTCTTAAATGTCGAACACGTTCATCAAAAACATCATCAAGGTTAAGTCCTGCAGCCTCAGCGGCCCGCCGATTTGATCGCATTAGATTTCGTAATTCCTTGCCGATACGATCTGGATTGCGAATAAAAACAACTTGCAACGCATAGCCAGTTCGATCAAACCGTGCACCAAGTTTCATCGTGCCTTGTTCAATGATATTATTATATTCGTTGGCTCCGATAATTTGTCGGCTTCCGTCAACCTTTACAAGGGTAACCATTGAGCCATCCTCAGCAACAAGGGTGACATCATCATCGGCGGTTTCAATCCGAATGAAGGATTCAAGTGATTGCTTTGCCATGGTTGCAAAAGGGGCAATAAAGCTATCAAGCCATTTCATCAGATCAATTATCTCTCTTAATTATTGTCAACATAGTAGCTGAAGAACTCCGTTAGGTTAAGACCTATCAAGTAAAAAAAAAGATAAAGAGAAGAAAATAGTTTCTCTATGAAACTTTCTCGATCTCCTTATACATGCCCCCCCATTTTTCAGTAGAAATTTCAGTGAAAGGCCCACCTTTTTTCGTACGCCAATAAGCTAAGTGTTTCGGGAAGGCGTTAAGTTCAACCCCCCTATCATTAATAACTCGGCGATCAAGCGGCAGTAAGCGGATGCCTTTTAACTTATTATTGACCCGCCGATATTGTTTATCATTGAGGAAATCTTCTAAAACAACAGCAAGGTCAGAAGGATTATCAGATCCGAGACGCTTTTTTGCTTCAAGACGTCGCTCCTTGAGAGTGTGCAAAACAGCCTTACTAGCTTCTGACAGAGGACCTTGTGCAAAGCGAGCAACATAAAGCGCGCGCACAATGTGGTGTAGCGCTGCTTGTCCGATCTCTGGCAACCAGATCAGAACACCAGAATGCATCTTTGCAACGCTAACTAAATCAAAGCATTGATGACAAAAGGTACAGGCTGTTAAACAATTTTCATCAGAAAAATCATCCGTGAAGCCATTCTTGTGATAGATTTCTTGATATTTTTCGGCCTGAAAACCACAAAACTGGCAGGTATAATTATCCCGCTCAAAGATTTTATTTCTTTCAAGTTCGTGATCTTTTGCAAAAGAACGCGCTGGGGGATTGCCAGACCAATCATCGCGATGAACGCCAAGCCGTAAAGGATGATATTTCATAAAGTTAGAATAGTTGATTTTGGATTATTATTCAATAGTTCACTAATTGTAAAGGGCTGGACGATTAACAATTGCCGCATTTGCGTCCCCGCCAATCGTATCAATTGCAACATTAATTGCAAAAGGGAGCGCAATCAGTGCGGCACCAATCCCAAGACGAGCGAGGGCATCTTTCATATGGTTTTGCGATTGATTGTCAACATAATCACGCATTTTAATGAGCCCCATAATCGTAAACCCAATTCCAGTTAAATAAGAAATCGATGAAAAAAGCGCAGGAATCCACCCCATGTTGAAGGTAACGCTGTCCATTACCGTCCCAACATTTTGAGCCTGTGCTTGTTTTGGTGATAAAAGAAGAAGCCCTCCGACTATCAGAGTGAAATGAAAAATGTAAAGTCGGGTCATTATCACTCTAATAATCATAAGGGCTTCTCTTAAAACTAGCGTATCAGTTTTCTAAAAATTCATATCACCTGCGTTAAAGTCTAGGTCGGCAGGTCCAGCGCCCATCGTGTCGGAAGATGTTGTAATGACAAATGGAATCAGGATGAGCAAGGCACCAACCGCTAAGCGAATAAGGGCATTTTTCATGTTACCACTGCTTGGATCATCGACATATTCTTTCAATTTGAATAGACCAGCAATCGTAAAACCAACCCCCATAATATAGGCGGCACTGGTAAACAAAGATGGAATTTCCCCTAATTGGCCTTGAATATCCTTTGATACTTGACCAAGCCCGGCTTGAGACTGTGAAATAGTAATGAGAGATGTTGTCAATCCGGCCGCAAAGCCGTATTTGAGTGTACTAAGTTTCTTTGACATTGTCATGAGTGACCTCCTATGGTTGTGGTTGAAACTTAAAAGTAGTTCGTTAAAAAACTGATAAACTCCCGTTAGTTAGTTAAAAACGCTTAAATCTTGTCGTCCTGGTTCTGTTTGCAAGCCTTCAGCGCCAAATGTTGCCGCTGAGGTGACAATAACCCAAGGTAGAAAAATTAACATGGCGCCAACGCCAAGCCGGATCAGGGCATCTTTCATAAAACTCCTATTTGGGTCATCAACATATTCCTTCAGTTTTAAAAGACCGGCAATGGTAAAACCAATTCCCATGATATAGCATACAGACCGCAAAAGAGTAGGCACAGTACTTATTTCACAGTCAAGTTCCTGAGTGATTTCAGCCAGATTTGATGTGGTCGCACCACAGTTTTGGGCATAGGCCAAGGAGCTTTGCAGAAATGCTACTGTTACAAAGCTTGAGAAAACCAGATTGTTATGTTTAATTTTTTCTATCATACCTAATTAACCGACATTGAAGAAATGAGACCCAGGGTCCATAAAGGTTTCTTGAATAATACTTGCAAAGGCTAGCCCGTTCGCTAACATAGCGCCCGCGGCAATATGCGTTACAGCCGCCATGATAGAGGCATTCCCTGCCCCTTCGGTGGCGCCCCGCAGAATAAACAGCCCACGAATAAAACTAATATACCCAACAATTCTGAGGAAGGCAAAAACCCCCCACATGGCATCTTGGGCCCGTTGGGTAAACTCACCGCCTCCTCCTGTGAAAACAATATTTGTATATAAGTTGTTTTGCCCAAAAAGTGTTCCTTGAGAAATATTCATAAGATATCCAACAGACATTAACCCAGCCGCAACAAAAAATGTCGTCATGGTTCCAAGACCACCCGGCGCCTGAGGTCCATCATTGGAAGCAAGGGCTAATCTCTTAAGTGCAACGAGCATCAATGTAATACCTGCAGCGTAACAAAACAGCGGCAGTAAATTATCCATAAAAGGAGCCCAGATGTTATTAATAATACGGTTGAGAACCCCGTCAAGACCATCGCCACCACCAGGTCCACCAGTGGCCATAGTAACTACACCAGCGCCACCGACACCAGCTCCTGAAATTGTTTCAACCAAAACATTAGCAGCATAGGGTGTTAGAATAAGCAAACCAGAAGCTAAAAATCGTAAGGCAACATGTAAGAGTTTTACGTCTCCTGGACTCTCACTATATTGTCGTGCCATCTTAAGACCAGAAAATGCGCAAAAAACCCCAAGAATATAGGCAATAGAGGATAACAGAATTTGAATGGGGGTAAGGGCAAGATAGGTTGTTTGCGCCATATCACCCAATGTTGTAGCACCGGCCCAGGCTGATTCTGCGCTAAATACTGCAAAAAATGCAGAAAAAACAAATATTTTCAGTGCGTTGTTCTTCATAATCCCACAACTGCATGACTTTACATACTCAATTTAATCATGTTTTATAATAAATTTCAACTAAAATTTTATATAAATTTAATATATCATCAAGATTTGGGGTTAAAGAAAAATAAAATTACAAAAAATAGTATAAAATTATTGATTTATATCGCCACCTGTTGTTTTAACAATCCATTTCCCATTTTCTTGTGCAATTGATTGAATGACACCCATTCCAGGAATGGCTTGTCCAACACTGTAACGCTGCATTTCTGAATTATTGGTTTGAGACAGCCAGGCAATGCCAGGTTGTGCAGAACGCAACACCCACTGTTTGGCAACTGGTTTTGGCGCCGGTTTTGCCTCTCGAATAGGTGGAGATTTTTGCGGCTCACCCTTAGCAGTAGCCTTTGCGGGAGTGACTGCTTTTGCTGTTGATTTTTGTGTCTTTGTTACTTTTTCAGATTGAGTCATTGCATTTATTTTTTCACTCAATTGATCGAGACGATGTGTTACTTGCAGCATTTGTTGCGAGAGGGTGTTGAGTTTTTCTTTCTCATCCTCGGCTAGACCTGTCTTGTCTGCACTAGGCGTTTCTGAAGAAGGAGTTTGTTGCATAGTTTCAAGTTGCAGACTCAAAGCCTGTAAACTTTGTTCAAGCATTTCTATGCGTTGGGCTGTCGCGTTATCTTGCGGCAAAGACTGTGAGACAACGGGAGGCAAAACATCTTCAGTTACGTAAGTGTCTTCTGATTTTTCTCTGTCGCTGGGTTTTGAAGTGACTTGGTTCGTTTCATTGATGTTTTTGTCAAAGTCTTGCATAGGGGGAGTTTCGTCCCTGTTTATAGCAGTTGCTTCGTCTTTTTCAGGGCGTTCAATTTCAATGAGATCTTCGGGAAGTGCTGGTGGTAAAAGCGCAGTATCTTCTTCGGGTATGCGCTGTTGCTGTACATCACTCGCCTCAGCAGCAGCTTCTTTAACTGTAGGTGGGGCAATATCAGAGACTGTGTCAGGATCAGGACCAATTGGAGTTGGCATGGGCGGCGGTGGCAACGGGGTAGGGGATTGAGCTTGTTCTATATTCGTAGAAGGGGCTGGTGGAATGGCAATGGCTTGTGTGTCTGATGTCTGCTGTGTAGCAGGGGTCTTCTGACCCATGAAAGGCAAAGACTGTCCTAATAAAAAATAACCAGCCCCAACAATGATAAGTAGGGCAAGAATAAGAAAAAGAACAAATTTTCCACCTGATTTCTTTTTCCCTATATTTTCATGGGGGTCTTCAAAATCAGAATCAGAAAAATCATCTTCTTCAAGAACATCACCGGTATCGATATGGTCTTCATCAAGTTCAAATTCATCATTAGGATCTATGCTATTGTCAGCCATGGTTGGTTAGTTTCCGTTCAGTAAAAGTGATTTATTTAAGTTGTTAGTCTTCAAAAATACTGTCGAGGAAAAGAATACCAAGACGAGTACCACTGGCAACTTTAACAGTAAGTGTTTTTCGATCAGCTTCATCATCGAGAATTTCAGAAAACTCTTCTGCCGCTTCTTCAAAACCAGCAAGAAGTTCATCTCCAGTATCTAAGTCATCTTGCGATTGAGCAACAGTTTCTCCTTCAATAGTAACAGTTGTTCCTTGTCTAACAGCAGCAGAAGCCCAACCTTCAACAAATTTAGCTGCTCCAGGCAGGAAAACCCGTGTGAAATAGTGATTATCAACATCCGTTGCGACCCCTGTGAGCGTTGTTGCTGGATCAACTGCGATCGCGTTAATTGCATATTCTTTACCGTTGAGAACAGCTTTACTGAAGGCAAGGACAAGATATTTATCTTGTAGAGAGAAATTTCCTAAAATACGAGCACCCGCAAGAGGGCCAGAAGCAATTTGTGCCAAGATAGGACCTGGAATATCAGAATTTGCCTGCGTCATCATCTGGCCATATTCAATAGTTCCAGCAGGGAGAAGCATTACTTGTGGTTCTTCTTCTGTAAGAGGGTCTTCATTAGCAGTTGTTCCACTGTTAGCAGCGGCCATTTGTTGTTCTTCAAGAGCTGGGTTTTCAATAACATATCCAGGGAGAATACCCTGATTAACGAGAACAGATTGTTGAGGAATCTGTGCTTGCAAAATCGCTTGCATTTGATTTTGAATATTTTGTGTCAAATTACCCACTTGCTCTGGCGATGGGCCGGTCGGCAGTTGTTGTATCATTTGTTGGCGTGGATTAATTTGTGGCGCTGGAGGAAGAGCGGGTGCAGCAACTTCTTCTGTTTTTTCTTCAGGGGTGTTGGGAAGGGTTGGTGGTCGTTCACGATTACGCTCTTCCCGACGTTTTTCTGCTTCACGACGCCACTGTGCGAGGGGGTCCTCTTGCTCTGTTTCTTCTGGTGCTTCAATTCGTTCAGTTGGACGCCCAATTGGAGTGGGTAAAGCGCTACCACCAGTTATCTCAGCTTCTTTTGCCCGCTGATCATCAGCAGCCTCCACCGCTTCCTCATAAGCGGGAGTTAATTCCGCTTGCCCAGGAGCTTGTGTAACGGTGTTAGCAGAAGAGACGAGGGATAAGTCGGGCTTTTCATCATTACCGCCAATAAAAAGAAATGCTAAGATAGCAACGCCAATTGCCCCAACAATAGCAAAAAGCTTAAGGGCAGGGTTGTTATTCCAAACATCCGCCAGAGATACTTTTTGTTGCTGACCTTCTTCGAAATCGTCATCATCGTCATATAGGAGGGGGTCTTCTTCATTCACCATAGCGCGGCTCTTCTCTTTCTAATCGAACACGGGTCATATCTCCGTTATCAGATAAGATAACAACCGGTGCATCATTAATAACATAAACATTCATCCCGTCTGAAGATGAAGCGCTTCCTTGCCAAGTTGGAGAAAGCATTGTATGCGGGGTGCGGACGTAAACATTGCCCGCCATACGATAGGCTGTTGTTCGGCCATCTGTTCCGGTAGTTATTAAACGCTCAGCATCGCTTGGCGGAACCCCTTCTAAAATACCGGTAACAACTTGATCGCCGGCTACAATGTTCAAACCACCACCACTGATGATGGGCATATCTGCGTTGGGGCCGTATTCTGGAACGCGTGCATCAAATCGATAATGGACTGTATCGCCGCCGGTTGTAAGGGTAAATGTCAATGGTGTTGAAAAATCAAGAAGACGAACGGACATATTTCCAGAAGCAAATTCTTTTAAGGGGGTAATACGAATAACATGACCACCAGGCTCTGGGGGTTTCACATCATAGGGACCGCCAAAACCAATATCAACAATTGGCCATGGTTCCCCCGTGATATCAAGAATTGTTAAGCTGGTGACATTATCAGGGGCCAACATAATAACTGGCGGCATTGCGGATGGATCAAGCTTCATATCCTCAACCTGAATATCAGGGGTTGGCGGCCTATATACAGGTTTTTGAATGGCTTCTTGCGTCGTGCGTAACCTGGTCATGAAATCTTTGATTTCATCATCTTCCATGGGAAGAAAACTTGTGGTCGCGCGGTCAAGCGCTTCATCATGCGCCCTCTCTTTGATTTGTTGCAGGCGCTCTTGCTTAAGATATTCAAATTCTTCCAAAAGATCTGGATCAAGCGCCATATCTGGATTGGCGGCGACCTCAGATGGGATCGGTGGGGGAAGTGTTGCCTGAGCCAAGGCCAGAGACGGAATAAGGGCAAAGCTTAGGACACTAGAAACCAGCAAAATACGAAGAGGTTTTCGCCATATATCTTTTTTAACATCGGTATGGATAGGCATGAGATCCGACTTTTGCTCCTATGTGTTTAACCCGTTCAATAAATGCCAAAGCTCTAAATAATTATTTAAAGTATGCTGTATTTTTTCCTATCGTGCAATCCATTGTTGGATCCCAATTCCAGAGGGGTTATCCAAAGTTGAAACCCGTACAATAATCATACGAACTTTAACGTTATTGCTTTGTTGGGCGGCCCCTGCTTGGTATGTAACAATTAGCGGGAGTTCAACAATCCAGCGATAGATCCCATTAACCAAACCCTGTTGGATGATAACAGGCGCTTGTTGTGGGGCGGCGGTAACAATTTGCTGGTTTTCTTCAACAGCTTCAATAATACGGGCACGATCAAGCGCCTCGGTAAAACTTTGCCAGCCACGGCGTGTGAAATAGGTGGATGATTCTTGTAACCGGCGCTGGTAATCATGAAATCCGAAGGTCATAATTTCTGATGCCGCACGAGCAGACCATGATACGATCGCCGCATCATTTAAATTTGGTTGCCCTAATGGGATCATTCTCACTAATCGCCCATCAGAAGTGGTCGCAAAAAACCGATCTTGCGGTTTTGACATGGAAACAGCAACCACAAGACCAACAATTAGACCAATAATTGCCATCCCTTGGATTAAAACAAGGCGGGTTAAATTGCGGTACCCATCTCGATAAAAAGCGTTGCGTGTGACAACTGCGTTCAAAGCACTGGTACTAAAACCACGATCTTTTTCGCTGGAAGGGGCTGATTTCATTTGATTTTTCGGCTTATTTTCCGGTTTTTTGGCCAAGGATCCCTCCCTTTTTCAGATTTACGCCATCCCATAATAGCGTCACTTTACGTTTGAGACCATTAATATTTTATTGATGGTCATGCGTTTAAATTTGCTTTTGTTGATTAAAGACTTGCAATATTGTTTATATTTTAGTAAAATTTTAAATGTTAGTCAAGCTGTTGGGTAAAGATATCTTTTTTTTCCTTGAAAAGTAAGATAGGATTAATCTGGATTACGGAGTGAAATAATGGGTCAATCCATTCGGAAAATAAAAACAGTAAGTTTTTTCTGTTTAATGGTTTTTTCCTTACTTATACTTAATATCCAAAAAGCACAGGCGGCATGCGCCCCACCGCGTTCGGCATCCTCCTCAGCATCGAAGGTGGCGTCTACCTTGTCACGGGATGCGTCTTCGATGGGGGGGACTCTTACATCCCGAATTGGTAGGATTACGACTGAGTTTACAGCATCTTCTCAGCTTTTGATGCAACAAATCTCTCTTGCCTTAGGGGGGGTTGCCACTGCGGCTTCGGCCTCTGGAGAAAATATTGCTAAACACCTTTATAAAGTAGGTGATGCCTATCATACTAAAAAGGTAAACCTGCGGCTAGATTTTATTGCTCAGGAAATCGCCCGCGATAATATGATAGGCACATCTGATTGTATTATTACAACTGGTCGCCAATATAGAGGTGAGTCAAAAAGACTAGCAGAGGCAGCCGCAAATGCAATAGCAGGTGATTATCTTCTCGCTGTAGATAGTGCTGGTAGCTCGCTTAATATTTCAGATGCAGCAAACACAATTGAATTTCAAGCCGATCTGTTTCGGTATATGATGGCTAACTATTGTAATCCGGATATGAATGGCGGTTTGGTGCCGACCGCGGCCAATCCGGTACAAACAGGATCCAGGCAGGTATGGTGTGGTATGGACCGCGGCGCAGGTGACGAATGGTTAATGGATTTTCACCTCAAGGCCCCCGCAATGTTGACCTCTCCATCACGCTTGATAGATGATCCTAGGGCGCATGAAGGGGTCATGGTGACCATGATGCTGCTTTTAGGGTTGCCGATGGATAAAATCAGCCTCCCGTCTTATGATACCCAAGCTGGGCAAGCTGCCTTTGTCGAACGGGTTAGAGCACAATCAAAGCGAAATCTGCCAGCAACATATATTGCTCGGCAATTTGGTAATATTATGCCAACCGTAGGCGATCAAGGAACAGAGTGGGCGCGAGAGATTTTGCATTACACCGAAGGCCAAGGCGCACACCCGTCAGTTACCCGTTATATCAATGCTAATTATGGTGACAATATTAGTTACAGTCAATTTATAGATGCTATCGTAAAATATGTAACAACAGGGGCACAATATAGTCTTGATAATAAAGGCTTGAGTAAAGGCCAGTATCGACGGGCTGAAAAAAATTCTCGTGATTTATTGAATTACCTTCAAAGTGAACGCCTATATGAAGCCCGCATTCGGAATCTTCTATTGGCGGCAAAGCTAGCGACTAATTAGGGGATGTCGATTGGGAATTAGTAAGATGATCCGAAAAAAGCCACAAATACGCCTGATCTGTTTAAGTTTGATCTGTTTTCTCGCAATTATTCCGCGGGTTAGTCATGCTCAGGTTTGTGCATGTATCCCACCTGGTGAACCAAGTTTAGCACATTCAGGTCTTCAAGGAGTAGTTCAGGCAGCCATTGAAGCAGCAGAACAGTCGATTGGTCGTGCCCTTGATGCACTGAAGGGGGCCCATAATACCCATTTTACTGAGCTTACAAAAAGAATATCCCTTGGGGCAGCGGGGGCAAGCACATCAATATCAAAAGCGGGCGATCTCATTGTTAAAACCCATTATAAAATCGGTGATGCTGCTCATTCAAAGGAACGTGACCTAGAAAAAGATGTTATTGGAGAAGGGCTTGCGCGTGACAATATGGTAACGGCTTATGGCTGTATGCGTGTGACAGAGCGATCAACAAAATCAGAATCAGCGTTACTGGCGAAAGCGGCAGAGGAAGCATTAATTGAACAATCCATTCAGCGGCTCAATAATACTGAAGGATTAACAAATATCGAAGCTGTTGCAAGAGACTATCAATATGCCTTGCGTTATGTTAACTTAAATATGCCGAATGCACCACCTGGGGCGGGCGGCGGTTTTGTTGGTGGGGATAAAAATTTCAATGCAATTTTCAATGAAGGGACTCTTTCACCAGAGGGGTTAGAGATGACAAAACAAGCTTTACGCCATCTCAATGATCCCGGGACTCAAAAGCGCGCCTTGCCTTCTTATGGAACTCAATCTGGGCAAGCGGCCTATATTGCCGAAGAGCGCCGTAAGGTTAGGAAAATTATCACGGATATCTTTTTTGCAAAGATGATGGCGGATGTCATGCCAACATCGAGTGATGGGGAGGCACATACCGCGCGTAGGCTTCGCAATGAAGGTGTTAATCCAGATCAAGCCGTGGCACAGTATATTCAGGCCGATCATCTAGATCAGGTAAGTGAAGCCGCTAAAAGGAAAGTCCAGCGTGAGGGTTTTCTGTCTGCTCAAACGGCACTTGACGATATCGGTAACAGCCAAGGCGGTTCCAGTATGGCAAGGCTTGAGGATTTAGCTATAGCCATCGAAGCGGAGTATAACGGTTTATTGCAAGATCGAATGAACAATATACTTCTGGCGATTGAATATGCTGATATGATTTAATTAAATGCTTTTTTGCTTAAGAACGTAAATGGCACCGTTAATCGGTGCTTTTTTATTTATTCGCAGACACGCTTTATCATGGGACTGTATCGTGAAATCATATGTTTCAGCAAGCTGTTCAATATAAGAATCGCTATGGGCATAGCGAGCAGTATCAAGGAGTTTAAAACTGTCAGTTTCTGTATCGTCCAAACTCTCTAGGGTAAAAGCAAAAACACCCTCTGGATGCAATATTTTTTTTACCGCAGAAAAAACACGCTCCAAAGCACCGACATAAACAAAAACATCAACCGCACTGATCAGGTGACAAGAATGGTCATTTTGTGCCATTAACGCTTTTGTGAGATCGCTACAAATAATATCGTCATAAATCTGTTTTTCCTGGGCTTTGTTGAGCATCTTTTGCGACAGATCAACCCCAATCGATAAATCAATATCTTGTCGAATTAGAATACCAAATAATCCAGTTCCAGCACCCAAATCAACTGATTTCAAGCTTTGGTGATTTGATTTTAAAATCTCCAGCTCTTTTTTGATTGCCTGATAAAGGAGATCAGGGGCGCGATAGTCAAGTTCCCCAGTTAGCTTTTCTTCGAAAGTTTCAGCAAAATCATCAAACAGGGCAGAGACATAGTCTTCTGGGGCATTCTTCGGTGTGTCCCCTCTAATATTCGCTAACATAAATTGAGCGGAGCCATGATTCGGTTTTAAAGAAATCGCCTTTTGATAATGCTCAATGGCTTGGTCCTTTTGTCTTTTTTTACGATAAAGATTGCCCAAGCCCATATAGGCTTCAAAATTTTTATCGTCATGACTCAGCGCTTGCTTAAATAATGTAATTGCTTTGTCGTTATGATTTTTTTTCTCATAACAAGCAGCCAAATTCACCATGGCTTTTATATGAGTCGGATCGATAGCCAAAACTGATTCGTAAAGATTTTCAGCTTGCGTATTTTGCCCAAGATTTTCTAGGGCAACACCTAAATTAAACAGAAAGCCCGAATTGTTTGGCTGAGAGTTAAGGGCAGCCAGATGAAGTTCTGAAGCGCGTAAAAAATTGCCATTCATCTGTTCAATAACGCCGAGATGATCAAATGATTCGCTGTGAAATGGGTTGAGTTGAACGGTTTTTTCAAGATCCTGGCGCGCTTGGTCAAACTGCCTCGCTTGGATAAACAGCTTTGCGCGCATGGCAAAAAATTCAAAACGGGTTGGATAGGCCACAATTGCTTTATTCAAAGCGTTTGATAAACGATCAACTTTTCCTAATTCCGCTAGTTTTTGACAGTCTTTGAGAGCTGTTTGTGCATCAGACACGGGGCTGTCTCCTTTGTTCGGTCTGCATTTTAGGAGAAGGAAGGCGATAAATAAAGATATAATATAAAATCATATCTCCATGAAAATTAATGTTTTTAACCTTTTCGGGTCATCATATGTTAGTTTTTTAACAAATTATTTCCCATATTAATTAACGCGTTTTTAACGACTCATGCGCTATCCTTAACAGGTCGCCGAGAATTGGCGACTTAAGTAGAAAACTTAAAACTTTTAGGAGAAAAACTATGCCTTTAAATTCAGTAAACACCAATTCTGGTGCGCTTATTGCGTTACAATTCCTTAACCGTACAAACTCTGAGCTTGATAGCGTTCAAAAACGTGTATCAACTGGTCAGCGTGTTGCCGACAACATCGATGATGGTGCTGGTTTCGCGGTTGCACAGGGTCTTCGTTCTGATATCGTTGGTTTCACTGCCGTATCTGATCGTATCTCTGCTGCAAAAGGTCTTGTTTCTGTTGCTTCTGCTGCTGCGTCAAGTATTTCTGACACGATCGGTGAAATCCGCGGTGTTTTGACAAAACTTGCTGATGCTGGTTTGAGTGCTGATGAGCGGACACAGTATGGGAACGATTATGTTGCTTTGACTGCAGAGATTACAAACTTTGCCGCACAAGCAACGTTTAACGGAACGAACCTTGTGAACACTGGTGCAGCAGACGTTGATATCATCTTCTCAAATACTGGTACAACTTTCACGATTGGTGCCAATATTCTTGACCTTGCAACTTTGACTATTCCAGGTGCTGCGCCAGCTCAGGCTGCTGCTGCGACTGCGATTGGTGCGGGTGGTTTTGTCGAGGTTGCAGAAACTGCAGTAGCGAACGCCTTGACAAACTTTGGTGCTGACAGTCGTTCACTTGATAACCAGCTAAGCTTTATTTCTAAGCTTGCTGATGCCACTGAAGTTGGTATCGGTGACATCGTTGACGCTGACTTGGCGAAAGAATCTGCAAGATTACAGTCTCTTCAGATCCGTCAGCAGTTGGGTACTCAGTCGCTTGCGATTGCGAACCAGGCTCCATCTATCCTATTGGGTCTCTTCAACTAATCAACGAATTGAAACGAATTCAAGAAAAACCCCGCATCACGCGGGGTTTTTTACTTTTTACACAGACTAAAATTATTGATCGATAGGCTTTTAAGAATCAAACCAATCTGTTATAACCCTTGGCGGAAGGTTGACGTGGGGCGAGTGCCTTGTGAACCCGGTCAGGGCCGAGAGGCAGCAGCCGCAGCAAGTTTTTTTCGGGTCTATGCTCAGCCTTCCACCTTAAACCAAAAAATAAAGAGCTGCTTGTGAACACTTCAACGTCAAATAGTCCCTATATTGCTTTGGCGCGCAAATATCGCTCTTCTCATTTTGGTGAGCTCATTGGTCAAGAAACCCTGGTTAAAACCCTTTCCAATGCAATTGAGAGCGACCGGGTTCACCATGCCTATATGCTCACCGGTGTTCGTGGCATTGGCAAAACCTCAACCGCTCGTATTATCGCCAAGGCTCTAAATTACGTTGGTCCGGATGGTAATGGCAAACCAACAACCGGCCCAACGAATGATTGTCCGGTATGTCAAGCCATTGGTCAAGATCGTCACCCGGATGTGATTGAACTGGATGCGGCGTCTCATACGGGTGTTGATGATATGCGCGAATTAATAGATGGCGTGCGTTATGCCCCGGCTTCAGCGCGGTATAAAATCTATATCATTGATGAGGTGCATATGTTGTCAAAGGCGGCGTTTAACGCGCTTCTGAAGACATTAGAAGAGCCACCCGAAAATACAGTGTTTATTTTTGCCACGACTGAAGTTCGCAAGGTACCGGTTACTATTCTATCACGGTGCCAGCGTTTTGATCTACGACGCATTGATTTGCCAACCCTCTCAACCCATTACCATAAAATTTGCGATTTGGAAAAGGTGACCATCGACCAAGAGGCGCTCCATCTTATTGCGCGTGCTGCTGACGGATCAGTGCGCGATGGTTTGAGTCTTCTTGATCAAGCTATGTCACAAGCTACCGACAAAAATATTACCACAGACATGATCAGTGCGATGCTGGGCCAAGCAGATCGAGCACTGATTGTTGATTTGTTTGAAGCGATGCTCAGCGGTGAAGCGCAGGCAAGCCTCGAGATTTTAGAACGCCTGCATAAAGCCGGGGCAGAGGCTAAGATTATTCTGGATGATTTACTTAATTTTACCCATCTTTTGACCCGAATTAAAATGGTCCCCAGCCTTTTATCTTCTGAAAGCTTCTCATCAATTGAAAAAGAGAAAGGAAAGGAATTTTCTGAAAAATTATCTATTCCTGTGCTCACGCGGGTCTGGCAGATGTTATTAAAAGGTGTTACAGAGCTCCAAAGCGCACCTCAACCTGTTAAAGCACTGGAAATGATCGTTATCAGAATCATTTATTCAGCGGATCATCCGCCTCTTCATAAATTGCTTGAAGACGTGGCATCTTCATCCACAGCCACTCAAACAAAACCTTCTATGTCGGAAACAATGGTAAAAACAGAACACGTTCCTCAACCAACGCCAACTTCAAAGAAAACGATCGCCTCGCATCAAGCAACTCAGGCAATGCGTAAACCAGATTTAGAGCCGATCCCCGAGCCCGTTAAGCAAAAAATAGACAATCAATCAAACGATCTCACTTCTTTACAAGCAATTGTTGATCTATGTCACAAAAAAGGAGAGATTCTTTTAGGGGCTGAGATTCATGCTAAAATACGTCTGGTTGCTCTACAACCAGGACGATTAGAATTTAACCCTATGCCTGGCACGGCCAAAGACTTAGCGCAACGAATAAGAAAATTCCTATCACAATGGACGGGAGAGCAATGGTTTATTTCGATTTCAAATCGAGAGGGCCAGCCTACGCTCAGTGAACAAAAAGCAGAGCACGAAACACAAGTAAAAGAAATTGTTAAAGATCACCCTGTGATGAAAAAAATGATGGAACACCTCCCCCCATTTGATATTATCGATATTCATGATTTAAAAGAGGAATAAAATAATGAAACTTACCAATATGATGAAAAAAGCTCAAGAAATGCAAGCTAAAATGCAAGAAATGCAGGCTAAATTAGCTGATATAACTGTCGAGGGACAATCGGGTAATGGATTGGTCAAAACTGTTATGACAGGGCTTGGTGTTTTGCAATCAGTTGAAATTGATGAAAGTCTGTTATCAGGTGATGAAAAAGATGTGATAGAAGATCTTATTGTTGTTGCAGTTAATGATGCTAAAGAAAAGGTTGAAGCGCTTGTTGCCTCTGAAACCCAATCAATTATGGGAGGTATGGGGTTGCCCGGCGGGCTTCCTTTTTAGCAAAAAATATTTTATCATGCGTCTCGTTACTTGGAATATTAATTCTGTAAGGTTACGGTTACCGCTTTTACAGAAATTAATTGCGCAACAAAATCCAGATGTGATTTGTTTGCAAGAATGTAAGGTTGATACGCCCTTTTTTCCGTATGAAGAAATTAAGGTAATGGGGTACTCCCATATCCATTACTGGGGGATGAAAGGCTATAATGGTACGGCAATCTTGTCCAAACTCCCATTTCAGGATCAAGCTATTCATGATCATGTTGGTAAATCAGATTGTCGCCATGTTGTGGTAACCATTGACGGGGTTGAACTGCATAATTTGTATATTCCAGCGGGTGGGCCAGACCCGGATCCTATCGGCAATCCAAACTTTAAATTCAAGCTTGATTTTGTTGAGGAAATGACTGCTTGGTGCTTGACCAATTTGAATAATAACAAGCCAATCATTTTGGTAGGTGATCTTAATATTGCTCCGTTTGAACATGATGTTTGGTCCCATAAGCAAATGCTAAAAGTTGTGTCACACACCCCGGAAGAGGTTACGCGCTTTAATAAAATGCGCGATGGTTTTGGCTGGGTCGATGCGATGCGCCATTTTGTGCCGGTGGAAGAGAAACTTTATACATGGTGGAGTTATCGAGCGCGAGATTGGGCGGCTAGTGATCGTGGGCGTCGTCTTGACCATATTTGGGTAACCCCTCCTTTACAAGACCATCTGCAAAAAATGAGCGTCATGCGTGAGGCACGAGCATGGGAACGCCCCTCTGACCATGTGCCGGTGGTCATGGATTTGAAATAAAATTACGAATTTGAAAAAGACTCTTTACAAGTGCTCCAAAATAGATTCTGGTGGTAGAAACAAAAAACCAAACAATAAATATAGAGGGTGTCTTGTCTTTTTTTGAAGATGAGGAGCAATAGAATTAGTCGTTAAAAATCACTGCAGCGACCATTAACTTCCCAATCACCATATCGGGTCGGTTCCAATCCTTTGGGACCACCTATTTCTTTGTTATTGTTGGCTTTAGACTTTGACGAAACGCCCCTTTTATCAAGAATATTAATCTTGGGCATTGTTTCTGTTATATTTTTTTTTGGTGTTTTAGGCGGCATGAGTGTTTTTTATCTCTGCAATAGCGCTTAAGATAGCATCAACGTGACCAGGCACTTTTACTTTCCGCCATAACTGAACAATTTTACCTTTGCTATCAATCAAAAAGGTCGAGCGGTCAATCCCCATATATTTCCGGCCATACATCGATTTTTCGACCCAAGCGCCATAGGCCTCACAGACTTTACCGTCTTCGTCACTGGCGAGTGGGAAGTTGAGGTCATATTTTTCTTTGAATTTATCATGTTTTTTTGGGCTATCTTTTGAAATACCGATGACGGTGATCCCCTCTTTTTGTAACTGCGCTATGTTGTCACGGAAACCACACGCTTCCTTGGTACACCCAGGTGTATCATCTTTTGGATAGAAATAAATGACAACAGCATTACCTTTTAGATCCGAAAGCGTGATTGACCCATCACCGTCCGTTGGCAATGTAAAGTCAGGGGCTGTATCGCCAATATTGAGAGACATGATCACTTCCTTTGTTTTCATTATTATCACAAAAAGCTATAACACATAATGTAACTGTCTTCTAGTTTTGTCTTATTTAAAAAATAAAGAAAAACTTTCTTAGCATTTTAATGTGATTGTTTGTCCCATGTTTAAAAAATCAACTCGTTTAACGATTGAAATATTAATGGCAATTATAACGGCACTATTGCTTGTCGTTGCCATTTTTTTCTGGCGTTTATCGCAAGGACCAATGGCTGTACCGTCTTTTAATCGACAGATAGAGTCAAGCTTGAGTGATTTCTCTCAAGAAATTGATATTACTGTTGAACAGACAATATTACAGTGGGGTGGGTTTGAGCATCCACTTTCTGTGCATATTTTAGGTGTTAAAGCACTGAATCAATTAGGAGGTGAAATTGGTGCTATTAATGAGGTGTCGCTCAATTTATCTTTACCTGATTTGCTTCTCGGGCAATTTGTGCCAACCCATATCAATATTATTAAGCCGAGCTTTACAATTACTCGCCAGGAATCTGGCGTCTTCGATATTAATGCCAGAAGCAAAGAAACAAGAGAGGCAGCAGCAGCACAAAATTTAGGAGAAGACCCGCTTGAAAAAATTTTAGAGGTTATTTCCGATCCACGGCGTCAGGGTGTTGTAAGAAAGCTTCAATCTTTTACCATTAGTAATGCTGAAATTTTTTACCAAGATATTCCGGGTAACTTTATTGTGACATCCCCCAATTCAGATATTGAGTTGAACCGTGACCAATATGGAATAGAAGGTGTGATGACACTCAATGCGAATATTGGCGGTATGACAGAGGCGTTGCGGGGGCAGATTGACTATGATTTTGCTACACAAAAAACGACCTTGAGTTTAAAAATCGATGATTTTAATCCAAATATTTTAGCTAGGTTGTCCACTCAATTTGAAAGGGTACGTAATTTCGATGTCCCACTAACAGGAATACTTAATATTGAGTTTAACAATATTTTCCAGATTTTATCATTTAATTTGGTTGCAAATGCAGATGCTGGTAAGGTCAATTTTGAGCAGTTTTACCCTGAGCCGCTAACAATCGATCAGGCTAATCTTGATATTTCATATAATCCTAACGATGGCAGTGTCTATATGAAACAGTTTGCCGTCGATATTGATGGTTTTAAGCTTGACGTAAAAGGAAGGTTGACACAAGCAATCGATGAGGGTTTGTTAACCCTAGAAGCTAAGGCAGGCCTATTTAATATTCAAGCAGACCAACTCGCACAATATTGGCCAGAAATGCTTGCAAGTGGCGCGTATCGCTGGGTAACAACAAATATTTCAGATGGTTTTGTCCCAAAGGCTACGGCTGATATAAAGCTGATTGCACCGGTTACCGATATTACATTGATTACAACAGAAAAACTGAGCGGCACAATATTTATTGAGGGGGCAACAGTGGATTATTTGAAGCCGATGCCACCAGTAAAAAATGTCAACGCATTTGCTAATTTTACGAAAGATCTTTTCTCAATTGAGACGCAATCAGGTGTGCTGCGTGATACAAATGTTCAAAAAGGTAAAATTGATATTACAGGTTTTGATAAACGGATTCCTGATATTTCTATTGATATGACCATTGAGGGGCCATTATCCGATAGTCTTTATGTTATTGGGAGCAAACCACTTGAATTGACTAAAGAAATTGGCCTTGATCACGATAATTTTACTGGAAGGGCAAAAACAAACCTTTCTCTTTCCTTTCCTTTGTCTAAAAACCTGCCGAGGAAAGAGGTTAATCTACAGGCCTCTTCCGTAATTAAAAATGTTAAAGGGTCAGGGATTATAACAGACCTTGCTGTCACATCTGATGAGTTGTTGTTAGAAGCAAATAATGATCGGGTTACGATCAATGGACAAGCCCGCCTCGCTGATATTCCAATTACACTAGATTGGCGCGAAGAATTTGGTGATCAGGCGCAATATATGCGTCGTATGACAGCCAGTGGCCAAATTGGGGCTGCGGATATTCAACGTCTTGCTGGTATTGATATTAGTGATTATATTGCCAGCCCATTTCAAGCCAGCGCCACGATCCAAGAAACAAAAACCAGACAAAAATCAACGGCTATTGATCTTGATCTTAAAAATACGGCCGTGTCGCTCCCACTCCTTCATTACTCAAAACCAGCTGGTCAAGAAGCACGGGCTAAGTTTGAGATTGTTGATGGTCAGTCAGGGGTAACAACCTTACAAAAAATAAATTTGCAGGGTCCCGATCTTTCTGTCAAAGGTGAAATATCGCTTCAAGAAGGGATGTTGTCCGCGATTAATTTGAACGAATTTAAAAATAATGGTACGGATGCTACGATTGCAGTAGTCAAAGAAAATAACCGCTATGAAGCAACCGTGAGGGGGGCTTCGCTTGATGTATCTGATATATGGCAAGAGATGATCAAAAAATCATCAGATACAAAAAAAGCCGAAAAATTAGAGGCGGCAAAATATCCCGCACTTGCTTTGGTGCTCGATATAGAAACGCTTCGTTTAACACAAGAGCAGAGTTTTGAAAAAGTTAAGGCTGTGATTGAGTTAAAACCTGATTATATCCATCGTATGGAGATGGATGCGATTGCTGGGCGGGGCGATGTTTATCTGCGGTATACACCGTTTGAAAATGGCCCGGGTCATCAACTGCGCTTTGAAACACCAGATGCAGGCGCTGCTTTAACGGCTTTCGGTCTGACGAATAAGATTGCTGGAGGGTTGATGATTGTTGATGCTGCATCGGCTGTCAACGAACCTGACCTCATTGTTGGTGGATTGACTATCAAGGATTATAAAGTGGTGAAAGCACCAATTTTGGGCCGTCTTCTTAATGCACTTTCCCCGGTAGGTTTGGTTGAACTTCTTAATAATGAGGGGATTAATTTTCTCCAACTTGAATCAAAATGGTATTATAAAAATGATATTCTCACTTTTCAAACGGGTCGAATGGCCGGATCCTCTCTTGGTTTGAATTATGAAGGGCCAATTAACCTTGCAACAAATTACATGGACATTAAAGGCACAATCGTCCCGGTTGATCCGGTGAACCGTGTGATCGGAACCCTCCCGGTTGTTGGGCAAATTTTAGGGGGGACAAAAGGTGAGGGGCTCTTTGCTGCCACCTATGAAATTAAGGGTTATACGGATGATCCAAAAGTTACCCTTAATCCTCTGGCCGCCCTTGCTCCGGGCATCTTAAGAACAATCTTCTTTGAGGGCGGTCTTTAGGATAGTTTTACTAAAGCATGCCTTTTTTTACCGGCTGACAGTTTAATCACGCCATCACTATCAATATCATTAGTACTGGGTTTTTGAACCTCATCCGACAGAGCGATATCATTAACCCGTGCCCCCCCGCCTTTAATTAGGCGGCGGGCTTCGCCATTACTTTTTGCCAAACCAGCCCGGACAAAAAGCTCAAAATAAGGCACATCTAAATCTGTTTCCTTCAGATTAATCGTTGGCAAGCCCTCCGCTTTACCGCCACCAGCGAAGGTTTCGAGTGCGGTTGCGGCAGCCTCGGTCGCGGCCGCTTCACCACGCACCAGCTTAGTGGCCTCAAAAGCCAAAATTTTCTTGGCTTCATTAATCTCCGCCCCTTCAAGCTTTTCCAGACGGGTAATTTCATCCAGCGGCAAAGGGGTGAAGATGTGTAAAAGTTTTCCGGTATCGGCATCATCACAATTGCGCCAGAACTGATAGTAATCAAGATGTGAAAGACTCTCTGGATTAAGCCATAGCGCATTCCCATCTGATTTCCCCATTTTTTTCCCTGATGAGTCAGTGATCAGGGGCGCGGTAATCCCAAAAATAGTTGCACTTTCTTTGCGCCGTGTCAGCTCAACCCCATTGACAACATTGCCCCATTGATCCGACCCAGCAAGTTGTAGGGTGCAATTATGCTCCCGATAAAGCTCAAGAAAATCATAGGCCTGAAACAGCATGTAGTTAAATTCTAAGAAACTCATGCTTTGTTCACGATCAAGGCGAAGCTTAACCGAGTCAAAAGACAACATCCGATTGACGGAGAAATGCGCACCATAGTCGCGTAGAAATTCGATATAGCCGATATCTTTAAACCAATCGATATTGTTGACCATCACCGCATCCGTTGGGCCATCACCATAGGTCAGGAGATTAGAAAAAACCTTTTTAATGCTTTCAATATTTTGATTGGCGGTTTCTGCACTGATCATCGGCTTGGCTTCATCACGAAAAGAGGGGTCACCAATCAGACCGGTTGCGCCACCCATGAGTGTGATTGGTTTGTGACCTGTTTGTTGAAACCAATACAGCATCATAATGGTAACGAGATTACCGATATGGAGACTATCTGCGGTCGGGTCATAGCCACAATAGCCCACCAATGTTTCAGATGCAGCCCGCTTATCAAGCTCCTCTATGTCTGTGCATTGATAGAGAAGACCGCGTTGGTCAAGAACATTTAAAAAATCAGATTTATACTGTGCCATGGCTGTTTCTTATTATTTCAGTTCCAAAAAAGAACATCATAGCTTGTTTTGTTAAAAAGGTCTAGTCCTCTGCAATCAGGTCAGCATAGATCTCTGGGTGGCGTTCTTTGAAGGCTTGTTTGCGCTCTTCGGACATATTGTGAAAGCGGGTTTTGCGTTTTTCACGAACTTCGGGAGGGAGTTTTGACCAGCGATCAACCATTTCGGATCGTTTAGCCTCTTTTTCTTCCTGCGATAAAGCATTCCACTTTGCGCGGCGCTCCTGCATATATTCTTTGCGCTCTTCTGCGGTCATATCTTTGAGGGCTTGTCGTTTTGTTCGATGGTTTTTAATGGCTGATTTTTGCTCATCTGTCATCGATTCAAATTTCTCTTTTCTGAGTGCCTTTGCGGCTGCTTTTTCTTCATCGGATAGTGCTTGAAATTGTGCTTTTTTTTCCTTGCGGATTTCTTGAATTTGTGTTCGACGATCTTGAGATCCAGTGTCTTGGGCAAAAATTGGCGTTGTTATGAGGAGGCCAGTGATGAGGGGGATTAGCAAAGTCATAAGCCGCATAATAAAAATCCTTTGGTTTGTGGCGAGATCCAGTGTAATGAGAATAGGTATGTAGTCACTATAAAACTTTAAAGCAGGGTTTTACAATTTAAATCGTAACATTTTGATTATGTCGGCGAATACTTGGCTGAACATTTATTCAGGAGAGGATGCTGTGCCATTTAAGAAAATTTTTATTGCCTTACTTTTTGCCATGCTAATTGCTGTTTTTTTCGTTTTTGATTTAGGTCAATATTTCACTCTCGATTATATTAAGTCACAGCAAACAGCCTTTAACACCTATTATGAAGCCAACGCATTTTTAACAATTGCGCTTTTTATGACGGTTTATATCACTGTAACGGCGCTTAGTTTGCCGGGCGCTGCGATTATGACCCTTCTCGCAGGAGCCTTGTTTGGTTTGACCATTGGTACCATTCTTGTTTCATTTGCCAGTACCATTGGCGCAACCCTGGCAATGATTGTCTCAAGGTTTCTTCTCAAAGACTGGGTTCAGGAAAAATTTAAGGACAAACTCAAACTGATCAATGAAGGCATTGAAAAAGATGGTCTCTTCTATTTGTTTACGCTTCGCCTTGTTCCGATCGTCCCATTCTTTGTCATTAATATTGTCATGGGTTTGATGCCAATTCGGTTTTTCTCATTTTATTGGGTTAGCCAGTTAGGGATGTTTGCCGGAACCATTGTCTACGTCTTTGCGGGAACTCAGCTGGGCCAGATTGAAACCTTGGGTGATATTGTTTCGCCAGGACTTCTGGCGGCCTTTGTCTTAATTGGGATTTTTCCATTGATTGCGCGTAAATCCATTCAACTGATTAAAGGAAGACAACACCATGCCTAAGTTTGATTATAATATGGTCGTGATTGGCGGTGGCAGTGCTGGCCTTGTTACCTCTTATATCGCAGCGGCCGTTAAGGCAAAAGTGGCCTTGATTGAACGCCATAAAATGGGCGGCGATTGTCTCAATACAGGGTGTGTCCCAAGTAAGGCACTGATCCGTAGTGCTAAATTTGTCGCTGATATGAAACGGGCGAAAGAGTTTGGGATTAAAAAAGTCGACTATACTTTTGATTTCAAGGACGTTATGGATCGGGTTCATCGTGTGATTAAGGTGATTGAGCCCCATGATTCCATGGAACGGTATCGCTCTCTTGGCGTTGATTGCTTTGAAGGTGAGGCTAAAATTCTTGATAAGCACACGGTGCAGATTAATGATAATGAGACAATTACCGCTAAAAATATTGTTGTGGCCACCGGTGCCCGTCCCTTTGTGCCCCCCATTCCGGGTATTGAAGATAGTGGATATTTAACAAGTGATACACTATGGGAATTGAAAGAACAGCCAAAGAAGCTGGTAATTCTTGGTGGTGGACCCATTGGCTGTGAAATGGCGCAGAGTTTTGCGCGTCTAGGCACCGATGTTACGCTTGTTGAAATGGCCCCCCGGATCATGATTCGTGAGGATGATGATGTCGGTGAGTTTATGACCGATATTCTCACAAAAGATGGCGTCAATATTAAAGCCAGCCATAAAGCCGTTCGCTTTGATGGTAAAACCCTGATTGCTGAACATGATGGACAAGAAGTGGCGATTGAATTTGATCATCTTCTTGTTGCGATTGGCCGGCGGGCCAATGTCACCGGCTTTGGTTTGGAAGAGCTGGGTGTCACCATTGGCCAACGTGGCACAGTGGAGCATGACGGATTTTTACGCACATCGGTGCCGAATATTTTTGTTTGTGGCGATGTTGCGGGGCCTTATCAATTTACCCATATGGCGGCGCATCAAGCCTGGTTTGCTGCCGTGAATGCCCTCTTTGGGACGTTTAAGAAATTTAAAGTTGATTATTCAGTTGTCCCATGGGCCACCTATACAGAGCCAGAGGTTGCCCATGTTGGGCATAGTGAAAAAACCGCTAAAGACGCCAAACTAAATTATGAAGTGACCAAATATGATATCAGCATGCAAGATCGGGCGGTGGCTGAGGGTGATAACCATGGGTTTGTCAAAATCTTGACGAAAAAAGGCTCTGATAAAATTATTGGGGCAACCATTTTTGGTCCGCATGGTGGTGATCTCCTCTCGGAGTTGGTTTTGGCAATGAAATATGGGATTGGCCTCAATAAAATTTTGGGCACTATTCATGCCTATCCAACCTTGGCGGAGATGAATAAAATGGCGGCGGGGCGCTGGAAACAGGCACATGCCCCACAATGGGCCCTCAAGATTTTAGAAAAATTTCATACGTGGCGGCGCTAAATAAGCAATATTCTTGTATGTAACGCGCTGAATTAAATCTTTTTTAGCATTCCTTTTCTATTCTCTAATTCGTGTTTTCGACCAAAGACATGTTTGCAAAAAAATAGAATTTGTAAGGATTTTAGATATGCTAAAAAATATCAAACTAACGTTAAAATTACCAATTTTTGTTGTCACGCTTATTGTACTAACGGCCAGTGTTGTTGGTTACCTCAGCTATCTGAAATCAAATGAAATTTTGCATGGGAATATTAAAAATACGCTGAGCGCCTTGACCGAGGCACGCCACCATGAAATGGCGGCGTATTTTAAGTCTATTGAGGATGATTTAAGCTTTCAAAGTGATAACCTTTTGATTTAAGAAGCGACTGTTGATTTTACTCAGGCGTGGAATTTCCTTGAGGGGAATAAACTAAAATATCTACAAGATCTTTATATTCATGACAATCCACATCCCTTAGGTGAAAAACACAAATTAGATCGCGCGGCTGATCCCGTGCTCTATCATGAGGTGCATGGCAAATACCATCCAACTATTCGTGCTTTTCTAGAAAAACGTGGCTATTACGATATTTTCCTCTTCTCGCCGCAGGGTGACCTTGTTTATTCGGTTTTTAAAGAATTGGATTATGCGACAAATATGAATACTGGCCAGTGGAAGGATACTGATCTGGCGAATGCCTTCCGGGCGGCCCATCAATCACAAGAACCAGGGTCGGTTCATTTCTTTGACTTTAAACCATATGCACCCAGCTATGATGCACCAGCCAGCTTTATTTCTACGCCGATCCATAAAGATGGCCAATATATTGGTGTCCTTGTCTTCCAAATGCCTATTGGCGGCATTAATGAAATTATGCAACAAACCGATGGTCTGACTGAAAAAGGTGAAATGTTCCTGATTGGTGTGGATGGCTATTACCGCAGTGACAGCCGTTTTAATATCGAGGGTCAGACCAGTATTTTGCAAAAGCAGCTTACTAATCAGTTTATTCTTGATGAGGTAAGTAACGGTGTCCATGGCCTTGTCGTTGCTGAACATAATGACGAAGAAAACTATATTGATTATGCCGGTTTTGAATTTCATGGCAAAAAATTTGGTGTCATTGCAACGGATAATAAATACATTCTTGAGGCCCCTTTGCGTGACCTGAGAAAGACAATCATTTTTGAACTGATTGCCTTTGGTGTCATTGGTGCTTTATTGTCTTTTGCTATGTCTTATTACCTTACAAAGCCGCTTAGTCAGTTAACGGGACGTATGAAGGTAATCGCTGATGGTGATTACGATGTTGATGTACCGGCTATTAACTACAAAGATGAAGTCGGTGATATGGCACGGGCCGTTGAGATTTTGAAGCAAAAAGGTAAAGAAGCTGAAGATCTAAAAATTCAACAAGAAGAAGCTGAGCGCAAAGCTGTCCAAGAGAAGAAAGAAGCCATGGAAATGTTGGCGAATAACTTTGAGGGCAGTGTCGGTAAAATTATCACCAATGTCAGCGCTGCCGTGGAAGAACTATCCCGTACCGCCGAAGGCATGTCTGATATTGCCAAGCGGACCAGTGATGCCAGCGGTGAAGTCTCCAGTGCTGCAACAATTGCTGCGCAGAATGTTGATACCGTTGCCTCAGCGGCTCAGGAATTGACAGCCTCAATCACAGAAATTAGTGAGCAGGTGTCTCAGTCATCGAAGATTGCCCGTGAAAGTGTTGAACGCGCCAATGAAACCAGTGAAACGGTTGGGGCTCTGTCTGAGGTCGCCACAAAAGTCGGTGAGGTCATTGGCTTAATCAATGATATTGCCGAACAAACCAATTTATTGGCGCTCAATGCCACGATTGAAGCGGCGCGTGCTGGTGAAGCCGGTAAAGGCTTTGCCGTTGTTGCGACAGAGGTGAAGAACTTGGCCGCGCAAACAACGCAAGCGACGGAAGAAATCACGGTCCAGATTGAAAAAATTCAAGGTTCAACCAAGGATACCGTGAATGCGGTTTCAACGATGCGTGAATCGATTGGTAAAATGGATGAAATTGCCACCAGTATTGCCACGGCTGTCGAAGAACAATCTGCGGCCACGAATGAAATCGCCCGTAATGTTCAAGAAACATCCTCTGCGACACAAAATGTCACGGAGAATATCTCTAAGGTAAGCAAAGATGCTGATGAAACCGGTGAAGCCGCTGGGCAGGTTGTTCAGGCGAGTACGGAGCTGAGTGAACAGATTAGTAAAACATTAAATGGTGAAGTTCAAAATTTCCTCAAATCCATTCGTGAAGGCTAAATTTTCTCCTCCTAAATAAACAAAAAAGCGCTCATAATCTTGAGCGCTTTTTTTGTAATTGGTAGCGGAGGAGAGACTTGAACTCCCGACACGCGGATTATGATTCCGCTGCTCTAACCAGCTGAGCTACTCCGCCCCAAGTGAAGCGAAATATGTCATAGGCCTTATAGAGTTTTTTGTCAATATATTTTACGCGGCTTTGATTGATCGTCGCTAATTAGTTTTATAGTTTTGAAATTGGTAATTCTGAGCTAATTTTTCATTCTTTTTGAATATTCTGTTATTATTGTGGGACTATGAAAGACAAAAAGCACTATACCATTATTGGCTGTGGCACGGGCTGGGGGTCTGGTTACAACGGCACAGGTCGTGCGCCAAAGGCGCTGTATGACTGGGGATTACTTGATCAGCTTCATGGTGCGGGGATTGATATTACCTGGGCTGAAACCGTCATGCCAAAAACCCCTAATCCACAATTTGACGCCCGGTTGGATGAGGCCTATCCCAATGTTTTGGTCTATAGCCAGGGCTTAGAAAAAACAGTGCGCGATCTTGTGAGTAAGAGCCAAACCACGCCGGTTTTTATTGGTGGCGATCATTCGATGGCGTTTGGGACATGGAGTGGGGTTGTGAATGGTCACCAGGCACATGATGAGTTTGGCTTGGTTTGGGTTGATGCCCATATGGATGCGCATACACCCATAACATCCGTTCAGGGTAAATGGGGCGGGCATTTTCATGGGATGCCATTGGCCCATCTTTTGGGACATGGGGATAAAGCCTTGTGTGAATTAGGAGATCCGCGCCCAAAAATCAATCCAAACTATCTTTCTCTTATTGGTATTCGTTCTTATGAATCGGGCGAAAAAGCACTTCTTGATTCATTCGGGGTTCGGATTTTTTATATGGATGAAGTATTTGATCGGGGTCTTGATGTGTGTTTGCGCGATGCAATCGCTATTGCACAAGAGGCGCCTAAAGGCTGGGGAATGTCGATTGATCTCGATGCTTTTGATCCTCAGGATGCCCCGGCAGTTGGTACACCGGAAGAACAGGGTTTAAGTGTTAAAGAATTTATCCAAACACTGTCTCGATCTGAAATTTTAAAGGATCTTAAGGCAGTTGAAATAACAGAATATAATGCCTTAAAAGACACAGAAGATAAAAGAACTGCACAGGTTGTTAGTAAAATTTTGGCAGCTTTATTACGTTAAGAAGGTTTTTTATGCGTGTTCAGCCTTGTTTTCAAGGGCAGAATGCAGGTAATCGTTGTGCCCTTTCCTTCTTCAGATTGTAATGTCACTTCCCCGTTGTGTAATTCTACAATACTTTTAACAAGCGATAAGCCCAGGCCTGCCCCAACATTTCTTTGTTTTGTTTGAACGAAGGGTCCAAAGATACGGTCTTGGTCTTCTTTTGGAATGCCTTCACCAGTATCGGAAACACTTAAGTGGATTTTAGGCCCCTGTTTAACGGCACTAATTGTAATTGTTCCCTTGGCAGGGGTAAATTTGATAGCGTTACTCGTTAAATTTAAAAGAACTTGTTTCAAGCGGCGTTCATCTGCTTCCATTTTACCAATACTACTATTACAGACTAATTTTAATGTAATGTCTTGTTTTCGGGCCCATTCTTGAGTGAGTTCATAAATTGTATTCAGCATCTTTTGAATATCAAGCGGCTGGATTTGGAGTTCAAGATAGCCCGCTTCAATTGTTGATAAATCAAGAATATCATTGACCAAACTAATCATTTTTTCACCAGCATCAAGCATTCCACTGGCATATTCCTTTTGTCGTTCATTGAGAGGGCCAAAATATTCTTTTTCCAAAACCTCTGCAAAACCGAGCATCGCATTGAGAGGTGTTCGCAGCTGATAAGAAACATTAGCTAAAAAATCAAGTTTTAGGCGTTCAGCCTCTTCCAAAGCCGCATTTTTATCTCGTAAGGCTTGCTCAACACGTAACGTATCTGTGACATCACTAAAACGATTAAGCATGCCGCCATCAGGGAGAGGGACGGTGACATATTCTAAGACACGCCCATCATTTAGTTTTATCCGGCCGTTTTTTTCTTCGCGAGAAATCCCTGAATTCATTAATTCATCTCGCACGCTTTCCCAATCTTTATCCTCAAAAAGAGGTTTCTTTTGTTCAACAAGTCGAGAAATATGTGGCGTTCGGTTAAGATCTCGTTTTTTAAGCCCCCAGATTTTGGTATAAGTTGGATTATAAAGCTGCAAACGACCGTCAGAGCCAAACACGGCCAATCCCTCTGCCAAATTATCAAGGGTTTCACGTTGCACCGCGATCAATGTATTATATGAGGATTCTAATTCTAAACGGCTTGTGACATCCTCAAAAGTCATAAACAACCCTCCAAGGGGATGCGGTACCACAAGCATTCGAATAGCCGTTCCATCAGGCAAATGCATCATATCTTCACTCGGGCCAATGAGAGAGATAAACATTTCCAGCCATTTATTTTTGTATAGTTTAAAATTAGCTTGTTCGGGTAGGCGCCTTTTGTCGCGGCACATTTCCATGATTTCTCCAAGTGTTGGCTTCTGATCAAGCCAATTTTCTTCCAAATGGAAAAGGTCACAATATGCATCATTATAAAAAGTAAGCTCTTGCTCTGGATTAAAAATAGCGATGCCCGTATTAAGGGAGCGCAAGAGCTCTGAAGTTGATGCTTTAAAGCGGCGCATCTCAGACTCCATATCCTCCATAGGAGTAACATCAAGACCATGGCCAAGGGTTTTATTTGTATTTGGAAGTTTAGTTTCAACAACTTCATAAAGGGAACGATTACCATTAATAATAACATGATGACGTTCTTGGATGGAGGTTCTTTCATTGAGCGCGCGCATCGCCATATTTCGACCGAGATTCCCTTTGCTGCTTAAAAGTTCAATTTGTTCTTTTAAAATATGGTCAACGCTGTCTTCTGTGGCGTGGGCGTAAGATTTATTGACCCAGATAAGATTATTACTCTGATCACGAATCCAAACGGGGAAAGGAAGGGCACTCATCGCTTCTTGGATTTCAACAAGAGTCTTTTCAGTAGCAATGCGTTCCTTCTCAGAAGCTAAAACATGTTGATGTTGTTCGGTAATGTCATAAAACCAAACAGCTTGAATTTTTTGCTCTCCATTTTGGGAATTTGTGCCCTTGATATGAAAAAATTGTCCCTGATGTGTTGCCGCGGTAATATTAAATGCAATTCGGTCTCGCTGGAAATCTGTGAAGGATTTATGAATATTCGCCCGATCTTCAGCAGAAAAATAATCAATTAGATCTGTTAAATTATTAATTTGATCCAACCCAAACCAAGACAAGATTTCAGGTGAAATAGTAAGGGCGTTACTATCAGTATACCAAAAAATCGAAGCTTGTGGCATATCCCGATAAAGGACGCGCAAGTGCTCATTATCACGCGAGATTTTTTTGATTTTTTGTGTATTTGGCAGGCAATGAAATGAAATCCATTCCAATCCTTTTCTTAAAAAGGACTTTTTTGTTTTATGGTTGGAATAGTCAGTCATCGATCAATAAAATATGTTAAAAATGTAGATAAGATGACTAAGAGTATGCCTTTGCCTACAAAAAAAGACCAGCCCTTAGTCATGCTAGCGCTGATCCTTTATATTGATAATCCTTTAAATTTTAGTAACGGTATTCATCCGTTTTAAAGGGTCCGTCAACTGTCACATTGATATAGTCAGCTTGGTCTTGTGTTAAGGTTGTTAATTTTGCTCCAAGCTTTCCAAGATGGAGGCGAGCCACTTTTTCATCTAAATGTTTTGGTAAAACATAGACTTTGTTTTCGTAATTTTCACTATTATTCCATAACTCAATTTGTGCAATAGTTTGATTTGTGAAAGAGGCTGACATCACAAAAGATGGGTGTCCCGTTGCACAACCAAGGTTAACGAGACGGCCTTCTGCAAGAAGGGTAATTTTTTTACCATCTGGGAATTCAAATTGATCAACCTGTGGTTTGACGGTGTCACGAGTTGTGCTGCTTAATAGTTGATCAACTTGAATTTCGTTATCAAAATGTCCAATGTTACAAACTATGGCCTGATCTTTCATTTTTTTCATATGCTCAAAAGTAATAATATCTTTGTTGCCTGTCGCAGTAACAAAAATATCTGCAATTGGTGCCGCTTCTTCCATAGTGACAACCTGATAACCTTCCATACATGCCTGGAGCGCACAAATTGGGTCAACTTCCGTGACCATGACGCGTACGCCTTGAGATTTCAGAGATTCTGCAGACCCCTTGCCGACATCACCAAAGCCAGCAACGACGGCAACCTTGCCGGCAAGCATAACATCTGTCGCACGTCGGATACTGTCAACCAAGCTTTCACGACAGCCATATTTGTTGTCAAATTTTGATTACGTTACACTATCAATCACAGTAATTGCAGGCACTTTTAACGTACCAGCTTTAGCCATTTCATAGAGGCGGTGAACACCTGTTGTTGTTTCTTCAGAAATGCCCTTAACGTTATCGAGGAGTGCTGGATAGTTTTCATGCATCCGGATCGTTAAATCACCCCCATCATCCAAAATCATGTTTGGCGTCCATCCATCAGGGCCTTCAATTGTTTGATCAATACACCACCAAAATTCGTCTTGGTTCATCCCCTTCCAGGCGAAAACGGGGGTTCCTGTTACCGCAATCGCAGCAGCAGCATGATCTTGGGTTGAGAAGATATTGCACGAGGACCACCGCACTTCTGCCCCAAGGTCAGTCAAGGTTTCAATCAAAACAGCAGTTTGGATTGTCATATGGAGACATCCGGCAATTCGGGCCCCTTTCAAAGGAAACTTGCCAGCATATTCTTCACGCAGAGCCATTAAGCCAGGCATTTCTGTTTCAGCAATCGCAATTTCTTTACGACCCCAATCCGCGAGGGAAAGATCCGCAACTTTAAAATCATCTTTAGTCTTGAGCGCAGTGACAGTCATTAAATTATCCTTAACTATTTAAATAATGCCAAATATCTATACTGTATTTAGCAGAAAAACCCAAGAAAAATCGGTAATTTTTAGGCAATTTTTACACCATCTTTTTGATAAGATACCATGATGTTGTCTAATTCAGACAAAGCCGCTGCTTGGTCAAAGGGCTGAGGTGTTTTCGGTATACAATGGTATTGTAACCATTCAAAAGTTTTTTCACATACAGGTGGGGCTGCTTCGAGTAGTTCAATGACATAGTTAAAATCATCACTACAAGCAGAGTGTAGGATGAGATCAATAC
>CAZBXD010000004.1:0-65605 GCA_964496065.1 uncultured Bdellovibrionales bacterium
TGGCGCGGACTTTGCCATTGACCTGCACTGCGATTGTCACTTCATCTTTTTTCAACAATTCCGGATCGGGTTTTGGCCAGGGGTGGGTCACCACCAAATCGTCATGCCCAAGCAATGACCATAATTCTTCCCCTAAATGCGGCGTCATCGGCGCGATCAGCTGCACCAAAACCTCCAAGGCCTCGTGTAACGCCCAATGATCCCCGTCATCACTTGGCCGAAACCCACTGATCGCATTGCCGAGTTCGCGCAAACGCGCCACCGAGGCGTTAAAATGAAATTTCTCCAGAGATTTGGTAAATTCGGCGATCGTGTAATGGGTGCTCTGACGCAGTTTAAGGGCATTTTCACTCATTTGCGGTGTCTGTGCCCCGATTGCGGGAAGACTGTCCAAGTTTTGGGTGACTTGCCGCCAGAGTTTATTGACAAAACGCCAGGCGCCATCAATCCCGGCTGTCGTCCATTCGAGATCTTTATCAGGTGGACTGTCTGATAGCACAAAGAATCGCGCGGCATCGGCGCCATAGCCATCGACAATCTCCGCCGGGTCAACGACATTTTTCTTTGATTTTGACATTTTGGTGACTGCACCGGCCTTCACCGCTGACCCATCATCCTGTTTGACCCATTGGCCTTTTTCCTGAATAACATCGGTTGGAAACAGATATTTGCCATTTTTGTCTTGGAAGAAACGATGCGTGATCATCCCCTGGGTAAAAAGGCGCTTGAACGGCACAGAAGCCTCCAAATAGCCGCAATCCCGCAAAGCACGGGTGAAAAACCGGGCATAGAGTAAATGCATGACTGCATGTTCGATGCCGCCAATATATTGATCAACTGGCAGCCATTTATCGACCAGTTTCCCGTCAAACGGCCTCTCTGTATTTTTGGGATCGACAAATCGGGCAAAATACCAAGAACTGTCCATAAAGGTGCCGAATGTGTCGGTTTCGCGGGTTGCTTTGGCGCCACAACACGGGCAATCCACATGTTTCCAGGTTGGATGGGCATCGAGTGGATTACCACGCACATCAAAATCGACATCATAGGGCAGGGTCACGGGGAGTTGATCCTCCGGCACCGGCACGACACCACATTCATCACAATGGATCACTGGGATCGGACAGCCCCAATAGCGTTGCCGGGAGATGCCCCAATCACGCAGGCGATATTGCGTTGTGCCAAAGCCAGAGCCAAGCGCTTCGACACGCTCAATCACTTCAGCCTTCGCGTCCTCAACGGAGAGGCCATCAATAAAATCGGAATTGCCGAGTTTACCATCGCCGGTATAGGCGGCATCGGTCAGGGTAAAGGTTGCAGCGTCTTCGCCGTCGGGAATAACAACTGGTTGAATAGGGAGATTATATTTGGTGGCAAAGTCAAAATCGCGCTGATCATGGGCTGGCACGCCAAAGATTGCGCCGGTGCCATAATCCATCAGAATAAAATTCGCCAGATAGATCGGAAATTCTTTACCCGGCAGCAGGGGATGTGTGGCGGTGAACCCAGTATCAAAACCTTCCTTATCGGCGGTTTCCAACGCGGCCTCGGATGTGCCCATGGCGCGGCATTTTTTAACAAATTCATCAAAGCCGGGTTTGTCACCGGCCAGAGTTTTGGCCAAGGGGTGATCCACGGATAATGCTAAGAAAGAACAGCCAAATAAGGTATCCGGGCGGGTGGTGAAAACCTCCAGCCCCTCATTTGCATCAGGGATGTTCCATTTAAATTGCAAACCCGAAGATTTACCAATCCAATTACGTTGCATCAGCTTTACACGTTCCGGCCATTCGTCCAGGTCATCAATACTGTTAAGGAGTTCATCCGAATAATCGGTGATTTTTAAAAACCATTGTTTGAGGACGCGTTTTTCAACTTCTGCGCCCGAGCGCCAGCCCTTGCCATCAATCACTTCTTCATTCGCCAGGACGCAGTTCTCTACCGGATCCCAATTGACGCTGGACTCTTTCTGGTAAGCAATATCGTTTTTATAAAAATCAAGAAAGATTTTTTGCTGCTGGTGGTAATAGTCTTCATCACAGGTGGCAAATTCACGGTCCCAATCAAAAGACAGGCCAAGCGTTTTAAATTGCTCACGCATGGCATCAATATTAGCATAGGTCCAATCTTTTGGATGGGCATTATTATCAAAGGCGGCATTTTCCGCTGGCAAACCAAAGCCATCCCAGCCCATCGGATGCATCACGTCATAGCCCTGCGCCAGTTTATACCGACAAATGACATCGCCGATCGTATAGTTGCGGACATGGCCCATATGGAGACGCCCGGATGGATAGGGGAACATTTCCAGGACGTAATATTTTTCGCGTCCATCATTTTTCACCGCAAAGGTCCGGGCATCATCCCAGGCTTTTTGCCATTTCTCTTCTATGAGTCGGGCGTTATAACGAGAATCATCAGACATGGTATTGTCCCTGCTAAAAAGGCTTTAACGCCCGGTTTGGGCAACGCGGAGCTGACGGGCGCGGGTTAGGATCGTATCTTCAAGCTGCGTTGCGGTTGCCGGATCAACCGGTGCATCACGCCAAACACCGTTTTTCTTAACCTGACGGAAAGTAGAAACGCGCACCCCATCGGAGCGCAGGGCTGTGCCGAGAATAATGACATTAACCTTGAGGCGTTCGCCTTTTTCAATATCGGGCTCATACCAATCGGTCAAAATTGTCCCGCCAAAGGGATCAGTGCTGGCCAAGGGCATAAAGGACACCGTATCCAGGGACGCACGCCACAGGTAAGCATTCACCCCAATACCGGCCCCACCACCTTGCGTAGGCTTGTCTTTAAACAGCTCCAGACCCCCTTCGCCAAAAATGCTTTCTCGCGCATCATTATAGATTGTTGCCGAATCGTCGCCTTCTTGGCGGGTTGGGTATTCGGCAACGGGTTCAAGATTGGAGCAGCCAATAACAAGAAACGTCACGAGCAAAAGGGTAAGAAGACGGTGTGGCATAGGGATTTGATCCTGGTTTTTGTTTTAAATAATAAAGAACCTTATTTTTAGCGTATTTTTCGTGGAATTCAACGGCAAAGTGTTAAAAGAGCTTTTAAAACTTGCCTCAAAACGGCAAAATTTTAACCAAATGGTAAGAAACCTGTTGCGTCAAAGACACAGGTTCGGCTTTTTCAGGCTAAAAAAGGCGTTTTCAGTTGACGGTTTTAGGGAGGGAGCGCTACCACTATACATGATCTTACCGGTGCGATCCGGATGGGTCGTACTATTAAATCTATCCAAAAACATTTCTTGGAGGAAATGACAATGAAAAAATTTCTTTTAATGACAACGGCTGTTGCTGGTTTGGCTTTAACGCCTGCAGCTGCGCAAGCAGAAGTTGAACTTGACCTCGGCGGTTACTTTAAAGGGTATGCTGGCTACACAGATCAGGACACAACTGGAGTCACTGACTTTGCTATTAAGCGTGAAGCTGAACTTCACTTTACTGGTGAAACAACTTTGGACAACGGTCTGACTATTGGTGCGCGTTTTGAAATCCAAACAGAAGCAGACGCTGCTGGTAATGACACGGAAGAATCATACATGTACCTTTCAGGCAACTGGGGTCGTGTAAACTTCGGTGCTGAAGACGGTGCTGCATACTTGCTACAGATTGCTGCTCCTTCTGCAGACTCAAACATTGACGGTATTGACCCAGATATCGAATTTGTTAACTTCGCTACAACTGTTAATACGCCATTGCGCTATGAGTTGGCGCCGACGCAAGATGCTGATAAAGTCACATACCTGACACCAAAATTCTCTGGCTTCCAAGCTGGTGTTTCTTGGGCTGGCGACAGCATCCAAGACGGCCTAGGTTCTAATCTTACTGGTCAAAATGGTGATTCATCAACTGGTACAGTTGGTGCGATCGGTGGTGACGTTGTAACAAACGCAACACTTTACGATGTTATTGAAGTTGCAGCGCGTTATGACGGCGAAGTGAACGGCGTTGGTTTCCATCTTGGTGGTGGTTTCGTGAACGCAGAAGTAACTGACGGTTCAGCGGATGACGGTAACTACGAAGCTTGGAATGTTGGTGCAAAGTTTGACATTGGCGCAGTTGGCGTTGGTGCATCTTACTCACAACGAGAAAACTTCACTGGTACTGGTGATGATTCTGACGTTTTGGTTGTTGGTGCTGACTACAAAACTGGCCCATACAAGTTTGGTGCATCATACTTCAACTCTGAAACTGACATCGGTGCAGCGAATGATGAAGTTGATCGCTACTCTGTTGGTGCTGGATACACTTACGGCCCAGGTATGAGTTTCCGTGGTTCTGTTCATGTTTATGACATTGACGACTCTACGGCTGCTGGCGACAACGATGCAACAGCATTTGTTGTTGGTACAGACATCCAGTTCTAATTTCAGAACAGCTTAGAATTTAGGAAAAGGGCGCTTCGGCGCCCTTTTTATTTATTTGTCAGTTATTCTTACTGTTGTAAATTTATCTAACTTTTTTGATTTTTTCTGTCTATTCAGTGATTTATTCTTGCTTTTTAGTTTTTCCAATTGCTAGAACAGGGGTTAGAAATTCACAGCTTTAGAGAGAAACACATGAAAAAACTTCTTTTAGCAACGACAGCACTTGCTGCTTTTACTTTCGTACCGGCTATAGCCCAGGCGGATCCGTCATCATGGTCTTCTGATCACCGTTTCATTGGCTATAACGATGATATCGAGGGGGGGGGATTTATTCAGATGTTGATTTGGATTTCACCTGGTCACAAACCTTGGATAATGGCTTGACCATTACATCAACATTTGACTTGGATTCAGAAGACGATGGTCGCTCTAACCTTGGGTCAGAAGTAAAAAAATCTGATCTTGAAAAGGCGGCAGAAGTTTTAATGGCGGATGAACCAGTTGCATCAAAAGATAAATCAAGAGAAGAGAGTGGTTTTTCGGTCGGTTTAGAAGGCTTTTTTACCGGCTATGCGCTTTACTCTGATCAAGATGCAGCAGATGTCGATAATTTTGGGCTCAAGCGTGATGCGGAAATTCATATCCAGCCCCGTCTTGTTGCTGATAATGGGCTTACTTTTGGCGTCCAAGTTGAAGTTGAATTAGAAAATGATGAAGCGGAAAATGATATTGATGAATCCTTTCTCTTTATCCAAGGAAATTTTGGACAATTTCGTTTTGGGGCTGAAGATGGTGCGGTTCATTTGAACCAAGTTGTTTTGCCATCAGCCGACGCAAAAATTTACGGAGTTGATCCAAAAATTAATGGTTTCAACTATGCGGGCACATTTGATGCGCCGCGGACCTATAGTTTACGTCCAACTGGAAACGCGGATAAAGTGACCTATTTCACGCCACGCGTATTTGGGTTTCAAATCGGAACTTCCTATGCAGGAGATAGTATTCAAGACAATATTGGCTCTGGCCTGCTCGGACAAGAGGTTGATGAATCAGCTTCTGTAGCTGGGACAATCCATGATGTTGTTGAGGGATCAATTCGTTGGGATGGGGGTTTCGCTAATCTTGGCGGGATTTCCTTGAGCGGTGGCTATATCTCGGGCGATCAATCCGACGCATCAGCCGATCCGGGTAATTACGATTCATGGAATACAGCTCTTCGTTATGCGGGAGAGTTTGGTGCATTCCGGGTTGCGGCTGGCGTATCTTATGCTGAAGAAGAAAATCGAACTGGTTTTGGTGAAGATTCAGATATTTTTGCAGCGGGTCTTTCACTTGGAACAGGACCGTGGACTTTTGGTCTTAATTATTTTAATTCTGAAGCCGATATAGCAGCAACAACAGATGAGCTTGATATTTTTGCCTTGGGCTTGAATTATAAGCTTGCCCAGGGTGTTAAATTATCAACATCTTTTGGGATGTATGATGCTGATGATAACGTTGCGGCGGGTGACAATGATGGTTTTGTCGTTGGAACCGGTATTGGTCTGAGTTTTTAAGGCAATATTTTTAAAGTTTAAAGGGCGCTTTTTAGTGCCCTTTTTATTTTGTTTTAAACACTTTAAGGCTTTTTCAAAGCGAATCAGGTAAAGTTTATTAAGTGTGAGTGTTGCTATCATCGGTTAAGCATTGTAGTTTCTCTGGGAGAAACATTTTTGATTTTTCTAAACCGTTTATGCATCAACGAATACAATAAGAGAAAAAGATATGTTTGCAAAATTACTCGGGCTGTTGTCGGCTGATATGGCGATTGATTTGGGCACAGCAAATACCTTAGTCTATGTCCGTGGGCAAGGTATTGTACTTAATGAGCCGTCTGTTGTTGCGATTTCTTTAGCTCGAGGACGCAAGCAAGTCTTAGCGGTGGGCAATGAGGCAAAGCGCATGTTGGGTCGCACGCCCGGAAATATTGTTGCAATTCGTCCGTTGCAAGACGGGGTAATTGCTGATTTTGATGTCGCGGAAGAAATGATTAAGCATTTTATCCGCAAAGTCCACAATCGCCGATCTTTTGCCAGTCCGCAGATGATTATCTGCGTCCCCTCCGGCTCTACGGCGGTTGAACGGCGTGCGATTGTTGAAAGTGCCGAAAGCGCTGGCGCGCGTCGGGTTGAATTGATCGAAGAACCAATGGCGGCGGCTATTGGCGCGGGGTTGCCGGTGACGGAGCCAACTGGATCAATGGTCGTGGACATTGGCGGCGGTACAACAGAGGTCGCGGTGATTTCCTTGGGCGGTATTGTTTATGCGCGTTCCGTGCGTGTTGGCGGCGACAAAATGGATGCTGCGATTATTTCTTATATTCGCCGGATGCATAATTTACTGGTTGGTGAAGCGTCAGCTGAGAAAATTAAGAAAAAAATTGGCACGGCTTGCCCACCAGAAGAAGGTGAAGGCGAGATCATGGAGATTAAAGGGCGTGATTTGATGAATGGTGTGCCAAAAGAACTCGTGATTAGCCAACGCCAAGTTGCCGAAGCCCTGTCTGAACCGGTTGGTGCCATTGTTGAGGCGGTCAAGGTTGCGCTTGAACATACGGCGCCAGAATTGGCCGCCGATATTGTTGATAAGGGAATTGTGCTAACGGGTGGCGGTGCGTTGTTACAGAATTTAGATTTTGTCTTACGTCATGCAACCGGTTTGCCAGTTATGATCGCGGATAAGCCATTAACCTGTGTTGCTTTGGGAACAGGACGTGCCTTGGAAGAAATTCGTACCTTGAAAAATGTTTTAATTGGGATGTATTAATAAAGGGTCAGAGAGGTTTTATGAATCACCCTAAACGCCATCGTACATCAACCGCCAAGGTATTTTTATACTATTGGCCCCGCCGCTTTTTAGGTGAAAAAGCGACAACGATTATGTATCTGGGTCTTGCGCTTGTTTTGATGGCGGTCTCTCAAATGCATAGTGGCTTTGCTGCCTCAAGTCGGATGGTGGTTTATGACGTAGTTTCTCCCCTGATGCAGGTTGTTTCAAAACCATTTCAGGCTGCAAGTCAGGGATTTAATCATGTGACGGGATTATCTGATTTAGTGACGAAAAATGAACGTCTGCGCCTTGAGAACGAGAGGTTAAGACAATGGTATGATCATGCGTTACGCTTAGAGGCTGAAAATAAAAGTTTGAAATCTTTGGTTAATCTGACTGATTTACCACGTTATACTCATGTTGCGGCACGGGTGATTGCCGATACTGGTGGTGCTTTTGCTCAATCAGTCATGATCGATGCCGGGCAAAGCAGTGGGGTGAAGGAACAGTTTGCTGCACTGACTGGCGAGGGACTTGTCGGGCGTGTTATTGAATCCGGACGTTGGGCGTCACGCGTGCTTTTACTGACAGATTCGAACTCACGGGTTCCCGTTTTGATTGAACAGTCCCGCCATCGTGCCGTGATTGCGGGTAATAATACATCACAGATGACGTTACTTTATTTGCCAGATGATGCGAGTGTTTTTGTTGGTCAGCGCGTCGTTACCTCTGGTCATGGTGGAATTTTTTCTGCAGGGATTCCAGTCGGGATTATTACCCAAGTAGGGGCACAGGGAATAAAGGTTGAGCCAATTGTTGATCTGAAACGGGTTGAGCATATGCAGTTAATTGATTTTGGCCGAACGGTGGCCTTTAACCAATAATGCGTCTTTTTGGCCATTCTTCGTCTTTCGCTGCGATATTTTGGGCGGCTGTCCCGTTTTTAGTGATTGTGGTATTGATTCTTCTGACACTTATCCCGGCTCAACTCCCTCTCAACGCAACCAATCTCCCTTTCCCGTTATTGGCAATTTTTTATTGGGCGGTATTTCGTCCAGAATCCGTATCTGTTGGGGTTATTTTTGTTGCAGGACTTTTGGTTGATTTTCTCAGTGGGTCATCAATTGGTATGCATACGTTTTTGTATGTTTTAATTTTTTCCATCAGTAAAGGTCAAAGACGATTTTTAATCGGGCAGGGATTTTTGACATTATGGGTATCCTTTTTCCTTGTTTGTGTTTTGCATCAGGCGGTATTGTGGGGGGTGTACCATTTGCTTCAAAAGGGGGTGGCTGTTGCCTTTTTCCCGCTATTATTTAGCGGGGCCATTGTTGCTGCCCTGCTCCCTGTATCTTTTCCAGTTTTAGCCACATTAAATAAACGTCTGGATGACGCAGAAGATGAGGCGCTTTGAATATTAAAACTTTCCCTGTTGTCTGATCCACGGTAAAACAAAATCTATGGATCGATTTAAAGAGAATGCAAAATTATTTACGCGCCGCACACTGATCGTTGCCGGCATTAAGCTGTCGCTTTTTGCTGGGTTGATTGGGCGGCTGTTCTATCTACAGGTCGTCAAAAAAGACACTTATACGATGATGGCAGAAGACAATCGGATTAATATAAAACTCCTGGCGCCTGACCGTGGACAAATCTTTGATCGTTTTAATGTGCCAATGGCCACTAATCAGCAAAATTTTCAACTCCTTCTTATTCCAGAGCGAGTTAGTGATGTCGATGCAACTCTTAACGCTTTGTCACGCATTGTCCCCGTTCCACAAGAGCAGCGAAAAACGATTATCAAACGGATACAGTCTCAGCCGCGCTTTATGCCAGTGACAGCAGCAACGTCGTTATCTTGGGAACAATTGGCTGAAATTGAAGTTAACCTTCCTAATTTACCGGGCATAGTCATTGATGAAGGGAAGCGTCGCTTTTATCCACTTAATGCGGCTACGGCCCATACGGTTGGTTATGTTGGGCGGGTCAATGAAAAAGAATTGACCGGGGATCCGATATTAACACTCCCTGGTTTTCAAATTGGTAAAAGCGGGATTGAAAAACAGTATGATAAATTGTTGCAGGGGTTTCCTGGACGAACTAGCCAGGAGGTTAATGCTGCTGGGCGCCAAGTGCGAGAATTAACACGGCAAAATCCAGAAAAAGGTCAGGATATTCAACTCACGCTTGATGTAGAGTTACAAATTTTTACCCAAAACCGCTTGGCTGAGGAACGGAGCGCATCGGCTGTGCTTATGGATGTACATAGCGGTGCTGTTTATACTTTGGCATCGTCTCCTGGGTTTGACCCCAATATTTTTACTGAGCCGATTCCTCACGATGTATGGAAGGGCTTGATGAATGATGAAGCGGCGCCATTAACGCATAAGGCAATCAGTGGTCAGTACCCCCCAGGCAGTACGTTTAAAATGGTGACATCTCTGGCCGCGCTTGAGGCTGGAATATCGCCAAAATTTACAGCCTATTGCCCCGGGCATATGGATCTTGGTAATCATCGATTTCACTGTTGGAAACGCGGTGGCCATGGGTGGTGTGGCCATGAAAAAGCTCTCCAACAATCTTGCGATGTCTTTTTTTATGAACTCTCAAAAGAGGTTGGGATCGAAAATATTGCAAAGATGGCGCGCCGCCTTGGACTGGGAGAGGTTTTAGGTATTGATATTCCTGGTGAAAAAGCAGGACTGATTCCCAATAAACAGTGGAAACGTGGCCGTTTTAGTAAAGATTGGCAAGTGGGTGAGACTGTGATTGCCAGTATCGGTCAAGGCTATTTACAAGCCACACCGTTACAGCTCGTGACTATGATGGCACGGATGGTTAATGGCGGATATAAGGTTTCACCCTACTTAGTGCAATCAGTTGGTGGTGTAGTTAAACAAGCGCCGCGCCCAGAAAGTTTAGATCTGAACCCAGATCATATTGAGCTTGTTAAACGGGGCATGGATATGGCAGTGAATACCCCTAAGGGGACGGCATATACGTCGCGTATTTTGGAGGATCGCTTTAAAATGGCGGGTAAAACCGGGACATCTCAAGTACGCCGGATCACGATGGAAGAGCGCCGCCGCGGGATTAAGATGGAAGATTTACCATGGAAATTTCAACATCATGCCTTATTTACGGGATATGCTCCCTTGGATAAACCACAATTCGCGGTGGCTGTGGTTGTTGAGCATGGGGGAAGCGGATCAAAAACGGCAGCGCCGATCGTGCGTGATATTTTACTAGAGGCCCAAAAGCGTCTTCTATAGTTTTTTAGTATAAACTACGCGTGCGACAGTTAAAACATTGACCGCTTTGGCCCCGTGATTGAGCAATGCTTTGGCGCATTCATTAACCGTTGATCCGGTTGTATAGACGTCGTCAATTAGCGTGATGGTTTTTCCTTTAATCTGAGCTTTGTCTTTGTCCAAGACGTAAAAGGCACGACGAACGTTTTTTTGCCGAGCTTTTTTGTCGCCCTGTTGCGGTGGTGTGTGGCGTTGGCGCCTTAACACACCATCGAGTGTAGGCAGACCAGTTTTTCTTGCTAGGTGGCGCGACAAAACTGCGGATTGATTAAACTTTCGTTTCAGACGGCGCAAGAGATGAAGCGGTACTGGCATTAACAGGTCAGTTTTATCCAAAATTTCCCCGCCGGTATTGTGAAGCCAGCTTGCAAGCAGAGGGGCGACTTCCAAGCGATCACCATATTTCAATCGCAAAATAAGAGATTTTGATGCCTCGTTATATACCACAGCTGAGCGACAGGTTTGAAAATGGGGGTGATCGTGTAGGCATTGGGAACACAGAAGTTTACCCGGTGTTTTATGGGCGAAAGGCACGCCACAACCGTGACAAAAGGGGGCATCAATAAAATGAATATTGGCCCAATAGTGTGGAGCAATCATGCCTTGATGATCAACGGGTTCCCCCGAGATCAGGCAATGCGGCGGCAAAAGAAAATTAAGAATTTTTGTTGCCATTAGGTGGGTATTCGTTACAATTTTGCTAACCATGTTTGCGCAATATCTGGGTGAGCACCACTACTGGGATGAGTATAAAGCGCTTCCTTCTCCTCAGGCAAGGAATAGCTGAGATTTTTAATGGTTTAGAGAACACATTAAAAGATTTTACGCTCATAATATGATTTAATATTTGGGCAAAATTCGTTAAGGTTACGCCATGAGCGAATCTCCATCCACCCAAGACCTTAACACGCGGCGCAAACGCTTGAGCCGTCATGCTAAGGTTAGTGCTTCTGTTGGTGGGTTAGCTGCTAAGCTGGCAGGGGAAAAATTTCTTGGTCTAACAATTGATCGCGATGATCATGCGAAGGCATTACGGGGTGCTTTAGGTAATCTTCGAGGACCGTTGCTCAAAGTGGCACAACTTTTAGCGACTATCCCCGATGCGCTACCAAAAGAATATGTCGCTGAACTACAACATTTGCAATCTAATGCACCCCCAATGGGGTGGCCTTTTGTTAAGCGACGGATGAAAGCGGAACTTGGGGGGGACTGGCAGAGCCACTTTAAAAAATTTGATCGCGGCGCAATTGCCGCTGCGTCTTTGGGTCAAGTTCACCAAGCAATAAGCCTTAACGGTGAAAAACTTGCTTGTAAATTACAATATCCGGATATGACATCAGCGGTGGAGGCAGATCTAGCGCAGTTGCGTGTTGTCCTCAGATTGTTCGAAAAATATGACCGCGCTGTCTCAACCAAATATATTATTCAAGAAATTGAAGCGCGCCTGCGTGAAGAGCTGGATTACGCATTAGAGGCAAAATATACGGCTGCTTATGCCGAAATGTTGCAGGGTGAGACACAGGTAACTGTGCCAAAAATTTATCCTGAATTATCAACCGATCGCCTTCTGACGACCGGTTGGGTTGATGGTAAACCAGTGCTCGAATTTAAGGATGCGCCAATTGAGCATCGTAATAAAATTGCTATGGCTCTTTTTCGAGCGTGGTATGTCCCACTGTATCATTATGGTTTTATTCACGGCGATCCACATTTAGGCAACTATACGATCCGATCCGATCATGGGATTAATTTGCTTGATTTCGGCTGTGTCCGGATTTTCCCGCCTCGTTTTATTCAAGCGGTGCTCGATCTTTACAGAGCGCTACAAAATGATGATCGTGACCTGGCATTACATGCGTTTGAGGTTTGGGGTTTTGAAAATCTTTCCGATGAAGTAGCCGATATTCTTCTGGTTTGGGCTGGATTTCTCTATGATCCAATCTTGGATAATAACAAACGCGTTATTGGGCAAACTCATGGTCAAGTCTATGGGCGCGAAACTGCCGAGCGGGTCCATAAGAAACTCCGTGCTGCTGGTGGTGTGACTGTCCCAAGGGAGTTCGTTTTTATGGATCGCGCTGCTCTTGGCCTGGGATCAGTTTTTATCCATTTACAGGCAGAAATTAATTGGTTTGAAGTGTTTCATGATTTAACCAATGACTTTAAAATTGAGAAAATTTCACAAAACCAAAAACAAATTCTCCAAAAACACCAGATAAGCATATAACCCTTTGTTTTTTAACACAATAAAAGGCCTGCAAAATAAGGGTAAATTCGCATTATGTTAACTTTATTGATATAATAATAGACTGTTAAAAATAGTAGGGGGGTCGGGTATGTCTACAGAAAATCAGAAAAACAAAAACACGGCTGCTGCTGGTGTTGTAACAAGCGTTCAAAATGCTTCTAAGGAGGAAGCGGCTGCAATTATTGGTAAAAGTTATTATCATTTAAGTGCAGAATTTTTTGATAATATGGTCCGTTTTGATACCAATAAAACAGTTAGGGGTCATCAAAAATAAAACTGTCCTGCGCAATGAAAGCCGGTTAACAACTCACAAATTTAATCAATTCTTCGTCTTGCCCGCAAGGGGGGAATAATGGTATCAAAGATCCTGTTGACTTTATCTCAAACAGGGTTTTTACATCATGAAAATTGCTGCGCTCAAGGAAATTAATAACAATGAACATCGCGTTGCGATCACGCCGGATATAGCCAAGAAATATATCGCTAATGGCCATAGTGTTGCGCTTGAAAAAGGCGCTGGGATCAGCGCGGGTTATCCGGATGCGGCTTATAAAAAGGTTGGTGTGGTGGTTGTCGCAACAGCAAAAGCAGCTTTGAGCGGCGCGCAGATTGTCCTGAAGGTGCAACCGTTTGAGGACAAAGAGCTGACCAATCTGCCAGAAAAGGCCGTTGTGATCAGTCATATGGATCCGTTTAATACCGCAGATTTGGCAAAAAAACTGGCCGCTAAAAAAGCCACGACATTTGCGATGGAGCTGGTCCCACGCATCACCCGGGCACAGTCTATGGATGTTCTATCGTCACAATCCAATCTGGCGGGGTATCGTGCCGTGATTGATGCGGCGCATGCCTATGGCCGCGCCTTTCCGATGATGATGACTGCCGCCGGTACAGTCGCACCAGCTAAAGCTTTTATTATGGGGGTTGGGGTGGCCGGCCTGCAAGCGATTGCCACGGCAAAGCGTCTCGGCGCGGTTGTTTCTGCCACCGATGTGCGCGCCGCGACAAAGGAACAGGTTGAAAGTCTGGGTGGCTCTTTCATCATGGTCGAAGACGAAGAAAGTAAAGCGGCCGAAACCGCCGGCGGTTATGCCAAGGAAATGTCAGAATCTTACAAGAAAAAACAAGCCGATCTGATCGCGCAAACGATTACCAAACAAGATATTGTCATTACTACTGCGCTGATCCCGGGTCGACTAGCGCCGGTTTTGGTGACAGAAGAGATGGTCAAGACTATGAAACCAGGTTCCGTGATTGTTGATCTGGCCGCCGCACAAGGCGGAAACTGCCCACTTTCAGAAGCGGATAAGATTGTGGAAAAACACGGTGTCACGATTATCGGTTATACTAACCTCGCCTCCCGCATTGCGGCGGACGCTTCCGCATTGTATGCGAAAAACCTCTTAAATTTTGTTGATCTAATCACCGATGATGCCGGCAAACTGGCGATTGACTGGGAGGATGAGATTATTAAAGGCACGGCCCTGACCCACGCCGGTAAGCTGGTGCATGACCGTTTTGGTGGAGCCAAGCCAAAAGCAAAGAAGGCAAACGCAGCGACTAAGAAAGTGACAACAGTCAAGAAGGTTGGCGCTGCGGCTAAGGCCAAAAAAACTACGGCGAAGAAGGCGGTGGCAAAAAAGAAACCGGCGAATAGTTCGCCTAAGAAGCCTCCTGTTCAAAAAAAGACGACCACGAAGAAAGGGAAATAGATGACCCAAACTGCCTTGCAAGAAAATACCGAAGGAAAGCTGATATCAACAAATCCCGCTTGCGGATTTTCCGTATTAGGGGAGGTATTGATTACACCACCAGCTGAGATTAAAACTAAAGTAGCCAAAGCGCGTGCGGCACAAAAAAAATGGTATCAGCAGGGTTTAGCAGCGCGCATTCAGGCGATCGAAAATTTAACAGCGGTGTTGAAAGCAAGGGGCGATGATTTTATCCGCCGGACGTCACAAGAAATGGGAATGCCTTTGGGTCTTTCGGGAAGTATTGTTGATGGGGCAATTGCTGGTTTTGAATGGGATTGTGCTAACGCAGCAACATGCTTAGCCAGTGAAACACTCTTTGAAGATGATAACGAAATTAATGAGCTGGTTTATGAACCCTTTGGTGTGGTTGGGTGTATTGTTGCTTGGAATTTTCCTTTAGCAAATTTTGCAGTTAGCGTATCTCAAACGCTTCTTGCCGGTAATACGGTGGTGATGAAATATTCTGAGGAAATCCCGCTATTTTGTCAGTTTCTTGAGACTGTTATTGAAGAAAGTGGTTTTCCAGCCGATGTGATAAATTTTATCTATGGTGATGGACAAACAGGAGCCATTTTAACCGAGCAGGATGTAAACATGCTTTCTTTTACTGGCAGTTCAGTGACAGGAAAAAAAATCTATCAACAAGCAGCAGAAAAATTAATTCCCGTGGCTTTGGAATTAGGTGGATCAAGTCCAGGGATTGTTTTTGAGGATATGCCGGTTGATGATGTGTTGATAGAAAAACTTTTTTGGAAGCGTTTTCTTAATACTGGTCAATTTTGTGATGGGATGAAACGCCTCTTTGTTCATGAAAATCTTTTTGATGATGTTGTGGCAAAGCTTGCTGAGTATGCCAAGAAAAAGATAATTGGCGATCCGCTGGATGAAAAAGTTGAGCTTGGCCCTCTTGTGGCAGAGCGGCAGGTTCTTAAACTTGAAGCGCAATTACAAGATGCGCTTGATAAAGGGGCAACACTGCATTGCGGTGGTAAAAGGCCGGCAGGTTTAAACGGTGCTTATTATGAACCGACAATCCTATCGAATATTACAAAGAATATGAAGGTATGGTCAGAAGAGGTTTTTGGACCGGTTTTACCCATAATACCTTTTAAGACATATGACGACGCTATTACATTAGCGAACGAAACTTCTTATGGCTTGAGCGCGTTTGTTTTTACAAAAGATCAGTCGCTTTTTAAGAAAGTGGTCGCGGATATTAAAGCCGGATCAATTGATGATGGCATGGCGCATTTTTATCGGCCACAGAATCCATTTGGTGGCTATAAGGATTCGGGTATAGGCCGCCAAGGTGGAAAAATAGGTTTCCATGACGTGTGTCAGAAAAAAGTTATTGCAAGAGTAAAATAGGAGATAAAAGTGACCCAAGAAACTCAATTAAACGATGTTTTATCACAGTTGGATGCGGCGCGGCAGGCCTTGAGTGAGATGGCGGTGCAAGGCGCGTCAAGCGGCACGCCCGGCTTTTTTATGATCGGGTTGACGGTTTTTGTCCTGGCCTGTTTTGTTGGTTATTATGTGATTTGGCATGTGACACCGGCGCTGCACTCGCCGCTGATGTCGGTTTCAAACGCCATTTCTGGTGTGGTGATCCTTGGCGCGCTGATTGCCGCCGGAACGAAGGATACTGATTTTGCCAAATGGATGGGCTTTATCGCTGTGACCCTGGCCTCGATTAATATCTTTGGCGGGTTTGCGGTCACGGATCGGATGTTGGCGCTGTTTAAGAAAAAATCTTAAAAAGATTTTTGAGTGAGAAAGGAAAAATCATGACGAAAACCATTGTGACATCGATAATCGCCGCCGTGTTCGCCGCGGTGCTGACGGTGCAGATGATGGTTCCGGGTGGGACGGCTGTTGTTGCGCCGGCTTCAGAGGAGGAAGAAAGCACTTATGATCGGGTGATGCGCACGGGTACAATTCGGTGTGGCTATACGCCTTGGCCACCCTATAGGGGTAAGGACCTTGAAACGGGCGAATTAGTTGGCATTGATATTGATTTAATAAAGCAGTTTGAAAGCGTGACAAATCTGTCATTTGAATTTGTAGAGGTGGCGCTTGGTCAAAATATTGAAGACCTAAACTCCGGTAAAATTGATGTGATGTGTGGGGCTGGGCCTTGGCAGCTTTCAATGATTGTATATGCAGATTTCTCCAGCCCACTCTACTATGCACCAATCTATATTTATGGGCGTCACGATGAGGAGCGCTTTCAAACTATGGCAGATCTCAATTCTGAATTAGTCACTTTTGCAGCGATTGATGGTGATCTTAGCCATGATTTGAAGGGGAGGCTCTTCCCAAAAGCAAAGATACACGCTCTTTCGCAAATGGCACAATCGTCTCAGTTAGTCCTTGATGTAGCCCTTTCTAAGGCAGATGCAACAATATATGATCCCCAAGCTGCAGAAGGTTTTATCAAAAATAATCCTAACCAGATCAAGAAACTGTTTGATAAACCGGTAGCGGTTTATGGTCTTGGGTTTGCTGTTAAAAAAGGTGAAAAAGATATGCTGAATCTTTTAAATTCGGCGGTAAATATCATGAAAGATATTGGGGTGATTTCCCCTATTTTAAGAAAATATGATCCGGAAGAAGTTTTTCTTCTTGAGGCACAGGATAACTATAAATAAAGGAAAAAGATAAAAATGGTTTCATTGGCTTATTTAATTGCTGCCGTGCTGTTTATTCTCTCATTGCGGGGATTGTCGTCACCGGTGACGGCCCGGCGCGGCAATATGCTGGGTATGGTCGGCATGGCGTTGGTTGTCTTTACCACGCTTATTTCCAATCAGGTCATGTCCTATGGCATGATCTTGCTCGCGGTCCTTATTGGGGGCACGATCGGGACGGTGATGGCGAAACGCGCCAAGATGACCGACTTGCCGCAGCTGGTCGCCCTGTTTAATGGCTTTGGGGGATTTGCCTCCGTCTTTATTGCGCTGGCGGCATTTTATAATCCGGCCGCGCATGGTATTGGCTTTGTTGGCGATATTCACAGTAAATCTGTCCTCGAAATTGCGCTGTCCGTTGTTATTGGCTCGATTACTTTCTCCGGCTCCCTGATCGCCTTTGGCAAGCTACAGGGGATTTTGCCAAAGAATTTTATGCGGTTCCCGAAACAACAACTAATCAATCTGGCCCTGGGTGGGGTGATCCTGTTTTCTGTACTCCTGCTGCTCGGGGGGCAGTCGAGTTTTATGCTCTGGGTGTTGATTTGTTTGGCGCTGGCCTTAGGTGTAACGCTCGTGACGCCAATTGGCGGGGCGGATATGCCGGTGGTGATTTCGATGCTCAATAGTTATTCCGGTTTTGCGGCGGTCGCCGTGGGTTTCACTTTGCAAAACACCCTCTTGATTATTGTCGGCTCGCTTGTTGGGGCCTCGGGCGCGATCCTGTCCTATATCATGTGTAAGGGGATGAACCGATCCTTCACCAATGTGATTTTTGGCGGCCTGAATGAACAGGCCACCGTGGCAGAGGATGATGGGGTAGATCGTGTCGCAAAAATGGGTTCGGCGGATGATGCGGCGTTTATTATGAAGAATGCGTCGAATGTGATTATTGTCCCGGGATATGGCATGGCGGTGGCGCAAGCACAACATGCGGTGAAAGAAATGGTCGATATTCTGAAAGCCGAAGGGGTCAATGTCCGCTATGCGATCCATCCGGTGGCGGGACGGATGCCAGGGCATATGAATGTCCTCCTGGCAGAGGCGAATGTCCCCTATGATGATGTTTTTGAACTAGATGATATCAACCGCGATTTTGCCCAGGCCGATGTCGCTCTGGTGATTGGCGCGAATGATATTACTAATCCGGCGGCGAATGATGATCCAAATTCCCCGATTGCGGGGATGCCGATCCTGGATGTTGGCAATGCCAAGACCGTCCTGTTTGTGAAACGCTCGCTTGGGGTTGGCTATGCCGGGATTGATAACAAACTCTTCTATGCGGATAATACGATGATGCTCCTCGACGGTGCGAAGAAGATGACAGAAAATATTATTAAAGCCCTAGCGGCTTAAGAAAAAAATTAGTGAGTAAAGAAAAACCCCGCTTTTAAGCGGGGTTTTTTGTATTAATTTTGTGGTTTGAGTGCTTATATTCTAGCACTTATTTGTTCTTTAATCACAGGGATGTTATGTGTGTTGTGTTTGACGGCTTGAGCAAAATCAGCGGCAATAGCAAAGAAACCACTCTCTGTATCATAATATAAATTTTCGGTGCCAATAACGGTATTAAAACTATTGTTTTCATTATTTTCCTTCACTGTAGCAGCAAAACGTTTTTTCTGATCAGTGATTGTTTCTTCGTTTTCACCAAAAGTGATTTCTGTTAGCAGGTTCATCTCGTCATTTGTCATCTCAACGCTGATTTCTTTCATCATTGCTCTGAATTGTTTAGCAAAAGTGTCTTTTTGTTCTTTTGTAGGCATTTCTTCCCTCTCTTGTTTATGTTTTTGTGGGACGCCTTTCTTAAGGCTTTTCATAAAAGTCGTCAGGGGGGTTATTTTCCTCGCGCTGGAGATTTTTTTTCTCTAAACTAATTCTTATTATGACAGGTGATTTTTCCATTCTAAACACGCCAAAATTTCAAGCGCCAAAAGGCTGGTTTGAGGGGCAGTTTCAAGTCGCCTCTGATCGGGTGATCCGCTATGGTCAGTTGATCCCGGATGATATGCCGCGTGAATCACTTATTATTATTCCGGGTAATCAGGAAAGCTATGAAAAATACTTTGAATTTATTCATGATCTGCGCCCTTATGAGAATGGCACTCGGGTGTTTATCTATGACCCGTATGGGCAAGGTGAGTCGGGTCGTGATTTAGAGGATCCGCGAAAAATGCATTCCGTTGGTTTTGGTCGGGATATTGCCGATCTCAATGCCTTTGTTGATCATATTGTCCTCACGCAACAAGCCAATGATCGTCCATTAATTATGATTGGTCATTCCAAGGGTGCGCATTTTTTGATGCGTTATTTGGGATATAATGATCACCCTGTCAATAAGGCGGTGTTTGTTGTGCCAATGTTGGGTATTCGAAGCGGAATAATTCCAGAATGGATCGTAAAATTTTTAACCGCGACACTCTATCATTTTGGCGGGGGCGAGCGCTATGTTCCTGGGGCATCGCATTGGCGTGAAGATCAACAATCAGCTCGAATGCGGGCCCGGCTTTCGAGTGACCCGGTTCGCAGTATGGTGCGTCAATTATGGGCGGCAAAACGCCCACAACAGCAAATGAGCGCAGTAACAGTTGGATGGTTGTATCATGCGTTACAATCAATTGCGTATCTCAATCAATCGGCGGTATTAAAAAATATCACCATCCCAAGTTTAATGGTAACAGCCGGTGGCGATACTGTGGTGAGTATTAACCGACAAAATCGGGCAGCACAGCTGATACCACACTGTCGTCAGATTACAATCCCAAAAGCCCGGCATGATATCTGGATGGAGCAGGATCTATATCGCGAACCATTTATTAAAGCTATTCGTGATTTTATTTTTTAGGCAGTTTTCTTAGCTTTTTTATCGAGGCCTAAGAGGGGTTTTAGGTAATGACCAGTATAGCTGCCTTTGGTTTTGGCGATGTCTTCTGGGGTTCCCATTGCCATGATTTTCCCACCGCCAGAACCACCTTCGGGGCCAAGGTCAATGACCCAATCGGCGGTTTTAACCACTTCCAAATTATGTTCGATCACAATGACAGTATTGCCTTGTTCAACAAGTGTTTGCAGCACTTCCAATAATTTGCGGACATCTTCAAAATGGAGGCCTGTGGTTGGTTCGTCCAAAATATAAACAGTTCGCCCGGTTGAACGGCGTGAGAGTTCCTTGGCCAGTTTAATCCGTTGTGCCTCACCGCCCGAAAGTGTTGTCGCTTGTTGGCCGATTTTGATATAGCCCAAACCGACTTTTTCGAGCGTTTCCATTTTTTCTCGAATAGCGGGGACAGCCTTGAAGAATTTTGACCCTTCCTCGACCGTCATATCCAAAATATCGGCAATTGATTTACCTTTATACGTCACTTCCAAGGTTTCACGATTATAGCGCTTGCCTTTACAGACATCACAAGTGACATAAACATCCGGCAAGAAATGCATTTCAATTTTAATGACACCATCACCCTGACAGGCTTCGCAGCGACCGCCCTTAACATTAAAAGAAAAACGCCCGGCTTGATACCCACGGGCCTTGGCCTCGGGCAATCCGGTATACCAGTCCCGAATATGGGTAAAAGCGCCAGTATAGGTTGCTGGGTTGGAGCGTGGTGTCCGTCCGATTGGGGATTGGTCAATATCAATGACTTTGTCAACATGCTCCAAGCCTTTAATCGCTTTATGCTTAGCCGGATAAGTGCGCGCATTCATCAACCGCCCAGCCATCGTGGCATAAAGAGTATCTAGTGTTAAGGTTGATTTCCCCGATCCGGACACCCCGGTAACACAGGTTAGCGTGCCAAGCGGGAAGGTGGCTGAGACATTTTGCAAATTATTACCCGTGGCACCGACGATCTCGAGTTGTTTGAGTTTCCCTTTTTTTGTCCCGGCGGTGAGTTGGCGTTTGCCTTCACGACGTTTGGTCGGCACCGGAATTTCTCGACGCCCCGTCATATAATCAGCCGTGATACTCTCCTTACATTTGAAGACTTCCTCAGGACTCCCGGTGGCGATAATTTGGCCGCCATGAACCCCAGCACCGGGGCCAATATCGACCAGGTAATCGGCAATTCGGATGGCTTCATCATCATGTTCAACCACGATGACAGTATTGCCCAAATCGCGTAGGCGCTTCAGCGTTTCCAGTAGGCGGGCATTATCACGTTGATGCAGACCAATGGAGGGTTCATCGAGCACATAAAGCACCCCGGTTAGGCCAGAGCCGATCTGTGAGGCAAGACGAATACGCTGTGATTCACCACCCGAAAGGGTGCCAGATTTTCGATTCAGATTAAGATAAGACAAGCCAACATTGTTGAGAAAATGCAGGCGCTCTGAAATCTCTTTCAAAATTTTCTCGGCAATCGTGTTTTCTTTTTTCGACAATTTTTTCGGCAGTTTAGCAAACCATTCAACGGCCTCTTCAATCGAATAAGCCGTGACATCGGAGATAGTATGATCGGCGATCTTGACCGCCAAAGCTTCTGGGCGCAGACGTTGCCCATTGCAGGCTTCACAGGGGCGTTCCGATTGAAAACGAGACAGGTCATCGCGGACCTTATTACTATTGGTTTCTGCTAGCCGGCGTTCAAGGTTGGGAATGATCCCTTCAAACGGACGTTTGGTCTCATAGGCGCGCAACCCATCATCATAGGCAATATTGACTGGATCCCCGGCGGTGCCATGCAGGAGGGTATCCTGCGCTTCTTGGGTCAATTCCTCCCACGGCGTCGTTATGCTAATCCCGAGATGGCGTGCCAAACCATCCAGGGTTTGCATATAATAAGGCGAGGTTGTATGTGCCCATGGGGCGACGGCCCCCTGACGCAAGCTGAGTTTTTTATTCGGGATTACCAACTCTTCGTCAAAGGAATGTTTTGATCCCAAACCGTCACAGATCGGGCACGCCCCGAAAGGGGAGTTGAAGGAAAATAGCCGCGGCTCAATCTCATCAATGGTAAATCCGGATTCAGGGCACGCAAATTTAGCGGAAAAAACTGTCCGGTTGTCATTGTCAATTTCATCGACATAAATCAGACCATCCGAGAGCATCAATGCTGTTTCAATTGAGTCTGCTGACCGTTGGGCGATGTCATCTTTGACCTTTAGGCGGTCAACCACCACTTCAATGTCATGTTTGATTTGTTTATCGAGGGTGGGCAGATCATCGAGTTCATAAAAATCACCATCGATACGAATACGCTGAAAGCCTTTTTTGCGTAGGTCAAGCATCTCCTTGCGATACTCCCCCTTTCGGCCACGGACAATAGGGGCGAGAAGATAAATTTTCGTGCCTTCTTCCATCTCGAGGATCCGATCGACCATTTGTGACACGGTCTGTGAGGTGATCGGGAGTCCGGTCGCCGGCGAATACGGCACCCCAATCCGCGCCCAAAGGAGACGCATATAATCGTATATTTCGGTCACTGTCCCAACGGTAGAGCGTGGATTTTTACTGGTGGTTTTTTGCTCAATCGAAATCGCGGGGGATAGACCTTCGATGCTATCAACATCCGGCTTTTGCATCATATTGAGGAATTGTCGGGCATAGGCCGAGAGACTTTCGACATAGCGCCGCTGCCCCTCAGCGTAAATTGTGTCAAAAGCCAGCGAAGATTTACCCGACCCGGAGAGGCCCGTGATCACGATCAATTTATCACGCGGTAGGTCAACACTGATATTTTTGAGGTTATGTTCGCGGGCGCCACGAACAGAGATATGGGTGTTTGCCATTTTCGACTCCAGTTTATCCACCAAACCCCGATGTTATAAAGGATTTTACGAAAAATGCAAGGGCTGCCGCCCACAGATAAGCGCGATAAAAAACCAAAGAACTAACCGAATATTTACTATTATGATAAATAATAGAAACGTGTGTCGGGTTGTGGTTACCCTGCAAAACAGGACTAAGAATAAGGAATAAAAACCCCTCTTGTTGTAGGTATATATGAGTTTCAAAAAAATGAGTTAGACGTATTAAGTGTTGGACTTTTGTCATTAAAATCCCCCACTATGCGGCGGCGTGACCTGTTTTTGTGGTGACGTCGCCGCTTTTTTTATTAACACCCGTGCTGTTTTTCGCTATAAAAACTCTCATATTAAGTAATAGAGAGCGATTATGCCAAAACTGATTTTTATTGAACGGGATGGAACCCAGAAACAGGTTGATGTGCCGGTGGGGGCGACATTACTGCGGGCGTGTAAAGATAATGATATTGACCTCGAAGGGGCGTGTGGCGGGTCCTTGGCCTGCGCCACCTGTCATCTGGTATTTGAAAAGGTCAATTTTGACACCCTGCCCAGGATTACGGATGAAGAAGAAGATATGCTCGATCTCGCCTTTGGATTAACGGCAACGTCACGGTTAGGGTGTCAAATCACGGTGAGCGAAGAAATGGACGGGTGGGTGATTAAATTGCCGGAGGCATAGAGATCATATTAAAGCCGTGCTCCTATACAACGTTTAAATATTATTCTATTTCCCTCTCGAAAGTCTTTTCTAGATTCATCAGCTTCAAAAATCTCGTCAATAATATCTCTTATTACTTCCGCGACGTGTACCGGATGATTTTTTTTGTCATGAATTATTTTACGCGCCGCTTCACCAATAATATTAGCTGATTCCACGTCTTGATCAGAATGTTTTCCAGCAATGACCCCAAACATCTGACGAAAAAGGTGTAAATTTGTATTGAGGGGATTGCTCTCAGTAATCTCCTCTTTTAGGCTTCTAACTTTTGTCTAATATCACTTGATGCCATTTTTATTATCCCTATTATATTATGGATTTAGATAATCGGTAACAATTTGTTTAACAGGATCGTCGTCTTTAAGATTCTGCACTGCCTCTGCCATGGCTTTCTTGAATTTATTTTTCTGTTTTCGTGTATTAATTGTATCAAGTCCATTTTCAATCATTTTTTTGAATTCTTTTTTATGCGCGTTCGTTATAACGCCCTTGTATTTAGTAAAGATTTCGATCATTTCTTGGAAAGCCACAATTTTTCCTTCCATATATACGCTTTCAACGATCATATCTTCATGCAAAGAAATTTCTTTGGAAAGTTCTTCTGGTGTTATTTCTTGGTCGGACATATTCGATTCTCTCTCCTTTAAAGACAATAATTATAAGACATAATTTTGAGGTTTGGATGATTTTTTGTCTCTACATTACCCGATGATAATATAATTTTCGATTTCTTTATAAACAGCACTATAGACCTTTATATATTTTTCTGATCCAAATTTGTTCTTATCAAAATTCTGTGTGATTATACGATTAATTTCTTTAGCCGCGGTGATCTGTGATGGGTGTGTTTCTTCTGATTCAACAATTTTTTTTGCGATCTCGGCTAAATTTTTTTCTTCTTCGTATAAAAGCAGGGCGTCTCTGTTGTTTTTAAAAAGCTTGACCATTTCCTCAAATGCCGCAATTTTTTCTTCCAACGTAGTCCGTTTAATTCTTGCTAAAATAGCCTCTCCTAGTTTTTGGAATTTGTCTGTCGGCTTTTCTGCCATATTTTTTCATCCCCATTCTTATGTCAAGATAATTAGAAGAAATGATTACTCGAGTCAAGAAAAATATGGAAAGTATTGGCTTTTTGGATAAAAATCGTGTATAAAAGCGTCCGTTTTTTAAGGAATGCGAAATATGACACAGACATTAAATAGTCTCGGCCTGCCAAAGGCTCCAAAAGATACCCGTGTCGTGGTGGCGATGTCGGGCGGGGTTGATTCGTCTGTGGCGGCTGCACTTTTGCATGAACAGGGCTATGATGTGATTGGCATCACGCTGCAGCTGTATGATTATGGTCTTGTCGTGGGAAAAAAAGGGGCGTGTTGCGCTGGCCAGGATATTTATGATGCAAAAAAAGTCGCGGATGAAAAGGGGTTCCCACATTACGTCCTTAATTATGAATCGCAATTTAAAGAGGCTGTGATTGATGATTTTGCCGATAGTTATTTGCGCGGTGAAACACCGATCCCATGTGTCCGGTGTAATCAAACAGTTAAATTTGATGATTTGCTCAAAACAGCAAAAGATTTGAATGCGGATGTGATGGCGACTGGGCACTATATCAAACGTGTAACCGGATCGGATGGCAAAGGGCAATTGCATCGCGGGCTTGATCTTACTAAGGATCAAAGCTATTTCCTGTTTGCCACAACCCAAGAACAGATTGATTTCCTTCGTTTTCCGCTGGGTGGGATGAATAAAAGTGAGACCCGAAAAATTGCGCAACGGCTTGGTCTCAATGTTGCGAATAAGCCAGATAGCCAAGATATTTGCTTTGTGCCCGATGGTGATTACGCTAATGTTGTGCGCAAACTACGCCCAGATGCGATTCGTTCTGGGATAATCCGTCATGTTGACGGCACAGAGCTGGGGACGCATCAGGGCATTATCAAATACACGATCGGCCAGCGCAAAGGATTAGGTCTTGGGGGCGCTGAAACCCAAGGGGATCCGCTTTATGTTGTTGCGATTGACCCCGATGCCCAAGAGGTGATTGTTGGGCCGCGCTCGGCGCTGGCGCGTGATCGCATTATCCTCAAGGAAACCAATTGGGTTGGAGATGCAGCTTTGTCAACAAGGCCATTGACGGTGGAAGTTAAAATCCGCTCCAACCAAAATCCAGCGCCGGCGCATGTTTTGATCAATGCTGAGGGTGATATGGAGGTGGTTTTGGCAACCGCACAATACGGCGTTTCGCCCGGTCAGGCCTGCGTGATTTATGACGGGGATCGTGTCCTCGGCGGCGGATGGATTGCCGTGACGGATAATACACAGACGCCCTTAGCGGCATAGCAAAACAAGATAATAGCGGCCAAATATTTTTCCTTTTTCTTCATTATTTATGCTATAATAAGGCATGAAAATTTTTATGTTTTTAGCGATCTTTTTTCTCTCCATGCCAGCCTTTGCGCAAGGGGTGGATTGGGATAAAATCGGTCAGCCGATGGGCGATGATACCCGCGATGTTTATGATCGCTATGTCTATTTTGATGAAGATAAAACCACCGATCTGAATGTTGCCTTGTCTCATCCGATTTTATCGTTGCAGGCGATGGGATTTTGGTTATCTGAAACTATCCCACAAATAATGGCGCTATCAGGGGCCAGTTATCGGCAAGGTTTAAAAGATATTCAACCGTTTTTTACGGATAAGGGCTATCGCGCATTTATCCGCTTTCTTGATCAACAAAAAATCTCATCTCGATTAGAGCAAACACGATCGGATTTGAGTGTTGTCGTTGAAATGAATCCCGATATCCTCGCTGATGCGGTTTTTAATGGTGTGTATCGCTGGAATGTTGATGTACCGCTCCTTGTTTCATATCGCAATAGCAATATACCACAACAAAAAATGACAATTAATTTAGATGTCGTTCGGGTGCCTTTTGGTAAAAATTCTGATGGGTTGGCTTTTGATTTTTGGGAAATAAAATATCCACAAGAGACAGATCACAAAACATTAGATAAGGATGTTGACCCGCTCCTATAATGCGATTATCAATAGCACATTCTTTTACAACATAACATCTTAAGAGTATAAATAATGTCTGATATTGGTGGCGTTTCTGGTGAGCGCCTAAAAAGTTTTATTGAGCGCATCGAACGGCTAGAAGAAGAAAAAGCTGCGTTGATGGAGGATATTCGTGAAGTCTATGGTGAGGCTAAAGCTGTTGGGTTTGATGCTAAAATCATGCGCAAAGTTGTCAGTTTGCGCCGAATGGATACCGATAAGCGCCGTGAAGAAGAAGAAATTTTGGATTTGTATAAAGTCGCCGTCGGCCTTGCTTAATCTATTCGTTTAGTTTCTATTTCCAACCCAATTTCCTTTTACGGACTGATAAAGGCTAATCGCTGCAGCCAGGGCGGTTTCAGTCCGCAAAGTGAGCGGTCCAAGATGAACAAATTGGCACATTGGATGATCTGATAATAAAGCCAGCTCAGGATCAGAAAACCCCCCTTCTGGCCCAATTAAAATACCAGCGCCTTTATCCCTTTGCTTTTGTAAGGTATCAATAAAAGCTGGCGCAGTGCCTCGCTCCGCACAAATATAAAGGGGACGATTTTGTGGCCAATCTGCGATCAGGCGTGGCAATGGATGGGCGTCATGCACATTGACAAGTGCGGTAGCGCCACATTGTTGCGCGGCTTCAATCGCATTGCTGCTTAACCGATCAATATTGACGCGTTTAATATCAGTAAATTCGGTGTAAACGGGTATAAAATCAGAAGCGCCGAGCTCAACTGTTTTTTCTAGGCAAAAATCAAAACGATCTTTTTTGACTGGGGCGCAAGCAATCCATAAATCAGATAAAATTTCTTGCTTCTTTATTCTTTCTTGTAAGACAGCTGTTCCATGGTTTTTTGATAAGGCCGTTATTTCACTTTGCCATTCGCCATCCTGCCCATTAAAGAAGTAAAGCTTTTTACCAACATCTTGGCGCAAAACATTGCGCAGGTAATGGGCCTGTGCCTTTGTGAGAGAAACGGTTGTCTCTTCGGCCAAAGGCATATCAGTGTATAGGCGGATCATCCGGGTCATAACAGGCTCGCTTTGTCTTTAAGAACAGGATAAGATGAAAAGCGATGTCTGAAAAGCCTATCTGTGATATTCGTACCCCGTTTTGGTATGATTTTTTACCTGACTGGTTGGTCCCTTATGCTCAATTAGCGCGTTGGGATCGCCCCGTTGGGATTTGGTTGTTGTTTATCCCTTGCTTGTGGGGGATGTTTTTTGTCGCGACATCACAACAAACATTACCACAGCTTTTATCAATCGCCGTGTTGTTTTTAATTGGCAGTGTTGCCATGCGTGGAGCGGGATGTATCATCAATGATTTGTGGGATCGAGATCTTGATAGAAAAGTGGCGCGTACTAAAAATCGTCCTCTTGCTAGCGGTGTGATTACGCGTCGACAGGCCTTTGTATGGATGTTGGTTCATTTACTTATTGGAGCGCTGGTTTTGTTCCAGTTTAACAAATTGACGATCTTGATTGGTCTCGCGTCTCTCCCGCTTATCATTCTTTATCCCCTTATGAAAAGAATTACATTTTGGCCGCAGGCTTTTTTAGGGATCACATTCAATTGGGGGGTTTTGCTTGGGGCGACGGTCATAACGGGAAAAATTTCTCCAGCTTTATTATGGCTTTATGGCGCAGCTGTGTTATGGACACTTGCTTATGATACAATTTATGCGTTTCAGGATATAGAAGATGATATTCGTATTGGGGTTCGTTCCACGGCCCGGCTCTTTAATCATCATGTAAAGCCAGTTCTTACAGTTTTTTATTGCCTTATGATGTTTTGCCTATGCCAGGCTGGCGATGATATCGCCGCGCCAAATCTCTATTTTATTGGGGTTGGTATTTTTACACTTGTTCACCTAATCGCTCTGTGGCGATATTGGAACTTATCTAATCCAGCCTCATCCCTTAAGATTTTTAAATATCATGTCTTATTTGGTTGGGGATTAACACTGATCCTGGTCTTCAAATTTCTTTTGACTGTTTCCGGTAATCACGGCACAATAATGCCAATTTAAATTGGAGTATGGCAAGTAATGACAACAGAAACACTCCCAGAGATTGACACTCTCTCTTTTGAACAAGCGCTTAAAGAATTAGAGGCGATTGTTCGATCTCTTGAATCCGGTCAAGCCGATTTAGAAAAATCGATCGCGCTTTACGATCGCGGTGCAGCGCTGCGTAAACATTGTGAAGCCAAACTAACCGAGGCGCAGGCAAAAGTTGAAAAAATTACTCTTTATCCGGATGGTACGGTGCAAATACAATCATTGGATCCAGAGGGCGGCGAGAATGACAGCTCTGCTTAAACAGGCGATGCAACAAACCGCAAAGGCAATCGATGATGCGATTGATCGTCTTATGCCAAAAAGTCAGGAACTCGAAGGGCGTGTTCTTGATGCGATGCGTTATGCGACATTAAACGGCGGCAAACGTCTGCGGCCACTTCTGATTATGACAACAGCGGATATGTTTGGGGTTGATGTTCAACGCTCCATTCGTGTCGCCGCGGCTGTGGAATGTGTACATAGTTATTCTCTCATTCATGATGATTTACCGGCAATGGATAACTCTAAACTTCGGCGCGGACGACCGACAACCCATTGTGAATATGATCCGGCGACCGCTATTCTTGCCGGAGATGCGCTACAGTCTTTGGCGTTTGAAATTTTAGCAGATGAGGAAACGCATCAGGACCCCCATATTCGCTGTAAATTAATTGCGGGATTGGCGCGCGCGATTGGTACGCGCGGCATGGCTGGGGGGCAAATGCTCGATATTATTGGTGAAACCACTGATCTGGATATTGGTAATACCACTCGGATGCAGCGGATGAAAACCGGGGCTCTGATCATGTATTCATGTGAAGCCGGTGCGATTATGGGGCGCGCCAGTGCTAAACATATGATGCATCTGCGCAATTATGCGCATGATATTGGCTTGGCATTTCAATTGACGGATGATCTCCTCGATCATGAAGGGGTTGAGCAAGATGTTGGTAAAGATGTTCGCCAGGATGCAGAGGCGAATAAGGCCACGTTTATTAAACATCTTGGTGTTGAAGAAACCCGAAAAAAGGTCAGCCTCTTATTAGAACAGGCAATTGGGCATCTCGCAATTTATGAAGATGGTCGGGCGGATATTCTCATTGAGCTTGCACAATTTATCGAAACGCGTAAATCATGATCTCAAAAATAGATCAGGCAAAAACTTTTCCATTATGATAATAGGGTAATGCGCTTTCGTGAATATCCCGCAATTGTGGATAATTATTTTCTTTTTCGCTGACGAGCGGGCAAGAAAGCGGCCATTCAATTTTTAAATCATGGTCATTCCAAAAAATTCCAGCCTCATCAAGTGGATCACTAAAGCAGGATTGTTTAATATGCAGACCAGCCGTATCACTCAATGTGCAATACCCATAAGCAAGACCTGGTCTGAGATAAACTTGGCGATTATGCGCATCGCAAATATCAATGGCAATCCATTTGCCAAACGTTTTTGATTGTTGTCGGACATCCACAACGACAAGATGGATATGCCCATGGATCAGAGTAAGCAGCTCCGCTCTTTTGCCAGTTTTTTGGTAAGTAAGGCCACGTAGAACCCCCTTGAAGGAGCGAATATAGTGATCTTCAACATAGCGGCTGGTAATACCATGCGCTGCATAAATAGCAGCTTGATAGCCAGTTGTTTGTGAGCCACGCATATCACCAGATTTTTCTGGTTCAATCAGCATGACCCCTTCAATATCGGTTGATTGGACTACTACACACATACCCTATACCCCCCACACGCATTGAATTCGACTGTATGTCTTCTTTTATCCTGGCGATTCTTGCCACCCACTCTTTATTTATATCGGGTTGGTCTTAAAATCGAATTAATGGTATTAAAAAAATCAAAATTTATGAAAATAAAGCAAAGGAGGGCTCGATCGGCTTAGTTATAAGCGGCGCCATATAAAGTTTTTCTGGCAAAGATTTTTCAACAAGCGCAGAGACAAGGTCGATGGTTTTAACCGGAGCAAATTTTTGTTTGAAATTATGTAGGCCAACGCGTTCCGAGCCACCACGATTAAGGAACTGAATACCTTTTTCGTGAAGAAGACGACAGGTCATGACAAGTTGATATTCAGACAAGCCGCTGATATGGATGTCAACCAGATTGGCAATAAGGTTGGTGGTATCTGTTGTTGTTTGATCCCAAATGCTAAACCCGCCAACACGATTTCCATAGCGAATAATAAACCCATCAAAAAGATCAGGATGGGTGTTAATAAGGCTAAAAAGCGTCTGATAAAAAGCACTATCACCCGTTTGGTAACGACTATTATAAAGGATTTGATTGCCTTCCCAATATTTGGTACAGGCGTATAGATAGCGCATCGCCGCTTCATCATTTAAGCCAATCATGTGAACATTTAATTCGTCAATTTTACGCAGTTTTTGGCGAATGTTACGAAAATTTGGGCCGTTAAGATGACTGACCTGGGCTGTATCTAAGATATGAACCGGATAATACCAATCAAGTTGGGTTTCTTTAACAAGGGTAATGTTAATCGAAGAATTTTTATGAAGATGTGATTGTACGGCCGCGACTTCTTGATCTGTAAATCGTGCAAGTTGAGCGCTTTGTTTTGATAGGTCAAGTGTACGAATAATATCGGCAATTAAAGAGCCGTCTCCATGACCAATTTCAGGGAAAATAAGAAGGCGATCCTTCATATTGGGGTGGCGACAAACCACGGCTTTGGCTGTTTGATTTTCACAAACCCAAGCGCCTCGGCGCCCGGTAAGCATGTAATAGGCGATGGAGTTGATAAAACTATCCTCCCGTTGATGGGATGGGACAGTAATATGAGTCTTGAGACTCTTAAATAAGTCATTATCAATCATCCAGTTGACCCATAGGTTATTTATCACTCATTTTAATTAAACCATAAGTTGTATGCTTTAGACAAGCGCTATCCTTGTCTTTTTGTGCAAAAGACAGAGTTTAGTGCACTGTTGTTTGGGTTACGTATTTAATCTCATTGTGTTGGAATGGACGCATTCTCCCACAAATAATTAAAACGTTTGCGTTCTGTTTCGGCGGCAACGGCACTTTTGATCACAATCACCATTTTCTCTTCCCATAGTTTCATAGCCACCTTATCGCCATAGATAAAACTTGGCGACATCGCGGTATAGAGTTCCTCACTTACCCAACGATAACATTCAATCGGCTGCAAAAACGTGTCTTGTCCTTCGCAGGCAAGCAAACGTTCATGAATTCCATATTCTTTTAAACGGGCGAGGTGGTTTTCAATTCCTGCGCCATTATCTTTGATAACACGTTGTTCATCAACTTTAGTGATCAGAACTTCACCGCCGCTGTCCTTAAGGGTTTCAAAAATATCATCCCAAAGGTGAACATTTGCGGTATCCCCTTTGAGAATGGAGACGGTTTCAAGTTTTTTGCCAACGCTATGGGGTGTTGGGAATTCAACGCCGCCCTTTTCAAAGGCATCGCGAATAAGGAGAAGTGAAATACGTTTTGTATCCGCCAGTCCTCGTTCAAAATTATTAATCGCAGTTTTTGACAGGCCGGTGTGATCGGCGAGATCTTGTTGAGTCCAACCAAGAAGGCCCCGTGCGGCCCGACATTGTTCACGCGATATAAATTTCATAATGCCACTATATCAGACTAAAATACAATTATAAAAGGAAAAAATACAAGTTTTGCATTGACTTTGTTTACATATTTCTTTATTCTTCGCCTGTAGTTCATCAACTCAAGAGGAAAGAAACGATGAAAAATCAAATCATAAAATCAAAGCTGTCGATTAATCGTAGTCTCAATCAGCTCTCCCATATCCAGGCGATGTTTCTATTTTGTGAACCGCGCAATATGGGGATGGATGCAGAGATTGCAGATAATGTCATTGATCTGATTGGCAAGGCCCGGCGTGAATTACGCTTAGCTCAGCAAGAGCTTGAGGTAATTGCGAACCGTCATGAATGTGAGAACATGGCACGGGCTGCCTAGGTCATTTCGCTGACAGAAATAAACATTCCCTAAAAGAATTTTAAGCCGAGCGGTCCAGCTCGGTTTTTCTTTTAGTAAAGTGCTTTAGAAAGAGGCTATGGAATCATTTCCAAATATGGTTAAATATCGGCAACCGTTAACGGAGAACAAAAAAACAATGTCAGAAAAAATTGCCATTATTGGATTGGGATATGTTGGCTTGCCTTTAGGCGTTGCGCTCAGTCGTTATTTTGACGTGGTTAAAGGGTATGATATTGATCAAAATCGGATCAAAGCCTTGCGGGATGGGCATGATTGGACAGAAGAGGTTGATGATGCTGATCTGCAAGCCTCAAACATGGCGTTTGTCGATGATCCCGATGATTTGAGTGATTGCAGCTTTTTTATTGTCGCGGTGCCGACCCCGGTCAATGCGGATCGTTTGCCTGATTTGAGCCCAATGCAAGGGGCGTGTCATACAATTGGTACCGTTATGCAAAAAGGCTCTGTGGTTGTTTTTGAATCAACGGTTTATCCCGGCGTGACGGAGGAAATTTGCGGCCCACTTTTAGAAGAAATTTCAGGTATGACTTGCGGCCGGGATTTTACTCTAGGCTATTCACCAGAGCGTATCGTCCCTGGTGATAAAGTAAATACCTTAGAGACCATTGCCAAGGTTGTCGGGGCGCAAGATGATGAAACGCTTGCGCGGATGGAGGCAGTTTATGGTCCGATTATTAAGGCGGGATTACATCTGGCCCCTAATATTAGGGTTGCGGAAGGCTCCAAAGTTATTGAAAATATTCAGCGTGATGTCAATATCGCTTTGATGAATGAGCTTGCCTTGATTTTCAATCGCATGGGGATCCGCACGATGGATGTTATTGAAGCAGCCTCCTCTAAATGGAATTTTTTGAAATTTACCCCCGGCCTGGTTGGCGGGCATTGTATTGGGGTTGACCCCTATTACCTGTCCTCCCGCGCGGAACAATCCGGCTATCATCCACAGGTCATTCTTTCCAGTCGTCGCCTCAACGAAGGAATGGGCAATTTTATCGCTCAAGAAACTATTGCCCAATTGATTAAGGCGGATCGTCCCGTCCGGCATGCAAAGATTGGTATTTTAGGGATTACGTTTAAGGAAAACGTGCCTGATTTGCGCAATTCACGGGTGCCAGATATTGTCCAAACCTTACAAAATTTTGGGTTAGAGCCAATGGTGCATGATCCAATGGCCAATAAAGATCAGGTTAAGCAACGCTATGATATTGACCTGGTAGAATGGGAGGCAATGACCGAGCTTGATGCAGTAATTTATACTGTCCCGCATAATTGGTATCGCGATCGCCGCCCCAGCATTGTTCGCCTGGCAACCCGTGGTGGGGTTTTTATGGATGTCAAATCCCGTTTTGAACCGGATGAAGTGCCCAGCCACCTGTTTTATTGGTCGCTTTAACCTTATGAAAAAAACCCCGCCTCAGAGACGGGGTTTTTCAATTCAATAAAGGAATGGACTACATCATGCCGCCCATACCCCCCATGCCGGGCATACCACCTGGCATCGCGCCGCCCATGTCATTGGCCGGCTTGTCTTCTTTCTTCTCGGCAATTGTGGCTTCTGTGGTGATCATCAGACCTGCGATTGAGGCGGCATCTTGCAAGGCAACACGCACAACCTTCGCTGGGTCAATAATACCAGCTTTAACAAGGTCACAGAATTCACCGGTTTGCGCATTCCAGCCAAAAGTTGTGGTTTTTTGTTCGAGCAATTTACCAACAACGATCGACCCTTCCGCCCCAGCATTTTCGGCAATCTGACGGATTGGCGCTTGCAAGGCACGGCGGATAATATTAATGCCGGCTTCCTGGTCGGGATTATCACCGGTGAGTTTTGCCAAGGCTTTCGTTGCGTATAGGAGCGCTACTGCACCACCGGGAACAACGCCTTCTTCGACCGCAGCACGAGTTGCTTGCAACGCATCATCAACGCGATCTTTGCGCTCTTTCACTTCAACTTCTGTCGCGCCACCAACGCGGATCACGGCCACACCGCCAGCAAGTTTTGCGAGGCGCTCCTGCAGTTTTTCTTTGTCGTAGTCAGAGGTGCTGTTTTCAATCTGTTGGCGGATCTGGTTCACGCGGCTGGTGATATTTTTCTTCGATCCCGCACCATCGATAATAGTTGTATCATCTTTGGTAATACGAACCGTTTTCGCTGTGCCCAACATATCCAGTGTGACATTTTCTAATTTAATGCCAAGATCTTCTGAGACAACCTGTGCATTGGTCAAAATCGCCATGTCTTCGAGCATTGCTTTACGACGGTCTCCAAAACCAGGCGCCTTCACCGCTGCAACTTTCAACCCACCGCGCAGCTTATTAACAACAAGCGTTGCGAGCGCCTCTCCTTCGATGTCTTCGGCAATGATTAAGAGGGGTTTGCCCGCTTGTACAACAGCCTCAAGCACTGGCAGAAGGGCTTGTAAGTTAGACAGTTTGGCATCGTGGAAAAGGATAAAAGGACTTTCGAGCTCAACCGTCATTTTCTCACTATTGGTGACAAAATAGGGCGAAAGATAGCCACGATCAAATTGCATTCCTTCAACAGTTTCAAGCTCAGTTTCCAAGGATTTGGCTTCTTCGACGGTGATTACGCCTTCCTTGCCAACTTTTTCCATCGCCTCAGCAATCATTTTGCCGATTGATTCTTCACCATTGGCAGAAATTGTACCAATTTTGGCGATTTCATCATTGTTTTTAACTTTCTTTGATAAGCCCAAAACATAATCAACAGCAGCCGTTGTTGCCTTTTCAATCCCACGCTTGAGGTCCATCGGGTTCATCCCCGCTTCGACCGCTTTCAAGCCATTATTGAAGATTGATTGCGCAAGCACGGTTGATGTTGTTGTTCCGTCACCCGCGATATCATTGGTTTTACTGGCCACTTCTTTGACCAGTTGCGCACCGATATTTTCATGTTTATCAGACAATTCAATTGCCTTAGCAACGGTCACACCGTCTTTCGTGATTTGTGGGGCGCCGAATGATTTTTCAATCAGGACATTACGACCCTTTGGCCCTAAAGTCACCTTCACAGCATCGGCAAGGGTGTTAACACCTTTTTGAATGCGCTGACGCGCGGAAGTTTTAAATACGATTTCTTTTGCAGACATAGTTTTTTCCTTTTCTGTCTAAAAAATATTAAATGGAATTAATTGGAACGAGCTGTCGTAAATTCTTGGCAAGCTAAGAATTTCGTTAGGCAGCTTTTCTGGCCTTTTTACCGGTTGTAAGAACGCCCATGATGTCACTTTCTTTCATGACAAGCAGTTCTTCACCATTGACGGTGATTTCTGTGCCAGACCATTTGTTGAAAACAACATGGTCACCAGCGGTCACGTCAAGTGGCTGTAATTTGCCAGTTTCATCGCGTGCGCCAGAGCCACAAGCGACAACAACGCCTTCCATTGGTTTTTCTTTCGCTGTGTCTGGAATAATGATTCCGCCTTTTGTGGTCTCTTCACTATCGAGACGACGCACAAGGACGCGGTCATGTAAAGGTCTAAATGCCATTGTCTAATCTCCTTTAAGCATTAAATGGACATGAGGTATGAGAAAATCCCAATCAGGCAAATTCTCAAATCGGGAAATTTATAGCCTGAAACCCGTGATTCTTCAAGGGCAAAAGCCAAAATAGTTGTTATTTTTAATCCGTGGTTTTTTTATATTATTTTTTCTTTCAAAGCGGCAATTTTTATAGCCCTTCTGCTCGGAATTCTCTGCATTATGTTAAGATTTTTTTGTTACAATAAAGTTTCATACACTAGAAAGTGTCTCAATATAATCACCAAAATGGACCCAGAATGGGAAAAGGGAGGCAAAAAATGGCGGATTTAGAGAAACAATTACAGGGATTTAGTTTAACAACGGCGGATATTCTTTATCATCTGCCAGATTATCCTGAGATTTTACAATCTTTTCTCTGGCAAGATTATGATAAAGCACCAAAATTCCCTGTTTTAAAGGATTTCCTTGGCTTTTGGCAAAGCGAAATTGATGGCAAAGTTCATTCTGTTCATCTTACTGCGACGGATCTGATCACCCCGGGCGATGTTAACTGGCCTAATATTGATATAATCTGGCACTAAACACCTGGTTTTTGTAATTTTGTGTTGATAGGCGTTAGGCAGTTGCGTCATACTGATCATCTGACTTAAATTTGAAAATGAGGTGTAAAATGGCAGATAAAAAAGGTCCCGGAGGAGTAAACGGTAGTAATAATTATGACTTTGATGACAACGATCTTGGCGGCGAAGCGGACGTTACCCGTAAAGATAGAGGTCCAGTCCTAAAGCCGTAAAATGGTATTCAAGAAAATAGAAAGATAACCCCGCCATTGCGCGGGGTGTTTTTTATCTCTCACCAAACTTTCTTTTTAGCGCTGTATCGGTAAGAGGGTGAGTTTAAGCCCGTTGAGTTTTTCCTCAAATAAAATCTGACAGGATAGGCGCGAGCGCGTTTCATCAACGGTAAACGCTTCATCCAACATCGCTTCCTCTTCCTCTGTTTTGGGGTAGAGCTTGTTACTCCATTTAGGATCAATATAAATATGACAGGTGGCACAGGCACAGGCGCCGCCACATTCAGCCTTAATCGGGAGGCCCGCATCCTTAATAATTTCCATGATCCGCCAGCCCTCTAATGCCGGTAGGCGGTGCTCTATGCCATCAACATCAGTGACAATAATGTGGTGATCTATCATGTCTTGACCCCAAGTTTTTTGTGTAGGTCACTCGCAGTGGTCGTATATTGAAAGCGTAGCTTTTTATCCGGATGGACATACGCAAAGGCGGCTTGGGCCATCAACGCGGCTTCGTGAAAGCCGCAGAGAATAAGTTTTAATTTGCCTGGATAATGATTGATATCACCAATGGCAAAAATCCCGGGGCTGCTGGTTTCGAATTTCTCCGGATCGACCGGGATCAGATTTTCATGCAAATTGAGACCAAAATTGGCCACGGGGCCCAGCTTCATTGTCAAACCAAAAAAGGGCAGAAGGATATCACAGTCAAGGGTTGTCTCAGTCTTGTCTTTATAGGTGATGGTCACAGCGCAAAGTTGCCCATCGGAGCCATGCAATTGGCTAATTTGTCCGATTTCTAAATTCATATCATCCTTGGCGACCAAGTCGCGCATCTGACGAACACTATGCGGCGCGGCGCGAAACTCATCTCGACGATGGATAAGGGTCATCTGTTGTGCCAGGGGTTGCAGATTAATTGCCCAGTCCAGTGCACTATCGCCGCCGCCCGCGATAACAATCTTTTTATCTTTGAAGGTCTCCCTTTCTCGCACGGCATAAAATACAGAAGTTCCTTCATAGTGAGCGATCGTATCAATTGGGGGTTTTTTCGGCATAAAACTGCCACCGCCAGCGGCGATAATAAGAACAGGCGCTTGTAAAATGGTGCCGATATCGGTTGTTAGTTGCCAATGGCCATTATCCAATTTTTCAATTGAAACAGCCATTTCCGAGAGGTGAAAAACTGGAGCAAAAGGCTTGATCTGTTCCAAAAGGCGATCGGTTAATTCTTGACCGGTGACAACGGGCAGGCCAGGAATATCATAGATCGGTTTTTCAGGATAAAGTTCCGCACATTGGCCCCCCGGCTTATCCAAAATATCAACGAGGTGAGTCCGTATATCTAATAACCCCAATTCAAAAACAGCAAAAAGCCCAACTGGGCCAGCACCAATAATAACTGCATCTGTTTGAGTGATCTTAGTCATGGTGTTCTTTTTAACCCTTTACGCAAGATTTGAATAGTCCTAGTGTTTCTATTATGAATTCTACCAATAAATCTATTGCATTATGGCTTTTTACGTCTGCCTTTATGGTGTTTGCCATGGCGGTAATTGGTGCGATCACTCGCTTGACAGAATCTGGTTTGTCAATGGTTGAGTGGCGCCCTTTGATCGGGGCGATTCCGCCCTTGAGCGAAGTGGAATGGCAGCGCGTGTTCAATCTCTATCGGCAAACCCCGGAATATATTCACAAAAATGCTGGGATGACACTGGATGAATTTAAATATATTTTCTTCTGGGAATGGTTTCATCGCTTGTGGGGGCGGCTGATTGGTTTAGTTTATGCGGTACCCTTTTTCTATTTTGTTATTCGGCGCCGAATTTCTAAACAACAGTTTTGGCCATTATTTCGATTGCTTATTCTTGGGGGTTTGCAGGGGGTAATGGGCTGGTATATGGTGATGTCGGGTTTGGTAGATCGCCCAAGTGTTAGCCATTTTCGCTTAGCAGCGCATCTCAGCCTCGCCTTCCTTATCTTTGCCTTATTGGTGCGTCTTGGCTTGCAATATTTATACCCTACGGCCCCTGCTGGGTTTAATCGTCCCGTTCGCCGAATTCATATGTGGCAGGCAGGTGCGATGATTTCTTTCGCCCTGACATTTGTCTGGGGGGCATTTGTTGCTGGCATGGATGCTGGCTTAATCTATAATGAATTTCCGCTAATGGGTGGACGTTGGGTGCCAAGTGATCTCTGGTACTATCCCGTATGGTGGCAGAATTTGATCAATAATCAGGCCGGGGTTCAATTTGTCCATCGAGTTTTGGCCATGATCACCGGTGTTGTGGTGGCGATCTTGTGGCTACAAACGTCAGCAAAAGATTTTTCACCGATTATTCAACGATTGGCTTGGGCCCTTTTCGTGACGGTTTTGTGTCAAATCGCGCTTGGAATTTTGACCCTATTAAGTGGGGTTAATATTATCCTTGCCACGGCGCATCAGGCGGGGGCTTTGATTCTACTGTTCTTTCTGGTTTGGCATGGATTTGAATTAAAAAAAGGGTGCCTGGAAGTTTAATGCTTACACTGTCACAATAAAGCCAAGTGACAGGGCTGCATAAATTAGACCACTAAAAAAAGTAGTCAAAATTGACGATATAAGATGAAGGCGATAGTTATTTAGCTTTTTCTTACGATGGATAAAAATAATGGATAAGAAATAAATAAACCCAACCACAATCATAATAGAAGCTATGGCTATAACTAAAATATACTCTAGACCTGGGATTTTTCCATTAAAAAATTGATGCATCAAATATCCGTAAACAATGAAAGATATAAAACTAACCATTGCTGGGCAAAAAATAAAAAATCTGTTTAATTTTGGGGTGGTCAATGTTTTCAGTTACCTAATCTTTGACAATTGTGCATTGAATAACGTTAATATTACCGCAATCAAACCCAGAGGCACAATAAGCAAAATATTGTTCCCACATTCGTTTAAAGCGCCCATCAAAACCAAGGGTTTTAATATCGTCCCATTTCTGTTGAAACGCGGTGTTCCATTCACGTAAAGTGCGGGCATAATCACGTCCAAAGGAATCAAAACACCCCCAAGAAAGCCCGGACTTTTTGACTTGTTTTTGCAAAGTTTCAATACTAGGGAGCATCCCGCCGGGAAAAATATATTTTTGAATATAGTCAGGCTTTTTTCGGTAAAGCGGAAAACGATGATCCTCAATCGTGATAATTTGCAAGGCGGCTCGCCCGCCCTTTTTCAAGCGCTTTTTTAAAGTTTTAAAATAGGTCGGCCAGTATTTTTCACCGACGGCTTCAAACATTTCAATTGAAGCAATTCGATCGTAATGGCCTGTAACATCCCGGTAATCGATTAGCTCAATTTTTGCCTTATCTGCAAGTCCCGCTTTTTGAATACGGTCTTTGGCAAAATGATATTGCTCTTTGGAAATAGTAATGCTGTGAATTTTTGCACCAACTTCGCGGGCAACATATTCGGCAAAACCACCCCAGCCACAGCCAATCTCCAAGATCGTGTGATGAGGTTTAAGGTCAAGCTTTTCGATCAGTTTTTGGTATTTCTTATTTTGTGCATCGGCGAGAGTAACCGTATCATCATCAAATACCGCTGAAGAATAGGTCATCGTTGGATCTAACCAATATTGATAAAAATCATTGCCTAAATCATAATGCGCGGCGATATTTTTGCGCGATCCGCGCTTTGAATTAGGTCGTAATCGATGAAGGACGAAATTCAAAACCCGGTACCATTTTGATCCAAGCAGCGGATTATCAATCGCTTTTTCATTGAGTAACATGACTTGAAAAAACTGATCAAGATCTGGACTATCCCATAACCCATCATCATAAGATTCATTAAATCCAAGTGAGCCACCAGTGATCAGGCGGTTTGCAACATGATTATTATGAATGATCATTTCGCCATGTGGGCCTTTTTGTGTGCCGAAATAAGTATGTTCTTCCCCAGTATTTGAAAAACGGATAGTAATGGAGCCAATTTCAATTTTCTTAGCGACTTTAAGCAAAAATTGCATAGCTGGGGGGTGGTCATCCAAGAGACTTTTTTGTCGATCACTAATATAAAGACCCATAGCTTAGCTTATATCCTTTTCTGGCGGTGTGGGACGCTTATAAAACTGTGCGCCCTTACGCCATAATTTTAGAGCTTCATAGTGAATCGCCACGATCACTTTCAGCGTCATTAAAGGGTATTTAAACAAGCATTTCAACAAAGAACTGTTGTTCATTCTCTCACGTTTTCCTCTCAGGGTTGCAATTAGGAAAGGCGCATTATCGACGTTTTGTGTAATGTTGACCGTGAGCGTGTCATTAGGTTCTTTTAGTGTGAAGTGGTAATCCGCGTCCATTTGGATAAATGGCGAGACGTGAAAAATTTTATCGCAGTGTTGTTCAATGATCCCTTGATCATTTTCTTTGACGGGCAGAAGATAACCATGTTGATCACCAAAGGTGTTTTTCACCTCATGCAAAATTGCTCGTAGAGTGCCAGTTTTATTGTAGCAAAAAAACAAAGTGAGCGGGTTAAAGACATAGCCAAAAATTCTTGGATAGCACAAAACATAGATAGGGGCTCCAAGACAATCATCATAGCCTTTTTCGCTTAAAGCTTTTTCAATCCATGGCCGGATCGGTTGTCCATCGCGCGTCGCATGATCTTTGTCGTGAAAAGAAAAGAGGTTGAAGCGATTATAAGAAAACCAACGCATCTGTTTTGCCATTTGTGGAATAGTATCCAACTCAAGCCAACAGTAAAAAACGCGATAGGTTAATTCGTGTATAAAGGGTTTCAGGCGTTTGTGATAAACAGTTCCGTGATAAAGACAATGGGGTTGGTTATTCTGGGTTGTCATTTTTGTGTTCTTCATTGCGGATGGTGTTGTCACTAGCAGGAGAGGATGTTTTTAACGCCCCCCATGGTTCTTCAAAGCCAAGTTTTTTTGCAACAGCTAGTCCGGAACATAGCGCATCTTCATGAAAACCGTAGCCGGCATAACTGCCACAGAACCAGGTTCGATTGACCCCTTGAATCGTGTGCAGCTTCTTTTGCGAGCCAATCATCGCAGCATTAAACATAGGGTGGTAATAAACCATTTTTTTGATGATAGTGTCTTCGCGCGGCGTAACCAGAGGATTGAGAGAAACAAAATACTCTGTCTCACTATCAAGACTTTGCAAACGGTTCATCCAATAGGTTACGGAGACTTTTGTTTGGTCATGTTCTTTATCGGCCATATAGTTCCAGCTTGACCAGACACGCTTATTTTTTGGCATTAATCGCGCATCTGTATGAAGATAGGTTTCATTTTCACTATATTTAAATCCTTGCAAAACATCGCGCTCTTCTGTGGAGGGATTTTGTAAGATCTTTAGCGCTTCATCACCATGGGTGGCAATGATTACCTGATCAAAAGAGTAAATATTAGTATTCCCATCTTTAATCGTTGTCAGTGTGACACTATCTTTGCCGCGTAGAACATGACTAACCTGCTCATCGCGTTTGATTTTGTCTTTGAAATTAGCGGTTAAGCGGTCGATATATTCTTTTGATCCGCCATCAACGGTGCGCCAGGTTGGGCGACGTCTGATCTTTAAGAGTCCATGATTTTCACAAAAATGAATGAAGGTTGAAGCAGGAAATTCAAGCATTTTCTCGGCCGGCGTTGACCAAATTGCCGCTCCCATTGGAATGAGGTGATTATTAATAAAGGCTTTGCTGTATTTATAATGTTCAAGAAAACGCCCTAATGTCACTCGACTATTGGGATGGCGGGCAACCCAAATCGGAGCTTGATAATAGAATTTAGTAATATCACGCAGCATGCGCCAATAAGAAAAATTCAAAAGATTTTTGCGCTGGGCGAAAATTGTATTTAAGCTATCGCCAGCATATTCAAGCTTACCTTGATCAACAGAGACGGCAAAAGACATATCAGAGCGTTTAACAGGGACCTCTAAATGACGAAAAAGTTGGATTAGATGGGGATAAGTCCAATCATTGTAGACAATAAATCCGGTGTCGACCGGAACACCTTCTGGGGTTTGTACAGTATGACTATGACCACCAATTCGGGCACGCTTTTCGAATACGGTGATTTCATATTTTTCATGCAGCGCCCATGCTGCAGCGAGGCCAGCAATTCCGGTGCCAATTATTGCCATTTTCATAGCGTTAATCTTTCTTTATTTGAGCAAAAGCTTCAAGGGCTTTTTCACGACTGGTTTTTAAATTAACAATCGGGTTGGGGTATGTTTGTCCTAAAGTCACACCAGCTTCTTTTAAGATAAGGGGGCCAGCCTCCCATGGTTTGTGAATATATTGTTTCGGCATATTTTTCAATTCAGGCACATAGCGGCGGACATAATTCCCATCAGGGTCAAAGCGTTCCCCCTGTGTGACAGGATTAAAAATTCGAAAATACGGCGCAGCATCCGCACCACATCCGGCAACCCATTGCCAGCCTTGCGTATTATTCGCCAGATCCGCATCAACCAGGCAATCCCAAAACCATTGTTCGCCAGCGCGCCAATCAATCAAAATATTTTTCACCAGCAGAGAACCAACTAACATCCGCAGACGATTATGCATCCACCCCGTTTGCCACAATTGCCGCATACCTGCATCAACAATTGGAATCCCAGTCAGACCTTTTTGCCAGGCATTCAAACTTTTTTCGTTTTTATCCCATGGGACTTTTTGAAACTTATCGTAAAGGGGTTGATCCGGTGTTTTAGGATAATGAAATAAGAGGTGGTAGGAAAATTCTCGCCACCCAATCTCGCTAATGAAGTGACGAATATTCTTATAAGCAGGGGCTTTTTCTGGAGTTGAATCAAGTAAAGGCTTCACTTTATGCCAGATAGATAATGGAGAGATTTCACCAAAATGCAAATGCGGCGAGAGCAATGATGTCGCATCAATCGCTGGAAAGTCACGCTCATCTTTATAGGTATTGATTTTTTGAGCAACAAAATCGTCAAATCGTTTTAGTGCTGCTGCTTCGCCTATGTCCCAAAAATCATGCATCCCTCCAGACCAATCTGGCTTGGTGGGTAAGAGATCCCAAGAATTTAAATCATCACTGTTAACAGAGACATTCGAGGCTTTTTGAGATGGGATCGGATAAGGATCACGCAGATGTGGGTCAGACATACAGGTTTTCCAAAAAGGGGTGAAGACACGAAAAGGTTGACCAGATTTATTTTCAATTTCCCAGGGTTCAAATAAAAGACGACCATTGAAGGTTTGAACGTCGATCCCTTGATCGATTAGGGTTGCTTTAATTTTTTTATCACGTGCAATTGACCAGGGTTCATAGTTACGATTCCAATAGACGCCATCAGCGCCGACGTCTTCGATTAATCGGGGTAAAATATGTGCAGCATTGCCTTTTTTTAAAATAAGAGGCAAGGAAAGTTTTTGCTCTAGGTCTTTTTGTAAAGAACGCAAGCTGTGATGAAGCCACCAGCGTGCTGCTGCGCCACGTTTCCAGCTTCCGGGCGTTATGTCGTCGAGAATAAAAATCGGCAGAATCGAGTCGCTCTTAAGGCAGGCGTGATGGAGTGCTGGATTATCATAAAGCCGTAGATCATAACGGAGCCATACAATAATTGGTGAATTTTTTGCCATAACGATTGATCTTGTTCTAAAATTCTATTATAAAAGGTGACATTACGTATTCACCATATAGACTCTCGTTGATTATTTGAATACGATGATTACAACAAAATCATATATTTTTATTAGACCCTAACACATTTAATTGAGAAGGATTAACCAATGACACCATTTAAAAAGACACTTTTGGCTTTACCTGTTGCACTTTTAGCCATTGCCTGTGGCCCGCAAAGTGATGCTGGCGAAACAACAACGTTAAGCGAAGCAACTTCGACTGTTGGCGAAGCAACACAAACTGTAACAGATGCTGCAACACAAGCAGCGACTGATTTAGCCGATATGGCTACATCGGCTGGTGAAGAGGCAGAAGAAGCCGTAAAAGACGCCTATGATACCGTTGCTGAAACAGTTGAAGATGCTACGCAAGAGGCAACAGAAACAGCAACTGAAACTGCTGAAGATGTAACAGAAGCTACCGAAGAGATAGCTGAAGAAACAGAAGAAAGCATGAAAGATATTGCCCCAGCAGCGGGGGATGCCGCGACAGATAGTTTCGAAGCTATCGAAGATGGGACAGAAGACATGAAGAAAACTTACTAAGTTTTTTGCTTTAATTTTTTTAAGAGAGCCTGGTTATTATTAATCAGGCTCTTTTTTATTGAGGGGTGGATTTATCATCCTCAACACCAAAAAATTCTAACTGCCAGATCATATCTTGCTCTGAAAGAGGGTAGTCCTCACCACCACGCGCAAGCAGGACTTTATTATGCGGTACTTTGGCAATTTGCTGTTGAATTTTAATGGCGGTGCGCATCGTTACTCCGGCACGCCAACATAATGAAACAGTGGCCTTGGCTGATCCCATTTCCAACATTTTTTTGGCAATATCAGGATGAATCCGCGCCATGAACGCCAAAGCAATTTGGACAAATTCATGTTCCGACCAAGATATCGCATCAAGCAGACTTTCTTCATTGAGCTGTTTTGTTTTGGCTAGGCGTTTGACTTTCTCCAAAGGGGGCTCATCATCTCTTCCCTCTTCAATCCAATCGATCCGACGCCGAGTAGTATCAATGACATCCCGGGTTGTAGCTCGGTCAAGATTAGCGTTTTTTTTCAAAAATTTTCGGACTGAATTATCAATCATAATAGAAAATTTACGCTTTACTTTGCGCGGTAACGTCCCGCGTTTAACCATTGCTTGGTCCCATTCAGGGATGGTACGCGCTTGTTCTACAATATATTGTGCAACGTTTTTCGGGATGTCGGCGCCATCATTATTGATCACCGTTGTAGCGGCGGCAATATTATCACTGTTAATAATACTTTCTGTTATCGGGCCGGAGAGACGTTTGCGCTGTGCAATGGTATTGACCTTCCATCCCAGTGGTTGGGCCTTGATAATATCGAGTAAAATATCATCAGGCAGGCAAATGCCAAAACGCAGGATCGGTCCAGATACATCACGCTCAATATCTTCTGCTAATTTTCTGGCAATTTTTGGTGGTGTTTTAGCGACATCTTTTAAACTCGATGACAGGGCAACGCGAATATTGGTGACCTTATCCTCTGCTAAGATACCGAGCGCCTTGACAGTCATGGAATAAATCTCTGACTGTTCATCGACTGTCAGATGAGGCAGGAGTTTGGTTAAACGGTTTGCTAAAATTAATCGAACATCATCATCACTATCATGGGCTAGTTTAAGATTGGTTCGTCCATGATTGGCTTTGTTATCAGCCACAGCCCGGCGCACACCTATATCATGATCATCGGCAAGAACTTCCAACACATCCGGATCAGCCCGCCGCGCAGAGGCAAGATCTGTGCGCTCGGCGATGGTTTTGGTTTCCATTTCTTTTTCAATATCATTATGTGAGCGTTTTGGCGTATTCGCGCTCGCATCATCCAGCAAAAATGGCAAATATTTATCGATAAATCCCATAGTGAAAGAAGATACAAGAAAATCTCTTAAAAAAAGATAATCAATACTCTGTGCTTGTCATTTCGTGTAAGCGGCTGAGGGTGCGTTCAAATTCTTTCTCAAGCTTACCACTCGTGTACAAATCTTTTGGTAATACGGCGGATCGGATAATCAGCTTGGCATTGGCATCATAAAACGTATCGACAAGGAGAATAAATCGTTTAACAACATCACTCTGTTCTGGATTGAAAGCTGGTAAATTATCAAGGAAAAGAATTGAAAAATGCTCTGTCAGGGCAATAAAATCTGCCGCGCCATAGGGCTGTTCTAAAAGATTGGAATAGGGTGTAAAAGCAATCTTCCCCGTTGCTTTGGGGAGTGTAATGTTGTGCCCTTTTACTGTGAGGGTAAAAGGTGCGCTCTTTGCCTGTGAGCCAGTAAGGTCATTAAAAAAACGGTTAAACTCTTTTTGGGTTTGTTGTGTGAGAGGAGTAAACCAACCCTGAGCAGATTTCAGTTTTTCCATGCGATAATCGATGCCATCACAAATTTCAAAAATATCCATCTCGTCTTTTAGTAAATCAATAAAGGGTAGAAATCGTTCCCGTTGTAGCCCATCTAGATAGAGATTGTCTGGCGCCCAATTAGAGGTTGTCACAACCACAACTTCTTTCTCAAATAGGCGGGTAAAAAGCGGTTTCAGGATCATGGCATCGGCGACGTCGGTGACATGAAATTCATCAAAACAGAGAATATCAACCTCCTCATCAATCATATCGGCGACTGCTTGAATTCGGTTTTCATGGCTCTCATCCTGTGTGAGAGTTTTGAGTTTCTCATGGACATCAATCATAAATTGATGGAAATGGATACGTTTTTTATAAGACGTCGTCAGCGATTGATAAAATAAATCCATCAACATGGTTTTGCCGCGCCCAACGGGTCCAAAGAGATAAATACCTTTGATCCGTTTGTCCCGCATTGAAAAAAATGGAAATTGGAAGCGCTTTTCATGATCGGCGAGACGCCGCCTCAGGTGATTCAAAAGTGTGACCGCCCCCTCTTGGGCTTCATCAGGTTCAATTTCCCCGGCAGCAATCAGGGCTTGATATTCTTCTCTGATAGGCATGAGCGTTAAGGTGTTGGCTTGGAGTGTAAAATAGAATCGGCACCGGTTGTAATTGCCATCAGCAGGGCATCGCTACTCGTTAGGACATGCGCGTTGAGAAAATCCAGTTCATTTTGATACGGGAAGGCATCATCATTACTTTTTGCTTTCGCAAGATAATAAACCCCTGCAGTTTGAGCAAAAAGCGTGAGGTAAAGAGTCGATACAGCGGCCACAGCATCAAGATTTTCCGTGCCGGTTTTCAAAACCCATTCCGTTGCTGTTTCAACGGCCTTAATCGCTTTACCCAAATGAATCCCTGGCAATTTATCAGCGACCGCCTTCATTTCCTTAAGGAAGGCCGTGGCACCTGCCCCGCCATCTCGTAGGGTTTTTCGAAAAACAAGATCATTGGCTTGAATGCCATTCGTCCCCTCATAAATCGGTAAGATCCGGGCATCGCGCAGAAGTTGCGCTGCGCCGGTTTCCTCAATAAACCCCATCCCTCCATGTATTTGGATATTCATGGAGGTTAGACGAATCGATTGGTCGGTACACCACGCCTTCACGAGGGGGGTGAGCAGATCAACGCGTGCCTGTTCTGCTGGATCGTTTTGAGCCCGATCAAGCTGTATCGCTGCGGCATAGGTTAAGGCGCGCATCGCGATGATGTGACTGCGCATATCCAACAACATCCGTTTAACATCCGGGTGGTGCACGATGGCTGTCCGATTCACCTTATCACCGGTGAGAGAAAAGCCTTGGATGCGTTCTTGGGCATAATGCAGCGCCTGTTGATAGGCGCGGTCACTAATTGCAACACCTTGGAGACCAACAGAAAGCCGGGCATTATTCATCATTGTGAACATATATTTCAAACCATGATGTGCCTCTCCGACCAAATAGCCAACCGCCTCATCAAATTGCATCACCGCTGTGGGCGAGGCGTGAATTCCAAGCTTATGTTCTAAAGAAACACAAGACAGGGTGTTGCGCGTACCATCATCTAAAACCTTTGGGACAATAAACAAAGAAATCCCCTTCACACCCTCTGGAGCATTGGGCAAACGTGCAAGGACAAGATGAATGATATTATCCGTCATGTCATGTTCGCCATAAGTAATGTAAATCTTACTCCCCGTCACGCTATAGTGATCGCCATTTGGTTCTGCTTTTGAGCGGATGGCAGACAGATCAGAGCCAGCTTGCGGCTCTGTTAAATTCATTGTGCCTGTCCATTCTCCAGCAATAAGCTTGGGCAGGTATTTTTGCTTCAACTCGTCGGATGCATGATGCAAAATTGCCTCAATCGCCCCTTGATTGAGAAGAGGACAAAGCCCGAAGGCGAGCGAGCCCGCCTGCCACAACTCCTGAATAGCGAAGGCCAACCCGCTCGGCAGACCTTGTCCACCATAGGTAGTTGGGAAGGGCACGGCATTCCAACCAGATTGGTAATATTGTTTGTAAGCGTCTTTGAATTCTTGCGGCATTTTAGCGATGCCATCGGTGAGGGTAACACCTTTTTGGTCGCCGATCGGATTGAGGGGCGCAATGACCTCCGCGGCCAGTTTTCCGGCCTCCTCGATGATGGCATCAACAAGGTCATCGGTGAGATCGCCATCGGTATTGGCAAGGATAGTCTCATTCAGCCCGGCCATGTGGCGCAAAGCGTAGAGCATATCTTTTAATGGAGGTGTATAAACAGTCATATTTTCACCATAAACCGCAAGCGTTTAAAAAGGGTTTCCGTTCATATAAAAAATCCGCTATTGAAGATAATTGCCCCAAGTAAGCCCAAAAGAGCACAAAGCCAGACAAGGGGGCCATATTTTTTCTGTAGCGTTTTATCGTGGCGCAGCTCATCCTTGGTTTTATCGCGCAGCAGATATTTCACAATCGTCATACCGATGATAAAACCGAGTATAAAACCAATCACATACGAGATCATCTTTCCCCCTATTTTTTTGTGTTGTGCCTGGCTACACTATAGCAACACCTATGGGATAGTAAAATAATGACCTTTATTCATCTGATTACATTAGCTCTTGTACAGGGTATCACGGAATTTTTACCAGTGAGCTCCAGTGGGCATTTGGTTTTGGTGCCGATTTTCTTGAGTAAGCAAGATCATGGTTTGATGCTGGATGTTGCCGCACATGGTGGATCATTATTGGCGGTGATGGGATATTTTTATCGTGACGTAGTCCAAATTTTTCAAGGCGGGTTGGATACAATTTTACGGCGTCAAAGCCCACAACGTTTTCTTTTTCTCAGCATTTTAATAGCAACCATCCCGGGGCTTGTTATTGGTGGATTGCTACATTTTTACGCTAGTAATTTGTTTCGTCATGCTGGGGTTATTGCGGCCACGAGTGCTGGGTTTGGTGTGCTTCTCTGGTGGGTGGATCGGCAGGCACCATCGCAAAAAACGCTTATGCGCATGACTCTTAAATCGGCGTTTTTAATCGGATGTGCACAAATCCTTGCCTTTATTCCAGGGACATCCCGCTCTGGAATCACCATGACGATGGCCCGGTATTTTGGTTTTGATCGTGATAGTGCGGCCCGGTTTTCAATGTTTTTGTCGATGCCAATTATTGGGGCGGCTGTGCTTATCTATGTTTTAGAGGGGGTTCGTAGGGGGAGTGATATTATTCTTAGTGCAGATTTCTTTATTGTATTGGGGCTGTCTTTCCTGGCCTCTATCTTATCAATTCATTGGCTGTTAATTTGGCTAAAAAAACGTAGCTTTGCGGTTTTTGCGCTTTACCGGCTTGCTCTTTCAGGACTTATTATTCTCTTAGTTTTATAAAAAAACAGCTTTTGTAAAAATTAGCTAAAATTTAAGGCCTTTCCGGCTTAATAGACGCTAGAGTCTCCTGATCTCTTCTTAAAAAATAATAACATCTTGAGTATCTATGTCGGATGATAAATTGAATGTCTTTGCGGGTCGCCTCAACCAGAAGGAGTTAGAGGAGTTATTAGCACTGCACAACATGTTCCTGATCGGTCGATCAGGGGGCAAGCGCTTGACCTTGCAATTTATGAATTTGTCTGGGCTCGACTTCTCTGGTAAAAATCTCAAAGATTCCATTTTAACAGGCTCAGCGTTTATTTCTGCAAATTTTGAGCGTGCTATTCTTGATCGAGCCAATATGTTTGGCTGTGACTTGCGTAATGCTAATCTTGAAAATGCAAGCCTAAGACGGACTGATCTGCGCGGGACATGTGCACGCGGCGCTAAGCTCAGTGGGGCAGATATGGATGGATCAGATCTGCGTGAAGGGCAAGTCCTTTCCTATGAACGTTCGGGGGAATTACAATCGCTTTATGTTGATATGTCGCCACCAGATAATAATGGCAATACCGACTTTTCTAAAACAACCATGAGAAAAGCTAAGTTGAATGGGGCGGAGGCAACCAAGGCAGATTTCAGTGACTCTGAGATGACGGCAGTACAGATGAAAAATGCTAATCTTCGAGGCGCTAAATTTGAAGGTGCGAATTTAGAAAATGCCAATATGCAAGGCGCTAAGATGCAGGGTGCAATCTTACGTGATGCTATCATGTTTGGTGCGAATACGGGGATGGTTGATTTTGAAGGCGCGGATATGGAGGGCGTGATTCTTGATAAAAATGTTAAGGATGTCTCCGATCTGGAAGCCCCGCTTGATGAGTTGATTAAGAAACATATTTTATGGGTTGATACGGCTGGACAAGAGGGGGCCTATCTTGATTTGACAGGCTATGATTTACGCTCTGTCGGGACGCTGGTTGATGCCCGTCTAACGGCAATTAAGGCGATAGGGACAAATTTTTACGGTATGGATCTTACGGCAATTGAGATGCAGCATGCAATCTTGGAAGATGCTGATTTTCGCTATTGTAAGATGGAAGGGTCTGATCTGCGTGGTGGTCAGATGGCTCGGGCGAAATTCTTGCGGGCAGAATTAAAAAATTCTGACTTTCAACCGCTAGTCATGGAAGATGAAAGTGAGAAAAATGTTGATCTGTCTGGCGCAAATTTCAAATATGCTGACTTACGCGGCGTTAAATTTCGTAATGCGAATTTACAGGGGGCGGATCTTTCCTTCGCTAAAATTTTTAATACTGATTTCACCAATGCAAACTTATCCGATGTGGCCACTGAAGGGACGTCCTTGATTGGGGCTAAGCTTAAAAACACCACGATGCCGGATGGCTCAGTTGAGTCGTGACTCTTAGTCTCATCCTCTTTATAAAAGGGGTATGAGTAATACAATTATTCGACATCTGCCTGATACGCTTGTTAATCAAATTGCTGCTGGTGAAGTTATTGAACGCCCGGCCGCCGTTGTCCGAGAACTTGTTGAAAATGCTATTGATGCTGGCGCGACGCATATTCAAGTCTCAATTCGCAATGGTGGACAAAATTTGATCCAAATCATTGATAATGGAATTGGCATGAGTGCCTCTGATTTGGAATCTTGTGTAGAGCGCCATGCAACGTCTAAGTTGCATTCGGATGATTTGCTCAATATTGATACGCTGGGCTTTCGTGGTGAAGCCTTGCCATCGATTGGGGCTGTGGCCCGTTTAACTATTCAAACCCGGCAAAAGGGTCAGGAGAGTGGCTGGCAAATAATGGTTGAGGGTGGAAAAAAATCACAGATCACCCCAACCGCACATAAGATTGGCACCACAGTCTCTGTTCGTGATCTATTTTACGCTACCCCGGCACGATTGAAATTTCTTAAAACTGCTATGACTGAAAATCGTGCGGTTAAGGAGGTCGTTAAGCGTTTAGCAATGGCATATCCTGTTATTGGATTTGAATTGATAATCGATGAAAAAGAACAGTTTAATCTCTTGCCACAAAAAAATTATCATGAGGGTCTTATCCCACGATTGAAAGATCTGTTGGGGCATGAATTTGCTGATAATTCAGTTATTGTTGATACACAGCGCGATGGTGTTTTTCTCTATGGTTTGGCTGGTTTACCAACCTATGGTAAGGCCAACAGTCAACAGCAATATCTCTTTGTTAATGGTCGTCCAGTGACGGATAAAATTTTGGTGGGTGCTCTGCGTGGTGCCTACCGAGATGTCATGGAAAAAGGACGATTTCCAATCGCGGCACTTTTCCTCACCCTGCCACCGACACAGGTTGATATGAATGTTCATCCAGCCAAGGCTGAAGTCCGATTTCGCCAGACAGATTTAGTCCGGGGCTTAATTGTTGGTGGTGTGCGTCATACGCTACAAACGCATGGGACACAAACGGCCCGGTCTGTGTCACAAGAAGCAGTGGCCGCCTTTAAACCTATAACCAGTGGTTATCAACCGATAGCAAAACCGGTACAGCCTTTGTCAGTGAGTGGGTTAGCAGAATCTGTGCCATCGCAGACAGTATTTGATACGGTGACACAGATACCAGGGGCTAAAATAGAAGAGGCTGAGGCGTATGAAAACCACCATCCCCTTGGTGCAGCCCGTGCGCAGGTATTCGAAAATTATATTATTGCGCAAGCGGAAGATGGCCTCGTGATTGTTGATCAACATGCTGCGCATGAGCGCCTTGTCTATGAGAAAATTAAGGCACAACTGGATGAAAATGGGGTAGAGAAGCAAGGGCTCCTCATTCCCGAAATTATTGATTTGGAAGAAGATGACATTGCCCTTTTAACAGGTATCGCGGATGATTTAGCGCAACTAGGTTTGACCATTGAGCCCTTTGGTAATGGATCTATTGCTGTACAAGATGTCCCAGCTTTGCTCGGTAATCGAATTAATCTCCAAGGTTTGATCCGCGATTTAGTTGATCAGCTGCGTGATGATGGCAATACTGAAAATCTTTTACAAGAAAAACTCTATGCTTTATGTTCGACAATGGCTTGCCACGGTTCGGTGCGCGCTGGGCGACGCTTGACAGCACAGGAGATGAACGCGCTTTTGCGTCAGATGGAAATTACGCCTAATTCTGGACAATGCAACCATGGCCGCCCTACTTATGTGAAAATGCAGTTTCATGATCTTGAAAAACTCTTTGGAAGGCGCTCATGAAATATCGTCCAGAAATCGATGGGTTACGTGCCTTAGCCGTTGTTCCAGTTATTTTATTTCATGCTGGCATGCAGTTTTTCTCCGGTGGTTTTGTCGGGGTGGATGTTTTTTTTGTTATTAGTGGCTATCTGATCACCTCTATCATCCTCAAAGAAAAAGAGGCTGGGACGTTCAGCTTAAAAAGTTTCTATGAACGGCGGATCCGCCGCATTCTCCCCCTCCTGTTCTTTATTATGCTCTGTTGTATTCCTTTTGCTTGGGCATGGATGATGCCCACGCAGCTGAAAAGCTTTGCCAAAAGTCTTTATTCGGTCGTCTTCTTTGCCAGTAATATTCAATTTATGGATGAGGTTGATTATTTTGCCGATTTGTCGGAGGACAAACCTCTCCTCCATACTTGGTCTTTGGCGGTTGAAGAGCAATATTATATTCTTTTTCCTCTCTTTATTATGATGTTTTGGCGTTTTGGTAAGCAGCGTTTAGTACAATTAATTTTATTTGGCTCTTTAGTTAGTTTTGCTTTGGCCGAATATGGGTGGCGTCATGAGCCAGTAATGAATTATTACCTTGTCCTCACCCGAGCCTGGGAGATTTTTGCTGGCTCCATCTGTGCCTTTATCATGTTTGATAAAAAACAAAAACCAGATGAGGCCCTGTCCCTTATTGGGTTAGGGATGCTGATCCTCTCAATCATTGTTTTCAATAAGGCCACGCCATGGCCCTCCTTCCTCACGCTTTTACCCATTATTGGTACTTGTCTCTTAATCCTCTACATGGATCAAAAGACTTTGGTTGGGCGGGTTTTTTCAACCAAGGGGTTTGTGACGATCGGCTTGATGAGTTATGGCCTATATTTATGGCATGTGCCGTTGTTTGCCTTTGCCCGGATCCGGAGTTTTGGCCCACCGGAGACGTCTCTGCTCCTACTTCTTTCTCTTGTGGCGCTGGGCCTTTCTTATTTCACCTGGAAATATGTTGAAGCCCCGTTTCGTGATCGCTCAGAATCTGGCATGCCGACGAAAAAGGTCATGCGAGTCATGGGTATGACCGGCGCTTTTCTGGTAGTTTTAGGTTTGATTGGGGATAAAACCGATGGGATGCCGCAGCGTTTTAGTTCTGAAATCCATACCATTTTAGAAGCGCCAAAGGGGGATACGTCCGGATGTCACAACAAGTTCAAATATGATGGACAGAAAATTCGTGCCGGTGAAGTTTGCACAATTGGCGCTGCGGATGCGTTTCCTCATATTGCGGTGATTGGCGATAGTCATGCCTCACGGATCACCGATGCGTTGGCAGAAAATTTAAAAACCGCAGGGCAAGCCGCGCTCACGTATAATGCGAGTTGGTGTGTGCCCCTACTGGACTTATATAGCGTGCAAAAGAAAAAGCGCCATTGTCGTGATTTTATTACCGCTAGTTTTGAAGCCACTTTAAACAATCCACAAATAAAAACCGTGATCCTGTACGGGCAATGGGCGAATGTGCCATGGGGGCAACGCTGGGGTGAGGATGAGGTGGCAACTTATGGCTTTGCGGATCGTGCGCCAGAGCGGGTGAAAGATAATACCAGCGCATTCCGACAATCTTTACGTCACACGATGGAAGCCCTAAAAGCTTCGAATAAAAATATTATGATCATTGGGCCCATTCCAGAATTTAACACCGTGATTCCCTATACGCTTGCTAAGCTGCAGCACTTTGGCAAAGGCGATGCGGTTAAACATCAGCTCGAAGATAGTCTTCTTGTGACATGGGAAGACTATGAGCGCCGGAATAAAGAAGTTTTGCTGGCCTTTGATCAGATTGCGCAAGACTATGATGTTGCGATCATCAATCCCTATCATATTTATTGCGGAGAAGGGTTTTGCCAATATGAAACGCCAGATGGCACGCCGTTTTATGAAGATGGTAGTCATTTGACCAGGGCTGGTTCCCAGCCACTGGTCAATGCGATGATGCGTGCCTTTTAAGGGCGACCAAAGAGTTTCTCTGGATCATGTTTATCGATCAGGGTTTCAAGTTCACCAGAAACCTGGAGCTGTTCAATCATATTGTTGATCATGGCTTTAAAGTCATGCTCGCCTTGGGCAATACCAAAGCTGACCGCATAGGTATAGAGCGGTTTACCCAATTTTGCCTCCCGCAGTTTGCCGGGATTATTTTTATTATAATCGGCATAGACACTGGGTAGGACAAAGCCAATATCAGTTTTACCGGTTTCAACGGTCAAGAGCATTTCAGCAATATTTGATAAAGCTGGCAAGGTTTGTAATTGTGCTTCTGGTAAGATTTTCTGTACAGCCGTGGTTGCCCCTTCACCGTCAAGAGCTGAAATCTTCGTCTCTTGCCAATCAATATCAGAAAAATCATGATCAAAGCGGGTATCATCCGCTCGGACATAGCCATGGATAGGAACATGGGTGTAGGGCTGTGAATAATCCATTTGCCCCGCGCGCGCCATGATGAAAACACTGCCACAAACCATATCGTAGCGTTGGTTTTTCAAATCTTGCGCAAAAGTCGCGAAGCTGATTTGTTCGGTCCACTCGACTTTAAGACCAAGCTCACCGGCAATCATATTGACCAGGTCAACACTCAAACCGGAGAATTCACCGGTATTGGGATCCTGCAACGTAAAAGGCGGTTCAATAAAATACCCACAGCGGATTGTGCGCGTGTCCATCACCCGGTCATAGATGGTTTGTTTTTCTGCACCAAACGCTTGGGCTTTTGGTCCGATCATGCTCCAAAGGCATGCACCCATGACAAGCGTTATTAATAGTGTTGCGATCTTTTTCATTTTTTATCATCCTTTTTGTATGTTTAAAACATAATATAATATTTATATATAATAATAAGAGTGATTCGTCAATATATTTTTCATAACATGCCAGTTATAAGGTAAGGGTTTATAACTTAATGACTCAAGCAATCGTAAAATTATGTTTAAAATATACTTTCTCTTGTTTTTTGACGGAATTCGTGAAAAAAAACAAGTATGATTTCAATTGAACAGATCAAAGCCGCACGTGCCTTGCTTGAATGGACGCAAGAAGACCTGGCCAAAGCGGCCGGTCTGTCCAAGCCGTCGATCAATAATATTGAACGTCGTATTGCGCATCCAAAGGTTGATACTTTATTAGCTATTCAAGCAGCGTTTGAAAAAGGCGGGGTTGAATTTACTGATGGCCCGGGTGTAAAACTCAACAGCACACCCCTTAAAACCTATGTCTGGGAGGGGGATGATAGTTTACTTCGCCTGACCCATGATATTTTTGAAACCCTGAATGGCACCGATTGTACGCTAATGATCGCAGGGGTTGAGGAAAAAAAATATAAAGGGGCGGCGGGTGATCGTGTCCTCAAGGAAATTGAAAAACGCCTCAAACACAACATTAAAACGCAAATCCTTTCTTGTGAAGGGGATACAAATTTTATTGAACCGGTGCAGCATTATCGCTGGCTGCCAAAAGAATTTTTTCCACGCACCCCTTCTTATGTGTATGGCGATAAATATGCAATTTTCCTATGGGGCCCGCCAAAGAAAGTAGTCGTGATTGAAAATGCCGAAATTGCCCAGTCTTATCGTGAGCAATTTGAGGCTTTGTGGGATGTGTCAAAAAAACCGATTAGTGATTAAGCCTCAACATTGATCTGTGGCTCGGTGCCACCGGCAGATTTCTTGGCCACACCAACCCGGGCAGGTCGCAACAGGCGATCATAGATCATATAGCCGGCCTCCATCACTTGAACGATGGCGCCGGGGGTTTGGTCGGGGCTGTCGACTTCAAACATCACTTCATGAATATTTGGGTCAAATGGGGTCCCCGGTTCAGCTATGATTTTCTCAATGCCTGATTTTTGCATCGCGGCGAGGAGTTGATTTTGCGTTGCCTGAACTCCAGTGACCAGATTGGCAATAGCATCGGATTCTTGTAATAACTCTGTTGGCACAGCCTCAACCGCGCGCGCCAGATTATCGGCCACGGCGAGCAATTCCTTGGCCAGATTGCTGACCCCGTATTTTTGTGCGTCTTCGCGATCTTTCACCGCCCGTTTGCGGACATTGTCCATCTCTGCCATGGCACGCAGCAGTTTGTCCTTGAGATCGGCGGCCTCAGCCTTTAACGCCTGAGTTTCGTCAGTGACTTTTTCTGAGCCAATCTCTTCTGGGGTATCAGAATCTATCGAGTGATCTGGGAATTCTTCTGCAATCGTGTTGTTTTCTATATCGTCAGTCATAGCTTTACCCTGTTTTTATTGCTGCTTTTTATAAAATTATCCTATCTATAATGCAAGAGTTGAGTATAATTCTCCACATGGAAACAAAGAAAGTAGCAAATAGGGAAGCGTCTCGTCCGTCTGGGCGCGCGGTGGATGAGCTCCGCGGCGTAACAATTGATACCCATGTTTCAAAACATGCGGAGGGGTCATGTCTGATTAAGTTTGGCGATACGCATGTTCTTTGTCTGGCCACGGTCGATCCCGGCGTGCCGCGCTGGTTGAAGGGCAAGGGCTCCGGCTGGGTGACGGCGGAGTATGGTATGCTCCCGCGCTCCACCGGGGAACGCATGGATCGTGAAGCGGCCCGTGGTCGGCAATCTGGTCGCACCCAAGAAATTCAGCGCCTGATTGGACGCTCTTTACGGGCTGTGGTCGATCTCGAAAAACTGGGCGAAATCCAAATTAAAATTGATTGCGATGTGATCCAAGCCGATGGCGGCACGCGCACCGCCTCGATCACCGGCGCTTATGTTGCCCTGGAAATAGCCATTCAACACTTGATCAAAACTGGGGCGATTCCCGAAAATCCAATTATGGAACCGGTCGCGGCCATTTCCTGTGGGTTGTATGACGGGGCGGCGGTGCTTGATCTCGATTATGCAGAAGATTCAACGGCCGCGGCGGATGCAAACTATGTAATGACGGCTTCCGGCGGTGTGGTCGAGGTGCAGGCCACAGCCGAGGATAAACCAGTTAGCGCCGAACAACTCGACCAACTTTTCCAATTGGCGCGGAAAGGGATTGGTGAACTGGTGAAGAGACAACGTGAGGCGTTGAAATAATGCCAATCAGTCGGTCGTTTTATTTTATTCGCCATGGCCAAACCGATTGGAATGTTCAAAAAAAATTGCAAGGAAGCGTTGATACCGTTTTAAATGAAGTCGGTAAAGAACAAGCACGAGCCTCTATTCCTTATTTTAAAAATCTAAAAATTGATTTGATTGTTTCAAGTCCACTCAAGCGTGCATTTGAAACGTCTGAAATTATTGCCGAAGCTATTGGTTGTTCAATTGAAACAAATGATAATTTGAGAGAAAGGTATTGTGGTTTTGGTGAAGGCCGTGATTACACCAAATTTCAGGAAGGATACGAAAAAAACCCAGAACAAGATTTTTCTATTGATGAAATAGGTTTTTATGTCCCTAAAGATGCAGAGCAATTTAATGATTTCAAAGAGAGGATTTTGAAGACAATTGATCAAATTGTTACACAACATTCTGGTAAAAACATCTTAATATCTGGGCATGGTATTTTTTTTGAGGTGCTGCGTTTTGTTTTATTAGGGGAGCATATTTTTTGTGAAAACGGTATTCCTTATTACATTCAAAAACGCTCTGATAACTCATGGAATATTGCAAAGGTCACGTTATGACCCGTAAATTTGCCGGGAAAGAACTTTTGGTCGCGACCCATAATTCCGGGAAAGCAAGTGAGTTTCAAAAAATACTAGGGCCGCATATCACGGTGAAGTCGGCCAGTGATTTTAACCTCCCCGATGTCGAAGAAACTGGCACAACCTATCATGAGAATGCGCGCCTCAAAGCGCTGCATGGGGCCCAATTTTCAAATCTTCCGACGCTGGGCGATGATAGTGGCTTTGAAGTTGACGCCCTCGATGGCAAACCCGGTCTCTATACGGCTCGTTTTATAAAAGCGCAAGGAAGCGCGGATCAAGCCTTTGCATCCTTACAAACTGAACTGGGTGATAAATCTCGTGTAGCGCGTTTTGTCTGTTGCTTGTGTCTGGCTTGGCCAGATGGGCATGTTGAACATGTTAAGGAAGAGGTTGTTGGCCATTTTACCCATCCACCGCGTGGGGATAAAGGCTTTGGCTATGATCCGGTTTTCATGCCCCAAGGATATGATGTAACCTTTGGTGAACTCTCTCATGAGGTTAAAAATAAAATCTCTCACCGTGGTCGCGCTGTGCAAGCAATCCTTAAGAAATGTTTTTTATAACGTCAGATCATGACCAATCTTTTTATTAATATTACACCGGGGGAAACCTATAAAGCATCGTTGGAACGATGGGCAGAGCGGCTTGAAAAACCTGAATTGCAAACCGTTTACCTGTCCAGTATGGATGTCTTGTCCGTTCCACAAATTTTGACGATTTTTGATCATATCCGCGAAGCTTTTCCTGTCTCAGAAAAAGCAGAAATTACATTGGAATGTGATCCAGAGGGGGTATCGGTGCTCTATCTGCGTTCTTTTTATGGGCATGGCATTAATCGCTTGAGCATTGCGCGCCCGACCTGTGACCACCTGGTCGAAGGGTTTGGTTTTTTTGACAGTGTCAATGTTGATGGGCGTTTGTTTGAAGGGGCGCAGCATATCTCACGGTATGATATCCAAGAGTTTGAACAGTTTGAGCAAACCTGTGCCATCCTTTATCAAAAAGGCTTTATCCCTTATGATCGCTATCATTTCTGTCGTCCGGGTTTTGCCTGTCGGTATTTGAAAAATCTTCTGCATTATGCCCCTTATATTGGCTTGGGGCCAAACGCGCATAGTCGCTTTCAACGCGATGGCCGCTGGAGCGCAATGATTGATGGCCAGGAGGGTAAACTCCTATCAGACCAGGATGTGTTGGAGGAATATCTCCTGCAAAATCTTGGCCTGTATGAAGGCTGTGATATGGATCAATTTAAGGCCGTGTTCGACCGCGATTTAGAATCATGTTTTGAAAACAGACAATGGCAATCATGGCTTGAGCAAAAGCAGATTGAAATCCTTGATAATCGCCTAACGCTTATGGGGGCGATGTTTTTCACCCCCGAGATGATTGTTGCAAAGTTAAGGACTGAGCCCTTGCAATGATTTGTGCAAAATAATGCCATAATTGCTGTATAGCTGATGCAAATCGTCTTCTTTCTCTGTGCGCTTCATCAATCCAATTATTGCATGGTCAAAATGTACCCGACCACGCTTTATTTTTGCTGGTTTAATACGCTTCCCTCTTGGTAAAGTGTCGTTTCTCTTTTCAATAAGTTCATTGACGGCATCACGAAATGCTTCAGCTTTTTGAAGATTTGAGACATTGTCATCCTCTTTTGGTTTAAAGATGAACCTATGGCCCCAGAACCAGGTACGTTTTTTAGTGATTTCAAACTCGCTGTTAAAAAAATTTACAAGACGCTCTTCATTGGGGGGTAAATCTCCATACCGATCAACACCTGGCATAGCAAGATTTTTTTTAATTATTTTATTATGGAACAGAGTTATAATTTTTTATGGAATATTGTCAATTAAAACCGGATAATTTTTTTCACGCAATGTTAAGGGGTTTTGTGTTTATGTATATGCTCTTGTTTATTCCGCCTTTCAGGAGAAAAAAATCATGGAAAAAGATGTTGTACTCGTCGGTTACAAACGTACGCCGTTTCATTTTGCCAATAAGGGCGCTTTGGCGAAGGTGCGCCCGGATGATTTGGCAACAGCAGCCGTCAAGGCGCTTCTTGAGCAAACGGGCGTTAACGGCGACGATATCGAAGATGTGATTATGGGCTGTGCTTTTCCAGAAGGAGAACAAGGGTTTAATATCGGTAAAATTATCGCACAGATGGTTGAATTGCCGATTACGGTGGCGGGTGTAACGGTCAATCGTTTTTGTGGCTCAGCGATGCAGGCCATTCATATGGCTGCAGGAGCCATTCAAATGGGGGCGGGTGATGCTTTTATATGCGGTGGTGTTGAGAGTATGACACGGATCCCGATGGGTGGATTTAACCCGATGCCGCATCCTGACTTTTATCAAACCTACCCGGCAGCGTATATGTCGATGGGGGAAACGGCCGAAAATGTTGCCAAGCAATTTGATGTCTCGCGCAAAGATCAGGAAGTCTTTGCCGTGGCCTCTCATCATAAGGCAGCAAAAGCAGCCGAGAGTGGTGGTTTTAACGATGAAATTGTTGCTGTTGGCGCTGTTGATAGCGATGGGACTATTCGCCCAGATTCAAGTGTTGAAGCCCTGGCTGATCTGAAACCCGCCTTTGATAAGGACGGGGTGGTGACGGCCGGAACATCGTCACCGTTGACCGATGGTGCGGTTGCAACATTAGTATGTTCAGCTGATTATGCCAAGGCAAATGGCTTGGACGTTATCGCGAAAATTAAATCGATTGCGGTTGCCGGTTGTGCGGCGGAAATCATGGGAATGGGCCCGGTGAATGCCTCGCATAAGGCGCTTGAGCGGGCTGGCTTGACAATGTCAGATATCGATATCATTGAATTGAATGAGGCCTTTGCCTCACAAGCTCTGGCTGTTATCCGTGACCTTAAAATTGATCAAGAAAAAGTCAATCTTGATGGTGGTGCGATTGCGCTGGGTCACCCTCTCGGAGCTTCTGGGGCACGGATTACCACCAAAGCCGCTAGCCTCCTTCAAAGAGAGAAAAAATCGCTCGCGCTGGCAACCATGTGTATCGGTGGCGGTCAAGGGATTGCAACGATTTTAGAGGCAGTGTAACCATGGGTCAAAAAATTGAAAAAGTAGCAGTGCTTGGTGCGGGTGTCATGGGCGCGGCAATTGCCGCCCATGTCGCCAATGCGGGCATACCAGTGGTTCTGCTTGATATCGTACCCAAAGACGCGCAAGATCGCAATGCGATTGCCAAGGGCGCAGTCGCGAAGATGCTCAAAGCCAAACCAGCGCCGTTTATGCACACAAAAAATGCTTCCCTGATTGAATGTGGGAATCTGGAAGATGATCTCGATAAGCTAGGGGAGTGTGATTGGATTGTTGAGGCGGTGATTGAGCGTCTCGATATTAAACATCAAGTCTATGCCAATATCGATAAAACCCGCAAGAAAGGCTCGGTGGTCTCGAGTAACACCTCAACCATCCCGCTCGATAAACTGACTGAAGGACAATCGGATCAGTTCAAAAAAGATTTTATGGTGACGCATTTCTTTAACCCACCGCGTTATATGCGCTTACTGGAGATCGTGCAGGGTAAAAACACCCGCCAAGATGCGGTTGATGCGGTGCGTGACTTTGCTGATGTGAGTTTGGGTAAAACCGTGGTGGATTGTCATGATACGCCAGGTTTTATTGCCAACCGGATTGGGGTCTATTGGATTACTGCCGGCATTAATGAAGCGATTGATCGCGGGATCACGGTCGAGGAAGCCGATGTCATGCTGTCACGCCCAATCGGTGTACCAAAAACCGGGGTTTTTGGGTTGGTCGATCTGGTTGGCATTGACCTGATGCCGCATCTGTCAAAATCGCTGCTTGATACGCTGCCAAAAGAGGATCCGTATCGTGATCTCTATCGTGACCTCCCACTAATCGACGCTATGATTGCCGATGGCTATACCGGTCGCAAGGGCAAGGGCGGCTTCTACCGCCTGGATACCACCGAAGGGCGTCGGCAAAAACAAGCCAAAGATTTGAAATCAGGGGATTATGCCGATGCGGTCAAGCCAAAATTAAATGCCGCGAAGGCGGGTAAAAAAGGCCTCCTCGCGGTGGTCGAACATGGCGATGAATATGCAGATTATGTCTGGGCCGTGATGGGGCAGACGCTGCATTATGCGGCCTCACTCCTCGGCACGATTGCCGATGATATTGTTGCCATCGACGATGGTTTGAAGATGGGCTTTAACTGGAAATTTGGCCCGTTTGAATTGATGGACCAGTTGGGTACTGAATGGCTGGCGAAAAAATGGGCCGAAGAAGGCAAGGCGGTACCGGAAATTATTGCGGCCGCGAAAGGTAACTCGCTGTATCGGACCGAAAGCGGTAAATTGCAATTTATTGATGCAAAAGGTGCCTATCATGATGTGAAACGGCCTGAGGGTGTGGTCTTACTCTCCGATATTAAACGCGCGGCGGACAACACGCCACTGGCAAAAAATGGTTCCGCCAGCCTGTGGGATATTGGCGATGGCGTGATGTGTATCGAATTCCATACGAAAATGAATGCCATGGATCAGGATATCTTTGCCATGTATGGCACTGCGATGCAGAGGATCGGCGATGGTCAGGGTGACTGGAAGGCGCTCGTCATTCATAATGAAGGCACAAATTTCTCCGCAGGGGCGAATTTGGGGCTGGCGCTGTTTGCGCTCAATATCGGCCTGTTTAATCAGATCGAAGATTTGGTGACAACCGGGCAGAGTATTTATAAATCCTTGAAATATGCGCCATACCCTGTGGTGGCGGCGCCAAGTGGCCTCTGCCTGGGGGGTGGGTGTGAAATCCTCCTGCATTGTGATGCGGTTTGCGCCCATGCGGAAAGTTATATTGGCCTGGTTGAGGTTGGCGTTGGCCTCCTGCCCGGATGGGGCGGATCGAAAGAAATGCTGTTGCGCAACGCTGAAAAAATGCGCGCACCGAACGGCCATCAAATGGGCGGCCCGATGGCCTGGGCGAGCAAAGCCTTTGAAACGATTTCTCTGGCCAAGGTCGGCACATCGGCGCAGGAATCCATGAGCCTGCTTTATCTGCGCAAAGGCCAAGACGAAGTGGTGATGAACCGCGATCGCCTCCTGTATGCGGCGAAGCAAAAGGCCCTGGAACTGGCGAAAGATTATCAAGCACCTGATCCGGAAGACGCCGTGATTAAACTGCCCGGGGCGTCGGGGAAACTGGCGCTCAATATGGCGGTGGAAGGATTTCACAAATCCGGCAAGGCGACCGATCATGATGTCGTCGTCAGTGATGCGGTCGCAAGCGTTCTCACTGGGGGGGATACCGACCCGACGGAGGTCGTGACCGAGGATGAGATCTTAAAACTGGAGAAAGATCACTTTATGGCCCTGATCCGGACAAAGGATAGCCTGGCGCGGATTGAACATATGCTTGAGACTGGGAAGCCGTTGCGGAACTAGTTGCTGTTGAAAAGTAGGGTTCTTAGTTATCCACAGTTCATCCGTATGTTTTAAAACATAAAAATTTATATGTTAACTTTTTGTTATTGAAAAAGTTCCTGGTTTGTTCTATACTGGATTCCGCGGTGAGTCGTGTGCGGAAAAATCAACAGTTTTAAAGGAGAAACCTTATGACAGTAATCGAAAAGAAAAATATTAGAAGTGTGGGTAGGTATTTGGGCGGCGTCCCTGCTAATTCCGAGTTTAGAGTTTGTTATAAATTGGGAAGCGATGCACAAAGTGTTCTAACCAGCGTCGGGTTTGGAAACGCTCCCTCAACGGGAATGACTATATTACCTACCATTAAAGGCAAGGTATCAGAGTTTAACGCGGAGGGTAAATATATAAAACTTAAGGATTTGCCTAAAGAGATCAGAATTGTTGGTGAGAGAGAATGGTCTTGGCAAGATTGGGCTGGAAATTGGCACTCAAGGGTAGTTGATATTCCTCGAGAGTGTTATCAGAGAGATTTTATTAGCCCCCCGTCTGAAGAACTAACATATGTTGAACACAATGGAGAAAAATACATTGTATCGCGGGTGTTTGAAAATTCTACTAACCAACATGGTTCGATAAAACATACGGTTAATCTTTTTCTCGAATTATTTGGTAAATGCCAATTAAGAAGAGGAGATATGGATCCTTTTATTGAT
>CAZBXD010000005.1:0-13483 GCA_964496065.1 uncultured Bdellovibrionales bacterium
ATACGGATACGCATCTTGACATAGGGCAGGGGCGGATTTTAATGAACCCAGCTGTATTTGCCAGGCTCTTGCAAGAAACTTCAATTTCTGAAGGGGATAAGGTTCTTGATTTAGCCTGTGGCCCTGGATATTCATCAAAAATTTTGACAACATTAGGGGCGACTGTTACCGCGGTTGATACAAAAAATTGGATTGAAATAGCACAACAACACGCCCAAGAAAAAAATTTGCAATTACAGTGGGTTGCTGTAGATCATATTGGTCGAGGATCTGTTGAATATGGCCCATATGATACCATTATTATCAATGGTTGTATTGACACAAAACCCGATCATTTGTCGGAGCAACTACGAGATCGTGGCAAGATTGCAACAATCTACCGCGATCAATCAGGTAAAAGTCAAGCTGTGCTTTTTGTTAAAACCGGGGATGATCTTGTGCTATGCCCTTTATTTGACGCATTTGCGCCGATTTTATCAGAGTTTTCAAGTGATACAGGTTTCATTTTTTAAGAGACTACTTGATAAAAGTCTTTTCGTCCGTTAAGTAAAGTTTAAGAGAGCTATTTTATAGCTGATACATATGGTATATAGTCAGAAAAAAGCCTTTAACTACGGAATTTTGATCATGTCTGAAGACGCTGCACAACAAGAAGAACCATCTATCGAAGAAATCCTCGGATCCATCCGGCGTATCATTTCTGAAGATGATGAACCAGAGGAGTCTGTTGCAGCTGAGGCCGAGGAAGAAGTTGTAGCAGAACCTGAACCTGAGTCTGAAGTTTCAGAAGTAGAAGAAGTTGCTTCTCAAGAGCCAGTTGAGGAAGTAATAGCTGATGAAGAGGAAGATGTTCTTGAACTTACCCAAAAAATTGAGGATGACGGCAACGTGTCTGACTCTGAAGATGATGTTAAAATTGATATGCTCGAAAAGGAGCAAGAGGCTGTGGTAGAGGATTTGCCCCCACTGGAAGAGGATGAGCCACTTGTTTCGGAAGGGGCGGCTGATGTTACAGCTGCTGTCATGGCAAAACTTGCTCGTTCTGCAGCAGTGACAAGAAAATCTGAAGGAATTTCAATAGAAGACATTGTTCGTGAGCTTGTTAAGCCAATGCTGCGGCAGTGGTTAGATGATAATTTGCCCGATATTGTTGAACAAATGGTTGAGCGTGAACTTGAACGGATTGCTCGTCGCGCTAAAGATTGATGGTTTGATAATCCCTACCGTCATTGAGGGAATAAATGCTCTATATTCAAGAATCACTTGCCAAAGATGAACATATTGTTCGTCCAGCTTTTTATCACTGGATGTTTGTTGCTCATGCATCGGTTTGGGCATCGATATTATTTTTTATTGCTGTGTTTATTATGATTATCGGTGCTATTTACTCCTACTATCCAGGGCTGTCGCCAAAGCAAATTCCATGGGCTTTGGAGAATTTGAGTTTTGCGCATTACTTAAAAGGCATTTGGCAGACATCAATTATTTTTCGTGCGACTGCTTTTTTTCTCGTTGCATCAGGTCTTATTCAGTTTGCAATGGCTGTGATTGTTAAAGCAACAACGGAAATTGCTGTCACAAACCATCGTTTGATTTTGAAACGTGGTTTTATCTCTCGAAACGTGCAAGAACTTCGTGTTGAGAATATTGAAAGTGTTGAGGTTAAGCAGAGTGTCCTTGGACGTATTCTGCATTATGGTCGTATTCAAGTTTCTGGGACTGGTGTCGGTGAAGTGAGGTTACCAGCCTTAATCGCCGATCCAATTGATTTTCGCCGGGCGATCCTTAAGGCACGTGAATCTGTTAATGCCTATATTGGCCCGCTCCACGGTTAGGCAGCAATTTCTATAAGAACTGGTGTGTGATCGGATGGTTTTTCCCAACCGCGTGGGGTTTTGTCAATCCAGCATTGTTCCATACGATCGGCAATATGTGCAGAAACCAGGAAATGATCAATCCGAATACCTTCATCTTTGTTCCATCGCCCTGCTTGATAATCCCAAAAAGTATAGCTGTGTTCCTTATCGGGGTTAAGAGCACGATACGCGTCAGTGAGGCCAAGATTAATAAGACGCCGATAGATTTTACGCGTTTCATGTTTGAAAAGTGCATCATTCGACCAAGCCACAGGGTCATAACAGTCATGATCTTGTGGAATAATATTAAAATCACCGCCAATTAAAAAGGGAACATCTTTTTCAATTAAAATTTTAATTCTTTTTTCTAAGTGATCCATCCACTCTAATTTATAAAGGTATTTTTCAGTATCAACTGGATTACCATTTGGGGCATAAATATTAATAACATGGCTGTCGCCTGTTTTGACCTCAAGGAAGCGGGCTTGCTCGTCCTCAAATAGTGTATCGGAGATCAGCTCAAGCGGTTCCTTTGATAAAATGGCGACGCCGTTATAGGTTTTTTGGCCCTTAATGATGGCGTGATAGCCTAAACTGTCAATCTCAAGGAAGGGAAAGCCTTCCTCTTGGGTCTTAAGCTCTTGTAAAAGGGCGATATCCGGTTGTTCAGCTTCTAACCATCGCAAGACGACAGGTAGCCGCGCCTTGATTGAATTCACATTCCATGTCGCAATTTTTAAAGCCATTATTTTTCGGGGGTCTCTACAGGATTTTTATCCAAGGGGTTATCCTCCAACTCCAGAGGAATTTCTTCTGATGGCTCAGGAATTTTTGTTTCAGACTGCGTTGATTGAACGTTGCTTTCGTGCATTTCTGTATCAGAAGATTTATCACTCGATACTTCCTGCTGCGTATCTGACTCATCTGGTTTCGCCCCTAAATTAACATTGGCGTAAAGATGAACCTGACGTTCAACGCCGCGCGGATCCTTTAGATTAATACTGTTGAAAGCCTCAATACCGTCAATCTTATTGCGATAGGTCACAACAAGACTGCCACGATCAATATTACGCAGCAAGGCAGGGGTTATTTCATTAATGAGTTTTTTGGGGACATTTAAATATATGATATCATACCCGCGATAGCGGAATTTTTCTGCATCGCCAAGAAAGAGATTAACATTACCAAAGTTATTCCGCATAGTTTTGAACTGTGAGACAAACCATGGCGTTGGTGATTTTTCAATCCCATAGAATGTCCAATCAGGCAGAGCTTGTGCCATAGGGATGAGCATCGATCCCCACCCAGACCCGACATCTAAAAAATTACCAGAACTATCGATATCCTTACACAAAGAGATCAGCTCATTTGCTACTTGTCTTGGGCTAGCCTCCGGGCTAATGCCAAGTTTCATTTCATAATACTCTTTGAGACCCCAAAGGAAAAGAACAACAATCAGGATAAGTATGATAAGTGAACCCATAGTTTCTTTTTACTCCTCTTAGAGATATGTGTAAACCTATTCATTTGCGTTTGGGCTGATCGGAGCATTATCGAAGGCCATGGAAAAAGAGGTGCCACACCCGCATGAAGAGCTGGCATTAGGGTTATTGACTGCAAACCGAGATCCCATGAGATCTTGTTGAAAATCAAGCTCTGCGCCATTGAGAAAGTTAAGGGACATATCATCGGTGACAACCGTCACATCCCCGTGCTTAAATTGGATATCACTCTCTTCAATACCTTCTTCAAACTCATAAAGATATTTAAACCCAGAGCAACCGCCGCCAGAAACGGTAATGCGAAAAATAAGGTCAGGGTTGCTCTGTGCATCACGTATTTGGGCAATGTGCTTAGCCGCACTATCAGAAATAAAAAATTCCCTTGCATCGGTCATTTGTTTTTTATCCTTAAAAAAAAATCAGTGTTATTCTTGACTCATAAAATAGCCTGTTTAAAAAGAATAGCAACATGGTTACCACAAATATTTGTCGCGCTGAACTTGCCCCTTATGCCTGCCACGATGAACACTCTCGTGGTCGCTATGTAGAGGAAGCGCCGTCAACGCACCGGAATGCATTTCAACGCGATCGGGATCGAATTATTCACTCTGCCGCTTTTCGGCGTTTAAAATATAAAACACAAGTTTTTGTTTACCATGAAGGGGACAATTATCGTACCCGTTTAACGCATACATTGGAAGTGGCGCAAATTTCTCGTTCTATCGCGCGTACTCTTAATTTGCATGAAGATTTGGCTGAGGCTGTGGCTTTAGCCCATGATCTTGGGCATCCCCCTTTTGCGCATTGTGGGGAGGATGTCTTAGTTGAGTGTATGAAACCCTATGGTGGCTTTGAGCATAACGATCAATCCCTGCGCATTGTGACCTATCTAGAAAAGAAATACGCAGATTTTGACGGCCTCAACTTAACCTGGGAAACATTGGAGGGGATCGCAAAGCATAACGGACCAATAAAAACGCGCAACCTACCGCCAACATTGAAAGATGTGAAAATGCGCTTTAACCTACGCCCGCGGACATATCCATCCGCCGAGGCGCAGATTGCCGCACTCGCCGATGATATTGCTTATAATAATCATGATGTCGAAGACGGCATCCGAGCAGGATTTTTTACCCTCGATGATTTAAAGGAACTACCATTGTTTGATGAGGCGATGGCTGATGTGCGCTCCCATTATTCTGACTTAGAGGTGGATCGGGAACGGCACGAGGTGATCCGGCGTGTCATGGGACGGATGATTGGTGATGTTCTTGAGACAAGCCGCGAGTATTTGATGGATCTTTGGCCACAATCAGCGGATGATATTCGAAATGCGAAAGGGTCAGTTATTATGTTTTCACCGGCTATGGACGAGGCCAATCTGGCTATAAAGGCGTTCCTGCGCAAAAACATGTATCGCCATTATCAAGTTAATCGCATGTGGCATAAGGTTTCCCTTGTTGTTAAAGAGCTGTTTGATATCTTTTTTGATAACCCGCGCTGTCTTCCGCATGAGTGGCAAACAGAAGTTATTCAATGCAGTGGTGCGCTCAATGCTCGGACAAAAGCGGGTAAGGAAGCGCGGGCGCGTGTGGTTTTGGATTATGTAGCTGGTATGACGGATCGCTATGCGTTGTTGGAACATAAACGGCTTTTTGACGCCCATGAATAATTTTGTGCAATCCCCTTGTCAGAAGAGGACAGAGCCTGTAAAACTTAAGATCAACAGTTTTCCTTAACCCAAGCGAGGCCAAAAATCATGGAAATCCGTAACACAAACGAAGATCGTGTGATGACACAGTCTCAATACTATAAATCCCGTTTCGAACGTATTCGTGAAAGTAAGTGGTTTCCACTCACGGTTGTTACGGTTTGCGTTTTGGGGTTCAGTGGTATTGTTTCTTATGCTTATAACCAAGGGACAAAATCAAATTTAAAAGAAACTGCTGCCCCCCTGGTGCAAGCAGATGCGGATAGTTTCAAAATGAAGCCTTTGGACGAAGGCGGGATGGAAATCCCATTCCAAGATAGTCTCGTTTATGAACAGTTGGATGGCAATAGCGTGACTGAAGAAGCTGAAAGCTTGTTGCCACCTCCAGAAGTTCCTGTTGAGCGCCCTGAACCACTTCAAGACACAACCCAAGCTGTTGAAAACACAATCAATAACACAGAAAAATTGACAAAATCTGTCAGTGAGAAATTGGCAGAGGCTGAAGCAGAACTTGATAAGAAAAAAGAAACGATAGCCACCCCACCTGAAGATGTAAAAGTAACAATTGGAAGCGGGTTTACTTCTGAAACCCCTGAAACACCAGTTGCACCAGTTGCGGCAACGGCTGAACAAACAAAGGAGATGCTACAAACCTCAACTGCACAGGATCTTTCAGATATTGCACCATCAGCAAAAACCGAAACAACAACGCCGACAAGCTATACATCTGGTTCTTATAAGGTTCAGCTTGGTTCTTTCAAAGACAAAGTGGCGGCTGAATCGGCGTGGAAAAAACTTCAAAAAGATTTCTCTCCTACATTGGATGGCGTCACACACTTTATTGAACGGGCTGACCTTGGCGACAAGGGAATTTATTACCGTGTTCAAGGCAATAATCTTTCCAAAGAATCGGCGGCAAGCGTCTGTGAGGCGATCAATGCCATTAAAAGTGGTGCTTGTCTGGTCAAAAAATAGATCACCAATAAGGGGACATTACAATGGCTGATTTAGCGCCAGATGATGTTTTTGTTGTTGATCTCGACGGATTTGATGGTCCGATCGATTTGCTTCTTGATTTGGCCAAAAATCAAAAAGTTGACCTGACGCAGGTTTCTGTCTTAGAGCTTGCGAGGCAATATTTGACCTTTATTGAAAAAGCCCAAGCCTTGCGATTAGAAATTGCGGGCGATTATTTGGTGATGGCAGCATGGTTAACCTATTTAAAGTCTCGCCTTCTTCTTCCTGAGGAAGAAGCGGAAGAGGGAGAGCTAACATCACAAGAAATGGCTGATCTGCTTGCTTTTCAAATCCAACGGTTGGAGGGGATGCGTCAATCTGGCGACGCCCTGATTCAGCGTCCACGATTGGGGCGCGATGTCTTTGCTCGCGCTGCCACCGATGGATTTAAGTTGAAGACACAGCTGGAATTTGATTTGAAATGGCATGACTTGATCAATACCTATAGCCGGATCATGGCGGCAAAAAATGCGGTTGAATTTAAACTCCAGCCGCGTAAAGTTTTCAAGGTCGAAGATGCGATCCAGCGTTTGACCGGCATGCTTGGTCTAACAAAAGAGTGGGCGACGATGGAAAGTTTTTTGCCCCTTGATGAATTGGCGGATTTTGTTGTCCGCAAATCAGCGGTGGCTTCCACCTTTGGCGCGATTTTAGAGCTAACCAAACAAGGTCGCGCTGATGTCAAGCAGGATAACCTTTTTGGTCCAATTTATATGAAAGCTGTGGTAGGACAAGACATATGAGTAACGAAGAAGATAGATTTAATGCTCACCGTATTTTAGAGGCTGCGCTCTTTTCGAGTGCAGAACTTCTTAGCGTACGCGAACTCGAACCGCTCTTCCCGGAAGGCACTGATATCGGTGGTCTCCTCCTGGATTTGCAAAAACATTATGAGGGACGGGGGGTCGAGCTGGTTAATCGTGGCAAAGAATGGGGGTTTCGCACAGCGCCTGATCTGACTGATAAACTAAAAAGTCGGCAGGTGGTTGTGAAACCACTCTCTCGGGCGGCGACCGAAACCTTGGCGATTATTGCGTATCATCAGCCGTGCACACGCGCAGAGATTGAACAGATTCGGGGTGTATCGATTTCAAAATCAACCTTGGATATTTTAATCCAAGAAGACTTTATTAAAACGGGTCGTCGGCGTGAGGTGCCTGGGCGCCCGCTAACCTGGGTGACAACGGATCATTTCCTCGATCATTTCAGTTTGACGAGTTTGCGTGATTTGCCAAACCTGAAAGAGTTGAAGGAAAACGGGCTATTGGAAATTGATCCACCGATTGCCCAGGATAAAGAAAAAACAGTCTTTGAGGTTGAAACCGTTTCAGGCTAGTATCAAAGCACACGCTTTCAAAGGAGCAAAAGCATGAGTATTGGATTGTGGGAAGTCTTGGGCATTTTGGCCATTGTTTTGATTTTATTTGGTGCCGGTAAGCTGCCGAATGTCATGGGCGATGTTGCCAAAGGCATCAAAAGCTTTAAAGCTGGCATGAAGGATGAGGATAAGGCTTCTAAAGATTCTGAGAAATCAAGCTAGGCGAGGGATGCCTTCATGTTTGATTTTGGTTTTCCTGAACTTTTATTGATTTTAATTGTTGGTCTGATCGCGGTTGGTCCACAGGATATCCCTGGCTTTTTGTTCAAGGCCGGCAAACTTGTACGCCGTGGCAAACTGCTTCTGCATCGGGCGAATAATGCCGTCTCTGATGTCATGCATGAGTTGGAGGTTGAGGAATACCGCAAAACCATGAAGGAAGATCTTCTTGATTTTGGCGGGGAGCAGGATGAAATGACCGCCATTCCACAGGGGCAGGAGGACGACAATGAGTGACGCAGATCTACAAAAAACACTCCCTTTGGTTGAGCATTTGATTGAACTGCGTCGGCGCCTTGTCATTGTGGTCAGTTTTTTCCTTATTGCCTCTATTGCGTGCTATGCCGTGGCGGAGCATATCTATGCCTTTCTGGTCAAACCCTTAGCGGAGGTTACCTCAACAGAGCACCGCCTGATCTATACTGGTTTGGCAGAGGCTTTTATGACTTATTTGAAAGTTTCTTTCTTTTCTGGCGGTATTTTGGCCTTGCCAGTGGCGCTCATTCAGATTTGGCGGTTTATCGCTCCTGGTCTTTATAAGCAAGAACAAAGTGCCTTTTCACCCTTCCTGATTGCAACGCCTATCCTTTTCTTGTGTGGCGCAGCACTGGCCTATTTTGGTATTATCCCAATCGCGTGGAAGTTTTTTATCAGTTTTGAAAACCTCGATGCTGGGGGCTTGCCCATTGTTCTCGAGGCCCGGGTGGGAGAATATCTCTCTCTGACCATGACCTTGATCATGGCCTTTGGCTTGGCGTTTCAACTACCCGTTCTTTTATCTCTCTTAGCGCGTATCGGTCTGGTGACGGCAGATCAACTGGCGGCGAAGCGTAAATATGCCTTATTAATTGTCCTCGTTTGTGCGGCATTTTTGACACCCCCCGATATTGTCAGTCAATTGGGCCTAGCCTTGCCGATGGTCGTGTTGTATGAACTATCCATTCTGATTGCAAAATTTTCTGAGAATAAAAGACAACCTTTAAACAAGAAGCAACAAGCCGATGCATAATATTCAATTGATCCGTGAAACTCCTGAGGTTTTTGATGCTGGAATGAAGCGTCGCGGTGTTGACGTTACAGCTGAGCATATCCTTGAGCTTGATACAAAACATCGCGCACTACAAACAAAAGCGCAGGAATTACAGGCAGAGCGTAACTCCCTATCGAAGGAAATTGGTCAACTCATGGGCCAAGGTAAAAAGGAAGAAGCAGAGGCTGCCAAGGCCAAAGTTGCCGAGTTTAAAGATCAAATGATCGCCCTGGAAGAAGAAGAAAAAGAAGCGTCGGAAAAACTGAACTATCTCCTCAGTTCACTGCCCAGCATCATGGCGGATGATGTGCCCGAAGGGGAAGATGATAGTCAAAATAAAGAACTCCTGATCTGGGGAGAACCAACCCAGTTTGACTTTGAACCAAAGGATCATGTTGATCTGGGTGAGGGGCTTGGTATGCTTGATATGCAAGCCGCCGCAAGAATGTCAGGAGCTCGGTTTACAATACTCAAAGGCGGGTTGGCTCGTCTTGAACGTGCACTTCAACAATATTGTCTGGATGTGAATACAACTGAATTTGGTTATACTGAAATTCAAAGCCCGATCTTGGTCAAAGACCATACGATGTTCGGTACTGGGCAACTCCCTAAATTTGGGGAGGATGCCTTTGAAACAAAGGATGGGTATTGGCTGATTCCAACCTCGGAAGTGTCGATGACCAATATTGTCAGAGAAAGTATACTTGAAGAAAAAGAGCTACCCCTTCGTTTTACAGGTTTGACGCCGTGTTTTCGTTCTGAAGCGGGTTCTGCTGGCCGTGATACTCGAGGTATGATCCGGGTTCATCAATTTTATAAAGTTGAGCTTGTCAGTATCACCACACCGGAGCAATCGCAAGCCGAGCATGAACGGATGGTTGAAATCGAAGAAACGCTGTTCCAAAGATTGGAAATTCCGTATCGTAAGGTTATTCAGTGTTCAGGTGATACAGGATTTGGCTCGGCAAAAACCTATGATATCGAAGGCTGGTTCCCGGGTCAGAATTGTTATCGTGAATTGACCAGTTGCTCAAATTGTCATGACTTTCAGGCGCGTCGCATGCAAGCACGTTATCGTCCCGACGGTGAGAAAAAAAACCGTTATGTCCATACCCTTAATGGATCAGCATTATCAACAACGCGGTTTATGGTCGCGCTGATGGAAAATTATCAAAATGCAGACGGGTCGATAAGAATTCCTAAAGTTTTACAGTCTTATATGGGTGGAGAAACCGTTATCAAAAAGGACTAGTCTGACATGACCATTGCGGCGCGCAAAATTCGACTGATTATGGAGCTCCGGCGTAGTGGGATCACAGATACCAATGTTTTATCGGCGATTGAACGGGTGCCGCGTGAAAACTTTATTCCTGATGACTTTCTCGATAAAGCTTATGATAATATCGCGCTTCCCATAGGGCAGGGTCAAACCATTAGTCAACCGCTTGTGGTTGCTACTATGACGCAGGAGTTGGAACTCAATGATCGTCATACGGTATTGGAAATTGGTACGGGCAGCGGTTATCAGGCAACTATTTTGTCTCATTTGACACGCAGGGTTTACTCAATTGAACGCCATCAACCTTTGGCTGATATCGCCCAGAAACGCTTTGATGAGATGAAACTACGCAATATTACCACAAAAGTTGGTGATGGCTATCGTGGCTGGCCGGATGCGGCGCCGTTTGATCGGATCATTGTCACGGCAGCAGCGAGTGAAGAGGTTGCGACGATCCTGCTTGATCAGTTGATAGACGGCGGTATTATGGTTCTGCCGATCCGGGTTAATGCCCTGAAAGAAAAGCTGGTTAAGATCAGAAAAACTTCAGAAGGGCTTGAGCGCACGGAATTGATGGAGGTGCGTTTTGTTCCACTGGTCAGTGAACGGGAAATGTATAACGCAACGTGATAAAGCTTATTGTCTACAGTATCTGCGCCACTCTTATCCTGATGGGATGTGCGCGTCTTAATCCACCGGCACCCGTCAAGCATTATGGCACTCAGGTCAGTCTTTCTGGTGATCAGATGGTCGTGCGCGATGGGGATACGGTTTATACCCTCGCCAAGCTTTTTAATGTCTCAATGCGGGATCTCATGGATATGAATGGGTTGCGCCCACCCTATAAGTTAACTGTCGGGCAGGTTATTAAAATTCCTATCCCATCAACATACACGGTCCAGACAGAGGATACACTTTATGGCATCTCCCGCGCTTTTGGGGTTGATCAAACAGAGTTGGCGCGTCTGAATAACCTCCAAGCGCCATATCTTTTAGAGGTTGACCAAAATTTACGTCTACCGTATCGCGGGCCGAGAAAAATGGTCGCCAATGCGCGTACAGGGCAATCTTTATGGTCGTCAGCCCGTGATCGTTGGGGGAGCTCACGCACCGCCACCGCTGATCCAGTTGATGACACAGTGACCAATCAACCCATTGTCTCCCGCCGTGGCACGGTACAGGTCGATGACCTGCCGCCGCCGTCGTCTTCTGGCACAACTTTACCACCAACATCTATTACCGAGAGACCAACCGAATTAGCCGCGGTGGAGCCAACAAAACCCGTGCCGTCAACGCAGAAGAAATTGCCCACAGGAACACCACGCTTTAGCTGGCCATTACAGGGGGCAGTATTGTCGAGCTATGGCCCAAAATCTGGCGGACGCCATAATGATGGGATCAATATCGGTGCCCCATCTGGGACTGCTGTTCGGGCGGCTGAGGCTGGTGAGGTCGTCTATTCGGGCGATGAATTGGCCGGCTTTGGTAATCTTGTGCTTGTCCGTCACGCTGAGGGGTGGATGACCGCCTATGCGCATATGAGTAAGGCAACGGTAAAACGCGGGACTGTTGTGAAAAAGGGGCAGACAATTGGTGCTGTCGGCAAGACTGGTTCGGTCACCGCACCACAGCTCCATTTTGAAATTCGCAAAGGCTCCAAAGCTCTGAATCCAGAAAAATACCTTCCATAATTGTTAGATATTCAGCGTATTAATTTCCTTAGATAAAGGTTATTCTCCCCCTTGGCATAAGCGGTGGCAATCGCTATAGTCTCCCAACAGAATTCTTGTATCAGATCGATATATCTTTACTTTGAGGAGATTTAAAATGTTTACCAATCCAGCTTATGCTCAGGAGATTAGCGCCGCTGCGGGTGAGGGGTCTTTCCTTGTCTCTGTTGCGCCTCTCGTGTTGATTTTTATTATTTTTTACTTTTTGGTTATTCGGCCGCAATCAAAACGCATGAAAGACCATCAAAACATGCTTGGTGCCCTGAATAAAGGGGATAAAATTGTTACTGGCGGTGGAGTTTGTGGCACGGTTAAAAAAGTGGATGACCGCCTTGTTACGGTTGAAATCGCCAAGGGGGTAGAGGTCAAAGTTCTACGCCAGACCATCACGGGGCAGCAAGCTGATTTCGAACCTAAATCAGACAATAAATAACTTTAAGTAAGAAGAATAACCCTATGGTTAATATTGATAAATGGAAAATTATTGCTATTTTGATCGTCTGTCTTTTGGCGCCGATCTATGCTTTGCCAAATGTGATGGGTAAAGATCAAGCCGCGGCAATTTTTGATGGCTTGCCGGGGTGGATGCCGGGGAAAACAGTTAATCTTGGTCTTGACTTGCAAGGGGGGTCGCATCTCTTGCTTAAAGTCGAAATGGATGAAGTGATTGCTGAGCGTATCGACGGTTTGGTTGGGTCAACGCGCTCTCTCTTGCGTAAGGAGCGCATTCGCCCGGCGGGCTTGCGTAAAACCCGTGATGGTGTCACGTTCAAACTATCTAACCAAGATGATATCGATACAGTCATTCCACTTTTGCGCCGGGAACTCGACCAAGGCCTTGATATTGATGAGGATGATGGGGTTTTCACGCTGACCTACACTGAACAAATGTTGACGGAGCTCAAACGCGCAACGATCCAGCAGTCAATTGAAATTATTCGCCGCCGGGTTGATGAAACCGGCACACGCGAGCCAACCATTCAGGCACAGGGCGAAGACCGAATCCTTGTCCAGCTCCCTGGGGTTGATAATCCGGAGCGGATTAAAGAACTTCTGGGGCGGACAGCGCGTATGACCTTCCATTTGGTGGATATGGATGTTACCCCACAACAAATCGCTGATGGCAATGTGCCAGCGGGGTCACGGGTTTTTCCAATGGCTGATGGGGGTGGGCAGATTGCTGTCCGCAGACGTTCACTTTTGTCGGGTGAAATGTTGACCGACAGTCAACCGACCTTTGACCAATTTGGTGAATCGGTTGTCTCGTTTCGGTTTAACAGTATTGGCGCCCGCAAATTTGGGGATATTACCCGAGAAAATACCGGTAAGCTTTTTGCCATTGTTCTGGATGGGGAGGTGGTCACAGCCCCTAGAATTAATGAACCGATCACCGGCGGATCCGGTCAGATTTCCGGGAGTTTTACCTCCCAATCGGCCAATGATCTCGCTATTCTCCTGCGTGCGGGTGCCTTACCAGCACCACTGACTGTGGCGGAGGAGCGTTCGGTTGGGCCAAGCTTGGGGGCGGATTCGGTTGCTGCCGGGAAAATTGCGAGTATTGTTGGTTTGGGTGGCGTTTTGATCTTTATGTTGTTTGCTTATGGACGGTTTGGCTTTTATGCCGATATTGCTCTGGTCATGAATATGATTTTTATCATTGCGACACTGTCTCTTTTACAAGCAACCCTGACACTCCCTGGGATTGCTGGGATTGTTTTGACCATTGGCATGGCGGTTGATGCGAATGTTTTGATTTTTGAG
>CAZBXD010000005.1:13493-54510 GCA_964496065.1 uncultured Bdellovibrionales bacterium
CGGCTGGGCGTTCACCGATTGCGGCCGTTGATAAGGGCTATGGTGGCGCGATGTCGACCATTATGGATGCGAATCTAACAACACTTATTGCCGCCGCTTTGCTGTATTTCTATGGGACAGGGCCGGTGCGTGGCTTTGCTGTGACACTTACTGTTGGCATTGCTACCTCTCTTTTTTCAGCAATTTATGTTACCCGTCTTATGGTTGTTCTGTGGCTTCGCCGTCATAAACCAGAGACACTAAAAATATAAGGGGTGTAAGATGATAAAACTGGTCTCTGAAAATATAAATATTGATTTTACCGGCAAGCACATTGCTGCCTTTATATTTTCTGCTGTTTTAATTCTTGTGTCACTTTTTATTGTATTTGATCGTGGTCTTAATTTCGGGATTGATTTTTCTGGTGGAATCTTGATGGAGGTGCAAACCGAAGGTCCAGCGGATATTGCTGGCCTGCGGGCGCAACTCAACACGCTTGATTTGGGGTCGGTCAGTTTGCAACAATTTGGCGCCCCAACGGATGTTCTTATTCGCTTGCAAGAGCAACCTGGTGGTGATGCTGGACAACAAGCGGCTATTGATAAAGTTCGTGACGCATTGGGGGCAAATGTGACCTATCGTCGGGTTGAATTTGTCGGCCCACAGGTAGGGAAAGAACTCATCCGAGATGGCATGATCGCTGTTCTTTTGTCAATGGGAGGGATTTTACTTTATATCCTCTTCCGTTTTCAGTTGCAGTTTGGAATTGCTGCGATTGTTGCACTTGTTCATGATACAATCCTTACTATTGGTCTGTTTGCACTCTTGCAGATGGAATTTAGTCTTTCTACTGTAGCGGCTGTTTTAATGATTGCGGGCTATTCAATCAATGATACGGTGGTTGTGTTTGATCGTGTGCGGGAAAATCTGCGTAAATACAAAAAAATGCCCTTGGCGGAGGTGTTTAACCTTTCAATCAACTCTATGTTGTCCCGCACCTTGATGACCAGTTTGACAACCATGTTAGCGTTGATTGCGCTTTATGTCTTTGGGGGTGAAGTGATCCGTGCCTTTGTTATTGCTCTGATTTGGGGGATTGTTGTGGGAACGTATTCCTCAATTTTTATTGCGACGCCGGTTTTACTTTATCTAAAGCTCGACCGTGGGGACAGCCCAAAGGCAGCCTAGGATATGGATGTTACGCCTTTAATTCGTCGAGATGCAAAAGTAATCCAATCTTATAAAGCTGGCCAATTTAAAGTCAGTAACGAAATTTTCGATACAGCTTTGATTGTGTTTCCAGATGCGGTTGTTGAGTGGGATGTTAAATCTGTTGCTGATTTAACGATAGAAGACTTTAAGCCCGTTATTGACCGTGCCGATGAGGTCGAGGTTTTGCTGCTCGGCTGTGGCTCTAAAATGACCTTTATCGCACCAGAACTTCGTGAAGGTCTTAAGCAACATGCAATCGTAATTGATACAATGGATACGGGGGCGGCATGTCGTACCTATAATGTGCTTATGGCGGAAGGCCGACAGGTCTGTACGGCACTTTTTAAAGTGTGATAAAAAAACCGCCCTGTAAAAAGGCGGTTTTTGGTAAAGATTAAGTTTAGTTATGCGGCAGCTTGCTGGGTGGCCTCAGCATAAAGGTGTTCAACATACTCCCAATTGATCAATTGATCAACAAAGGCCTCCAAATATTTTGGACGGGCATTGCGGTAGTCAATATAATAAGAATGTTCCCACACATCACAGCCAAGGATCGCATGTTTGCCATGATGCACTGGGTTTTCACCGTTTGGGGTTTTTATGATAGAAAGCGTGCCCTGATCATCACAGACCAGCCAGCACCAGCCAGAGCCAAACTGCGTGGCGCCAGCCTGCGCAAAGGCTTGTTTGAAACCATCAAAACCACCAAAGGCGTCATTCATTGGCTTTTCAAGGAGACCCGGTACAGAGGACCCACCACCGTTTGGCTTCATCCAGTTCCAGAAATGAACATGGTTCCAAAATTGCGCGACATTGTTAAACAGACCGGCTAAGTCAGGATTGCCGTAGGATGCCTTAATAATCTCTTCCACAGATTGACCTGTAAAGCCTTTTTCCTCAATCAGTTTGGTGCCCACGGTGGCATAGGCGTTGTGGTGCTTCCCATGATGATATTCAAGAGTTTCGGCCGACATGATTGGCGCAAGTGCATCCTGCGCATAGGGGAGGTCGGGGAGAGTTAAAACAGTCATGATCGGTCCTTTCTGATTGCTTTTGAGTGTAAAAAATCTATGCTGAATAGCATACCTATTTTAATAAAAACAGCAAGGAAAGATGGTGCCAAAACTCTCCTATAATGGTCAACAGGTGTACGATCATGATTATGATCGGTTCCTGACGGTGCTCTTTGCACCGGCACTCAAGCGAGAGGCGCTGTTTGCGCTCTATGCCTTTAACTATGAAATTGCCAAGACCCGGGATGTTGTCACTGATCATATGATTGGCCAAATCCGCCTGCAATGGTGGCGCGATGCGATTGATAAACTCTATGATGGCAAAGTATTGGAGCATGAGGTGTTGCAGGGGTTAGATCCTGTGATCAAAACCCTCAACAGGGCGGATTTTTATACCCTCATTGATGCACGGGAACAGGATTTAGAAGAAGAAGCGCCGCAAACCCTGGATGATTTGATTATCTATGCCGATCAAACAACGACCCCGCTTAATCGCCTCGCCTGTCAAATCATTGGCGAGGAGGTTGAGGAGAAGGTTCTGCAAGCGGTCTCCATTGCTTATGCTTTGGCCGGTATTCTGCGCTCCGTCCCCTATCATGTTGGACAAGGGCGGTTTCTCCTGCCGCTCGATTTGTTGCAGAAATATGAGGTCTCACCAACCAAATTAAACAGTGAAAACGCCGCCAAAAAACTTAAACCGATTGTTCAAGAGGTGTATAATAAAATATTGAATTATATTGATAGTTTCTCGAGTCAGAAATCAAATTCAGTTTTGCTGTCTGGAGTCCTAGCCAAGCACTACGCCCGCGCCATCAAACGGCATGACTTTAATATTTTTAATGAGATTAAAGTGCCGCTGGCAATCTGGCACCTGACCTGGGCACATCTTTTTAAGCAGCTTTAGAAGTGAGAAGTTTTTCCCATTTTTTAATTAATCGTGGCATCCTTCCGGTAAGGTTAAGTGCTTTTATTTCTTCAAGAGAGAACCACTTTAGGTCGTTAGACTTATCGCTCACAACATAGGGTGTATCGTCGGGCACGTAAAAAAGATAACAAACATCATAGTGTGAATGTGAGGGTTCATTTTTCTTTGGGTTTTCTGCAATAGTATGAAAGCTAATATCAAAGATCTCTGGTCTTAGAAGTTTTATATTTTCAATACCGGATTCCTCTACGCCTTCTTTATAACCAACTCGTTGGATGTCTTCGTCACCATCAGCATGGCCGCCAAACTGCATCCATTTGTTTAAGATTGCATGATGAGTCAAAAGAGTTTTATCAAAAGTTTTATTAAGTAAGAAAGCTGCTCCAGTCATGTGGCCTGGTTCAAAATGATCGCGCCAGAAACAGCGTTCATAATTTTTCAATAGCTTGAGCATTTTTTCAACATGACTAGCCTCATCTTCGTCAAAAGGGGTGTAACTCTCTAAAGTTTTTATTAGCTCTTGTCTCATGCGGCTTTCTCAATCTGTTGTGTATTCATCCATGCCAGCATATCAGCCTTGGCTCGATCTGTCAGGGCTTTTTTCCGCTCTGGTTTTTTGAGTTTTTTGATGCCTTCACGCAGGGGCGGTGCTGGAAACAGGCCGAAATTAATATTCATTGGCTGATACGTCTCCGCATTGGCACCATCGGTAATATGATGGAGGAGGGCACCAAAAGCCGTGGTTTGTGGTGGTAGGGTAAAGTCTTGTCCCAAACACTCTGCCGCGGCCATGCGTCCGGCCATCAAACCCACAGCGGCCGATTCAATATAGCCTTCACAGCCCGTAATCTGCCCAGCAAAACGTAGGCGCGGCATGGTTTTTAGGCGCAGTTGTCTATCCAGCAAAACCGGTGATTTGATAAAAGTATTGCGGTGAATGCCGCCAAGGCGCGCAAATTCAGCATTCTCCAAGCCGGGGATCATCCGAAAGACTTCTGTCTGAGCGCCGTAACGCATCTTAGTTTGAAAGCCAACAATATTCCACAGTGTGCCAAGCTTGTTGTCCTGGCGTAATTGCACCACGGCATAGGGGCGTTTATCGGAATTAGGGTTGGTCAGACCAATGGGTTTCATCGGACCAAAGCGGGCGGTTTCTGGACCGCGTTCCGCCATCACCTCAATCGGCATACACCCTTCGAAATACGGCGTATCTGTTTCCCATTCTTTAAAGTCCATCTTATCGGCGGCAATCAGCGCGTCGATAAAGGCGTAATACTGTTCTTTTGACAGCGGACAGTTGATATAATCCTTGCCATCACCCTTATCATAGCGCGATTGATACCAAGCAATATCAAAATTGATGCTGTCTTTATGCACAATTGGGGCAATCGCATCAAAAAAAGCCAGTTGATCTTGGCCCGTTACTTTCCGGATGGCTTCTGCCAGCGGGTCAGAGGTGAGGGGGCCGGTGGCAATAATCACGCTCTCCCATTCTTGCGGCGGGAGGCCGTCAATTTCACCACGTTCAATGGTAATCAGGGGATGATTGATGAGGGCCTCGGTCACAGCTTGTGAAAAGCCATCACGATCAACGGCCAAGGCAGAGCCTGCCGGGACGGCATTGGCATCACCACAGCGCATAATCAGGGAGTTCAGCTGGCGCATTTCATGGTGAATAAGCCCGACAGCATTGAGTTCATGGTCATCACTGCGGAAAGAATTCGAGCAGACCAGTTCCGCACAATCATCCGTTTGATGGGCCGGTGTTTTTTTAACACCACGCATCTCATGCAAGATCACGGGAACGCCCAATTGCGCAATTTGCCAGGCAGCTTCAGATCCGGCGAGGCCGGCACCAATAATATGGATAGGTTTTCCTTGCATTTTTGCCTTCAAAATGGTCTATTTAAACCTTAATAAAGTATTAACTTTCAGTACGGAATGCATCCTATGTCAAATTCTGATCACGTCAACAAAAATCCACTGCTCACAACAAATAATAATAATAATGTCAAAACCGCGGATTTTGGCAAAAAAGGCCTGCGGGTTGATGTGCAAGATCGGACAATCTCAGGAACTGAGGCGCGTTTAGAGTTACGTCCTGTACGCAAGCAAACTAAAATGAAACGCCCCACTAGCTTTATTATGATGCAATGGATGGGCCTTTCCCTTTCCATTATTTGGCTCTTAGGGGCGGGGGCGTATATTAATCGCACGATTGGCTGGGACAATATTTCAACCTTTTTGCCACATGAGTTGGGTGGGTTTTTAGCTGGGGTTTTTGCCCCTGTCGCTTTGCTTTGGATGGTCTTGGCCTTTGTTATGCGCTCGGCGGATGTGAAAATGTATGCTGAAGCGTTGCGCGGGGAGCTGCAAGCGATGATTTTTCCATCAGCGACAGCGGAGAAGCGGATTAATAACGATATTGAACGCTTAATTGCGCAATCGGCCGAGATGTCACGGGCCACGGGTATGGCGGCTGAAACCTTGGAAGTTGCCAAACGCACTTTACAAGAGCAAATGGGTCGGTTTCAGGAAACAACAGCCAAGGCGTCTGGCAATGTGACGGAACTCAATACATCTCTGAATGATCGGATGAAACTCTTGACAGAAATGACAAATAAACTCTCACAAGAAACCAGTACGATTGAAGATAAAGCACGGGAGAGCACTCAAACATGGGAACGTGCTATCGCCAAAGCAAAAGACATGGCAGGTGTTTTGGACAGCAGTACGGGTAATTTAGATAAGAAAACTGAGACCTTTGCCACTGTTATTGATCGTCTCTCGACACTTCAGTTGGATACAGCGCGTTCTGTTGAACGCGCAAAAACAATGATTGAAGAACAACGCGAAGGGTTAATGGCAGATGCTGATCGTGCCGCAGAATATGCGGCACAGGTTGCTGACGCCATGACAAAAGGCACAGATAAGCTTTACGGTTTGACCGATGATTCCGTTGATAAAGCAAAACTGGTTGAAACCCGCATCCAAGGGCAGGTTGCCAGTTTGGAACGGATTTTGATCGCATTGGATGAAAAAGCGACAAGCATTGAGGCAAAAGCTGAAACGAGTGTTGAAAAACTCACAGGTGCGGCTGAAAAATCCGTTGCTGGTGCTGGTGACATGACAATGGCAGTTGAAAAAGCCGTTGAGTTTATGGATGCGGCGACAACACGTGCTAGGGAAACTGCCGATACGGCGATAAATTCTATTGGGCAAAAAGTTCAAGAAACCGCCAGCAGTTTTAGTGAAATTCAAAAACAGGTCAGGGCGATGGCGGATTTGTTTGATGCGCGGCGTGAGGCGATGGAATTGTCCGGCAAGGCTACGGGTGAGCAAGCGGTACAAATCCAAAAAATCTTGGATGAATCGCTAGATAAAATTGCCATTCGCTCTGCCCAGCTCGTCACCCAAGTCGAGCAATTCCGTAGTCAAATTGAAGACCCGATTGACCAGATTGACGGGATGACACAAAAAATTGGTGCTAAGGCGAGTTCTTTTGCCGAAATTTTGAATAACAAAATTAAAGAGTTGACTGATGTTACAGAGGTTGTTCACGACAGAGCAACAGATGTTGGAACAAATCTTGATAAGCGGACAAAAGACATTGCGTTGCTTGCGGGTAAAATTGCCGGGGATACCAAAAAAATTGGTCAGGAACTCGATAAACAGGAAGAGCGCCTGTCAGGCAGTGTTAGCAAAACGGTGCAATCCATGGCAACTGTGAACGATAGCCTAGCCAGCCAATCGGACAAGCTAGCGATGGTGTCGGATCAATCGATTGAACGCTTTAAGTTGATTGAGAAAACATTGTCCGAGCGTCGTCGTCAACTCACTGACGAGGCAAGTACTGCAGAGAAAGCAATTTCTAGTGTTGTTTCAACCTTTGACACAAAAGCGCGCCAGATCAATAAACAGTCGACTGGGGTTCTCAATGATGTGAAGACCTTGAATAATGCATTGGAAGATCGGGCTGATCGCTTTGATACAGTTTCCACAAAGGTTGTTGAGCGTATTAAAAAGGCACAAGAAGCCTTTAATGCCTTGCAAACCGGGTACAAAAATGTTGCGGATGAAAGTGTCCATCGTTTGGCCGAGGCCAGCGGTTCTTTTGTTAATACACTCTCTACCCTACGCGATGGCTCACAAGAAGCGACAAAGATCGTTGATGATGTCGCTAACAAAGCCGCGCAATCCGTCGCCCGTGTTGAAAGCCTCACCAATGCTCTTGGTGCTCAATCAGACGAAGTGCAACAAACCAATACCCGTATGATTGAGACCATGGAAGCGGGTGTTAGCAAGCTCGAGGAAGCGCGCGATAAATTCGCCAATTCCACGGATGTCATTGATACCGAAACCGGTAAGGTTTTGGGTCGCTTTGATGAAGCAACGCAAACGCTCTATACTCATGTCGATAAGCTGGATGATGTTGCCCAGAAAACGGTTGGTACGGCGCGTGATGTCTCACGTTCTATAATTCAACAAACCGAAGCGATGGTCTCACAAGCGCAATCTGCCATTAGTGATCTCGATAATGCGGGTGCGCGTTTAGCTGGTAAGGCACAATCGGCGAAAGATTTGATTGGCAGTACGGCATTAACAACCAACACGTTGACCGAAAGTCTGAATACAAAGATTGGGGATCTCTCTGGCTTGGCAGAAAGCTCATCGGAGCGCATTGAAAAGGCATTGAATAAACTGATTGCCTATACAGAGAAAATTGATCAATCCGCTGAAACGCTAGCGGAACGGTTAAACACTGTCTCCATCGCGGGCTCAAAAGTCGCCAATGATGTTGATGGCACGGTCGGTAAATTGCAACAACAAGCCGATATTCTGATTGAAGCCTCAACCAAGGCCACCGAACATATTGATAAGGTGCGTACCGAAGATGGCCGTGTGAAACGGGATAACTTTCTCTCCTCGACTAAATTTGTTGTCGAGAGCCTGCACTCGCTATCGCTTGATTTTGCACGCATGCTCCAAGGTGAATTGCCAGAAAAAACTTGGAAAGCTTATCAGCGCGGCGATGCCAATGCCTTCACGCGGCATATCCTGGCGCTCAAAGACGACGCATCTCACGATAAAATCCGCGATAAGTTTAAGGATGACTATGAGTTCCGTACCTATGTTCAACGCTATCTAAGGCAGTTTGAAGAAGTGTATGATCAGGCTAAAGGCAATGACCATGGTGATCTCCTCTCGTCTGTCTTTATGACGTCCGATGTTGGGAAGCTCTATGTTTATTTGTGTACCGTGCTGAAGCGTGAATACCGCGGCGCTAATGAAAATAAGCAGGTTGCTTAGAGTATTGAATATGTCGGCTGATCTTTGGTCAGGTCGATATCAATTTTTCCGCGATAAATCTCATGATTAACATGCGCATGGGTTTCAGCCAAGGCAAACACCGTATTGCGGGCATCCATATCCGGTTTAAACAAGCGTTCCATGATGGGATGCAGGAGAAGCCCGTCTTCTTCCTCCACGATTTTAACAACTTGCTCAAGGCGTTTTTCATGATGTTCAAAGAGGCGATCAATCCGGGCATGCATATCGGTAAAAGCAGGACCATGACCGGGGAGAACCTGTACATCATTTGGAATGCTAATACGCCAATCTTTGAGGTCACTGAGATACTCCTCCAACGGGTTGGCGTTGGTCTCCAGTGGCCAAACACTGATATTCGGGGTGATCCGTTGCACAACATGATCCGCCGAGAGGAGGATGTTGCGTTTGCGTGAATAGAGGCAAGCTTGCGCCGTCGAGTGTCCGCGGCCATAGAGGACCCGCCAGTTATCGTTGCCAATGACAACATGGCTGTTTTCCCTTAAAATCAGATAATTCGCTGGAATGGGATAAACGGAAGCCGCGAGCGTATTCCCTTTACTCAAAATATGTTGACGTAATTCGCGTGGGACACCAGCGCGGGTGTAATACGCTTCCATCCCGTTGATATAGCCTTCAGTCGTATCAAGCGAGAGCGCCCGGGCCATTAGATATTCGGTGCGTGTCATATAAAGTTGACATTGCCATTTCTTACAAATCCAACCGGCTAAACCAATATGGTCGGGGTGAAAATGACTGACGATCAGTTTCTTAATAGGCAGACCATCTAGATGGTTATCAAACACATCATGGAAAATTTGTTTGGCTTCCGGTGTGTTGAGACCACTATCATAAATGATCCAACCATCATTATCTTTGAGGAAATAGACATTGACTTGGTTCATCGGTGGGCCCATAGGGATGCTGACTGAAAAAATATCCTCAGCAATTTGGGTAATGGCCGCATTTGTCTCTTTTGTCATGTTGTGAACAACCTCAAGCAATGGTATTTTCATTCTATGATGAACAGTGTGAACGAAAAGCGACAGGCAATCAATGCCTATTACCGTAAAGACGAAGGAGAAGTCGTAAACGAACTTCTCGCTGAAATCAACTTTTCCGACGCAGCGCGTGCGCGGATCCGGGCTCAAGCGGCTCAGATGATCAGCCAGATTCGTGCCAACCCAAGCGAACGGACACAGTTAGAAGACTTTATGCAGCGCTATAGCTTGTCTACACGCGAGGGCATCTCCTTGATGTGTTTGGCAGAGAGTTTATTGCGTATTCCGGATGCAGAAACGGCGAATGCCCTGATTCTGGATAAAGTTGGCGAAGCGGATTGGCTGGATGAAACTGGGGAGGCTGAAAAATGGCTGACTAGCTTGTCTAGTTGGGGTTTAATGATATCAGAAAAACTTCTTGATGTGCAAAGTGATTCTATTTTTTCTAGCATTGTTCGGCGACTTGGAAATCCGGTTATCAGAACCGCGATGATTCAGGCAATGCGGATTATGGGAGGACATTTTGTTACTGGTCGTACAATTGAAGAAGCCCTAAGTAAATCTGAAAAGTACCTTAAACAAGGCAATACATTTTCATATGATATGCTTGGGGAAGGGGCGCGTACAACTAAAGATGCTGCGTTTTATTTTAAACAATATGCGCAAGCGATTGATGCAATAGGTCAATCAGCAAAAGGAGACACAATCCCTGAAAGTCCAGGTATATCTGTCAAACTTTCTGCGCTTTATCCGCGCTATGAGTTTTCAAAACGTGAAACCTGTGTGCCAGCCTTAGTAAAAAGTCTCACAATACTCGCGTTAAAGGCAAAGGAATATAATATTGGTTTGACGATAGATGCAGAGGAAGCAGATCGGTTAGAACTTTCGCTTGATATTTTTCAAGCGGTTTACACGGATGACCAATTGCAAGAATGGGACGGCTTTGGACTAGCGGTACAGGCCTATCAAAAACGCTGCTCAAAAGTGATCGATTTTCTTATTGCTCTGGCAAAAACTCATCAACGGACTATTCCGATTCGCCTTGTTAAAGGGGCGTACTGGGATACAGAGATTAAGCGGGCACAGGAGAGAGGATTATCAGATTATCCGGTTTTTACACGTAAAGTATCAACTGATCTATCGTATGTTACCGCCGCACAAAAAATGCTTCGGCATCGGGATGTACTTTACCCACAATTTGCCACACATAATGCTTATACGATCAGTGCCATCATCGAAAAAGCGGGGGATGATCAAACTGGTTTTGAATTCCAGCGCCTGCATGGTATGGGGCAACAGCTCTATGATGCACTATATGCTCAAGGCTGTGATATATCATGTCGAATATATGCGCCGGTTGGCCGGCATCAAGATTTGTTGCCCTATCTGGTGCGGCGTTTACTGGAAAATGGTGCAAATACGTCTTTCGTTAATCAAATTCATGATCCTGAAATTAAGGTTGCTGACTTAGTGGACGACCCGGCAGAGATATTAAGTAGCCTCGATCAAAAACGTTACCCTAAAATTCCACTCCCTATTGATCTTTATGGCGATCGACAAAACTCCAAAGCGCCAGACCTGAGTGATGAAGATGATATTGGTGCGCTTTTGACCAATCTCAATGATTATCGTGCCAAACAATGGCAAGCGGGCAAGGGTCTCAAAGGGGATAAGGTAAGTATTACAAATCCAGCTAACTCAGATCATCAGGTTGGAATAGCCCAACAAGCGAGCCTTGAAGATGTTGATCAGGCAATGGCAGTTGCGTATAGGGCTTTCGCACAATGGAATGCAAAACCGGCTGAGGAACGAGCAATACTGATTGAAAAACTGGGCGATACACTAGAAGAAAACTATGATGAACTTTTAAGCTTGTGTGTCTATGAGGCCGGGAAAACTATCCCAGATGCGGTCGCAGAGATTCGTGAAGCTATTGATTTCTGTCGTTATTATGCAGTGCAAGGGCGTACTCACTTTTCTCATGGTGTGCAACTCCCTGGACCAACGGGTGAAGATAATAAGTTATATCTCACTGGGCGTGGAGTTTTTGTCTGTATTAGTCCATGGAATTTTCCACTGGCTATTTTCTTAGGGCAGGTTGTTGCCGCCCTTATGGCGGGTAATACGGTGATAGCCAAACCGGCGGAGCAAACCCCGCTGATTGCCAGCTATGTTGCCGAGCTTTTCCAAAAAATGGGCTTGCCAAAAAACGTTCTTCAGCTTTTGCCTGGTGGCGGTGATATTGGTGCCGCGCTTGTTGAGCATGCTTTAACAGCTGGTGTTGCGTTTACAGGGTCAACAGAAACTGCCTGGCGTATTCAAAAGGGGTTGGCAACAAAAGAGGGCCCGATCGTTCCTCTTATTGCAGAAACAGGAGGTCAAAATGCAATGATTGTCGATAGCTCTGCTTTAGCTGAGCAAGTTGTCGATGATGTCATCCACAGCGGATTTTATTCTGCTGGTCAACGATGCTCTGCATTACGAGTTTTGTATCTGCAAGATGGTATTGCAGATCGTATTATTACTATGATTCAGGGGGCGATGGCTGAGCTGTGTATTGGTGATCCATCCCACCTCAAGACGGATATTGGTCCTGTGATTGATGAACAAGCACTCTCTAGACTAAAAACCCATATTAAAAATCTCAAGGAGATGGATATTTCACCTGTTGCGCAAGCTCCTATGCTGGTCAATCAAGGCACATTTTGCCAGCCATCTGCCTTTGAAATTAAAAATATTGTCCAATTAAAAGAGGAAAATTTTGGCCCGTTGATTCATATTATTCGCTTTAAACAGGATGACCTGGACGATGTTATCGACCAGATTAATGCTGTTGGATATGGTCTGACCCTTGGTATTCATACACGGATTGATCATGTTGTCGATTATATCATAGCGCGTACCCGTGTTGGCAATATCTATGTTAATCGGGGTATGACTGGAGCAGTTGTAGGCGTGCAACCTTTCGGTGGAATGGGGTTATCAGGAACTGGGCCAAAGGCCGGCGGCCCGCATTATCTAATGAGATTTGCTAGTGAAAAAACTGTTTCAATTAATACAACAGCAGCCGGTGGAAATGCTCATTTGATGAGTATATCGGATGCTTAAAAACTGTGTTTTTTGGCTAGGATTCTTTTTGTTGATAATGGCAATTTCAATGATAAGCCTAGAAAAATGGTCGATTATACAGCTCAAAGACAAATTATCTGAATATGGTGAAGGGGAGGTGGATATCCAAGGTGCCCGGCTCTACTTTGATGGTCTTGTTGTAAAACATGTTAAAATATCCAATCATTTAGTCTTACAAAATGTTTTATTTGGCTTAGATGATATAAAATACGTTGAACGTTTGCAGATTAAATTGAGTAAAGATTTTCTGGATAAACCCTTACCTCTCAGACTTTATGATAATCTGAACATTAAATTTGTTACCTTGAGTCTGCCATTTTTAGACAATGTCATTGCTATTCATGGACGTTTGCAGTCCTACAAAAAAAGTGATGGAGCAATAGCTTATACGCTTACTTTTGCTAGTCAGGATAATAAAATGCGCTTAAAAGGAGAAGTAGATATTGTTCTTGAAAATAAAAAAATTAAGCAGCTTTCTGTAAAAATTGACAGCGGCGACACTCGGTATGATGAGTTTTCAGCTAAGCGCGTAGCCGGATGGTGGGATTACCGTGATGGGCATCAATCTGGGGAAATAAGTATTGGATCGCTTGAATGGCAAACAGCGATTTTTGATAATGTACAACTCTCTCTTAATCATGATGCAGCAACTTTTTCTGCTAACTTGCCGGGAAGGTCAGGTCAACTTGACGCAGATATTGTCTTTAAGGGGCCTCAAGCAGAGATTTCCTTAGCAAGTAAGCTTAATGACTTATCCTATTTTAATAACAAAATCTCTGGTGAGGCGGATTTTCAAATGAAAATTCTTCTAGATAAGTGGGAGATGAAATCCCTTAATTTTGATGGCTATGGTGATATAAAAGGACGGGTGGAAAGCTCAAAAGCAACATTTGACTTTGATTATACCGGTCAGTTTAGCAGGATAGATAACCAGATCACCTTGTCACCAGAAGAATGCTTTAACATGGCTCTTTCCCTTAAAAGTGGGACGACTGTTTTCTCGATACCAAACAAGCAATGTGTAAAACTGAAAAATAAGATTGCTATTAAAGAAAATATATTGATGCACCCTATAGTTTTTCATGTCGAAAAACCAAGGTATCAATTTAGGCATTCCTTATTCGATCATCCAATAACTGGGGTAATTGGGCTGCTCTATGGAGAGGTTAGTAAGCAAGGCAAAATTAATTTTAATATCCAGAATGCCGATCTTGACGCTCTGCCCTTTGATGATATTTCGCTAAGACAAATCAACGGAGATTTTCAATTTGATCAAACTTTCATAGCCCAAAGCTTAAGTGGAGAGATGCAAGCCTATAACAAAGCCTATAACGTTTTTCTTACCCAAGGCCGTTTTGCTATTAAAGATCCTCAAAAAAATAAAAAGATCTTCGAGATCAATGGCGCTTTTTCTGACGGACGTTATCAAGGCACAGCAATGGCAATTGCACCTCTTACCTTGTTTAATGAACAGGCTCTTAGTGGTGAGGTTGAATATAACGGCACGATCGCTTTTTCTCTTGATAACCCGTTATCACAGATTGGTGGTCATGGACTTATAAAAATTAATGATGCGACCATTAAGAAAGGAGAGTTTCTTGGAGAAGGAATTAATGCTTATTTAAAAACAACATCTCTTCGTCCGCTTGGGATCAGCCCTGAACAAATGATGGAAGTAAAAACAGGAAAATTGGGGATCATTCCATTTGAGAATGGTGTTTTTTATATTTCAAAACTGGTGCAGGACAATACAATCACCCTTAATCGGGGTCAATTTAAAGCGATGGGAGCTATTTGGGCAGGGAATGAAAATAGTTTCAGTACTCAAGATGTGAGGCTAACAGGGATATTAAAAGGGACACCTTTTAGTGGCCTGAATATAGAACCTGAAAAAGCTGAAGCACAAATATTTCTAAAGATGACACCAAATGAAATTTTTGTTGAAAAAGGAATCTTTCGCCGAGATCAAACAGGTAAAGTATCTTATGCTTTGAATAAGCGCCCACAGTTTTTGAATACTGGGGCGGATTATTACGATCTTCAAAGGATGCGTGATATTTTACAAAACTTCAATTTTTCAGAACTTTCTGTGCCTTTTAATGGGCAGGGAGTGCAAGGGGTTTATATGCGCGGTACTCATCCTGAGTATAATAATGGTAACTTTATTGAACTTGATTTAGTGACCAATCCGCCAAATTAATTGATGGTATAGTCACAACTATCTGTAGTCACAGTAACAAAAGATCGTGGGCCTTTCGCCACGGTAAAGCGGTGCTCGCGGTCACCAAGAATAATTGTGTGGTGTATCGGCAAAAGGCTTTCTTTAACATCAGCTTTACCACCAAGCTTTGTGAATTTGATTATCACTGGTTTGCCTGCATCAAACCAAGCTTCTTTTTGTCCCGTTTCTGTGATAGTCGCCTCACCAGAACCAGTAATCGTTATAGCGCCATTTGCAAAAGAAACACTACTTTGTGGACCTTTATAGATTGGAGTTTTAAGAATAAAACGCTTTTTTTCTGGATTAGTACAATTTTGGGGAGGTTGTGCCTGGCGGATAACAAAGGCTAGGCGCTCAACATTAATTCCTTTTTTTAATTGTTCTTGAGCTAAGGCAGAGAGTAAGCCAAGATCACCTTTAGGTATATCTCTATTATAACGTTCAGTTAATTCTTTGTTTTTGATGGTCAAGGTTTGGTTGTTTGCCCGTAGAGTAATAATTTCTTCTTGAATAGATTGGTGCTCTGTTTGTAATTCTTGCACAGTAAATTTAAGATTACGGATTTTGTTCTGTGATTGTCTTGCCCCATAGTGATAACCAGCGACAAAAATCCCAACCAGAAAACCAATAAGAAGCAGATTTCGAAAAAATTTTTCTCGAGATTTTTGGCGATAACGGTCGCGATGAGAGCGGAGTGAAAATCCAGAAGACATTTTTTATTTATAGACCAAAATATATTTTGAGCAGAATGCAATAAGTCACCCAAACAATCAAGACTAATGGGATCCCAGCTTTAAAAAAATCGATAAATCTATAGTGACCAGGACCCATAACAAGAAGATTAGTTTGATAACCAATTGGCGTTGCAAAAGAACAGTTTGCAGCAAAAAGAACCGCTAGAGCAAAAACTTTTGGCTCAACCCCAGTGGCTTGTGCCAAACTTACGGCAATTGGGGTGAAAAGAATGGCACAGGCGTTATTAGTCAAAATATTGGTCAAGATAGCAACGAAGATAAAGAGAATAGCTGCTGCCATAAAAGGATCGTTTGTTAGATCAAAGGATAAAATACTCTCTGCAATTTGTGCCGCACCACCGGTAACCTGAAGGGCATAACCTAGCCCCAAAACCGTCCCGATCAGGAGATATATTTTTCGATCAATAGCGCGGATGGCCTGACGAATATTCAAACAGCGTGTGAAAATCATCGCCACTGCGCCAGCAAAAGCGGCGGCTGGAATGCTGATCCAACCCATGGCTGCTGAGCCCACGGTGGCGGCAAAGATAGAAAGGGCTATTGGAGCTTTTTTTCGGGTTGGCATATCACGTGTTGTTCCAGCCATAACAACAAAATCTTGGTTGGATTGAAGACTGTCAATTGTATGCGGCGGCCCCATAATCAGTAAAACATCACTGTTTTCCAGACGGATTTTACCAATCCGACGGCGTACCATTCTTGCGCGACGCTGAATGCCTAGAACTAAAAAGCCAAAGCGACGATAAACTTCAATATCGTTTAATTCTTGATCAATGAGCCGTGAACCCGGTGCAATCATAATTTCTGATAAAACACGGGTATCAGCATGGTGATCATCACTCACTTCATCTATATTATTTAGTTTGACCATATCGGCTTTTTCATCACGGTCGGCAACCAAGATAAAGCCTGGATACTTTCCCATGATTTCAATTAAGTTATCACGTGTAGCTGCAACAATAATAATATCATTGGTTTGAATTGTGTAATTCTCAAAAGGAGGAAGGATAATTGATCCAGCCCTTTGGACAAGACGAACGCTGACGTCTGGCAAAGATTTAAATTGCCCATTTTCCGATTCTTCACCAATAAGTTTACTATTTGGCTCAATATCTAGCTCAGCAATAAATTGTTTAGTTTTACCAAAAAATTTATTCTTTGTTGAGGAGCGGTTTGGTACGAGTTTCGGAAGAATAAAAACAACATAAAATAAGCCAACGGCTGCAATGATTGCGCCGGGTTTTGAAAATTCAAAAAAGGAAAATGGTTCTTGCCCTACTTCAACTAAAGCACTTGAAACAAGTAGATTTGTTGATGATCCAATGAGAGTGACCATACCTCCGAGGATGGCTGCATAGCTTAGAGGGATCATAACGCGGCTCTCAGAAACATTCATCCCCATAGCTAGCGCTTGCATAATTGGAATAGCTAGAATAACAAGTGGGGTATTATTCATGATTCCACTGAAAACCATGACACCGACAAGAATCGTAATATACCCAATAACTGCAAATTGTGTTGGACTTTTTAAAAACATCTTGATGATAGGGTTGAGAGCTTGAGCTTGTAAAATTGCTTGACCAATTACAAGAAGACTAAGTACGGCAAAAAGAGAGGGGTTGGCAAAACCAGCAAGAAGTTTACCAGGGTTTAGGAGGTTTGTTCCCCCGCTATCATAAAGTGGAAAAACTTGACCAATCATCAGAAGAAGTCCCATAATACCAAGGGCCGTCATTTCAATTGAGAATTTTTCCCATGCAAACATGACAATGACTAAAAAAGTCAGGAAAACCATGATCCACATGTGGAAATCGCTATTTAATATTTCAATCATCTTTTATTCTCAAACGCAGAAAAAAGTTCGTCACGTCTTAAACGCTCTTTATTATACCCACCAAGGTTACGAAGACCAATACTAAGCAGAATTTTATCTTCTGCACCACCGGAAGTTCGATCTGTGAGATCACGCTCCCCTTTAAGGCTAAGCCGTAAACATTCGTTTTTATATTCAACACCTGCCCCAGCTTTAAGGAGACCAGCATCCCCAGAAAGGTCATTCAATGTAGAACCAAAAATAGCCCAACGATTGTTCAGTTCTTTTTCTCCTTCAAATTGGACTTGTTGCCGGTCAGTGATCCCTGTACCAGCAACGGCTTCAGCAAAGAGGTAAGAACCTCTTAGGGTATAGCTATCTTTGACAGCAGCAGCTTGAAGTTCATGCCTTTTTCCTTTGAAGCTGTCCTCATCAAATTGGAAGCGGTAATCAATAAAATATTTATTTTCAAGGGTGAGTTCTAGCTGACCAACATAATCAGATTTATCATTTTCAAGACCAGAACCAGCAGGAAATATATTATTTTCAGTAAAGCGATAACTTTGCCCTAATGTGACAAAAGCAGAATTACCAGACCCTGTATAAACCCCTGTCTTGACACCATAAGCAGCATGAGTACCAGTTTCGATAAGGTCATTACCAGAAAAACGATTGCTATCAAAAATATTACCGATATCAAATTGAATGTCTCGGGAATCTTCATTAGGAATATCATCATCAATTGATTGATCTGGGGCAACAGTCAAAGAAATGATTGGTTCAACTAAAACTCTAGAGTTTTTAACCGGCTTGATAAGAGGGTAACTAGTCTTAACTGTTGCGCTTGGAAGAAAACGTGCCTGAAGATTATCATCATCACCATCACTCACTTGACCAGGGGCTAGCTCACGCACCCAATAATTATCATTGTGTAACACAGCTTCTGTTGAAATTTTAATCCCCTGGCGTGTGTAATCCTCTCTTTTCCAGGAAGGGGTTAGGGAGAGGCGGGAAACAGATTGATCACCATCACGGATGAGATTCAAAAACTCACTACTCATTGCCCAACGCCCACCAATAGTGTCATTAGGGCGCCCTACCAAACTATGCTGAATCCATGGGGCTAATTTTGGCTGTTCTTCTGTAATATTGGGGCGAAGGTCTTGGAAATAAAGAAGGCTAGCATTAGTATAGTTTCGACCATCAAATCGTTCAGCATAGAGGTCACTGCGTAAAAAATCATCTGAGCTGTAATCAAAATCTCTTAAGTAAAAATCATCAATTGTTCGACGTAAATTAAATCCTGTGCGCCATTTATCATTTAGGTCATAGCGGCCACTACCAAAGAAGTGACCTCGCCAATCCCTTTCTTTGATGATCGTATCATCATCGATGATCGTATCATCATCATCACCAGCACGAATAGTGCTACGGTTGATACTTCCTTCAAAGAGAATTTCACCATACTGAAAACGTTGGCGCCATTCACCGCCAAGAACTGAGCTTTGTTTCGAAGTTACGGAAAGTTCGACTGTGGCGTCTTTGTCTGGTGCGATGTCAATATAATAATAGTTTCTTGCTGCTGCGCCTAATTTTGAGTCAAAGCTAAAACTTGGCTGTAAAAGACCGGAGCGACGCTCTACCCCTGGTTCAGGATGAGAAAAGAAAGGAGTATAAATAACAGGCACGCCATAAATCTCCATCTGAGCATTGTGATAGTAAATATCTTGTCGTTCGCTATCATGAATAATGCGTCCCGCTTTCATTTGCCATAGCGGTGGTTTAGTCGGATCTTCTTCACATAAATCACAAGCAGAATAAACCCCGTCAGTCACAACTAATTTATTGCCATCAGTTCTTTGTCCAGCTCGCGCAGCAAAGCGGGAGCCGTCATTCATGATGGAACGAATATTTTTGGCAAAACCGTTTTTTAGACCTTCACTTAATTGTGCTTCATCAGCGAAATAGGTCTCTCCATTTGTACCAAGAATTGTAATATTTCCCTGAGCTCTCGCGATATCTTGTTTTCGGCTATATCTTACCTCATCTGCAAGAAGAATTTGTCCATCTTGTTCAATTTCAACATTGCCGGTTGCAACAAGGAGATCATTTTCCTGATCATATTGCAGGTTGTCAGCTTGAAATAAAACTGGACTGTCTGACATTTTAAAGGTCGGCGATTGCACATTTTCTTGTGCATATACATTCTGTGCCGTTGTGGAAGTTATTAAGGTTAAAATTATCAAGACAATAAGGCGAGACAGCATAAGCACCCTTTACGATGTTTTAAAGAAGGCCGGAACATCGTCTCCAAAACCAGAAACAACTGTATCAGGTTCTTTTGATGATTTCGATGGTGTTTTTATGTTTGATGTTCTTTTTTGGGTTTGATCTGGATAGTCTGTGATTTTTTGTTTAATCAATTTTTCAATTGCATCCAGGGCTTTACCTTCTTCTTTTGTGTAAAAAGTAATTGCCCGCCCTTCTTTTCCCGCTCGACCTGTGCGACCAATACGATGCACATAATCTTCGGCATGGTGGGGCACATCATAGTTAAACACATGCGAAATATCATCAATATCAATCCCACGGGCAGCGACATCACTACAAATAATTAGGGTAATGGCACCAGATTTAAACTTATCTAAATTTTCATATCGTCGGTTTTGAGGCATATCACCGTGGAGCGTGGTGTTTTTAAACCCGGCCTTATTCAAAACCCGAGATAGACCATCAATACTTCGCTTACGATTACAAAATATCAGGCCGCTTGTAACATTTTCACGTGATAATAGACGCATGAGGTCATCATCTTTTTGTTTTGATGATGTTTTATATGTGAATTGCTCGACGGTTTTTGCTGTCGATGACGTGGTTGTCACCGCAACCTCTCGGGGATTATTAAGGAATTTACTAGCTAATTTTCTGATGGCTGGTGGCATTGTTGCGGTAAACATCAATGTTTGGCGGATGGGAGGAAGAAATCCGACTATTTTTTCAATGTCAGGAATAAACCCCATATCCAGCATGCGGTCAGCTTCATCAATGACAAAAATTTTAATGTCTGTAAGGAGGATAGCACCACGCTCAAATAAATCCATCAATCGCCCGGGTGTTGCGATTAAGATATCGACACCCTTACTTAGAAGCTTGGTTTGTTCACTCATAGATTCGCCACCAACAAGCAGAACTGTGTTCAGTTTACTGTATTTCGCATATTGTTTAAGGTTTTCGTCAATCTGTGCTGCCAGTTCTCGTGTTGGTGAGAGGATGAGTGAACGTGGCATACGCGCTCGTGTGCGTCCACCAGAAAGGATCTCAATCATCGGCAGGGTAAAAGAGGCTGTTTTACCCGTTCCAGTTTGGGCAATACCTACAACATCACGCATCATCAAAGCGTGGGGGATGGCTTGTGCTTGGATAGGGGTTGGTCTTTCATAACCTACATCGGCAAGCGCTTTCAAAATTTGATCATTAAAGCCAAGATCAGTAAATTTTACATCATCGGGAGTTTTTTCTGTCATCAATTTATCTATTTTTTCCTCGCTGTACCTGTAAACACCTTATTAAATATCAATGTCTTTGGCAAATTCTGCATTTTCTTGAATAAATTTAAAACGGGCCTCTGGCTTACGTCCCATCAGACGGTCAATCAAACGTTTCGCTTGCATCGGTTCTGGTCCATCAAAATCATCACTACGCAGTGTAACACGCATCAGTTGCCGTTTTTCTGGGTTCATCGTGGTTTCTTTTAACTGTGCGGCTGGCATTTCACCCAAACCTTTAAAACGGCTAACATCAATCTTTTTATTGCGATCAAATAGTGTATTAACAAGTTTTTCACGATGCGCATCATCTTGGGCATAGGCCGATTTCTTGCCTTGCACCAGGCGATAAAGTGGTGGCATAGCTAAATACAGTCGTCCACTTTCAATAAGACCAGGACATTGCGTAAAGAAAAATGTGATAAGGAGGGTCGCAATATGCGCGCCATCAACATCCGCATCCGTCATAATAATGATCCGCTCATAGCGTAAGTCATTCACATCAAAATCTTTACCCAAGCTGCATCCCAAGGCCGTGGCCAGGGTTTTGATGTCCTGATTGGCGGTCAGTTTTTGTGCTGAAGCACTGGCCACATTAAGAATTTTTCCTCGTAAAGGAAGAATAGCTTGTGTTTCACGGTTACGGGCTTGCTTTGCTGATCCACCGGCTGAATCGCCCTCAACGATAAAGAGCTCAGTGCCCTCGGCACTATTGCGGGTACAATCAGAGAGTTTACCCGGCAAACGGAGACGGCGAGTCGCACTTTTACGTTCTAATGGTTTATTATTACGTTTTTTCTGACGTTCAGCGGCACGCTCAAGAATATTTTCAATAAGATTTTTACTCGCAGCTGTGTTACTACCCAGCCAGAGGTCAAAGGGGTCTTTGATCGCAGTTTCAACGGCACGCGCAACCGAGTTGAGAACAAGCTTTTCCTTGGTTTGTCCTTGAAATTGTGGGTCTTTAACAAAAACAGAAAGGACAATAGAAGCGCCGCCTAGAACATCTTCTGCCGTAATTTTAGTGATCCCTTTCTCGCCAATAAGTTCACCATATTGCCGCATGCCACGTGTTATCGCTGTGCGCATACCAGATTCATGAGTTCCTCCTAATGGTGTAACAATCGTGTTACAATAGCTGTGGCAAAAACCTTGTTCATCTTCCGTCCACGCAATCGCCCATTCAACGCGCCCTTGCTCATCGGGCAGATCATTTGTCCCACTAAAAAAAGTGGGGGAAAACGTTGGTCTGTCCTGGATTTCGTGTTGAAGAAAGTCTAACAAACCATTGGGAAAAAATATCTTTTCTTTTTCTGGTAAAGTGCTATCTGATTTAAGAAGAGTCGGGGCACATTGCCAGCGAATTTCAACACCGGAGAATAGGTACGATTTTGAGCGGGCCATGTCATAAAGTGTTTTTGGATTAAACTTTGCGTTAGTATCAAAAATTTCTTCATCAGGCCAAAATGTGATACTTGTTCCACGGCGATTATTGATCGATCCTTTATCCTCTAGTTTTGTTACTGGTGTACCACGCTGAAACTCTTGAACATAGAGCTTTTTATCGCGGGCAACTTCAACAATCATTTTTTTTGATAGGGCATTGACTACAGAAATTCCAACCCCATGCAACCCACCTGACGTACTATATGATTTATCAGAAAATTTACCACCAGAATGCAATGTCGTCATAATGACTTCTAATGCTGATTTATCTTTGAATTTAGGATGGTTTCCAACAGGGATACCACGGCCATTATCGATAACCGTGACACTACCATCACTATTCAGGATAAGGTCAATCCTATTGGCATGGCCGGCTACGGCCTCATCCATTGAGTTGTCAAGAACTTCGGTCACAAGGTGATGTAACGCGCGTTGATCTGTGCCGCCAATATACATTCCTGGACGACGGCGTACGGGTTCTAAACCCTCTAGGACTTCAATATCATCAGCTGTGTATGACATTGATGTTTGACCTTTATTTGTTTCTTTTAGTAGATCAGTCATGCGCGCGATTATGGCGATGCTCCATCAATAAGGCAAGAGGTCAAAACGCCGTTTACCTCTTTATTTTTAGGTTATTTATCAATAAGGTATCAGACGATAGAATTTCTTAATATAATTATTTTACTTTCAGGCTATGAAAATTGAGTTTAATCAAACAACAGTAACCATTGCCGCTTGTGTGGTGATGGCGGTGTTTATGTTTGGTAAAAATTTTTTAGTATCGAACGCGCCTTCTGAGCAGCCCCGTCAGCAAGGGGCTATTAAAATTTCAGAAAAAGAATCATCAGAGGCGCGTTTTAAAAGAGAAAATCGTAATATTGAGCTCCCAACTGGGGATAAACTTGAAACGGAGTATATCAATAATAAAATAAAGCAATTTACTGAAATCCCTTTTGGCGATGAGGAATTGGAATATTCAATCCTGCTTCCTAATGATTGGGTGCGTTCAAATTTTGCTCAATTTGGGCTGCCTGGGGAAGAAAAATATCTTATTTTAACGAATATTGCCCGGTACTTTGGACCTGCAATTGGTGACATGAGACCATTTGTTTGGTTAGAGGCACTTCGATTAAAACGTGAAATTACTGCTAAGGATTATATGTATGGCTATTTTGCCAATCGTGGGTTATCTCCTGAGACAGTTAGAGTATACTCAGAAAAACAAGCTGAAGCACTTTTTGTAGAAGTGCAAGATAATCAATCTTCATTTGCGGTCCGAGCCCGTTTTATCATTCATGGTGACACTCTTGTTCTATTAAGGATGGGTGTTCCTGTTTTGTCTTATAAAAAAGCAAAAGAATTAATTGGATATAGCTTGGCATCATTTAGCTTAAAGCAACCTATTAACAGAATCATTGAAGAGAAAAAGACGTTTAAGCTCCTTAATGTTCTTTCTTTTAATCATCTGACTTCTTGGAAAACAGCGCAGGTGGAAAAAAATTCAACCTTAAAAACTGGCATGGAACTTCAAAATTTTCACAAGGCGGGTGGTCTCAATGGCGTTATTTATATAAGGGCATATCGTAAATCATCTCAAATCAACGAAGATAAGTTATGGCCAGAAATTACTCAATTACTCTCTGATCGTGGTTTTTCAATTTTAGGAGAAAAACCAGACGCACAGCTACCATCCCCTGAAAACATAGAACAATATGATGATTTTTCTCAAAAGAGTTATGAGATAACTTTCAAAGCTCTGCTAAAAAAGACAGATTTTGATATTGAGCGAGATGAGAAAGATCTTATTCGTCAAACTATGCATGTGACACGCATTGATAATGGAAATTATATTGTTTACGCTATTCTTGTTACACCGGACAGTAATAAATATTATATGACTTGGGCGCATAATATGTTCGCGTATGATCTCCTTCTTGATACGCTCAAGATCAGAGAAAGAACCACCATACAATAAATTGATTGACTTAGCCGTAAGAAATTATTATAAACCTACCTCATTCCAACGGTGTTGCGTCTTATTGGCGCCAGGGAGAGAAACCGTTTGTAGCGGATCATTCCGAGTTGGACAAATAAAGTAACTAAAAAATGAGGTAAAAATATTATGAGTGGTAAACGCTTAGCCGCTAAACACAAGATTAGTCGTCGTATAGGCGCTAATCTATGGGGACAGCCCCGCAGCCCAGTTAACAAACGCGAATATGGTCCAGGGCATCATGGCCCGAACCGTCGTGGTAAAAAATCAGACTACGGTCTTCAGTTAATGGCCAAGCAAACGCTAAAAGGCTATTACGGCAATATCGGTGAGAAGCAATTCCGCCGTTATTACCAAGAAGCGTCTCGTCGTCGTGGGGACACTGGTGAAATCTTGATCGAACTTCTAGAACGCCGTTTGGATGCCGTGATCTATCGTATGAAATTCGTCCCGACTGTTTTTGCCGCGCGTCAGTTCGTTAACCATGGTCACGTTCTGGTGAATGGCAAACGCGTTAACATTCCATCATATTCAGTTCAAGATGGTGATGTAATCGAGTTAAAAGAAAAATCACGGACACTGCCTGTTGTGATGCAAGCTGTGGAAGAACCACATCGTGATGTTCCAGAATATTTGGAAGCAGATCATAAAAAAATGCAGGGTAAGTTTATGCGCGCACCAGCCATGTCTGATGTCCCTTACGCTGTGCAAATGCAGCCAAGCTTAGTGATCGAATTTTACTCACGCTAGAGCAATTAACGATAATTTTGATCAAGGCGGCATTTGCCGCCTTTTTCTTATAGATTTTTTACGTTATAAAGGGAGCCATGGAAGAAGAAACAATTATCGATATCGAGCCTGCATCCAAAAATCGTGGTTTTTTTGCTCGTATGAGAGGGTATTTAATTGCTGGGATTTTAGTCACGGCTCCATTGGCGATTACACTCTTTTTGGCGTGGAAGATTATTTCTTATATCGATGTGCGCGTAAGTCATCTAATCCCAGCGCAATATCATCCAGAAACCTACTTACCATTTAACATCCCTGGTATTGGGATCGTTATTATGACAGTAATTTTTATTTTGATTGGTGCTTTTACCGCCGGTTTTGTTGGCCGTTTTTTTGTTCGTACAAGTGAACGAGTTTTAGATCGTGTGCCGATTATTCGCAGTGTTTATGGTGCAGTTAAGCAAATTTCACAATCTGTTCTGGCTCAACAATCAAAAGCGTTTCGAGATGTTGTACTTCTTGAGTATCCGATGAAAGGAAAATGGGTTGTTGGCTTTATTTCTGGGCGCACTAAGGGAGAAATTCAACATAAAACTAAGGGCGATGTAGTAAGTGTTTTTGTACCAACTACACCAAACCCAACCTCTGGCTTTCTCCTATTTTTACAAGAAAAAGATCTGATCCCCCTTGATATGACGGTGGAGGAGGGGATTAAAATGGTGGTTTCGAGCGGGATCGTCGTCCCGGATTATAAGGTTGATACCCTAAAAAAGAAGAAATAATTACCCACTGCTCAATAACCGTACCCCTTCATCCATTTCATAGAGATAAAGGAGAGTTTTGAGGGCTTGGCCACGCTCGGATTTCAATAGTGGGTCTTTATTGATAATCAAACGGGCATCATCATGCGCCGCCCGGATCAGGTGTTGATGCGCCGACAGGTCAGCAAATTTAAAATTCGGTAGGCCGGATTGCCGAGTACCGAGCAATTCACCCGCGCCTCGAAGTTCCAGATCAATCTCGGCAATTTTAAAACCATCTTCAGTTTCGCGTAGGGTTTGGATACGTTTCTTTGCGGTATCCGATAGGGGGGAACCATACAGAAGAAGACAGCTAGCCGGTTTATCACCACGCCCGACACGCCCGCGCAGCTGATGCAGTTGAGACAGGCCAAAGCGTTCAGCATGTTCAATCACCATGACAGTGGCCTCCGGCACGTCAACTCCAACCTCAATCACGGTGGTAGCAACCAGAATATCGACCTCACCCTCTTTAAAGGCAAGCATTTGCGCATCTTTTTCATCGCCTTTCATCTTCCCATGCACCAGGCCAACACGATCTTGGAAATGTTTGGATAGCACCTTATGCCGATCAATCGCAGCGGCGAGATCAATCTTCCCTGACTCTTCAACCAAGGGACAAACCCAGAATATCCGTTCGCCATCGGCAATTTTACGTTTCAAACCTGCGGCCAGATCCGGGATTTTTTCAATACTCATTGCACGGGTGTCGATTGGTTGACGTCCGGCGGGTTTCTCCGTTAATCGTGAAACATCCATATCGCCATACACGGTCAAGGTTAGGGTGCGAGGGATTGGTGTTGCCGTCATCACCAGCACATCAACATGCTGCCCTTTATCGGTTAACATCAGGCGCTGATACACACCAAAGCGATGTTGCTCATCAATAATGGCCAGGCCGAGATCTTTAAAATCGACATCCTTTTGAAACAGGGCATGCGTGCCGATCAGGATGTCAATTGTGCCGTTGGCAAGATCATTGAGAATGGCTTCTCGCTTTGTCCCTTTATCTCGCCCGGTAAGAACAGCACAAGTGAGACCGTCTTTCTTACACAGTGGAATGAGCGTATTGCCGTGTTGACGCGCGAGTACTTCTGTTGGAGCCATGAGCGCGGCTTGTTTGCCGGCACCGACGGCATGCGCCATGGCGATATAGGCGACCGCCGTTTTACCACTGCCAACATCGCCTTGCAGAAGGCGAAGCATACGCTGTGATCCTTCCATATCCTTTGAGATATCTTGAATTGCTTCTTCCTGACCCGCTGTGAGGCTAAAGGGCAGGGCGGCGCGCGCTTTTTCTTTAAGCCCCTTCTTATCACGCAGAGATTGCCCAGCTTGGTTCCTTTCTCGATGCCTTAAGAGAGAAAGGGTCAGCTGGCTTGCCAAAAGTTCATCATAGGCCAAGCGTTGCCGGGCTTTGTCATTAGTCAGAAGGTCTTGCTCGGATTGTGGATGGTGCACTCTAAGCAGGGCAGCTTTCCAATCTGGCCACTGTTCTTGGGTTTTAAAAGTCTCATTCAGCCATTCTGACAAGTTGGGCAGGCGCTCCAAACCATAGGCGACACATTTATTGATGAGTGTATTACTGACCCCTTGGGTGAGGGGATAGATTGGTTCAACAATGGTCACCTGATCCTTTTTTGTAAGCGGGGCGACTTTATCCGGATGCGGCATTTGTGGCAGGGTTTGATAAAATTCAATCTTGCCACTGATAATGATTTCTTGATCAAGGGGGTAGTTTTTTTGGATTGTGCTATCCCAAGCGCGAAAGAAAATCAGCGGCATCGTATCACCGGCTTTATCGGTAACAATCACCCGATAGGGTTTACCCTTCCCACGCGGCTTTTGGTGCGATTGGACGGTGACAATCAGGGTTGCGGTTTCGCCGGGATGTGTCTGTCCAATGGCCTTAATCTCGCGTCGATCAATCAGCCCAACGGGGAGGTGAGACAGTACATCAAATACCTTCGGACCAGTCAAACGTTCCAGCGCTTTACCAATGCGTGGCCCAACACCAGGGATTCGCTGTATCCCAGTAAAGAGTGGGTCAAGAATAAAGGGTCGGGTCTGTGGTGACATGCGTGTTAAAAACCTCTATGGTCATTATATGGATAATTCTGATCTAACAAACAAAAAAAAGAAATTGATTTTTCGTTGTGGACACCGCGGGACAAAGGAAATGGATCTTTTGCTTGGTAACTTTGCAAAAACCCATGTACCCGACTTTGACGAGAGACAGCTCACTCTTTTTGAGAAGTTTATCACAAATTCTGATCCGGATATCTATAACTGGGTCACTGAACGTGAACCAATTCCGGAGCAGTGGGATAATGAAATTGCCCAGCTTTTATTGGCGTTTAATCTAAAAACGCATTGATTTCCTCATATAAAACGCTACTCTCACCTTCGTTATGAAAGATCTACAAACAGGACGCGGTACCCTTGGCGGCGCCCCAGAAGGGCATGACGCCCGCCTCATCACATCACTGGCATATAAAGCTTGGGCAAGTTTACGTGCGCCTGTTATACATGTCACGCTGGATGACACTCGCGTGCAGGTCATCAGCGAATGTTTGTCTTATTTTGCTTCGGATGTGGAGGCTATTTCTTTCCCGGCATGGGATTGTTTGCCGTATGACCGCGTGTCACCGCATGGGGGTATTCTGGCAAGACGTGCAAAAGTAGCAGCCCGTTTGGCACAAGAAAAACCTTTTAAAGGGCCAAGTGTTATCATGACAACGGTCAATGCAGCGATGCAACGTATGCCAGATCCATCCTTGTTTAAGTATGCGACATTTTCCGTAGCTCTAGGCGAAACGCTCGATTTAGAGGCATTGCAGAAATATCTCATCCAAAATGGCTATCATCGGTCACCAACTGTTAGGGAATCGGCTGAATTTGCTATTCGTGGCGGGATCATTGATCTTTTCCCCGCAGGGTTTAATAACCCGGTGCGTATTGACCTGTTTGATGATGAGGTTGAGAGTATTAAAACCTTTGATGCGATGAGTCAGCGTAGTGAAGGGACTTTAAAACGCTTTGACCTGTCGGCTGTGTCAGAACTTATGCTGACTGAGGAGACAAAAATCCATTTTCGAACAAAATATCGGGAAATTTTTGGTGCAGTACAAGGCGAAGATCCACTTTACGAAGCGGTTGGTGAGGGTCGCCTCTATCCAGGTATGGAGCACTGGTTACCGCTGTTTTATCCAGAAATGACAACATTGTTTGATGTTTTAAAAAATAGCCCGATTGTTTTTGATCATCAAATGCCTGCCGCCCGTGAAACCCGGGTCTCCCAAATTGGCGATTTTTATCAGGCGCGCGTTGATACACTTGAAGACGCACAGAAAACTGGGATGGGGTATAAGCCATTACCACCGCATTTCCTCTATCTCGATGATCAAGAATGGGAAAAAGCTTTGGAAGGTCGTATAGTGCGTGATCTCAATCCATTCTCCATTCCCGACGGTGAGATGGTAAGGGATGGTTTGGGTAAATCAGGCGCACTGATTACTGCTGAAAATCAAAAATCATCGGCTGAGAGCTTTGAACGTCTCAAGAAACAAGTTGATTTAGTTCAAAAACAAAAAATCGATCTCTTGATTACCTGCTATTCTGAAGGGTCAAGAGATCGTCTCAAAAAACTTTGTAGTGATCATCAGATTAAAATCCCTGAGAGTTCCTTTATCCTGCTTGGGCTTGATCATGGCTTTGAGTCGCCTGATTTGGTTGTGATCACAGAAAAAGATATCTTAGGCGATCGTTTAACACGTACGATTAAAAAACGTAAATCTGGAGAAAATCCACTGGCCGCGGCGACAGAGCTGAACCCTGGTGATCTCGTCGTGCATATTGAACATGGGATTGGTCGCTTTGAAGGCTTAGAAACGGTTAATGCCGCTGGAGCAAAACATGACTGTGTGAAGGTTGTGTATGCCGACGAGGATAAGCTTTTTATCCCCGTTGAGAATATTGATGTTTTGTCTCGATTTGGCTCTGACCAATCGGTTGCACAATTGGATAAGTTAGGTGGGGTTGGGTGGCAAACCCGTAAAGCGCGCGTTAAACGCAACCTTATAGAGATTGCGGATCAATTGATTGAAATAGCCGCTAAGCGCAAACTCAATAAAACACCAGAACTTTCTGTGCCCGATGGCGCATTTGAAGAGTTCTGCGCCCGTTTCCCTTATCATGAAACTGATGACCAATTGCGAGCCATTGGGGAAGTCCTCGATGATCTCCATGGCCAAACCGCGATGGATCGCTTGGTATGTGGGGATGTTGGCTTTGGCAAGACGGAGGTGGCCCTACGTGCTACATTTAATATGGCGATGTCAGGGCTACAAGTGGCGGTGGTTGTTCCGACAACCTTGCTCACGCGTCAGCACCACAAAACTTTTATTGATCGTTATAAAGGGTTTCCAATTAAAATTGCTCAGCTGTCTCGCTTTGTCACAGGAAAAGCTGCGGATACGGTGCGTGATCAACTCCAAAAAGGGCAGCTGGATATTGTTATTGGTACGCATGCCCTCCTGAGTGATAAGGTTAAGTTTGCTAATCTTGGTCTTCTTATTATTGATGAAGAACAAAATTTTGGCGTCAAGCAAAAAGAAAAACTGAAAAGCTTGAAAGATAATGTCCATGTTCTGACCCTGACGGCGACACCGATCCCGCGGACAATGCAACTTGCGATGTCCGGGGTTCGGGAAATGAGTATTATCGCCACACCACCGGTCGATCGTCTGGCGGTGCGCACCTTTGTGATGCCGTATGATCCGGTTGTGATCCGTGAAGCCTTGATGCGCGAACATTATCGCGGCGGGCAGAGTTTTTATGTCTGTCCACGCATTGCTGATTTAGAAGAGTTGAGTAAAAAACTACAAGAACTTGTCCCGGAGCTGAAAATTATTCAAGCGCATGGACAAATGCCAAGTAATGAGCTGGATGATCGTATGACCGCCTTTTATGAGGGGCAATATGATGTTCTGCTAGCAACCAATATTATTGAGTCTGGGTTGGATATCCCAAATGCAAACACCCTAATTGTCCATCGGAGTGAAATATTTGGTTTAGGACAGCTCTATCAAATTCGTGGTCGAGTTGGGCGTTCTAAGCAACGCGCTTACGCTTATCTCACCTATAAGACGGATAAAAAATTGACGGAGTCCGGTAAGCAACGTCTCCATGTCATTGGCACGCTTGATCAACTCGGGGCCGGGTTTCAACTGGCCAGCTATGATATGGATATCCGCGGGGCAGGGAACTTATTGGGGGAAGAACAGTCCGGGCATATCCGGGAGATCGGAGTTGAGCTCTATCAACAAATGCTGGAAGAGGCCGTTACATTGGCGAAGGCTGGGCAGGGCATTAAAAATCAAGATAATGATTGGGCGCCACAGATCAACCTTGGTGTCTCTGTTATGATTCCGGAAGAGTATATTACTGATCTCCCTGTACGTCTTTCGCTTTATCGCCGACTATCATCATTGACAGAGCGTGATGAAATTGAGCAATTCGCGGCGGAGATGATTGATCGCTTTGGCCCATTACCAGAGGAATTCCACAACCTCCTTCATGTTATTTCTTTGAAATCTTTTTGTAAAACGGCGGGGATTGAACGCCTCGATGCTGGCCCAAAAGGAGCGGTGGTGACCTTCCGTCATAATCAATTCAAGAATGTTGAAAACCTCGTGCGCTTTATTAATGAACAATTGGGTACAGTCAAGCTACGCCCCGATCATAAACTGGCCGCAATCCGGTCTTGGCAAAATCTTGACGAGCGTGTCGCAGGGGTCAAAAATCTTGTGAATCAACTCGCTCAAGCGGCAGCATAGTTTTTTAACCGTTTTTCTGTTATGATGGCCTTATGAGCAAAGAACAAAAATATGCCTTAGAAATTGCTAAAGACGCACTTCGTCGTGCAGGTGGTAATACGAAACAGGCTGAAACTATTTTGCGTCAGAAAATTAAAGAAGATAACGATCTGCTTTTAGGGTTGGCGGCTCCTTATCTGAATGGGATTTTGACGCATGCTTTACAACGTGCTGCTAAAGGCCTTCCTCTTAGTGATTTTCCAACTCAAGAAGAGGCAAAACCAGAACCATTACCAAAGAAAGTTGTGCGTCGTTCTGCACCACCAAAAGCAATTCCGAAAAAAGGAATGGATGGCTTGATTAAAGCATTGGCTGGCACGGTTGAGAAAAAAGAAAAATCAAAACCATCACAGGCGCATATTGATGCCATTACACAAATGGCAAAATTTACTATTAAGAAAAACAAGTAAAACATGGTGAAATGTTTTACGCAGTTTTGAAATAAAAAACGCGGTGAAGCGTTTTTGTGTCGTTTAAAACTAAGTATTTTTAAGTAAACAGGCTGAGGAGCCCACCAGATGGGCTGTTGCCATTGCTTTGCCCTGAGGTGTTGAGATCGAGACTAATAATACCATTATTATTCGTATTTAGTGGCTGTATAAGGTTAAGAAGAAAAGCCTCTGGACCTGTAGTTTGTGTCCCGCCTTGTCCACCATTGAGGATTAGGAAGCGCTCAACAAAGCTTGTTGTGAATTTACTGAGTTGATAAGGGTTGTCTTCTAGTGATTCTGCCTGGGCATCAGCGGCATCAATCACCGCACTGTTTTTAGCAAGCTCTAGATTAGCGTTATTGGCATCTGAAGACAGGCCACGGCGCACAGTGTCAACAATATCAAGTAAATCAGAGAGTTCACTTTGGGCTTGGTTCAAATCTGTTTGTAAAAATGAAATCGCACTAGATAAGCTGCTGGATAAATCACTTTCAAAAGAGTTGAATGCGCTGAGAGAAAGAGGGGCAAAGGAACTTGCAACATCAAGGCTGACGTCATTTTGGCTAACGGAGAGCAGGTTAACCCCATTGGCCTCAGCGCTGGCAATAATTTGGCTAATTTGATCTTCTAGGGTATAAATCGCATTATCAATCGTGCCACGCGGATCATAACGATTTAACACATTGTTGAGCGGGGTAATGTCTTTTTCTAGACTATTGCGCGCTTGGTCTGTTTCAATTTCGAGTAAAAATGTTTGGTTGAAGAGTGCTGTTGCACCAGCTTGTGTTGTAATATCCTCTAGATCCAGCACATCAGCAATCGTTGTCGCTAAATCAATATTGCCGCTGACTGTGATATTTGATCCAGCAATAATCTCATAGGATTGGTCAGGGATATTAGCAAGGAAGTTATCGAGGCCAACCGTATTGGTATTATCAATCGCATCACGCAGTTGTGTTTTAAGATCTGTAAACTGAAGGTCAAGATCACTACGATCGGCAGAGGGAAGACGATCTCTTGATTCTTCAGCCAAATCCTGAATCTGATCAAGGAGGGCTTCGATTGTTGTCACGCGATCTAACGCATCAGCCGCCGATTCTTTGCCTTGAATAAGTTGGTTTGTACTCAGCGTTGCAGCAAAGGCTTCCACGGAGGCAATTGTTTCATTAAAGGCAATGCGATCATTTGCTAAAGTTTCCTTGATAGGTTCTATAGCATCAATACTTATCAAAACACGAGATAGTGCCTGAGTTACATTTGGGTCACCAGCGCCGCTTGCGGCATTAAAACTAGCTTCTGCTGCTGCCAGGGACGCCTGAATAGCTGTCATATCAAAAAGGCTAATCCGTGCTGTTGTTCCATCAGCATCAAGCGATGCAAATAGTGACGTATTGGCCCCATTTCCTAAAATATTATCGATAGTACCAGATGGGTTATCCGTCTGGGCTTCAACGTCAATGACATTATTGATGCTGTTCAAAAGACCGGAAAAAGAAGCCTTTAAGTTTGTTAAATCTGCACCCGGATCATCAACGGCATTGAGAACGTTTACAAGCTCGCCCATCAAAAATTCAATATTAGTGATCCCATTGTCCCCAGCATCAAGCATTTGCTCAAAACGGACTAATTCAGGTATCGCTGCTTCCTGAAATGGAATATCGGCGGCATAGGGACCACTTACTGCATCCGTTACATTAGCAAGATCATCATAAGCATCCAAAATAAGGTTTAATTGATCACTGAGGTTTGTTACCTGCGTGAGGGCAGCATCGGAGGCTTGTAAATTTGTCTCTAAAATACTGGCATCACTGCGCGCGCGTTCAACCTGCGCAGCATCCGTGCCAAGTTCATTGGAAAGACTAACAAGCTTTTCAATATCAATCCGGCTTTCAATCGCGCGGGCCTGCGTATCAACGGGCTGAATGGCGAGCTCTTGCGGTAATTGTAATGCACCTTGGACAACAGAGCGCAAAACTTGATCACCAAGGACATCAAAGACGGTATTAGCATTTGTAATGCTCCGTGAGAAAAACAGCGCTTGTCTTAAGGCAGCATCTTCCTCACCAAGGCGGACTTCAAATTCATTGCGAATAAATCGATCTGTTAGTTGATCAATCAGCGCTGTATCTTCAAAAACAGCAAGACCGTCCCGATCAAGACGGAGTGTTTCCGCAATTTCTCTAAATTTTGGATCGGCTAAAACATTGGGCAAGGAAACGGGATCATCAAAATCAGCTTCTAGAACAGCTTTAATTCTCCCTAAGCTATTGATTTCTCCCTCCATGCTGAAAGAGGAAAGTAGAAATTCAGCTAAGCGTCGATCTTCGAACAATTCATCAATTGTCTCTACATTGCCGATATTCTCTTTAAAATAGCTGATTTGATTGTCAATTTGCGGGTCGTCGGCAAAATCATCCAGCTGCGCTTGCGGATCTTCCATGAAGTTCCGAAACGAAACAAGAGGATTCGATAATCCAAAAACACCACCAACCATAGGTTATCCTTAAAAGTTAGACTCAACCACTATAAGTCTAACAACAAGACCTTGTAAAAACCTTAATTTTTTAGGGGGTTAGCGGAGAAAAATATGGACCTCGGAAGTGCGGGCTGATGGGCTTTTTGCCGATGAAAGCGCAACACGATTGCCGGGAATGCCCATCTGTGCCATAGACCGTAAAACAGCCTCAGCATTATTTTGCGAATCCGTTGTTGCTAACGCTGCCTGAGCGGGGTTAATACCAGCTGGTGATATTGCAACCACTTCAAAACCAACATTTGGATATTTTTCAAGCGCTTGCGATGCAGCAAGGTAAACGGCTTGTTCAAATTCAACATTTGGGCGATCAAAGCGGATAACGACCAAAGGCTTGCTTGAATTAACCGGTGTATTTGGTGTTGCCAGCGGTGCAGAACCCGGAAGGGCAGAGGCTGGAGAGAAAAAAGCACGATTTGCTAGGCTTTGACCGTATAATTCGCCATTAGCAATAGCGAGTGAAAGTGTTTGGAGATTACGACGCTCAGAGGATAAATAGCTTGTCCGGCGGTTAATATCTTCATTAACGTCATTTAACTGACGATCGGTTTGAACATTGAGGTTATTGACCAGATCTTCGAGCTCAGTAAGCGCTTGGTGATCTTCGTCAACTGCACCGGAAACATTATATGTTGCACGAATGGCTTCCATCAGATATGACGCAAGCGACGCATTAGAGGCAATATCATTTGCTAAAACATTAAGAGATGTAATGTCTGTTGCCAAAGCATCCAAGTTATTCTGTGCGGTCTGCGCCTTGTCAATCAAGATTGGGTTGCCAGGGGTTGTGCCACGTTGAAGGTGGGCATTTATCGCTGCGATCACATCATAATACCGTTTGGTTGTTGCTTCAGAAGAGGATTGGAGAGTGCGAAGCGTATTGTCATACGAATCAGCATATTGCTTAATTTTATCATGATCATTGCGCAGTTGCTGCACTTTACGGGAAACAACAGTTTCACGATATTGAAATGGTTTATCCGCCCCGTTAACCGTTGATTGGATCACCATCGTTTCATCATCGGAAGAAATAGAAGCAAGTTCAACAGTTTCTTCGGGGGAAGGTCCCGCATTACTACGGCCATCAATCCAGCTTGCTTCTTGCATAGCCGTATCAGTTTCCTCGGCTGTGTTGGCCTGCGACGCTGTAGTTGAACAAGCGGTCAAGAAAATAAAAGCAAATGATAATGCGATAATGTGACGTGTTGTTGTCATGGGGGTAGTGACCTCGTTAAATTCTTATAGTATTGTGATAGGCGGTTACGCCTAAAATGACAATAGATATTTCCCAAATGCGGTTAATTTTTATGTACTTTACCGAATGTCATGCAAGCCGACAAGCGCTTCTTTTAAAAAAGTCACAAAAAAACCTTGCTTTACTGGGGTGATTTGCAGTAAAACTCACCAGCACTGCCAATGGGCAGTTGATTTATGCGCGCCCGTAGCTCAACTGGATAGAGTACTTGACTACGAATCAAGCGGTTAGAGGTTCGAATCCTCTCGGGCGCGCCATTTTCACTCCATTCTTATTTCTCAGCACTTAAAATATTTTGTGCCCTGTATAAGCAAAGCAGTGTCTGTGCATTTGTGCCTGTTTCTTCTGCCATTTGCATCGCTTTTGAAAAGGGCACTTTTTCAAGTTGAAGAATTTCCCCTTCATCGGGATTATTTTCGCCAACGTGCAAAACTTTTGCTAAAAAGAGGTGCGCTTGAACGGTTGCATGGTTCCAAAGTGATATTTTTCCCATAGGGATAATTTCTTTAGCCGTTACGCCAATTTCTTCTTTTAATTCTAGTATGGCACAATCCTTAAGGGGGTATCAAACAGCGCCACACCTGACTTCAGGATCCAAATACTAAAGATAATATCCCAGCTTGCCGGGTTAGATGGGCCAAAGGCAATCATAATAAAGATCACAGAATCTAGAAATTGTGAGACCACAGTGCTTGTAATATTGCGCAACCAGAGATGCCTGTCTTTTGTTAGTTTTTTAAGAAAGTGATAAAACGCAACATCAAAATGCTGTGCAATGATGAACGCAATCATACCTGCCGCAACTACTCTGGGTAGAAAGTTAAAAATCACTTCAATTGCCTGATCCATTTCTGGATTAATACCGCCTTCAAAAATGGTTGTTATAAAGCCAAAGCTCATAAAAATAATATTTGCAAAAAACGCAAGCCAAACTGCTCGCTTAGCCAATTTTTTACCGTAAAATTCAGATAAAATATCTGTCGCTAAGAATATGCCTGCAAAGGTAGAAACCCCAACAGCCGCGGTAAAGTCAAAAAACCATCCCGAGTTTTCCAACAACAGTATTTGTAATTAAAATAAGAGTAACCGCAGCAACATAAAGCCACATGCGCCCAAACAAGGCTGCAATCGCTACTGTGCCAAGCGCCAGAAAAGCCGTAAGTAGGAATAGAATTTCATTGGTCATCCACATACCCTCTAAATAAATACCTTTACTCTTATTAGTGCGAATAATTTAGTTAGTGCGAATAATTTAGAAAATCAATATTGAGAGAGAAAAATGGGGCGCCTGACGGGGTTTGAACCCGCGACAACTCGGATCACAACCGAGTGCTCTACCGCTGAGCTACAGGCGCCATATGCTGAAAGCAAGAGGGGTTATACCCCCTAGCCCTTGAATTTGCAAGCGCGTTTTTCAAGTTTTCAGCGGGTAAGACCGTCTTCGGCATCCAATTCAGCAAGATATGTACGGACCTTGTACTCAATCGCCTTAGCATCGCCCTGAAGGCCGAATTTATCAAAATCTTTAACCACCATAGCCACAACATCCTTCAATCCACCCGTGACCAAACCATTATCGATCAGATTACGGGAGTACTCCCGGGTTGTTTGCTCATCAAAACCAAACTGCTTTGCCACTGAAAAACCAAGACGGCGCACAGCCTCCACTTTATTCATAAAGTGCAGATCTGCCTCACGAGATTTTTTATTTTCAAAAGCACGGGCGCGTTTATCAAATGGGTCGGTCATGATACTTGTCTCATCAATGATTGAATGGCTTTATAGGTAGCTTTAGTCATTGTACCGGAAATCTGCCCCGGGAGGAAGTGGGTTTGAAACGCCACCACGACATTTTTAACCTGTTCATCCGTTGGATTACGCAAGTCATAGCCATAGTCTTTTAGGAGAGCAAGGCAATGTTGTTTATCTTCTTCATTTAAAGAAAACGTATCGTTAGTGTCTTCATCATTCAAATCATGCCACAGACCTATCCCCTGCTCTGCAAGTTTTGCCCATGGGAAGTTTGGACCCGGATCGGGTTTGCGTCCGGGGGCGATATCCTGATGGGCAAGGATATTTTCTGGCTTGATACGATGGAGCTCAATCACATCCTTGGCCCAATCTACGAATGCCTGCATTTGCTTGTCAGTAAAAACCACCTTATCAAAATTATGCTCCGCCTGTGGCGCAATCAGTTCAACCCCAACAGAGAGGCTATTAATATCTGTAAAGCCGTGCCAGAAACTTAAACCCGCATGCCAAGCCCGTCGCGTTTCATCCATATATTGATACAGCTTGCCTTCTTGATCGATGGCATAGTGGCAACTGACCTCATACTCACTTTTGCCCTCTAATGTCTTGAGCGCCTCTTCCTGAGACACTGTCATCGCATGCACAACAAGAACCTGGGCGCGGCGTTCATTATGATAAGGGGATGTTTTTTTGATAATATTCATGATAAAAAATTATAACTGGGTCTGATCGCAGTCAAGTTGATTGTAACCACTTAACCTATAATTTATTAGGAAGAAACATTGATGGCTAACCCCAAAATTATCTCTTCACACAAAGATATAGCTTCAAAGCGGATATATAACAGTGTTGATCATGATATAGAGCTCCCCCAATGGTAAAATTGTGTCGTGGTCTTGTGTTGAAGGGCCTGATATTGCTGTTATGCTTGCGATCGATGAAGATAATAACATTTACATGAAAAAAGAATGGCGATTATCAACGCGAGAAAACGTTCTTGAAGTTGTTACGGACGCATAGATGAAGGTGAAATGCCTATCTACTTTGTTCGCTATTGCCTCATACGCTGGCCACATCTGAGAGATTGGGATAAACGGATGCTTGAAATTGAAGAAGGGAAATAATTCTTGCCGTTGGCTTAGGGTTTCGTGTACCCTCGCTATACCCGTTAACAGCCTGTGAGAGAGTTTTTCATGCAATCAGCTCAATTTTTCGTGACACCAATTCTTTTATCAATTTATCTTCTCAGTATAGTGATTGGAACGGTTTTGGGGATTTGGTTTGCTGGGCAGGGGGCTGATGGGTTGCTCCCGGCAATTCTGGCTGGATTTATTCCTGTTGCGATTGCTGGTAAAGTTCGGTTCTTTATTGCCAAGAAATTCAATCAAATCGTTAAGTCAAAAAAAGATATTCCAATTGCTTACCCCCTCCATATCCGTCTTTTGATCGGATTCGCTGTTTCGACGGTGATTGCGATTATCTATACAATGGTTTTTGGTGGAGTTGTTGATGGCTTTGCCGGTGCAATGCTAGGACTTTTGACAGCAATTGTTTATACCTTAATTATGTACGGCAAAATCCTGATAGAACAATCTAAAGCTACGCAATAAAAAAATCACTTTTTTCTTGGCTTTTCTGCTGCGTTGCGCTAGAACAACGCGATAGTTTTTAAGTACCGCGGGCGTGGCGAAATTGGTAGACGCGCTAGATTTAGGTTCTAGTGTCTTACGACGTGGGGGTTCAAGTCCCTCCGCCCGCACCACTTTGAGAGAACTATTTCTATTATAAATAACTTTAAGAATGTCGTGTAAATGCAAGTAAAAAAAGTAAAATCTAATGGTCTATCTGTTGAATTAAAAGTCACTGTGCCAGCAACAGACATTGAGGCACAAATTGATGAACGCCTAAAAGAATTAGGAAAAACCGTCAAAATTTCTGGTTTTCGCCCGGGCAAAGTGCCGATGACATTGTTGAAGCAGCGCTATGGGCAAACTATTCGTGGTGAAGCGCTGGAAAAAGCTGTGAATCGGTCGTCTGCTAAGGCAATGGAGAAAGAAAAAATCCGTCCTGCGATGCAGCCAAAGATTGAAATCACAAAATTTGAAGATGACAACACGTTGGAATACACGCTTCAGGTTGAGCAAGTGCCTGAATTTGAGCCGGCTGACTTTAAAAAGATTTCCATTGAAAAGCCGGTGGCTAAGGTGGAAAAAAAATCAATTGATGAGGCGTTGAACCGCATTGCTGACGGCCATAAATCAACTGAAACTATTAAGGAAAAACGCGCTACAAAGAAGGGCGATACAATTTTGATGAGTTTTGATGGCTCTGTTGATGGTGAACGCAAACCGGGGATGAAATCTGACGAACATGAGTTGGAATTGGGCAGCGGTGCCTTTATTCCGGGTTTTGAAGATCAATTGATTGGTAAAAAAGCCGGTGAAACAGTTGATGTCACCGTCACTTTCCCGGATGAATATCATGCCGCTGAATTGGCTGGTAAAGAAGCAGTTTTTGTTTGTGAAATTAAAGAGCTGCGTAAATCTATACCTGCAAAATTGGATGATGAATTGGCTAAAAAAGTTGGCATGGACAGCTTTGCTAAGCTAAAAGAAGCTGTCGAAGAGCGTATCGCGGATGAATATAATAAATTCTCCAAAGCGCGTGTGAAGCGCAGTCTTTTGGATGCGCTGGATGACGCTAACCAGTTTGAGGTGCCAAAGGGGATGGTTGAGGCCGAGTTTAATCAAATTTGGAGCCAACATATTGGTGATATCAAGCAACGGGGCCTTGATGTTGCGAAGGCAGAAAAAGACAAAGAAACAAAGGATGAGTTTCAAACCATAGCAGAGCGCCGGGTCCGTCTTGGTCTTCTATTGTCAGAAATTGGCCAGAAAAACCAAATTCAGGTTTTACCGGAGGAGCTTAATCGCGCTGTGATGCAACAGGCTTATAACTATCCAGGCCAGGAACAGGAAGTGATCAAATATTTCCAATCAAATCCACAGGTGTTGGATTCAATTCGTGCGCCTCTTTATGAAGATAAGGTCGTTGATTTTATTCTTGATCAGGTAAAGGTCAAAGAGGTCACAGTATCGGTTGATGAATTAACCGCTGATCAAGACGAAGAAAAAGAAGCTGAACGAAAGAAAAAAGCTGCGCCGAAGAAGAAAACGGTTGTTAAGAAGCCCGCAACGAAGAAAAAGGCGGCAGCTAAGAAAAAGTAATTTTTCTTAAATTAATCAATTAAAAAAACGCGCTTAATTAGCGCGTTTTTT
>CAZBXD010000005.1:54610-57633 GCA_964496065.1 uncultured Bdellovibrionales bacterium
TGTAATTTTCAAATCAGAAGTAAAAAATTGGAGTTTAAACGCGATGGCGAGTACATTTGACCAACCCATGATGAATAATCTTGTCCCAATGGTAGTGGAGCAATCTGCGCGAGGAGAGCGGTCTTTTGACATTTATTCCCGCTTGTTGAGGGAGCGCATCATCTTTCTCACTGGGGACGTGAATGACTACGTGTCAAGCTTGATCTGTGCGCAGCTTTTGTTTCTGGAATCAGAAAATCCATCGAAAGATATTTCATTTTATATTAATTCTCCAGGTGGCGTTGTCACCGCGGGTATGGCGATGTATGACACGATGCAATATATCAAGCCGGATGTGTCGACCGTCTGTTTTGGTCAGGCATGTTCTATGGGTTCCCTTCTGCTTGCGGCTGGGACAAAAGGTAAGCGCTATATTTTGCCGAATGCCCGTGTTATGGTCCATCAACCATCGGGTGGCGCACAAGGGCAGGCGACAGATATCCAAATTCAGGCGGAAGAAATTCAGAAAATGAAGGATAATTTGAACAAAATTTATGTCAAACATACTGGGCAAAAGTTACAAACCGTTGTTGATGCGCTGGAGCGGGATAACTTCATGTCGGCTCTTGAGGCTAAGAAGTTTGGTATGGTTGATGAAGTGGTTGAATTGCACGCCCGCATTGATCAGGATCAGAAGTAACTTTCTGCGCCACTTTCACGAATTAATGTATTAAAAAGGCATTATCTCTGCTATAATAGGGAAGTATTGCCCCTTGTTGCTAATAGATTAGAACAGATTGGTTGAAATTATGACGTCAAAGCTTTTGAGTCTCCCCGTCCTCCCGCTTCGGGATATTGTTGTTTTCCCACATATGATTGTGCCACTCTTTGTTGGGCGGGATAAATCTGTCCGTGCTTTGGAAAAGGTCATGCGTGATGACAAACAGATAATGTTAGTTACGCAAAAAGATGCTGCATTAGATAACCCTTCCCAAGATGATCTTTATCATATTGGGGTTGTGGGGACAGTGCTCCAGCTTCTCAAACTACCAGATGGGACAGTTAAGGTTTTGATTGAAGGTGGCCATCGCTCTGAAATTGTTAAAATTGATGATAATGGCGATTTCTTTGAGGCGGAGGTCCATGTCCTTGATGTTAAGAATCAAGCTAATAATAAAGAGTTAGAAGCTATTTCACGTGCTGTTCTTGTTCAATTTGACCAATATATCAAGCTCAATAAGAAAATTCCGGCGGAAGTTTTGCCATCTCTACAGCAAATTTCTGACTACTCAAAACTTTCTGATACAATTGCGTCTCATCTTCCTTTAAAAATCCATCAAAAACAAGAGCTTCTTGAATCTGGGACCATTAAAGAGCGCTTAGAAAAAATCTATTCCTATATGGAAGGGGAAATTGATGTTCTTGAAGTTGAGCGTAAGATTCGCAAACGTGTGAAGAAACAGATGGAAAAAACCCAACGTGACTATTATTTGAATGAACAAATGAAGGCCATTCAAAAGGAATTGGGGGATGGGGAAGACGGATCGGACGAACTCCAAGAACTTGAAGAAAAAGTTGAAAAGGCTGGTTTAACAAAGACGGCCAAAAAACGAGCGCTGGTTGAACTCAAAAAATTGAAAAATATGAGTCCAATGTCGGCTGAGGCAACTGTTGTGCGTAATTACCTTGATTGGATTATCTCTGTGCCATGGAAGAAACGCTCTCGTGTGAGTAGCGATTTGAAAAAAGCAGAGAAAATTCTTAATGCGGATCATTATGGCCTTGAGAAGGTCAAAGAGCGGATTATTGAATATATTGCTGTCCAAAAGCGGACAAAGAAAATCCGTGGTCCGATCCTGTGCCTTGTTGGGCCACCCGGGGTTGGGAAAACCTCCCTTGGGCAATCCATTGCGCGGGCAACTGGTCGGAAATTTGTCCGTGTTGCTCTGGGTGGTGTGCGTGACGAATCTGAGATTCGTGGCCACCGTCGGACCTATATTGGCGCGATGCCTGGCAAACTCATCCAAGGGATGAAAAAAGCAGGGACTGCGAACCCGGTCTTTATGTTGGATGAAATTGATAAAATGGGGATGGATTTTCGTGGTGATCCATCTTCGGCCCTGCTTGAGGTCCTAGATCCAGAACAAAATAAGGCCTTTAATGATCATTATTTAGAACTCGATTATGATCTCTCTGATGTTATGTTTGTGTGTACAGCTAACACAATGGATATCCCGCGTCCATTGATGGATCGGATGGAAATTATCCGGGTTTCTGGCTATACCGAGCAAGAAAAAGTTGCGATCGCTCGCGGTCATTTGATTAAAAAACAAATGGAAATGAATGGTCTGACAGAGGAAGAGTTTACGATCACCGATGATGGGTTGCTTGATTTGATCCGCTATTACACGCGTGAGGCGGGGGTTCGGAATTTGGAACGTGAGCTTGCCAATCTCTGTCGGAAAGCAACCCGTAAAATTATGTCCGAAGACATCAAGGCTGTTGAGGTAAATGCTAAAAACCTTGCTGACTTCTCTGGTGTGCGTAAATACCGCTTTGGTGAGGCCGAAGAAAAAGACGCCTTGGGCGTTACAACAGGCTTAGCTTGGACCGAAGTTGGTGGCGAAATTTTAACCATTGAAGCGGTGACTTTACCTGGTGAAGGTAAGGTGACCATGACGGGTAAGCTGGGCGATGTGATGAAAGAATCGATTACTGCGGCTGAAATGCTTATTAAATCGCGCGCCACCGAGTTTGGCATTAATCCAGAAATTCTTAAATCAAAAAACATCCATGTCCATGTACCTGAAGGCGGGACTCCTAAGGATGGCCCCTCTGCTGGGATTGCGATGGTGACATCAATTGTCTCTGTCCTTAGTGATATTCCGGTGCGCAAAGACATTGCAATGACCGGGGAGATTACCCTGCGCGGCCGTGTTTTCCCAATCGGTGGCTTGAAAGAAAAACTTCTCGCAGCCCTTCGTGGTGGTATTAAAAAGGTCTTGATCCCGGTTGATAATGCGAAAGACCTGGCTGATATCCCT
>CAZBXD010000005.1:57643-65192 GCA_964496065.1 uncultured Bdellovibrionales bacterium
GATATCCCTGATATCGTTAAAGATGGCTTAGAAATCGTGCCAGTTAGCGGTATTCACGAGGTTCTTGATCATGCCTTGGTAACACAGCCAACACCCTTTGAGGTTGAAAAAGAGGAAAATAATCCTTCAATAGGCTCAAAACCCGCAGAAAACCTACAAAAAGATACGATTCACCATTGAGATTAACCTTTTTTAGCGGTAAAAAGGAATCATAGTGATTCACTTGAATCGCTTGATTTCCTAGGGGTGGCGTGTGTTACACACACCAGTAGGAGATGTGTTTTAACTTTACAAAAGGGGAACGCTCGTGAATAAGAACGAACTCGTAACTGCAGTTGCTCAAGCAGCTGGTACCACTAAAGATACAGCCCAAAAATCTGTTGATGCTGTTATCTCTTCTATCACTACATCTTTGAAAAAAGGCAATGACGTTCGTCTCGTTGGCTTTGGTACTTTCACTCGCACACACCGTGCAGCGAAACAAGGTCGTAATCCACAAACTGGTGCGACAATCCAAATTCCTGCAGCTTACCAAGCAAAATTCAAAGCAGGTAAAGCTCTTAAAGACGCTGTAAACAAGAAGTAAGCGTCTTTTTTTTTAAATTTAATCGTTGCCGCAGCGCATTTTAATTGTTATAAGCGGCAACGGTTATTTTTTTGTAACCGGTTTTTGACGTGGTACGGGTGATTAGCTCAGTTGGTAGAGCACTTCGTTTACACCGAAGGGGTCGGCAGTTCGAGCCTGTCATCACCCACCATGAAAAAGATAAAAACAGCGATTGACAAACGGTGTTTAAGGTCTTAAAAAATGCCATCACCTACGCGGGTGTAGCTCAGTTGGTTAGAGCGCCGGCCTGTCACGCCGGAGGCCGCGGGTTCAAGTCCCGTCACTCGCGCCATTTTTCCTTTGTTGTCATCTGTGATTTACCACTCTATTATTGGGTCTATGGCACATTCAAAAATCCAACATTTTGCTCAAAAGGCCTTCGTTGTGCACGAGGGTAAGCTTCTTTGTGTGCGTAAATCTGAAGAGGAACCAGCCTGGCCACTCGATTGGGAGACACCGGGCGGGCGGATGGATTTTGGTGAGGATGTCAACGATCATTTTTGCCGTGAAGTCAAAGAGGAGGCCAATGTAGATATTATCCCGGGGCGTCCTTTTTATATCTGGCAATGGGTTTTTGAACGGGAAGGGGTCTCGCGTCAGATTATAGCCGTCGCCCGGCTTGCAACCCTAAAAGATCCAGAAAATGCGGTCGCGTCTCTCGATAACCAAGCTAATTTTGATTATTTGGATAAGGTGGAATGGGTGCCTATTGATCAATTGACAGCGCAAAAATGGATCCCTAATTTTGTGCCGGTTATTGAGGCCTTTTTAGCCTTACCTGAGGTTGTTTAATGGTAGATCACGTTCTTAAAATACGTAAGAAGGTTGGTGATGATGAAATTCTGGTCTGGCCAACTGTTTCAGTATTTCTTTTTAACGCTGAAGGCGCGGTTCTCATGCTATATCACCCTAATGCAGAATATTGGAGTACTCCGGGTGGGTATGTTGAATTATTTGAAGATCCTAAAAAGGCAGCGATTAGGGAGCTCAAAGAAGAAACGAATATTGATATTGAAGATTTGCAACTTCTCAATGTATATGGCGGATCAGAATTTTGTCTGATCTATAAAAATGGTCATCAAGTCAGCATGACCAACATAGCCTATACCGCTTCAATACAGGATAGTAAAATCCTAAAACTCAACACCGATGAGGTCACAGAATATAAATTCTTTACCCAAGGTGAAATACCAAATTTAAATGCCCCCGATTGGCTGAAGATCATGGTATTGGATGCTTTTGAAGCGAACAACTAAGATATTTACAGTCCTACCAGAGATTGCTGAATAATCTTCGTGAAGGTGTATTCAAAAACGCTTAAATGATCACGCGTTTTTTACCTCATGTTAAGGGCTGTTATCCTAAAGTGATGTCTGCTAAACTACAGATATAACGATAACTCCTTCAACGATTCAGTTTTTATGCTCGCACCCAATGATCTTTTGACCAGCTATCTTCCGATCCTAGTTTTTATTGGGCTGGCGGCTGGATTGTCTTTGGTCATGGTAATTGCGTCCTTTCTCGCGGGAAAACAACGTCCTTATACCGAAAAGCTTTCTGCCTTTGAATGCGGCTTTGATGCGTTTTCTGACGCGCGGGATCAGTTTGACGTGCGGTTCTACTTGGTGGCGATCCTCTTTACAATTTTTGATCTCGAGGTTGCCTTTATTTTCCCTTGGGCGGTAAGTTTGGGGAAAATTGGTCTCTTTGGGTTCTGGTCGATGATTTTGTTCCTTGGCGTCCTGACCATTGGTTTTATCTATGAATGGAAGAAGGGGGCGTTGGAATGGGAATAATCAAGCCAAAATCCCCGATCGTTAACCCCTATAAGATGGGGGAACCTATACCGGAGGGGGTTGATCAGGACGCGTTGCTTAATGCCGCAACGGACGAGTTGACCAATAAAGGGTATTTGATCACACAATTTGATGCGCTTACCGATTGGGCGCGGACAGGGTCGCTTTGGCCAATGACCTTTGGTTTGGCTTGCTGCGCGGTGGAGATGATCCATTCTTATATGTCGCGCTATGACCTGGACCGCTTTGGTGTTGTCCCACGGCCTAGTCCGCGTCAATCCGATGTGATGATTGTGGCAGGGACGCTAACCAATAAAATGGCGCCGGCTTTGCGCCGGGTCTATGATCAAATGCCAGAACCACGATGGGTCATTTCAATGGGGTCTTGTGCGAATGGTGGGGGGTATTACCACTATTCCTATTCTGTGGTGCGTGGCTGTGACCGCATTGTTCCGGTTGATATTTATGTGCCTGGATGCCCACCGACGGCTGAGGCTTTGGTGTATGGTATACTTCAACTGCAAAAGAAAATCCAACGTGAAGACACACGTTTTGATAGATAGGTTGAGGAATGATTGATAAAGAGCTAAAAAAATTGCAAAATCACATAAAAAAAAGTCTGAGAAGTACAATGTTTTCAGCTGAAATTACTCACGGTCAATTGTCTATCACGGTGCGTAAGGACGCATTAAAAAAAGCAGTGAAACAACTCCGTGATGATCCGGTTTGTGATTTTAATATTTTGCTTGATATCACCGCTGTTGATTATCCAGAGCGAGACCAACGTTTTGATGTTGTTTATCATTTCCTTGGATTAAAAAATAATCAGCGGATCCGTTTGAAAGTGATGACAGATGAACAAACGCCTGTTGATTCGATCGTGGAGCTTTATTCAACTGCTGGCTGGTTTGAACGCGAAGTATGGGATATGTATGGAATTTACTTCAATGATAATCCTGATCTTCGTCGGATTTTGACTGACTACGGTTTTGAAGGACATCCTTTAAGAAAAGATTTTCCTCTGACCGGACATGTAGAATTGCGCTATGATGAGGAGCAAAAGCGTGTGGTCTATGAACCTGTCAAGTTAGCGCAAGATTTTCGTAGTTTTGATTATCTCTCGCCCTGGGAGGGGATGGGTGATATTCAGCTCCCCGGCGATGAGAAGGCCGTTAAGCCCGCTTATAATCCGCTTGATGAAGAGGAGGAGGATGTATCTCAGTATGGCTGACCCACTCTTGAAAGATCTCCCTGAAGAGAACCAAGTGGAACTTGAGTCCCAAATTCAGCCCTATACCATGAATTTCGGGCCGCAGCATCCGGCCGCGCATGGTGTGCTACGTCTGGTATTAGAAATGGATGGGGAGATTGTTGATCGGGCTGATCCGCATATTGGCTTGTTGCATCGTGGGACTGAAAAACTGATTGAGCATAAAACTTATCTTCAGGCGGTCCCATATTTTGATCGTCTGGATTATGTGGCTCCGATGAACCAAGAACACGCCTTTGCGCTAGCAACGGAAAAGCTCCTTGGGATTACCACGCCACCGCGTGCGCAATATATCCGTGTGATGTTTGCAGAGATTGGTCGTATCTTGAACCATATCCTGAACATCACAACCTTTGCTCTGGACGTGGGTGCGATTACGCCATCATTATGGGGTTTTGAAGAACGTGAAAAATTGATGGAATTTTATGAACGTGTCTGTGGCGCACGCCTTCATGCCAATTATTTTCGCCCAGGTGGAGTGGCGATTGATATGCCAGCGGGCTTAACAGAGGATATTTTTGACTATACCGAAAGCTTTCATAAATTCTGGGATGATATGAATAATCTCCTGACGGAAAACCGGATCTTTAAACAACGAACGGTCGATATTGGCGTCGTCAGTAAAGATGATGCACTTGACTGGGGATTTACTGGGCCGATGCTGCGTGGCTCTGGTGTGCCATGGGATTTGCGCAAAAGCCAACCCTATGATGTTTATGAAGAGTTGGATTTTGATATTCCGATTGGCAAAACGGGTGATTGTTATGCGCGTTATCTGGTTCGCATGGAAGAGATGCTCCAATCGAACAAAATCATTCAACAATGTATAGAAAATATGCCGCAGGGCAGGGTTAAGGTTGATGATCATAAAATTACTCCCCCGCCACGGGCCGAGATGAAAAAATCAATGGAAGCAATGATCCATCACTTTAAACTCTATACAGAAGGCTATCATGTCCCGGCCGGAGAAACATATACCGCAGTAGAGGCGCCAAAGGGGGAGTTTGGTGTTTACCTAATTGCAGATGGCACGAACAAACCCTATAAATGTAAAATCCGTGCCCCGGGTTTTGCGCATCTGCAAGCGCTTGATTTTATGAGTAAGGGGCATATGCTGGCCGATACAGTGGCCATCATTGGCTCATTGGATATTGTTTTTGGGGAGATTGACCGCTAATGGGTGTGACTGGAACCTTATTTGATAAAGATCAACCGAAAGAATTTTCTTTTACAAAAGAAAACCGAGCGAAGGTCGATGAAATTATCGCCCGCTACCCAGAGGGACGCGAGCGTTCTGCCGTTATGCCGCTTTTATTTTTAGCGCAGCGTCAGGTTGCCGACCATGGCCCGCATCCAAAGAAAAACGGGGGTGGCTGGTTGCCACGTGTGGCAATGGATGAAGTTGCCAAGATTTTGAATCTGCCGCCGATTAAGGTCTATGAGGTCGCAACCTTCTATACAATGTATAATAAAGTGCCGGTGGGAAAACATCATGTTCAGGTCTGCACGACAACACCATGCATGCTCGCTGGTTCTGATGACGTGGTGCATGCCTGTAAAAAGAAACTTGGTATTGAATTTGGGGAGACGACCAAGGACGGCATGTTTACATTGAGTGAGGTAGAGTGCCTTGGTGCCTGCGTTAACGCCCCGATGATGCAGGTTAATGATGACTATTATGAAGACCTGACGGCGGAGAGGACGGAAAAACTTCTTGATGCGCTGGAAAAGGGTAAAAAACCACCAAAAGGCCCGCAATCCGAACGGAAATCTTCTTATGCGCTCACCGGGCCAACTGTGCTAAAGGAAATGGTGGGTGATACGGCAAAAAAAACACCAACTAAAACAAAGAAAAAAACGAGTAAAAATTAGTTATAAAATAAGCTATCAGGGCTGCGTTTTATATGTACCACCCTTTCGATCCCAAGTTGAAGGTTCATGATGATTAATTATGCCAAGCTTATTCGTGCTGAAAATTTGCCACCATTTATTTGGATTCTGTTCCCGTTCCTGTTTTAGTTTATTATCGGCTTTCTTCTGTTTCTGTTTAATATCCTTTGTACCTTTAAAGTTTTTCTTATTAAGATTTTCTGCCATCGATGCTAGAAAAACCTTCATAAATTTTTCATTTTCCAAAATGCTTGGGTCATAAAAAATGATTTTAAGGCTGTGATTGTTTTTATCAATTTTAATATGGGCAAATTCTTCTTCCTGATTGTTCCCATTTTCTTTCATCGCCTTTTTAATGGCTGCTTCCGTTGCATGAATTGCTTTATCAGAATTGTAACTGTTAATGTTACTATATAATTTACCTATTGGGATATCAAGGGAGATTGAGTCTTCTTTAAGTTCAAGAGATTCAGTTTCTTGGTTATAGGTTACTATCGTTGCGGTATTAACGGTTACCAGGCAGTTTTTATAGATCTCTTTGTATTTTTGGGCACCAATCGGGGTGTTGTGCCAGAGTTCATGAATTTTGTTATGGCTTGTCTTTATTTTTTTGAGTTTTTCTACAACTTCTGCAACAAAATTAAGTGTTTCATGAGCGGCTTCAACCAGTGTTTCTAGAACCGTGTTTTTCTCTTGATCCAATAAATCGGATACTCTGATAATTGTAAGATAAGTATCAGGATAGTTCTCTATAATTTCCTCAAGTGCCTGATTTAGTTCTTCTTTTTTTGCTTTTTTCTCTGGATCAGGCTGAATCGTGCCGAGTGGAATTTTAAAGATGGTTCTGACGCCCGGCTTTAGAAAAGTATCTCTATTTTTAATAAAAGTACTAGGATAACCAGGTTCATCTGTCGTCGGTTGTGAAACTGAATTTTCAATAATCGCATCATTGAATCTATTGGTGATCTCGTCAACAAGAGCTGGATGTTCTAATATCTCATCGGTTAACTTTGGTAACACAAACAGATCATCATGGTTTGATGGGTCAACAGTTACAATTAACTCCGAATTGTCAGAAAGTTCTTGAATTTCCCTGTAGTTTTCAAAGTAACGCCTTTTAGCATAGAGAAGATCATACGTATCCTTGATATTACCCTGATAATAAAAGTTATCAGAGTGAGATTGCTCATTAGGGATATAGTTATTTTTATCAAGTGCTTCTTTTGTAATTTGAGCCGCTTCTTTATGACTTTGAGTAATTAAGCTCATAATTTCTGAGTAATATGCCATAAAAGTGCTGAGGGAAGCTGGCATAGTGATACGCATATAAGCATTCATATGCCCAAATAATTTTATCAATTCAACGTTTAAGAGCTTGTCACGAGATTTTTGTTTTTCTTCTTCGCTAAAGTACCCTGGGAAGTTTTCTTCTAACTTCTTTAGTTTATCTTTAATGCCTGGATCTTGCTTTAAGAGTTCTTTAAAAAGCGCTCTATTTTTTTTCACCTCATCAGGCAATTCATTTTCATCTTCGCGGATACCAAGTTTTTTTTCTAGCGCTGTAAGGGCGTTTTTATTGGTTATTTTAAGAAAATCATCGCCCGTTACAGGATCAACTTTATCACCCCATACTATAGGGATATCAGCAAGAAAGGACAGACTTAGGTCTGAGTTAACATCAATTAAGAAATTGCAATCCCAATATTTTTCTTTTTTTTGTAAAGCTTCTGCAAAGCTAGCATAATCTTCCATACGCTGATGAAGATGATACTGATCGTTCGGGTCTCTTAAGTTGAGAGTTTTGTACAAACCGTTTTCTTCGTTTGTTGTGTTATCTTTGTTTATCATTTTTAACGCCAGTCTTGCTATAATGCCAAATCCAGATTGGACATAATGCATATTGTACGGGTGAAGTCAAGAAAAGAATAACACTTTATTTTATCAGCTATTGCAATCCTTTTTTAACGATGTCACAGTAGAAGAAAT
>CAZBXD010000006.1:0-41788 GCA_964496065.1 uncultured Bdellovibrionales bacterium
GGCTGGTGCACCAACCCCATCATGCATCACACCATAAATCGCATTGCCAATATTGAGGTAATCACTTGTTGTTGCCCCACTGGTATCAGTATCCGCACCAATAACAATATTACGCGCACCCGTTGTCGTTGCATCACCAGCGGAATGACCAATTAATACATTGTCATCAGCATTAGTTAAAAGACCATAACCTGCACGATAACCAATTATAGTGTTATCATTTATATTACTTGCACCTGTTGAGCCAAAAGCTGCTTCATGCCCTAGAATAGTATTATCGTATCCACTAGTGCTTTCATATAAACTATTCATACCCACAGCAACGTTATTATTTCCGGAAACATTTCGTCTTTGTGCTGCTGAACCTACTGCCGTATTAGCTTCACCGCCGTTGTTATCCAACAATGTCGCATATCCTATAGCCGTATTGTTTCCATCTGCTGTAGATGAAGACAAGGCTCCGTGACCCAGAGCCGTATTTCTGTTACCTGTGGCATTTACATCAAAAGCGCTTGTCCCAATAGCGACATTTTCAGAACCGGTGCTTATAGCATCACCTGCTGTTGCGCCAAGGAACAAATTATCCGTCCCGGCATAAGAGAGGAAATTATCAGCACCAGAATTGATTGAAATAATTTGTCCGGCTGGTGAGGTTGCCGAATCGGCATCTATTGGGAGAGAAATTGACCCTGAGACCGCACCAGTTATTGTCCCGGTTACAGTTAAATGACCTGCAATCGTGATATCAGCATCATCGCCGGCACCTGGTGCTTGGGTTGTATTATTAATTGGCCCCAAATCACCAAAAATTGCGCCCCCGATATTCAAATAATCATTTGTTGCTGTAGTGAGATTATCTGCATCTTCACCAATAATAATATTGCGTGATCCACTTATGTTATTTGCACCGGCATCATGACCAAGGAAAGTGTTTTCTTCGCCAGATGTTGTTGAAAAACCAGCCCCCGTACCGATCATCGTATTGCTGTGACCGGTCGCATCTGCTCCTGCATAATAGCCAAAATAAGCATTGTAATCACTTGTGGTATTGCTGGCCCCTGAAGCCGCTCCAACAAAGGTATTTTGCTGACCTGAAGTATTTAAAAGACCTGCATCATGACCAATGATGACATTTTGCGTACCGGTTGTGTCACGGCCTGCTCGATAGCCAATCATAACCCCTGAAGGCAGAGTTGTTCCAACTGAGGCGGCATGCGAACCAATAACAACTGATTGTGTTAATGCTGTTGCTGCTCCGCCGGCGTTACGACCAATTGCCACATTATCATCACCAGAAACATTAGCATCAGCAACATCGCCGCCAATAAAAACATTATTTTCGATATCTTCACCAGCAGAACCAGCTGAGCGACCAATAATTACCGACCGATTGAGCGTCGTTGCATTTTGCCCTGCAAAAGCCCCAATAATGACAGGATCACCACCAGTTGCTGCCTCACCTGCCTTATGCCCGATAAATGTCGCATTATCTCCAGTATAAGCCTCTCCCGCTTCATTGCCGATAAACGTATTATTAAATTCATTACCATCGAGGGCCTGACCGGCTCTTTGCCCCAAAGTTACGGTATTCGCAGCAATGGCCGTTAAAAATTTATCCGCTCCACTATTCATATCCATAACGATATCAACTGGAGATGTTGCTTGATCAATGTCAATCGGAAGTTCAACTGCATCCGCTGTGCCAGATGTGCTATCATCCGCCGCACAGGCCCAGTTGGACCCATCATATTTAACAACCTGACCCGTTGAACATGATGTATCGGCATCAAGGAATTTCGGATCAACATTGGGGTCCGTTTCTGTGACAATAATACCGCCACCACCACCAGAGCCAGAAATACTCAAAGGCGCCCAAGCAGCTCCATTCCACCCAATAACCTGATTAGCTGCTGGGGCTGTCGAATTAAGCGCTCGCCCTTGCAAACCAACAACAGTCAAGGTGGATGTATCACCCGCTGACATAGTGACATCACCACCACTAAAGGCCGGAAGCCGTGCCTCTGGTAATGTACCAGCACTAAAATTATTGGCATCAAGATAATAAGAGCCATGCTGGCCATCCAGAAGATCCGCGTTCAAATTTTCAACCAGATTGGTTGAAACAACTGAGAAAATTTCATTAAATGTGGCATCACCAGGTGTCACACCGCCGATATTAACACCATTAATGGTACCACCACCATTCGTATCCGTGATCGAAATTGTTGTGCCAGAAGCCGTGAGAGATGCTGGCGTTGTCGCACCAATAACAACTCCATCCATTGTTCCGGTACCAAGACCATCAATATCAAGTGATCCCGTTCCGTTTAATGTGATAACCCCGGTTGCACCCAAATTAACAAAAGTACCCGCGGCGGCTGATGTCCCGCCAATTACAGTACCATCAATATTACCAGCGTTAATATCTGCTGTAGAGAGGGTTGCAATGCCAGACACATCAAAATTATTTGCAACTTCTACGTCATCAGCTGTGTATTCAATAACATTGGTTGCCCCTTGACGATTCCACAGACTACCAGAAAGTGCATCCGCCTCCGCGTAAGAATATTCTTGAACTAAATCATCCCCCCCGGCAACAACGGCGGCAGGACCAGTATTACAGGTTGTTTCGAATAATCGATTTGGACCAGCCGAGATGACCGCAAGTAACACCTCTGTCCCCGGTACTGCGGTTCCGGCAAGATAGTTAGCCCCACCCGTTGATGTTCCATGATCCCACACGCAATAACCGAGTGTCATTCGCCACGGATCCATCGTTGAAACACCAACATTGGGTAGTAACCCACCATTAGTTGGTGCAGGACTGCCGCCATGAGGGATAAAAGCTGGCGGTTCAACCGTCGAGTCAGCATCTAGGGTATCATCTGCCTGTCTTGTTAAAAGACGCGCCGCAATAATCATGTCATTACGCACTTTATTCACAGCAGTAACATTCGCCGTAGTACGAACCGGGCCAGAGAGAAGATTATAGGTTGAATAGGACAAAACACCAACGAGCGCAACAACCCCGAGCGCCGCGGTTAAAACACTTCCACGTTGGTATTTTTTAAATAGTTGCGAATCAGTTAAATGCCTTATGTTAGCCGATTCAGGCCTTTTCTCTCTCATGACAAGCCCTTAATTCCTTGAATTGTCCGACAGAATCAGGCGCGCACCCCTAATTATGTCTAATTTTAGGTATATTAAGGATAAAATTTATTGATTAATTTTTACTGAATATTCAAGCATTTTTAGCCATAATTCTGGAGTTTTACGTACAGCTATGCGTTCCAGGAGCAACACCTGTTAGGTAAATTTCAATCCATGCTTCCGTGCCATCACAACGTGCCTCAACCTCATCTGCAGTATATTGAGATGCCGTATTACGAATACCACTAATTACAGAAGGATCCGAAGCACTTTCAGCGGGAGTTTCGATACGAATGTATACCGTCCCCGCACCATCATTATCATATTGCCACCCATTAAAAGGGGCTGGGGACTGGGGAACAAAGTGACCGAGTGTCCCACCAAAAAGATCAAAAGCAGCTGTTACCCCATCATTTGGTGTACATTGAACACCATCAATATTCTCTGGTGTTCCTGGGATTGTAACCGTAGGATACCCCGCAGCAGGATAACGTAAAATACATTCTAAAATGGCTGAACGAACCCCTTGGCCTTGACTGCGGAGGTTATCTGTAATTCGAAAAGCACTCGTTGCGATCGCTTGATCGCCACCACCACTGCTCATCGCCATGGTCAAGGCCCCTAGGAGTGCCACCGCAATAAAGATATAAAACAGGACATTGCCTGCTTCACCAGAGCGATCGCGTTTTAAGGTATATTTTTTCATCTCAAATCCCAAAAATAAAGGGGTCAGCTGCGCTAACCCCCTTATGATAAACCTAAAGCACTTAACGAGACCTTTATACGTTAAGCAAACCCTTTTTCTTATTGCTCAACAAGAACATGATAGTAAAAATTATCACCGTCACTGGTTTGAACACAAAGGAATGGCTGCCCATCGATCTGTGGGGTTGTCGCCGCACCAGCAATCGTCACCCCCCCCGCCAAAAGAGCGGCCGATGTTACAGCGGGTGTAAGAGTTGGAATCGATGAACTGCCCGTTGCCGCTCCATTAATTTGCTGACAGACACCGCCGCGAATATCTGGCAAAAGTGCAACAACTTCGGCCGCAGCCGTGGCAATATTTGTTACCACCACATCGTCATGGAAAACCCAAAAATCAGTTGTCGGATCAGCAACCGTATCCTGAATCACTTCTTGGTAAGCAACACCACCACCATCTGGGTGAAAAACCTCACGTGTTGTTGTGCCCGAATAGGCCGATGGATCATTAAATAAAAGCTCACTCACAGCCGTTCCACGAATGAGCATCCGCGTAATACCGGTGCGAATACCAGCAGGGTATTGCATCACTTGTGACGACAGGATCATGTTAGATTCTTCTGATACACTCTGACCACTGGAACGTCCAGACTGCGTTACCGCATAAGACAGGCCAGCAAACAAAGCGACAGCAATCAAAATCAAGAACAGCGCATTCCCATCTTCACTGCGCGTCCTTTTCATCAATGCTTGAATTTTACTATTAAAGGTCATTTGGTTCCCCCTTTTTTGGTTATGAGTTACTATAAAACATTTATCCTGCATTTGGAATAGTGACATCAATGGTTTCTACTTTTAACTCTGCATACAATGGGATGTTGCCGCATTCACGTCCAACACACATTTTGTCAAATCGTACTTTCCAGCTCCGGCCACCATAGGCAAAACTGTCAATTACTGCGCGCCATTGCGGGTATTGTTTGGTTGATGAAGCGCGCACCTTGATGACACCGTTACGTTGGAGTTCAATTCCAATATTTTTGTATGATTCCTTCATTTTTGCTACATAACCCTCTAATTGTGCAGCATTGATTTGGACATAAGAAAGACGTGGCACAGTTGGCTTAAGAGCCTCCGCCTCAGAAAGTTGGCTTTGAATTTCATGGAGCTGAACTGATTTTGTATAAGCAAAAATAATAGAAAAACCTGCAACAACCCAAATTGCCCCAGCAGCGATCAAACCGATATTTCCAGCTTTTTTTGGCAAATTATCCAAAAACGAATCAAGATCCTTGATCCCTTGGGGACCAAGGGCTTTTTGCACTTTACGCCAATCAAATTTTTTAAATATTTCTTTCATGCTTTATTATTTTTTGGCCTTCATCTGCGATTTATCCATTTATTATAAGCAAGACAGCTTATAATAGCTTTAACTTTATGCAACATATTTATAAATTTTTATTTAATTATAACCCTTTACTTCTTTCCTCTGATCCGCTGACGACCATCCTTTTCTCGTCTAACCGGTTCCGCCCCATATTCTGTGATAACACTGCCTGCAACCGCAGATGGAATAAGTGCTTCCCATGTTACCGCCCCATTATCAATCTCGTATTTTGTTAGTGTTCCGCCAATATCTTGTAAAGAAACTAAGAGTTTTTGGACACGATACAGATGTCTCTGGCTATCACTTGTTAAGGCACTTCCAGCTTTAAGCATCAAATCTCTCGTTGCAGTTTCTGTCTCTAATTGCGCCTTACGAACATCTGGCTTAATTACTGAAGCGGCTATATGTGATACCAACCAGAAAGATAATGCAATTGCCGTTACACATAAACCAGACCAAAAAAGACCGCGCACCGTTGCTCGTGAGAGTTTTTCTTGCATTAAAGCACGATTACGCCAAGGTACTGGTGCGATCCCTTCTGGCTTTATCGTGACAAAATTCCCATCCATGCTTTGAATACGGGGTAAAATTGTCCGTGATGGACCACTGAAAACTTGCATGCGACCTGTTTCTTCATCCCATCTAAGTGCCGCGGCCGTTCCTTCTTGATCATAAATATACACAGTTTCTTTATCCCAAAACTCGCTATTACCTGGCAGAGCCGCCGCTAAGGGGCACCAACTATCTGGATTAGAAGCCAAAGAACTAGAAGGTGTTGCTAAATACCAGCACCGCCCCTCATACACAGTATAGGTGTAATGAATACGATCTGTTCCACACGCTTGTGCTGCTGCATTCCATACAGCTTCTTCTTCAGTCGCAGGAATATGTGGGATTGATCCCCCAACAATATCATTCGGAAGGTAAAAATTATCCTCTAAAACCATATTTTCTGCCTTCTTCTTAGCAGAAATTTTTGGCTTCATTCCTGTTTCCGGGGTCGCGATGTCAGAGCCACCCGGCTGTGTCACATCATTCATGCCTTATATTCCCCCCATCATCATATCATTCATCAAACTATCCATCGAAATATTCATAACCGTCAATGCATAGATTGCACTACCAAACGCTATTAAAAGGTAAACGCCTGACAAACCAAAGGCAAGCCATACAATCCAGGTACCTTTGGTCTTCGCAGAACGTGCCCGCATTTCAGAAATTGATTCAAGAACTGTAGCAACTTGGATCAAATCACTAACTGTTGCTAATTCCATCCGCTCATTCCGGTTCAATGGATCACGGTCCAGCGCCGCCCCTAAGGCGACCCCTCGTGAAAGATCTCTATGTGATTCAAGCCAAAACCGAGAAACATCCGGCACATTCGTTGCCTCAGACGATTGTTCTAAAACATCAGCAATAGCAACTTCTCCGCGGATCATTCGAGCCGCTGCTGACGTACTATCGGCAAAACCAAGGTCACGCATGTAAGCTCCAATAAGAGGAATACGACGAACAACACGCGCTGTTGGCCAATCCCTATTACCCCGATTAATCCAATAGGAAAAAATACACCACGCCATAAAAATACCAGCGGCTATCGCTGTTACGATCAAGATATTCCACAACAATTCAAGATTACTAACTGTAACAAGATATTGCTCATATTTTTCTGTATCCGACTGGTTGGGTGGATTATCGCGAAACCACTTCAAAACCAAACCCTTACCCCAGATCATCGCTTGGGTAATTGAAATAATATCAAAGCCAAGCCAAGCCATAGTACCGCCAATTTTTGCCATGTTTTTGCGTTTATTTGTAATATTCTGTATGGCATGAGGAATCCCTTCATGCAGGCGGTTACTCCGCTCACTCGCAGATAAGATCGCAAGGGTTGAGTGATCAAATAATTTTAAAGCTTTCAGCGCATCAATGACCCCTAAACCACGTTGTAACGCTTCGCGGGCGGGTGCTAAAATATTTTGGCGTCTAGGGTTATCCTCTGCTTCAATTAAACGCCAAAAAGCAACACTTGGTGAGGTTGAAGTTGCCCGAAATTGAATACCACGCAGCAACTGAACCTGCCACCAACTAGAGCGAGCAAGATAGCGTTCAATAACAGATCGATTATGGGGACGGATCGTTAAAACATATCCGCCTTCCTGCTGAACAGCTTTACGAACATCTTCAACACTGGGAAGATAATATGTTTTGGTAACTGTTTTTGGCCCACGAGGTGTTTCAACTGCAAATTCAGCTTGCCATTGTTGCATGCGCTACCCCCCCTTCGAACCCTCAATCGTCTCAAGTTGAATGACACCAACGGCAGGATCAATCCAGCCGTCATGGACAAGTTGACGAACACCATCAGCCTTAGAATGTAAAACAACACCTTCGACATCAATAACTTCATCCGTATTTTTCAAAATCGCACGATAAACTTCACGGCGGTTTTCTTCTGTCCCTTCAAAGAGTAGAGCCTCCAAAAGAAGAGTTCGCCCAAGATACCCTGTACGGTTACATAAATCGCAACCATTGGGGTTGTGACGACGAATTTCTCTATCCGCTTCTAAATGTAAAATTTTTAGCTCAACTTCACTCATAACCTCACCAGCTTTAACCTTAGTTGAACATCCTTTACACAAAGTTCTGATCAAACGTTGGTTCAAGATTGCCCGAATTTGTTGTGAAAGTGTATAGGTTGACGAACGATCTTTTTCTGAAGGCATAAAAGAACGAAGACGTTCTATTGTTTGAATAGCGCTATCCGCATGAACAGTTGAAATCACTGTATGCCCAGATTCAGAAGCTCTGAGTGCAGTTTCAACCGTATCGCCATCCCGCATCTCTCCAATAATAATATAATCCGGATCATGACGCATACTGGCTCGGATTAAGTCAACAAATTCACCCCCCTTAACCCCTGGCGTTACTTGCCATTGTGTTGCATAACGCATTTCATATTCAATTGGATCTTCAATAGAAAGTACATGCCGACGACGGCGATCAATTTGCTGCACCGCTGCATAGAGTGTCGTTGTTTTACCAGACCCCGTTGGCCCGGAGAGCAGAATTAAGCCTCCATCCCCCTTTACTGCCGGTGATAAAAGCCGCGCTAAGTGCTTACCAACATCTTCATGGCGACGAAATAGCTCATCAAAACTACGCAAAGCGGCACGGTCTAATAGACGCATGGTAATTTTTTCACCATCTTGACCTTGTGGGCCAGCCGCAACACGAACATCAATCGCACGTCCTTGCCATGTAAAACCAAAACGTCCATCTTGTGGGGTACGACGATCACCAAAGTTAAGCCCCGCATCCCGCTTTAAAAGTGTCGTCAGACGAGCCATCGCTTCTGCAGGGAGGAGGTGCATCGGGACCAAGTCACCATCAACACGATATTTGATCCAGTTTGGTGCATCTGGTGCATTATCTTGGGTAATATGGATATCAGAAGCACGCATCTGAAGCGCTTCTGCAAGCATATCACGTTGAAATTGGTTAAGAAGCATCCCGTTATCAATGTCTTTAAGCCAGGTTGACAGCGTTTTTTCACAGCGATCAGCAGCCAAATCATGAACCTTACGGAGTGTCTCAAGAAGTTCACCACGATCCCATAATTCTGCCTCAATTTTATCAATCTTAAAGCCAGAACGCTTGACCGTTGATTTCAGATTTTCAATCTGACGGTCATTGAGCTCATATAAAGGGGCAACTTTCAAAACGGCATCTTCTAAACCAATTAAGTGAATACTCAATGGCATCCATGCTTGAACGGGAACAACAGCGCGAAGCTGATCGCCTGAGGCATTATCTTTAACCTGATTTTCACCGTCATCGGCATTGACATCAAAACCACCTGCCGCGATCAACAATTGTTCAACCGTACGATTGATCCCATTTTCAACAAGAAGTATCCGCTCTTTCTGGACCATATCCAAATAGCGTTCACGTCCCTCTGTGGCGAGGTTAAGTTTTTTTGTTTTGTCTCCTGTCGACATTCTTAACGTCTCAATTAGTTATTATTATCTGAACTACCACTCGATGTACTTCCTGATGTATTGACGGAAATACTTTCGTTATTAAAATTAAACGACCGATCAAAAACCAGAAGAACAGAGTTTCTGCTACCGATTAGTTCAACACCATCTGGGACAATTTTTGTAATCCAACGCGATCCACCGATGACTTGAACTTCACCATCATGCACAATCAGACGTCCACGTGGCCCTGAAATAACAGCACGATTACGTGCATGTGATGTTACTTTGAACCCATTGAGTGAGGTAGCATCCCCAGAACCAAGCGAAAGTCCTAATGATTTAGAAGGTGATCTTGATACTTTTGGTGAAACCTCTGATTTTTCAGAAACAGCCGCTTCTTCTATCGATAGGCGACTCAGTTTTGGAACATCTTCAATTCCAGAGAGAGACATCACGGGCAAATCACTCTCCACAGGTTGAACAGCTGCCCCACGAATAGGTAAAACAAGAATACCCCGTGCACCAGTATGAGCAATTTTTATATCATCAATAATAGGCCCTTCACGACGTGGTAACCAATTAACAGTCAATGGGCACGCATCTGTTGGCTCAAGAAATGTCCCTTTGGCACATCCCCCCGCGGCAATTGATAATCCATTATCAGAACCTGCTAAATTGATAGAATTCAATGTGACAGATGAATCACCATTATTAACCAAACTCACTGTGATAGAGGCTGCCCCATCTACTTCATCTTCAAAATCAATCTCTTCTCGATCTGCAATAATAAGACCCAGCCCAGGGACTGGATCTGGAAAACGTGATGCTGTTGATTGTTTTGTTGGCTGGTAATCCCCTTTCACACCAATACTGACAACCCCGGTTGGCCCATCATGGCGAACAACCACCAGCCCTTCGACCTTCCCCTGGATAGACGGTGCCCAAGTTACAGAAGCAATACATGACTGGCCAGGAATTAATGTTACACAATCAATCGCAGTAACTTCAAAACCACTTGAATTTGGTGCAACAAGATCAATTGAATAAATGTTAATATCAGAAGAAGTTGGATTGCGTAAAACAATTGAACGAACGAGTGGACTACGACTATTAAGAGTACCAAAATCTATTTCTTTGGGCAGCGATTCAATTGTTGTCCCTGATAGATCACCACCGCGACTAGTTGCTCCACCAACAACCCCTGTAATTGCAGCTGTTGAAAGCTTTGAACGCGCATCATGGTTTAAAAGCATCCCAACACGATATTCACCGGAACTATTTCCCTGGATTGTAATTGTAATTGCACATTCGACACCCGGTTGAATTGGCCCTTTTGAACACTGATTAACGCCGATTGTTGTCGAGACATTTGACGAAGGGATTAATTCCAAATCTTCTAAATTAATTGGTTGGCCACTCGTGTTTTTGAATAAACTAATAACCTCAACTGTACCACCAACTTCAATCACACCCCCTTCCATTTCAGGGCGTGTTGGCGTTAAATCCTGCCCACCCGCTGCACTGCCCACTAGGGGGGGATCTTCAAACCCGCTAGTTTGCGCCCACGCATACTGAATGGTTGATACCCCTAGTATCATACACGATAAAATTATTACTAACTGGGCTTTAAACCCTTTGTATTTTATCATTCCAACAGCCTCCTCAGCCGCATCTTCTTTCGTTGGAACTTGAGAGGAGAATCCCCAAATCTTGATATACGGATACACGACACCGCATTATTAATTTCTACGTCAAAAGGATTAAGAAAGTTTCAATTTTGCCCAATTTTTAGGGACTTAGCCAAAATTTATTGATTCATTGGCTTACGCGTTATATCTCGTGGCGCCGCATCTGAAGTTAAATCACTCAAATAATCTAATAAAGATTGCGTTTCTGGAGCCGATTCAGTCTGATCGATCAACATGTTGTCTAGTTTTTCAACCTCATCATCGGTCAATGGCGCCGGTCTAATTTTTTTAGACCGCGTATAAGCGCCTGTTGATGGGGGGGTGCCGATATTCGTCTTTATCAGATAGTCATTAGCCAGAACTTCTGCATTATCTGGCACATGATCAGTATAAATAATCACACGTGGACGCATCATGTAAACTAGCTCAGAATTTGCAGCTCCTGTTGAGCGACGCGTTGAAAACAATGGGTTTGCGACCCCTGGCCCTTCATTGTCATAATCATCTCTTTCTTGAACAATTCCACCAATTAACAATGCATCGCCTGGACGGATACGAATGCGAGTTTCAATAACGCGCTCACTCGTTTCAGGTAACTGAATACTCGTATTACCGACATCAACCGTATCAAGATTGATCAAATCTTGTAGTTCAATAGTCAAATTCCCATAAACAGTTGAGTTATCCCACGCACTTTGGATATTGATTGTTAAGCCAGTTTCCAAAGTTGATGTTTCAACAGATAAGTTATCTGAGTCACTGAAGCCCTCATTACTGGTAACCTCGGAGATATATTGGCGGGAATTACCGATCCGCATCGTTGCTTCAGAACCGGATAACACCGTAATTTGCGGTTGTGAAACCGTTTTCACAGCCCCCTGGGTTGAAAGAAAATTAAACACACCATCAAAAGAGAGGTCGCCACTCGTATAGGCCGCACCGACACCAAAAGCACCTGCAATTGTTGGTGTGCCATCCCGTGTAAAGTTCAAAGCAACGTCACCCGCATTCACATTGAAGGCAGACCAATCAATTCCTGTATCATGTTGATCATTTAAATTGACTTCCCAAATCTGAGTTTCAAAGACAATCAGTGCTGTATTTGATCGAAGGCGATCAAAATAGTCCGTTGCTCGGCGATTTGTCCGATGACTGGCTGTGTAGATGATCGAGCGAGTCGTGTTATCAACAATAGGTGTTGTCCCTATCACAGCCGCCAAGCCATTAATAAAATCGTCATAGGTTTCTTGAGCAATCGGAGGAAGCGCCACAGTAAATGTTTCTGTTTCCTTAATCGTTAAAATATCATCCTCGTACGAGCAATAAAGATCAGCAAGGCTACACATGCGTGCTACAACTTTATCGACTGATCCGCGCAACCCAGAAATTGTGATTGTTCGTGTCAGAGCCTCATCCGTCTCAAAGGCAAGAGGAATATTATAATCTGCCAAAACGAACTGTAAAGCAGCCGCTAACGTTTCAGAGCGCAACTCAAACGGCCCAATTTCCTCATCAGGAAAGTCGCCGTTATTAGCCACTTTTGGGCGTAAAACATCCTCATCTAACTCGACATAAACGATTGATTGTTGCTGTTGATTAACTGATTGAAACCTTTCAGATGGTTCAGCAGCTTCAGGAATATTAATTGTGCGACGCCCGGGGACATCGGTTGGCGCACAAGCCGAGATAACATATATCAATGCGAGAGCAAACGGTCCACAATAATATTTACTCCATCGCTGCATTTTACCCAACTTTTTTCAATGTGCGCTCAACCATCATAAGAAGACGATCTTTTTGAACGGGTTTAATCAAAACACCAACCCCACCAAGCTTATTTGATTGTTCAAGTAAATCACTTTTTTGATCACCTGTCACAAAAATCACCGGGGTCTCATTACCATTATTCCTCAAATTGCGAATAAAAGTAAACCCACCTACTGGCTCCATCATAACATCAGCAATAATCATATTTGGTTGGCTAACCATTTGTGTCTCAGCCGCTTGACCATCAATTGCTTCTTCAACCAGATACCCTGCGCCTTTCAAAAATGTTGCGATTTGCGTTCGGACAAAATCATTATCTTCAACAACGAGGATTTTTTTATTTTCTGACATTTGGCTTTACTTGCTATGATTAATGGGAAAACTAGAGAACCCCTCAAGCTATGATATAACCGGAAGTTTATTAAAGAAAACTTTAAAAATCAGGGTAATGACCGCAATTATTGCTAAATTACTTTGGCAATGCGGAGAATATTGGTTGTCCCTGGCGTACCGAAAGGAACACCAGCTGTAACAACAATCCGCTCTCCTGGTATTGCAAACTCTTTATCCTTCGCAATAACCAGCGCATTATTAACTGCCTCAGAAAAACGAGAAACTTCATTAGACACAATTGCACGAATACCATATGACAAAACCAAGCGACGTGCGACATCGCGATCTGGTGTAAGACATAAAATTGGCATCGACGGTCGCTCTCTTGCTAGACGTGCCGCTGTTGTTCCCATTGTTGTATATGTCACAATCGCCGCCGCTTTGATCTTCTCAGCAACTTGGTTAGCGGCAAAAGCAATCGCGTTGGATGATGTTTCATCCAAAACAGGATATTCCATATCCATAACAGCATGATACCGCTCATCTTGTTCAACAGTGTATGCGATACGGTTCATGATTGATACAGCTTCTACTGGAAATTCACCTGCCGCCGTTTCAGCCGAAAGCATAATCGCATCCGCCCCGTCATAGACGGCCGTTGCAACATCGGATGCCTCCGCACGGGTTGGGGTCGGTGATGTAATCATTGACTCCAACATTTGAGTGGCAATGACAATCGGTTTACCAGCTTTTCGGCATTTCTGTACAACCATTTTTTGGACCACGGGTACTCGTTCAGCTGGAATTTCGACCCCAAGATCCCCCCGCGCTAGCATAATGCCGTCTGATAGCTCAATAATCCCATCAATGTTTTCAACGGCGGATGGTTTTTCAATTTTAGCCATAACCAGAGCGCGCCCCTTGATAATTTCTTTTGCTTCAGCAATATCCTCTGGTTTTTGTACAAAAGACAAAGCAATCCAATCAACCGCCATTGATAGCGCATAATCTAAGTCTTTGCGGTCTTTATCAGTCAGGGGCGAACTATTAAGGATGGTATCTGGCAAGTTAACGCCTTTACGATCCATCAGCTTTTTCCCAACAACCACCTCAGCTAAAAATCGTCCCGCTTCTTTTTGGATAACTTTCATACGAACCTTACCGTCATCAACTAAAAAATTATCCCCGACTTGTAAGGAAGTAATAATCTCTGGATGGGGAAGCTGAACACGCGTTTCACTGCCGAGTGTTTCATCGCTATCCAACCAGATTTTATGACCTGGTTTGACAGCAATTTCACCGTTTTCAAATTTTCCCAAGCGAAGTTTAGGTCCCTGTAAATCAGCTAAAATACAGATTGACCGACCGGTTTCTTTTTCTAGATTCCGAATAATATCAAATCGAGCTTGATGTTCTTTATATGATCCATGCGAAAAATTTAGCCGGAATGCATCGGCACCCGCCAAAAATAATTGGCGTAAGGTTTTCTCATCTGAAGAAGCTGGCCCTAAGGTTGATAGGATTTTTGTTTGGCAATTACCCCGCACAGAAGTGTCTGTTTTATCGGTCACAGTTACTCACTCTTTATTATTTATTTTAAGGAAAGAATGTCCCTATTGCATCAAGGATCCTAGAATCTACTTTTTGCGGAAACTGTCAAGAGAAATTACTTTACCGCTCTTTTCGTCGTCATCCCCAGTGGTTTTTTTATCGGTGCTTTTTTTATCACTGTCTTCTAGAAGCTCTTCCTGTTCAAACTGAGAAAACTGCTCCGCAAAATCATCGAACTCATCATCATAGTCATATTCATCGATGGGTTGAAATTGCAAGGCAAAATTCACCGAAGGGTCAGCAAAAATTGTTACCGATTCTAATGGAATAACAAGACGTTCCGAGACATTATTAAAGCTAAGCGTTACGACCATTTTTTCTTCATCAACTTCCAAACCATAAAATTGATATTGCAGAACAATCGTCATTTCATCTGGATATTGCTCTTTCAAATAAGCTGGGAGCTCAACACCAGGAAACTGTGTCATAAAGGTAATATAGAAATGGTGGTCGCCGGGTAGGCCATCTTGTATTACATGGTCTAATGCATGGCGAACAACGCTTCTCAAAGCCTTTTCAACCATCTTATCGTAACGTAAAATCGGATTGAACTCGTCGTGATCATCCATAATCTATTATCCCACAAAAACCATTTTTTCTTACTTCATTTTCCACTATAGCAGGGCGAATCTTAACAAAAACACAATAGAAAATGGGGCAATTCTGTTGCTAGGCCGCCCCACGCCCCACCTATCCTATTACTAGGTTAGGAATTAAAATGCATGTTCAGCATCCGCGCTTACGCAGCTTTTGCCAAACGACCGCTGTCAGCGACAACGAAATTATCATTTGCATTTATAAAATGACCCGATATCGGTGGTATCATGCCGAGCAAAAACTAATCCTTTACCACGCGTGTCGATCCTATGTCGCCCCCACAGATAGGCCAGCCATAGCTGGCCTATGTGGTGGAGGCGCCGGGTACCGCCCCCGGGTCCACTACGATTATTCCGATCAGCGTTTATCGCCATAGTCCCCGAGGGAACGATATGATCATACACGATAATCGTTAAAAAATAAAGCTTGCCGACTCACAAAGCGCTCAATAAGATTATAGGCATTAATATTTTAAGGGTGAATAATGGATCAATATCTTAATCTATTGCGTCATGTACGTGAAAACGGTGAATTTAAAGGCGATCGTACTGGCACAGGAACCTATAGTGTTTTTGGTCATCAAATGCGTTTTGATCTGCAAAAAGGTTTCCCGGTTGTCACGACAAAAAAACTTCACCTACGCTCTATTATTCATGAATTGTTATGGTTTCTCAGTGGTGATACAAATATCAAATATCTTAAGGAAAATGGGGTAAGGATTTGGGATGAATGGGCCGATGAAAATGGTGACTTAGGACCAGTTTATGGTTATCAATGGCGCTCCTGGCCAGCCGCAGATGGGTCCCAAATTGATCAGATCAGCAAAGTGGTCGATCAAATTAAAAATAACCCGAATTCCCGCCGTATTATTGTTAGTGCTTGGAATGTCCCGTATATTGAGGAAATGGCCCTGCCCCCGTGTCATTGTCTTTTCCAGTTTTATGTGAGCAATGGCAAGCTTTCTTGTCAGCTTTATCAGCGCAGTGCCGATATTTTTCTTGGAGTACCATTTAACATTGCCTCTTATGCACTGCTGACAATGATGCTGGCGCAAGTTTGCGGTCTAGAAGTAGGTGAATTTATTCATACCTTTGGCGATGCCCATATCTATTCTAACCATTTAGAGCAAACTGATTTACAATTGACCCGTAAACCCTATCCTCTTCCAAAAATGGAAATTAACCCCTATGTCACTGATATATTTGGCTTTAAGTATGAGGATTTTAATCTTGTAGGGTATCAATATCACGAACATATTAAGGCGCCGGTCGCTGTCTAAATGAGTTCTCCTCTGCCTAAGATAGCCATGATTGCCGCGATAGCTGAAAATCGTGTTATTGGAAAAGATAACGCTCTCCTTTGGGATATCCCAAAAGACATGCAATGGTTTCGTGACAAAACTAAAGGCAAGCCGATCATAATGGGGCGAAAAACCTATGAATCGATCGGGCGCCCTCTGCCCGGGCGCTTGAATATCGTTATCACACGGCAAAAAGAATTCGCTGCCGAGGGCGTTCATATTACCCATTCTTATGAAGAAGCGGTTGATATTGGTCTCAAACACGCACAAGAAAATAATTTAGAGGAGATTTTTATTGTTGGAGGAGAGCAAATATACAAACTTGGCCTCAATAATGCTGATTTTCTTTATTTAACCCATATAGAAGAAATCTATGAGGGCGATGCTTTTTTTCCAGAGTTTAATGAAGATAATTGGGACATTATTTTTGCAGAACACCATCCAGAAGAAAAACACGCGCCTGCCTTTACCTTCAAGATTTATGCGGCCGCAGGCTCCTCACCTTCTTGATCGGAAATTTTAGCAAGAAAAGCCCGTTCAAGACTTGTCTCACTTGTTTGTGCCTTAAGTTCAGCTGGTGTTCCAACAAAAACTATACCACCGTCATGAACGATTCCGATTCGATCGCAGATTTCATCCAAATCAGCCAAGATATGGGAACAAACCATAATTGTTCTGTCTTTATCCTTGTGGGATAATAAAGCCTCCTTCACCAAAACCCGGGCTCTTGGGTCTAAGCCAGACATCGGTTCATCCAAAATAAGAAGCGGGCATTGGGTAAGCAAAGTTGCCATTAGCCCTAATTTCTGCCGCATCCCTTTAGAATAGGAAGAAACACGTTTTTGGAGTGCTTCTTTTGCTAGGCCAAGACGCAGAGCCATATTAACAATCTCAGCCATGCCAACCTTACGATGATAAAGTTGTTGTGACAGTCGAATAAATTCAACACCTGTCATAAAGGCGGGAGGATCAAATTTCTCAGGCAAATATGCAGATTTTGCCTTACTATCAAGCGTTGTATTTGATTGCGAAAAAAGCGAAATTTTTCCAGCTTGGGCACTTCTCAATCCTAAAATTGCTTTGATAAAGGTTGTTTTTCCCTCACCATTTAAGCCAACCAGACCAAATGTTTCACCCGCTTGAACATGAAACGTTACATTAGAAAGTATAGGCGTTTTATCATACCCAACAGTAACATTTTCAACGCTAAGAGGGAGAGTATTATTCATGATTTTTAAGTCCCTGGCATCAAGAGGCCGCTATCCAGATCGTAACGCTGATGTGATCGTAGCGTGATAACCACAACCCTTTGCTGTTTAATATCGAGCCATTTCAGATGGATACGATCACGTTTGACTGTTAAATCAATGACGCGATCTGGAATATTAGCTGGTGTTACCCGCTCACCATTAAGCCAAATTGTCCAATCATTACGATCAACATAAACAATTCCAGCAAGAGACAAGACGCGAGGGCCTAGATCAACTGGCTCAAACTGATTATTTTCATCAAAGGCTTCTTCAGCAACCAAAACGCCCTGACGGGCTTGTAAAATTGATGTGATTTCATTCGGTGTCATGAAAAGGGATTTTTGGATTGTCCATTCCACAAATTTTTTCTCAACATCCTGGTTTTCTTCGGCTTCTTGAGCAAAGGCTGAGGATGAGCAAAACATGATAAGCAAAAGAATAAGAAAGAGGTTTTTCATTACTGCCCTTCCTCACTGATCTGGCGCTTTTCATCCAAGCTATACCAACCAAAAACTATTTCACCTTTCATAAAATCAATCGACTCATTCGTACTGATTTTTGCAAGATTTTCTTTAGTGATCGGGTTAGTACGTTCATAGGTAATTTTTTCGATTATCGTGTGACCAGGAAATTCTGCATTAATCATGGATTGCAGTGCCAAAATCTCGAGATCAATCAAAGATGTCATATTCATTGAAACATTACTTTTAATAAGGTCATAGTTCAAAGCGTATGAATGATCATGCTCAACATATTGAATTGGCTCAATATTATAGTTTAGCCCTCGAACACCGGAGCGTTTCGTCATATCATCAATGACACTGCGAATAGTGACACGATCTTGATCCGATATAAACTGTTTTTGCAAGAGGCGCTTAAACTCTTTTTCGTTCTCCTTAAGCTCAGCGAGACGCACTTCAATAGTATTAATGTCATTACGCAATCGACTGACTTCACTTTTTATAGCTTTATGTTGTCTTTGAGATGCCTCTCCTTCAGGAAGGATATAAAGATAAATTCCAGCCCCGAGAATGCCGTTAACAACCAACAAAATAATAAGCTTTAAGAGACGCTGGATCCCAACTGTTTCAACAAGATTGATCATAGTGCCTCTCCTGTAATTATAACTTCAGCAACATCTCCTGTTTTTTTAATATCAGAGGCTAGTCCAAATTGCTGAGCATTTTGCGAAACCCCTTGAACGGTTTTATCAACAGACAGATCGCCAGGCAGTTTTATGCCTCTAACATCTCTTCCTGGAAAGCGAGTTTTCAAACGAGCGATAAAGGACTCTGTTTCACGAACATTCAAAGCAGTATCACGCGGGGCTGGGAACTCAATTCCAATTGTAATCTTAACCGTTTCTGTTTCTGCTCCGTCACTGCGATGCGCTGATTCAACATCAGGATTTTCTATCTCAAACTGGAGCCGATCAAGAGTCATAGAACCAATCAAACTCTCTTTGATCGCCAAAAAACTCTCATTTGGATCAACTGACTTATTTTTAAGAGCACTGAAAACAGAGAGGATAACACGTGTTTTTTCTGGATCATATTGCAATACATCAAAAACAGAGGCTGCTTCATCATACTGTTTTTGTAAGGTCAATTTTTGCTTTTTTTGTTCGGCAATTTCAACCTGATATTGTTGAATTTCAGAATATTTATAAGCCGCATAAGCGCCTAAACCAAACATTAAAAAGAATAAGGCGACAACACATGTCCGAGCAACAAGACGTGCCTTTTGCAATCGATCAACGCGATGCATTGCCAATGGCATCAAATGCTTATATTGTTTACTAACCCAAGCTGCATGCAGAATATCCGCCGAATAATCATCGTCATGTATACTTTGAATACGACCAATTTTAAGATCATTAACCGCTTCGCCAACTGTAACCGCTTTAAGATTTGAAACCGGAAGCGCCCCTTCCTGAAACTGGGAAGATACTTCGGGGCTGGACACAACTATTAAATTGAGGCCATCGGAAGCCGTATACCCAAAGCGCGCTAAGTAGGTCAACGTTGCTGAAAATTCTTTAATCATTTCATTGGCAGGGATATGTGCTGGTTCATTGAGATATTTTTGGCCCACAGGGGTCAACCGAGTTAACGCAAGCTCTCCATTACGTGTGACGATTTGTCGGATCCCGCCTGTTTTGTGATGGCCAATCAAAATAGTCCATTTTGGGGCTGCATCTTTTTTTGTTTTGAAATAATGTTGTGACAGTTTTTTTATGATTGATGTGCCTTCCATGGGTAAAAGCATCATCCCAGCAATTGTAACATTAGATTCTAGAACAGCTGTAACGACCATATCAACTTCTTGAGTTGAAGGAAGTGCTGCAAACAAATAAACAGCTCCCTTCCCCTCTTTTGGTTTTTGCTTAAGAGGCAGAAAAGCACGTACATCATGATTGGGATAAACCATACGAACCTTACGCTTAACAACACGCCGTTTATCAAATGGATTAATCGGTGGAATTGTCTCCTTACGATACTGTTGCTCAGCAACATCAAAAATCAATTGAACTGGAATGTTACGGCCAACATCAACAATTGACTTTTTAAGACTATTAACAAAATCACTCTCGCCCCAGGCAAGGGTAAAGACTTCTCTAATTACCCTTCCCTTGGAGGTGTAATGAACAATCCCATCATTACCAATGATGATTGTTTGTTTATGTGATGACAAAATACTCATACTGCCCTCTTATTGCCCAACTTCTCCTAGGATACCGTAAATTGGCCCAAAGACACCAGCCGCAATCCATAAAATAATAAACCCTAAAATAATTGTTAGAGTGGGTGTAATCATACCAATCATGCGTTGAACTGATTCATCAACATCTTGGTCATAGAATTCACCGACCTGATCCAAAACATGTGTGAGATTACCTGATTCTTCTCCAATTTTTACCATGCGTATAACAAGAGAGGGGAATTCCCCGCTATTACTCATTGCAGCTGCAATTGACATACCATCTGAAACTTGACGACGGGCACGCTGTAATGCTTCATTAATACACTTATTTGATGCTGTTTTTTTTGCCGCATCCATTGCTTTAAGAATTTCCAAACCACTTTTATATAAAGCCCCAAAAGTACGACAGAAACGCGACAAATTAATCTTACGAATGACTGATCCAATGACGGGTAATTTAAGGCACAGGTAATCAAATTGATAAGCAAATCCATATGACACTCTATTGAGCGTTTTGATTACAGTGAAAAGGCCAATTGGAATAATAAAAAACCATGGCCAATTTTCTTGTGAAAAGTCAGATGTTGCAATTAAAGCACGTGTTGCAAGGGGCAGTTCTTGATCAACATATTTGAGAAATCCAACAATCTGCGGCACCGTAAAAAGCATCAAAACTGCAAGAACAATGATAAAGATAATTAAGGTAAAAATTGGATAAGCGAGAGCCTTGCGCACGCGACGCTTCATCTGATCAGACCACTTCATAAAAACAATAAGCTGCGCGAAAGAATCCGCTAAATTACCGGTTTCTTCACCAGAGGCTGTGATAGAAACCGTCACCTCATCAAACAAACGAGGGTGGCTTTGCATAGCCTCAGAAAAAGCTTTTCCTTCTGAGACTTCACGATAAATTTCTGACATAATATCTCGTAATTTATTTGATTCTACACTATCACGCAGATCAGATAGTGCATCAAGTAACGGAACGCCAGAGCGCTGGAGCTGTTCTAAATGAACAAAAAGTTGAATCATGTCACGGGCTTTAATCCCCGACATAAAGGGTAAGCTATAACTAGAACTACGAGCAGCTTTACAATCAAGTAATTCTAAACCGGTCACCTTTAACTGCTGATAAAGATCTGTTTCATTGGCCGCAGACAAAGTTCCACGAACTGGACGTCCTTCAGCATTTAGGGCACGATAATTATATTTTTTCATCCCTAACCAACCCTATCTTAGACGATCCAACAAATTGACTGATTTCATCAAGGCTTCAATACTTGTGACACCTGCTAACACTTTTTCAACACCGTCATCCGCCATTGACTTAAACCCTTTCTTCAAAGCTGCCGCTTTTAATTCAGATCGATGACCATTGTTAGCGACAATATCATCAAGTTCTTCATCAAATGCTAAAATTTCGACGACCGCTGTTCGCCCCTTATAGCCAGTATTTTCACATTTAAGACACCCTTTAGGATGGCCAATTATTGGTGGATTGGTCGTATCGACACCCAAAATTTCACACTCTTCAGCCGTTGCTGGCTTCATTTCCTTACAATCACAGAGGCGCCGAACAAGGCGCTGCGCAAAAGAAGCAATCACTGCCCCTGCAATCATCCCGGGTTTTAGCTTCAAATCGAGCAAACGTGGGATTGCACCAAAGGAGTCATTTGTATGCAAAGTGGTAAAAACTTTATGACCTGTCATTGATGCTTTGAGCGCTTGTTCTGCTGTGGGCTCATCCCGAATCTCACCGATAAAAATAATATCAGGATCTTGACGTAAAAGCGCTTTTACCCCATTAGCAAAACTCACTCCAGTTCCCTCACGCACCGCTGTTTGACGAATCAAAGGAAGACTATACTCTACTGGATCTTCGAGGGTCATGATATTAACCTCTGGATCATTGACAGCATTAATCATGGAATATAATGACGTTGTCTTCCCCGATCCGGTTGGGCCTGTGACAATAATAATTCCTTCGGGGCGTTTTAAGACCCGCTGGATTTTCTCCATATTATGCTTAGAAAAACCAAGATCCTCTAATTTCATGATACCAGTACTTTTGTCCAAAACCCTGAGAACAAAATTTTCCCCATGAACAGTAGGTAAAGAAGAAACCCTAAAATCGGCAACGCGACCACCAACAGTTAGGTTAAAACGACCATCTTGTGGGTTATGTTTGTCTGCAATATTCATTTCAGAAATAATTTTCATCCGCTGCGCCATCGCATTCCAATAATCTTTATGAAATGTTTGCACTTCTTTCAAAACACCATCAATGCGTACGCGCAGACGAACAAATTGCTCTTCTGGTTCAAAATGTAAGTCTGATGCTCCCATTTTAACTGCGTCATAGACGAGCGCATTGATCAAGCGCACAATTGGGTGAGAATATCCCTCATCTTCCGGGATATTTGTCAGATCAACTTCACCAGATTCCAATTCACGCAAAATGGCATCAACAGATGTTGCATAGCCATAGGCGTTATCTATTGATTCTGCCAGGATTTTAGGCGAACAAAGATAAGGATTAATTTTAACACCACGAGGAAAATATTGACGCAGCTTATCTTGCACGACAACATCATGGGGATCCGCCATCGCAATATTAACTTTTTTATCATCAAAACTAATGGGCAGAATTTGAAAGCGGGATGCAACTTCTTTGGGAACCTTCTCAACCGCCTCTGGATCAACCATGGTCACAGCAGGATCAAACTGCTCAAACCCTGAGGATTCAGCAAGGAAAGACTGTAAAAAACTTGAATTGACAAAACCCAGGCTAACTAGCTGGTCACCGAGCATTTTACCAGTGCGGCCTTTTTCTTTTAGCGCAACATTAAGCTGATCTTCAGTGATAATTCCTGACTCAACCAATTGTTCACCAAGACGCATTGGCAATGACGAAACACCAGAGCCTTCGGCCTCTTCTTCCTTCTTGAGAGGAGGAATATCAGCCATATCGGGCTGAGATTGTGGTGGGGATGCTTCCTGCTCCTCTATCTCAACAGACAAAGGGGCCATATCGCCCTCATCCGGATTGAGAGGCATATCATCGCTATCAAAATAGTCTTTATCCGACATTTATCCAAAATTCTTTTATCTAAAAAACCACCGAAGAATCCCATATGGAACATGGTACGGCACCCTCTCCAAGATATCACCGCGTTACAAATAAAACGTTAATTATCGATAGAAAAACAAAGATTCTTTAAGGTAGCGCACAGGTGTTCGTGCCAAGCTCTGACATCAGGGAATCTTGCGTACGCCACAAGACAATATCATCAAAATAAGTGTTCCCTTCTCTTAAGACTTCTATCGTATCAACAAAGTTGACATCCCCATTCATATTTTCAGTTTCGCTAATGCCAAACAAATCCGTTTGGGTGAATTTAGCCGTTGGGTCGATTGTGCTGCCAACTAAAAATTTACCATACCGGTTTGATCCGTGACTGATAAGAATATAAACGGCTGTCAGTGCGTTCCCTGGGGTTGCATCAACGCTGTCCATATTTCCTTGATCGGATGTTCTAGTTGGGCTTATTGCTGTACCACCAACATCATCGACAACAAGATCGGTGTTAATAGCAAAATAGAAAGTTGATGGACAACAAAAACGTGCTTTATCTGGGCTAACATTACTACCGCCATTAATCCAATTGTCGCTGCGACAGCTATCGTGAATAGTATTCCCACCACCATTTTGATTGGTAAAAGCTGGGGACACTCGATAGGTGAAGTAACTCCCATACCCATCAATCACATCTTCCTGGCGTATCCCTAACGTACGAAATGGAACAATCCCTTCCGCTTGGGCTACTGTACAACTCCCCTGACTTTGGCCATCCGTGCCACTGCCTAACTCCGCGCCAAATGGCTCAGGCGAGGCATCATCAGGACTAGCCGGGCAGGGAATCCGATTATTACGCAAAGCAAAAGAACTCATGGCGTTAGCAACCTTTTGCATCCGTTCTTTTGTCTCCGCAGTACGAATATTTTGATCCAGCGGCCTAAAGAAAGACAGCGCACCCCCAACAAGCAAACCAATAATCGCCAAAACAATTGCCATTTCGACAAGAGTAAAGCCTGATTGTTTTATATTATCTCGTTTATTACACATTGTGCGATGAATCTCCCTCATTTGAAAGATATGACACCTTAGCCTAGTAAAGGTAAAGATTTTTTTTAAGTCTCTGGCTAAAAATAAGAGCGCCTAAGCGCTCTCACTATATAATCTGATTGTGATTTATGGGGTTTGACACGATAAGCTGCCAAATTCACCATAGATTTGATCTTGGGTTCGCCACATTACAATATCATCGTAATAAGTTGTGTCTCTGCTGCTGTCTGGCATTTGATAAACATATGTTCTATCACCATCGCTATTTGATGCTTCAGATACGCCAAATCCATCGCCTACTGTTGCTGATATATTAATGCGATTACCAGAGGCATTTGCCTGGTAAGCGCCATGAGCATTGCGACCATGGCTTATTAAGGCAAAAGCTGGCACAAAAATATCACTTTCAACACTTCCGGAAACCTTAATATCCTTATCATCATAATTAACAACCGAACGATCCCCTAGGACAATGCGATCCCCACTAGCATCTACAATTTGTAAATCTGTGCCAGGACCATAAGCCATATCATGGGACATTGGGCAACAAAAACGGGCTTTTGCTGGGTTGACATTAACCGGATTAAGCCCATCTTGACTAATATCTGCATATTTAACTTCTGGCAGACTAAAAATATCATACGACATTTTCTCACCAGGGCCATCAAAGGTCAAAATTCGAACTTTATATATTTTATCAACGCCTGGAACTTCAAAAGGTGCTTTATATGAAGAATGACCTTCCAAAGTATCTGGGTTAAAAACAAAATGTGTCCACCCTTTATGTTGAGACCCATCTTCGTCCGGTTGGACGTGTTCATCAACCCATTCTTGCGTTAAATCGACAGAAACCTCAACATAATCATCTGGGCCACCATCTGGGCTCCCCCAAAACTGAAATGTTAGATTTGTTCCAACCTCTTCCTCAAGTTCTGTTAATTTAATAGTAAAACTCTCTGCCGGGTGATCAAAGTTAATGATTGGATCTTCTCCTGGTCGAATACCACGATAACCACCATATCCACTCCCATCAGTGACAACACCAACACTGTCTCTATATTGCTGATACGCAAGATTGTTATCAAGTGTAAGACTGACATTACCGTCCGGGCTGGTAAGTTCTGTTTTCTTCTCATTAATATTGCTAAAATTACTATTTAGAGCCCAATATGGCATTGCATCAGGCGTTGGAGGGCCTTCTGGGTTAAAAGGATCAGTAATCCAGTCCTCAGAACGGCAAAATTCATGGACCTGGTTATGATCATTATCCGGTACATCCGCTGCATTAATTGCAAAAGCAGGACTAACATGATAGGTGATGAAATTGCCCCAAGAATCGCGAACTTCATTTTCTTTCAAACCCAAGGCTCGAAATGGAACAACTCCAACAACATCGGCACCCGTACACGATGCACGCTCAGCCCCAAACTGAGAAGTCGCTGCTGGATCTGCTGGACAAGGGAGACGATTATTCTTGTGCACATAACTGGCCAAACGATCATTAATTTTTTCCATCTGGCGCTCAGTATTTTGTTTCTCAACTTTTTTGATAATCGGTTTTGCAGCCGCCAAGCCACCGCCCATAATCATCGCAGAAACACTCAAAACGACAGCCATTTCTATCATAGAAAAACCATTTATGGGTTTAAGCATGTGTCATCTCCAAATTCAGTATAGAATTGATGTTGTGTGCGCCATACAAGAATATCGTCAAAATAGCTGTTATTGTCTTGAGTGCTATAATCACTAAGGACAAACACGTTGTCCCCATCTTGATTTTCTGTCTCACTATCGCCTGCTTGTGCAGAAATCGGAAAACGCGTTGCCGGGCCGTTACCATCAAAAGCACCATAGGTATTGGCGCCATGACTGATAAGAACAAAAGCAATCGCCTCATTTAATAAAACTTCTGGGTTAAGTGTTGGGTCTACCTCATCAATATCCGCAACCGGAGTATCAACATCATCATATTGCGTGTTATCAATTGAACGGATTCCAGTCCATATTGCGTTACCATCAGCATCATTTATGACGATATCAGTCGTTGGATAGTAATTACTTGCAGGCGAAGGACCGCGCGGTGGACAACAAAAACGGGCTTTCGCAGGGTTTAAATTAACACTTGCTGATGCTGTTTGGGCATACCAATGGATATTGCGGCATGCCAGATGAACATTATTATATTCAGCCGGATCTAAACCACCGCCAACTGTGTCTGTATTCAGAGAAAAAACCGGGCTAATACGATAGGTGATCAAGCGATCCCACCCATCCGTTACATCTTCTTGGGTTATCCCTAGTGTCATGAAAGGAATAATTCCCTCAACATCAGATCCAAAACAAGTTGTATTCGGATTGGCACCATTGGCGCCACTGCCAAATTCATAGCCAAAAGGCTCTGTCCCAGAGCCATCCGGACGTGCTGGGCATGGTAAACGATTATTTTTTAATGCAAATGCCGCCAACCTATCTACAACCTTTTCTAGCTTTTCTTGGGTACTTACAACCCGCATCCTCTCCAAATTTGGCAGGATTAGATGCATCAAAAACCCAATTACAATACCAACGATAATGAGGACCACGCCCAGTTCAATGAGTGTAAATCCAGCATTCTTATCTTTATTATCCATTATAATCATTAATTTACCATAAATTTTATGAAAATTCCACTTAAAAACACTTTAAATATAAAAAAAGGCTGCAATATGCAGCCTTTTCAATACGTTAATATGGTTAATTATCCCTGAATTTGGAAGAAAAGATTGCAATCTTTAACTTCGGATTGCTCATCATAAGCAGCTCCTTGGCAGGTTGTTGTTACACCATGGCCGATTACGCCACCTGTGTCAGGTTCACCGTCATCAATACGGCGGTCAATCTGTGCTGCACGCACCGGAGAAAGCGGGTTAGCACCAGATACAGTGGCAGGCGCTGCATCAACAGCTGTTTGTAATGAAACAAAAGTTCCAATTGCACCACGATCAGTGCCTGTACCGCCATTACCGTGCCCCGCATGGAAACCACCACCAAGACGTGCCGCAGGATGCGTTTCAGCCCACACAGGACCATCGGCTCTATTTGTTGTTACACCTGAAATTAAATCCGCAAGAAGAAGATGAAGCCAAAACTGTGATGCCTCAGTTGTCAAACCTGATTGATCACTTCCTAAGCCACCTGTAGCACCGACAATTGCATTTCCGTTTCCGTTTACACAATCCGTCCCATCACATCCTGGTATACGATCTTCTGCAGTCGCCATATCGCCTGGAAGGGCATCATATGTATCACGGAAAGTTGTTGTTGCTGACTCATACGCCTTGACCTGTGAAATAACAGATGTAATACGAGCATTTTCAATTAACTCTTGTCCACGCAAGACACCACCAATCAAAAGACCGATGATCATCATAACAACGGCTAATTCTACCAACGTAAAACCGCCCTGGTTTCTATTTTGTTTCAGCATTAAATAACTCCAATTTATTATATAGTAAGGAAAGAAATATCTCTGACGAAGAAGCGTTAAACATAGCTTCATACTAATATAGGCATGAATATGCCATCATTTCAATAAAGAGAATATTAAAATCATTGAATAATTTCGATTTTAGGAACAAAAACTCATATAAATGTTATTTTGTGACAGAATATCTGGGGCAATTGCCAATTTTTCCTCGAGATACCAACACATATAATTAATCTCATTTACTTTTAATGTCCGGTCAGTTGCCATAATGGTAGTTATGATATCCATTGCTGCTTTTTCTTCCCCAACTTTTGCCAAGACAAAAGCTGGCATTTTCTTAGTCCATATCGGGAGGTCATCACCTTCCATTGCTGCAAGCTCATAGGCAAGTTTGAGAGCTAAATCTTGATCTTCAAGTTTAAATCGGCTTAAAAAAACTGCCTGCGCAAGCCATCGCCACTTTTCATGAGATCGATCAAACCCAACCGCAGCTAAATAATCAACGATGTATTGAAGACGCGACGGATCGTCTATACCGGCAAAATAATAAGCCGCTAAATTTGGGATATAATTTGAAACAGGGTCAAATTCGGTTGCCAGCCAAAGCCATTGTTCAAGTTTCTGATAATCAAAACTCTTTAATGGCACGCTTTGGCCACCAGTATCCCCAAAATTTTGGATTTTTAGACTGAGCGTCCGGTAAGCAAGCTGTTTTTCACCTATATATTGTATCAGAACATGGTTATTTGACGGAACATTGGGTATATTATGCCATGCAATTCTTAAATCCCGTTGATAAAACCAAAAACAAATTGTTGCCAGCACCATAGCTAAAAAGACTATAGAATGCCTCCAAACTTGATAAATAGATTTTTGCTGAGATTTGATAAACACTTAAAACTCGTTTCTTTGTGTATCAAAGGCCGCCGCCGCTAAAAACAACCAAACAAAAACAATGGTTTGGATTAAAATAAAACCAATACCAATACCGTCATTTACCCCATGGATTAGCCAAACACTTTGTCCCAGTAAATCAAAACGTGGTACAAATATTGAAATAACACTGAGAATATCATCGGCTAGTTTCGTGTGCTGAAATGACTGCGCCATCGCAGAAGAAGCAATTCCAGTAAAAACACCAATCATGCGCGCTAGAATATAAAAAGCAAAGGATGAAAGAACACTTACTGTTGCACTTTTAACGACTGAGGAAAAGAAGATAGCCATTGCAACAACAATAGTCCATTCGCTCGCGATACTTATCCCCCAAAGCAAAACACCATAAGAAGAGATAGAGCCAAACGATAGAAGAATTAATGAAATAAAAAGCGTAAATATTAATGCAATAAGCATATACGCAACTGCAAGACTAATAATAAAGCTTGTCCGCGATAGGGGAGCTGAAAAAAAATAGTCAATTTCTTTATGATCATAGAGTCGGCGGAGCTGAAATCCTATAAATGTAACCAGGCCAACACTCCCTAATAATCTTAAACCAGAAGCCATAAAAACAAGAGTAAACTGTCTTTGCTCTATCACAGCCATACTGCCTGAGAATATTGAAAGGATAATGATGAAAAGCATTAAAATTGAAACCGCCCATAAAAGACGATCACGAAACGCTGCTAAGATAGCGTATTGAAAAATAGCTTTTGAAAACATGGCCCGATTTTACATCGGAAAAGGACGACGGTCACTGCTAAATTTATTAAACATGTCTTTATCAACAGAATCTGGTCCCGGGCCCCGATCAGCAATGGTTGCACGGATCAAAATAACCATTTCAGTTTTTTGAATTTGATCTCTCTGACTACGGAAGACCCCTCCTAGGAATCCGGGCAACTCAGACAGGACAGGAATCCCTGTCTGCACCCCTTGAACTTGATCCTGCATTAACCCACCCATTACAATGATTTCACCAGATCCCATCTTAACGATTGAGTCTAATTCACGTACTGCTAAAACTGGCACGTCGTTATCAACACCAAGTGAGGCAGCTGCCGGCTCCGGCACTGTATCAATGACACGCGTAATACTTGGACGAAGACTAAGGGTAATTTCATTTGTATTCATATCAATAGAAGGATGAACGCTAATGATAACCCCTTCTGGTACGTTCCGGATTTCAGAGTCAACTTCAATTGTATCGGGCACACCAACAACAGTCGATGGTGTTCTTGAGATATCAATTTCAAAGAAAACCTGGTTTTCAGCAACATTTAAGATAGCCGATTGGTTATTCATAACTGTTAGACGTGGGCTTGACAGAGTGTGAACATTACCAAATCTTTGAACAAATTCCGCCAGAAGATTAAAATCACTTCCTGTTACACCAACTGATGCCGTTCCTGAGGCTGCTGCTTGAGAAAATTCAACGCGTGGGAAATTTACACCAACATTGAAATCACCGCTAAATAGTGTATCCCAATCAATCCCAGCACCAAATTCATCATCTAGTCCGACCTCGAGAACTTTTGCTTCAATAAGGACTTGGGTCGTCAGAGAGCGACGCATTTTATTAAGATACTCACTAACCAATTTATGTTGACGCTTAGACGCATAAACAGAAATTAATCCTGCTTGCTTATTGATAGAATAATTACCAATTTCGCTATCAACTTCTTCCTCCTCTTCTTGATCTTCTTCTGCCTCATCAAAAACTTGATCACCGGGAGCACCAGAAATTTGAACTTCACCTTGCGAGTTTTCTAAAAGCTGTGCCGTTGTAACAGCAGGAATAGCATCGGGAAGAGCAAGTGGACGAGTTGAGCGCGACAATCCCTTTACCCGGCCGCTATTCTGAAGAATTTGGGTAATATTAGTCTCGAGTTCCGCCCAAAGGTCATTCGAGTTTTTACTTGTTATCAAATTATTTGACCCAGAATTCGCACCATCACCAGATAAGACCGAAATACTTGATTGGATATCACTCTCAAATTCGCGACTCATACTAAGATAATCAACATGATATGTTTCAATATATGGAGTATCCAGCTCAACTCTTAATACATTATCTTCATAAGTATAACGAAGACCTGCCAAATTTGATATCCGTTCAACAACCTGATCAAAGGGACGTTCACGCGCAGTAAAGATAATCGAACCACGAATATTAGGATCAAGCTCTAAATCGACATCTGCTTGCTCAGCTAACTCAAATAAAATATCACGCAGCGGGATTGTCTGATTAACAGAAATGCTAACCAATGGCTGTGGTAAAATATCTTCGGGTGTATTAGCAATCACTGGTGCAAAATCGGGAACAGCACCGATGGATGTTGCTTTTTTATCGATTGGACGCGGCGCGAGAGCACGGCGATAGTCGTCACGATCATAATCAAGAGAACGATCTTGTTTCATCAAGTTATCGAACTTATAGTTCATATCTTCTTTATCTTTGGCACTACAGGCAGAAAGCCCAAGAGCTAGCACGACAACACCGACTAAAGATAATACAGATCGATTTAATTTTATTTGCTGCTTTCGCATAGGATTCCTCTCGGATGGTAGATAAATACCTGAAACGGTCTTCATCATATAATCAGACTAAAATCATCTGACGTTAAATTCATTAATATTCCTTAAAAAAATAAAGAAAATTCCCGTTATTAAAGATAAAGCTCGTCTGTATTAATATCAATCAATCCAGCATGGTCCGAAACATTGGCTTGTTTAAGTTTTAATTCCATATCTACTGGATGATCTGACTCAATAAGAGCAGTTTGTTGAGTGATTTCTCCTTCATGATAAAGCTTGAGAAGAGTTTGATCAAAAGTAACCATTCCAGTTGGTTCATTTTGAATCATGACTTCACGAATTTTACCAATTTCCCCTTTTAAAATGAGCTCTTTAATATATCCTGCATTAATCATCACTTCATAGGCTAGAACACGACCACCAGATTTTTTTGGGATTAAGCGCTGAGAAATGATGGCTCTCAGATTCATTGTTAAATTAGTACGTACTTGCTGCATCTGGGTGTCTTCAAAAAAGTTTAGAATGCGTTCAATTGCCTGATATGAATTATTCGCATGAATAGTTGATAAACATAAATGACCAGTTTCCGCTGCCACCAAAGCTTGTTCCATCACATAACGGTCACGAATTTCACCAATAAGGATAACATCTGGTTTTTGTCGAAATGCATTTTTTAATGCAATATGATAATTTTCAGTATCAACACCTACTTCACGCTGTGTAATGATACTTTTTTTATGCTTATGTAGATATTCAATTGGATCTTCAATCGTAATAATATGCCCAGACATTTCTTCGTTACGGTAATCAATCATAGATGCCAGAGTGGTTGATTTACCCGAGCCTGTCATCCCGCATAAAAGAACAATCCCCCGTTTATGCATCACTAATTTTTTTAGCTGGGGGGGGAGGCCCAAAGTTTCAAAGCTAGGGATATCTCGCTTGATAGCACGAATAACTATGGCAGGATTTTCACGTTGTTTGAGAACATTCACCCGAAAACGTCCCATCTCTGGCAAGCCAAAAGAGACATTAAGTTCATTACGATGATGATACTGCTCTTTTTGACGGTCAGTTAATATACCATCTAAAATACGCTCAATATCATCACTCATCATCGGATCTCTGTGGAACAATGGTTCGAGAACGTCATTGATACGTAATGTTGCTGGATATCCGACCGTCAAATAAATGTCTGAGGCGTCACGCTCAACCATTTCAATCAACATTTTTTTGAATATTTCATCCATTAGAAAGAGTAATCCTCATCCTTAACATCCGATGAGCCGGATGTTACAGCATTTATCTGACCATCTTTACGCAATCGAGACGGATCTTTGGCCTTTGTTGAAATAGTAACCCGAGACTTCTTATCGCCCTTATCAGATATTTGATCAATTTTTTCAGCATCTTCTTTCGTGATATTGTCATCATGATCACGAAGCAGAACTCGGTATCCCTCTTCTTTTGTTACTATGCCGGCTTCAACAAGAGCCTCAACTGTATCCTCCATTGTTTGCATCCCTTGACGACCGCCCACTTGGATCATTGAATAAATCTGTGCAATCTGATTTTCACGGATCAAATTTCGAACTGCGTTGGTTCCAACCAATATTTCATGAGCTGCGATGCGGCCCGTTCCATCGGCTCGTTTCATCAATGTTTGTGCAATAATTGCCTGCAAAGAGCTTGAAAGCATTGCTCGCACCATACTTTTTTCATCACCAGGAAAAACATCAATAATACGATCAATCGTTTTAGCTGCAGAATTTGAGTGCAATGTCCCTAACACCAAATGTCCGGTCTCTGCTGCTGTCAATGCAAGAGAAATTGTTTCATGATCTCGCATCTCCCCAACCAGAATAACATCTGGATCTTCACGTAAAACACTGCGCAAAGCCTTGGTAAAAGAATGCGTATCAATACCTAATTCACGGTGGTTAATCAAACTTTTCTTTGAACTATGATAAAATTCAACCGGATCTTCAATTGTCACAATATGCTTTTTAAAATTCTCATTAATATGGTCAATCATTGCGGCAAGGGTCGTTGACTTACCAGACCCTGTTGGACCCGTTACCAGAATAATCCCCTTTTCCTTTTCTGCAAGCAATTTCAAAATCGCTGGAGGATCAAGATCTTCTAAAGAAGGAACAACGGTCGGGATGGTTCGAAAAACTGCCGCTGAGCCATTACGTGTTGTAAAAGCATTTACGCGGAAACGAGCATCTTCCCCAAAAGAAATGGCAAAATCAATCTCAAGATTTTCTTCATAAAAACTACGTTGATCCTCAGCCATAACCGAATAGATCATATTTTTTATATCTTCATTTGTAAGAAGATTATCGGTTTTAACACGCCGCAAATCTCCATTAACCCGAATAATCGGCGGGTTTTTTGGTGATAAATGCAAATCTGATGCATTATTTTTCTTTGCAAAGGAAAGGAGCTGAGCGATATCCATGGACGGGTGCCTTCATGATAACTGACAAGAGAATCTGTCTACACCTTAACCGATAGCGTTTACAAAAATATTAAAATGGTTTCTTTTGTGTATAAACAAATAAGAAAAGCCATGATTAAAGCAGGACCAAAAGGGAAAGTGGCCTCTTTTGTAAGCCCTTTGTGAATTAAACCAAATAAAACTCCCAAAAGACTGCATAAAAGGAGATAGGCAGAGAAAATTGGCAAGCCAAGCCACATACCAGCTCCGGCAAAAAATTTAATATCACCAAAACCAAGACCATCTTTGCCAGTCATTTTTAGAAAAATCCAACGAATAAAAATCATAGATAACGGGTAAACAATCGCTGATACACCATAAAAAAACAGATCTGAGCTATTAAGAATTTGAAAAATGATACCCGTGATTAAAAAAACCGCATTCAAAACATTTGGAAGAATTTTGAAATACCAATCAACCACAAAAAGACTAACCAAAACTGGTGATAACGCCATCAGAACAATGCCAGACCATGTTAAACCAAATTTATTATAGGCAATCAATGCCAAGCTACATGTTGCCAGCTCAATCAAAGGATAATCAAATGGGATTTTCTTGTGACAATATCGACATTTTCCACCTTGAAAGAGCCAGGAAAAGAAAGGCACTAAATCCAAAAAGCCAAGCCTTTTATGGCATTGCGGACAAGCTGAAAAATTATCTGCTTTTTGAAAGCTAAAGATTGGAAGATCTCTAGGAAGTCTGTAAGACAACATTGTTGCAAAACTCCCCATAACCAGACCAAAGAAGGTCACAAATGCAAGCTCTGCTATGGCATATCCAAGAAAGATTTCCATGTTTAGTTAATTAACGAAACTGAGTTCTTTGATCCGACGTGCAACAACTTGCTCTGATACAACACCTTCCCCGCCATATCGCAGGACAAGTTGTAATGTCTTTTGGTAATATTCCAGCGCCTTCCCTTGACTCCCCATACGATCTGACAGAATTGCCAGGTTATAGGGATAAACCGGATTATTTGGGTCCATCGATTGCGCCTTATTAAAATATCGCGCTGCATTAGAAACATCCTTCATTTCACCATAAACCATACCAATTTGACCAGCTATGGCTGCAGAATTCGGATGATCATCTTCTAAATCTTTAAGGCGATTAATTGTTGAAACTGGGTTATCACTATCCAATAAGCTAAGATAATTCGTCATGGCGTTGAGGTTATTAGGATCGACAGCAATTATTTTTTGATAAGTCGATAGCGCTTCTTCACGATAATTGAGTTTTTGCAACGTCATTGCCTTTCCCATCAAAGCCGCAGTATCTTTTGGGGACTTTACCAAAACATCATTATAAAGACTCAAAGCATCAGCTAAGTGACCTTTTTTTAGTGATCGTTCCGCGGCAACAAGAATGGAACGATTACTCGTTGAAGAACTATTTTTCTTTACAACAACCAGTTTTTTTGGTTTTGGGCGAACAACAACAGCCCGCTCAAGAATTTCATCTGGAGTTAACGAACCATATTCAACAGTTTCTGGAACAATAATGTCTTCTTGTTGAATAAACTCTTCGTTTTCGATCGGTGCTAAGGATTCCGTTGGTAATGGCAAGACCTCCGCTACTTTTTTAAGAACCCCTTCTTGCTCTGTGGTAAGAACCTTTTCCTGCGATATTGTAATTGGTTCTTCTTTCTCTGCAACCTGTGATATTTGCTCTGATTGCTCAACGATAGAATCATCTTTTTCTATATCTGATACCGCCAAACCCTTGGTCGCTTCTGTAATTTGTTGAACCTCGGTCTCCGAAAACTCAAAAAATAGCATATCTTCAACTTCTTCCACCGAAAAATCAGTAACTGGAACTGGTATGTTGCTAACTTCGGAAATATCCTTTGCAGCAAGGTCATTGTTTATTTCTTCTGGTGTCTCTGACAATATCTCAGAGATATTGTCAGCCTCGTTATCAACCCTATCGAACGCCGTATCTGTTATTTCCTCCGGCGACATTTCTACAAAGACATCAGGGATCCCCTCTGGCACTTCTTTATCTTGTATTAAATCAGCGGTTTTCTCAATAATTGGCTCAATAGATAGGTTAGCGTCTCCTGTCTCAATTGGTGTTGGCATAGGCGGCGGCGTCACTGACGTTTGAGTTGATTTCGGCGCAGCAATTGCTGCAGGTGAGGAAGGTATTCTTTCCTCATATTTATCAACCCCACTAAGCCAGAACTGCCAAACACCAATTCCAGCAGCGAGAACAAAACAAATAACCCCGATAATATTGAATATTTTTCCCTTTGAGTGATCACCACCGGCATAAAATTCATCATCCTCATCAAAGTCATCATCGATATTTGATAGATCAATTTCTTCAATATCTTTGGGAGGTTGCTGTGGACTGATAGAGTTTTCTTTTTCAAACTCTTCTTCAGTTTCAAAACTATCTGGTGGATTTTCCCTATCCGACATCACATATACTCTCTTCTGTGTTAAGTATTTTGGATATTGCTATGCTATCGCAGTCTTGCCTTGAAAAAAAGTTAATTTTTTATCGTGACATCCGCAGGCCGCACATAAACAGGCCTGACAATTTCTTCGTTTTTCTGAATTGCCAGGCGTTGTTGCGCCATTTTTAAGAGCCCTGATGGGATCGGCATAGAAACCACACAATCAATCGAAATTAGGCTTTGAACATTTTCTGTGTGGGTTATCGCTTTTCTAACTTGATTACCTGAAAGCGTTTGAATAAGTTCTTTTTCATTCAAGGCTATCAACTCTGTTTGAGCAATATTTTTTGTAAAAATTTGAGCAATGTAAGCATCTTTTTTAATTTCAATAATTGCTGCGCCATTGCCAGAAATTTGATTAATTAGAACTTCTGTTGTTGTCAAACCAACCAATGGAATTTTTAAAACAGACGCCATACCACGCGCAAAAGCCATGCCAACGCGAATACCGGTAAAGCTTCCAGGTCCAGTTGTCACAGCAATAGCAGAAAGATTTTTTGGTGTTATGTGAGCCCCTTGAAGAGCTTGATCAACCATACCTGCTAGCGCCTGATCTTGTCCGCGGCCCATGATTTGTGTCTCTTCGAAAACCACTTCACCAGCAGACATTACACCAACACTACAGCTACGCAGTGCGGTATCGATAGCTAAAATATGGGGAAATTTAGGCAACAGCTCGAACTTCGATCACTTCTGGAACATAATGGCGCAACATATTTTCAATTCCCGCCTTCAATGTGACCGTCGAACTGGGACACCCAGCGCACGCCCCCTGAAGTTGCAAATATACCACACCATTTTCAAACGATTCAAAGACAATATCGCCCCCATCCATAGCTACCGCGGGACGAATACGGGTATCCAGAAGCTCTTTAATCTGCTTTGTGATTTCATCATCCTCCCCTTCATCCGATGATGATAGCTTAACTCCTTCTTCAAAAAGAGGGGCACCCGCAGTGAAATGCTCCATAATCATTCCAAGAATCAAAGGTTTAAGAACCATCCATTCTTTATCATCTGCCTTGGTGATAGAAATAAAATCATGACCAAAAAATACTCCCTCCACCCCATCAAGGCGGAAAAACCGTTTTGCTAGTGGCGAACTTAATGCTGTTTCAGCACTACGGAAGTCTGCCGTGCCTTGCGGCATCACAGTTTCACCGGGCAAAAATTTCAAAGAATTCGGATTTGGAGTCTTCTCGGTCTGAATAAACATGTTGATTATCTTTAATAAATTGCTCTTGCTCAAGCGTATATATAGGACGAATCTTCTTATGAGGCAAGATTTTCGTGAAGAAATTTGGCTCTTTTGGTTTTTCATAGCCATTACCCATAAAATTACGATAATAGCTATTACGATGGGCTGTGTAGGCGGGTTTAAAATCTATCGAGCTAACCATCATCATAAACTGATCAAAATAATCGTCATAGAGATGTTGTGGCGAGGCACAGCGCGCTCGAAAATGCATATCGCCATAAATGGATGCGTAGATCAATTCACGCTTTACCTGACCATCGGCGATATAATCCACCACCGTATAACGCGCATCACCACGCCCAATTGAGCCAAACTTATCAAAGTGAAAAAAACGATCTTCGTAGTGAGAGGTCACATCTTCCCAATATGACCATTCAAATTCTTTTGCCAAAATTTCGTCATCAAAGCGGCGTGGATAAACTAAAAAACGACGATCTTCTGATGCCTCTAAACGGCATGATGCCATGCCTTGAGGGGCAAGAAGTTCTAATTGTTCTGTGGCGGTTAAGGCGCCTTGTGCTTTCCACAAATCAGGATATTGAATGGTAAAACCAAATGCCGGATCCGTCCAAACATAGCTTTTTGCAAAACTGATCGAAGCAACCGCCATCGACATCATCATTGTGAAAAGAAAAAGAATTTTTTTCATGGGATATCCCTAATTATCAAACTATACCATGCGCACAGTATAGCATAAAACACCAATAAGCGGTTAATTTATGCGTGGTTATTTTATAGGCACAAAACCAAGGATATCTTTGACTTCCCTCACGGTTTGATTGGCAACCTTACTCGCCTTTTCCCGTCCATGCGCCAAAATCTTGTCGAGCTCTGCCTTATCATCGAGGAGTTCATGCATTTTCTGTGAAATCGGCGCGATTGTTTCCACCACAACTTCTGCTAGGGCCGGTTTAAAGGCACCAAAACCTTGTCCGGCAAAATCATTCAGGACATCTTGTTTGCTGCATTCTTTTAAGGCGGCATAGATTTGCACCAAATTATCCGCCTCTGGCCGATCTTTTAGGCCGGCAACCGTTTCTGGTAAAACATCTGGATCACTGGTTGCTTTTTTGACTTTCTTGGCAATTAAATCCGCATCATCGAGGAGGTTAATCCGACTCATATCCGATGGGTCCGACTTACTCATTTTTTTTGTGCCATCGCGCAAGGACATAATCCGTGCCCCTGTTTTTGGAATGACCGGCTCAGGAATAGTAAAATAATCACAATCATAGCGGTGATTAAAACTGTTAACGATATCACGGGTCAGTTCAACATGTTGTTTTTGATCATCGCCAACCGGGACATGGGTGGGGTGATAAATCAAAATATCCGCCGCCATCAACGATGGATAGGCATAAAGACCGGCCATCGCCTGATCCTTGTTTTTACCGGCCTTGTCTTTAAATTGTGTCATCCGATTAAGCCATCCCATCGAAGTATGACATTGCAAAATCCACCCAAGTTCTGCATGGGCCGGAATCTGTGATTGGACAAAAAACGCAACCTTTTCCGGATCAAGGCCAGCTGCGATATAAGACGCCACAACATGATAGGTCCGACCATATAGCTCTTTTGGGTTTTGCGGCACCGTGATCGCATGCATATCGGCAACAAAGAAAAAAGATTCATCATAATCTTTTTGCATTGCAATCCAATTTTTAATGGCGCCGATATAATTACCGATCGTCATTTCACTGGTTGGTTGGATCCCGGAGAGAAGTCGTCCCATTGCTTAGTCCTTTAGCGCTTTTTTGAGTTCTTTGATCGTAACTATTTTCATTGATAAGACAAGGGTAACATAAACACCTTTTCCAATTGCAATAAGATAAGCTAAGCTTGCAATATCACTTCTTTGTGTTGCGAATGCCCCTTCAATATGTCCTGTATTGTAAGTGTATATAACAAGAGCAGCCCCCATGCCTATACATGACACAATAATTTTTATTGTTTTGAACAAAAGATCTCTTGTTAAAAATAAATTCTCATATCGTTCTATTGCCAGATAAAGACACAAGAGTTGCACCCAAGCTGCAATAGACGTCGCCAGTGCAATCCCAACATGCGCCAGCGGTGTGATTAAAATCAATGAGAAAACAATATTCATAATGGCACCAATGGCCGCAATTTTAACTGGCGTTTTTGTATTTTCATGCGCATAAAATGTACTAGCAAAGACCTTAATCCCAACAAAGGCAGGAACACCTAAAGCATAAGCAAATAACGTTTTTGCCGTCGCAAGAGTGGCGGCCTGATCAAAGGCACCACGTTCAAATAAAACACTGACCAATATATTAGGAATCAAAGCCAAAGCCACCGCCGCAGGGAGGGCAAATAAAAGACTATAGAATAAAGCATCGTTAAATAACTGATTAGCTTTTTTTGACGGTTTACCACTCAGTGTCTTACTCAATTTTGGTAGCAAGGCTGTCCCCATCGCCACACCGATTACCCCAAGGGGAAGTTGCCCTAAACGATCCGCATAATAGAGATATGACACAGATCCAGCAGGCAAAAAAGACGCCAAAATCATATCAACAAAAACATTAATCTGAACAATGCCAGCGCCTAAAATCCCTGGTCCCATCAGGCGAAAGAGTTTAGAAATTTTTTCCGAGAGTTGTGGCTTTCGGAGTTTGATTGCAAGGCCTGCGCGGTGGACAGAATAACCAAGCCAAAAAAACTGCAACACGCCGGCGCCAAACACACCATAAGCCAAGGCATGTGCTGGTGTTTCACTGTGCGGCGTCAGGCATAAAAGAGCCCCAATCAAACACAAGTTAAATAAGATAGGTGCCGCGGCGAAAGGAGCAAAGCGATCATAAGCATTTAAAACGCCCCCTAAAAGCGCAACAACCGACATAAGTGTAAGATAACCAAACGTAATGCGCGTCAAATTAATGGCTAAATCAAAACGCTGTGGGTCATCAATAAACCCTGGGGCAATCAAACTTATGATCGTTGGCATAAATATCATCGCCACAGCTGAAAAACCAATTAGAATAAGCAACATAATTGATAGCGCCCGTCCAGCAAAAATCAGTGCTTGTACTTCACCTTCTTCCTTTAAAGTACGTGAAAAAATTGGTACAAAAGAAACACTAAATGCCCCTTCTGCCGTGATCCGCCGAAAAAAATTAGGCAGTTTTAGCGCGACAATAAACGCATCCGCAATTGGACCGGCCCCTAAAAAAGCGGCTGTGAGAATATCACGGACAAAACCAAGAAGCCGAGACACAAGGGTCAAACTACCAACAGTCAAAGAAGCGCGTAAAAAAGACATGGCCTATCCTACTATACCCGACAGCCCGTGTCGTCACAAAATTCCATCTCATCAACCAACCGCCTAAAATGATCTGAAAGATTGGCCTCAATTGTGATGGTCTTTTTATGATGGAACGGATCATCAAATGTAATTCGCCGCGCATGAAGATAGAGTTTATTTTCACCAAATTGCCGGCCATCACCATCATATTTATTATCGCCTAAGACTGGGATGCCGAGATAATTAAGGTGAGCGCGCAATTGATGCTGGCGCCCGGTTAGTGGTTTTAGTTCAACAAGAGCCATTGTATGCGCTGCATGATCCAAAACGCGATAATCGGTGACGGCACGCTGTCCTTCTTTATCAACAACAACCTTATCCTGTCCACCAATATGTTTTTTCAAAAGCGGCGCTTTAATCGTGCCCTCTTTTGGATTAGGCAACCCAACTGTGATCGCAAAATAGGTTTTTTCAATCTGATGCCCCATAAAGGCTTTCCCTAAACTGGTTGCTGCCTTTCGATGACGGGCTAGAAGTAAAACACCGCTTGTGTCACGATCCAAGCGATGGACAAGGCGTGGGCACTCATCACCAGGAAATTCCTTTAAGGCCGCCAACATACCATCAATATGGCGGGGCGTATTTGTTCCTCCTTGTGTTGCAATGCCGGACGGTTTATTGATTGCGATGAAATTATCATCCTTATAAATAACTAAAGATTGGATAAGCTTAGTATCCGCCTCCGACACCTCATTTTT
>CAZBXD010000006.1:41798-57811 GCA_964496065.1 uncultured Bdellovibrionales bacterium
ATTTTTAGTCCTTTTTGGCTTAGCGACGACGTGATTAAATTGCGGCGGAATACGCACTGCCTGCCCTTCGGTCAAACGTTCATTCCCCTTGACCCGTTTACCATCCAGACGGACCTGCCCGGTGCGCAGTGCTTTTTGTAACACAGAAAAAGGGAGGTTGGGATACGCCTCTCGCAACCAGAGATCCAAGCGCAAACCAACCCCTTTATCATCAATTATTTTTGTCTGAACAGGCATAATATTTGTTTTATCCTATCTCCCTAGGCAACTGCAATTTTTTCTTGCCTTCTTGGTAAATTTTCTTGCATTTGTTTCGCTACGGTTTCAATCAGAAATTCAAACTGCCCCTTATTCAAGGTTGGATCACATACTGAATGGTAGTTATTAGCAAAATTTGTCTCATCAACATTAAAACCAATACATTCTTGCACATCGTCATAGGGCGAAACCTCAAACATAAAGGCACCGGGGTGAAGCTGTCTCTCACAACATGCTTTGATGAACTCAACAGTTGTTTGCGCAATGGCGCTTACATCGCGTGTTTTGATACCCTCCGGTGTTTTATAAGTATTGCCATGCATCGGATCACAACATAAAACCGGTGGGTTTTCCATCTCGGTAAGAACATCTAAAAGCGCACCAAGTTCCTCTCCCGTGCCAGCTTCCATCCGAAAAATCAGGATATCTGGTTTTGCCTTATCCAAAATTTCCCTCAGGGTTTCTGGTGTCATACCGGGGCCAATTTTAACCCCTATTGGGTTTTTAGTTTTACCAGCCAAGGCGATATGCGCCCCATCCGGATCATTAGTACGATTACCAATCCATTTCATATGCCCGGAGGCATTATGTCCTTCATGAGTAACCGATTCTTCGAAGGGCAGAAGCATCGCCTCACTCGCAAGGTAAACCTCATCCTGTGAGGCTTCACACAGTTCCCTCAATTTTTCAGCTGTTATAAGTCCCGCTTCATAGGCCGCGACCATAAGGGCCGGCTCGGGCTCACGCTTATCCAACTGACGCTGATTAATCATATCACCGAAATAAGACACCACTTCATTCCCATCAGCGGTCGTTTCCGTTGCTTGACTCCGTGGTTTGGCCATTTGCACCCCAGCACGCAAAATTTTTGTCACTGGCAAACCAGTTTTTCCTTGAATAACCTCAGCCCCGTTGCAAATGAATGTGAAAAGATTTTCGACATAGCCCGGTGTTGTTGCCATCCCAAGGGTTTCAGCACAAGGCCCGGCGATAATGGCAATGCCATCACCTTGTTTGATTTTCTCTAGATGCTCTTTTAGTGCGTTGATTTCCTCGACTGTGGCAATTGGGCTCTCTTTCGATTTCTCAGCTAGCTTAGCTTTTTTTGCATTGAGCTCTTTTAGATCGGTGTAGGTTGGTTGTTGGTTAAATGTTTGCGTCATTATTTTTTTCCTTAAATACGCTGTGTTTAGACCTGTTCCGTGGGATAAGGTCATTAAAAAAATTAAAAATTTAGTTTGGAAAATAGAATCAAATATGGCGGCCTAGCGCCAAGCCCAAGCACCGAAAGAGAATAAAACAGCGATATTGTTTTGTTGATTCATAGCGGGGAAGATAACACAGATTCTGGAAACGTCAACTTATTTTTTAAATCGCGACAAAACCATTTACTTGTTTATCCCAAAGTTTTTTATAAAGCCCTCTTTTTTGTCTTAAAAGCGCTGCATGTGTGCCATCTTGAATTACTTTCCCTTTGTCCATGACAAGCAAACGATCCATGGTTTTGAGCGTTGACAAACGATGGGCAATCACAATTGTTGTTTTCCCCTTCATTAAATCATAAAGCGCTTTTTGGATATCCTCTTCGGTGACACTATCAAGTGCCGAAGTGCCTTCATCAATAATAAGGATCGGCGCATCTTTTAAAATCGCACGAGCAATCGCCACCCGTTGCCGTTGCCCCCCGGACAGTTTAACTCCGCGTTCACCAACCAATGTATTATAACCGAACTCCAAGCCCATGATAAATTGATGAATCTGCGCTTTTTTGGCGGCGGCATAAACCTGTGCTTTTGTTGCTTTTGGGTTACCGTAGCGAATATTATCCATCAACGAGCGATGAAAAAGGGCTGGATCTTGTGGAATATAAGCAATCTGTCCACGTAATGATTCTTGGGTCACATCTCGGATATCTTGAGCATCAATTGTAATCGCACCCCCATCAACATCAAAAAGGCGTAAAATCAAATTGACAAAGGATGTTTTTCCAGCCCCGCTGGGGCCCACTAAACCGACCTTTTGTCCACCTTTAATAATCAAAGATGTCTTTTTGAAAACGGATGATTTTTCGGTGTAGTTAAACTCAACATCTTTAAAGGCAATTTGACCTTGTTTGACTTTGAGTTTTTTTACCTTTGGTTTGTCCGTAATTTGAATTGGAACAAAAAGCGTTTTAATCGCCTGCTGACATTCACCAATATGGCGGAGAACAATAGGTATATCATGGCCAATACCCCAAGCACTATACATGATTTCCCATGACCCATAGATGATCAGTATCCAATCACCTGCTGTGATTTCATGTCTCATCCACTGCCATCCAAGGAGCACAAAAAGAGCTATATAACAAAATACAGTGCTTAATAACAAATCAATTGCAACGAGATGTGCATCAAATATTTGTGACTTAACGGCTGTCTCTTCCTCAAGTTCTTGTTTCTTAATTAAGGTCTTTATTTCACTTTTCTCTCCTGTATAGGTTTTCACTGACCAAATACTTGAGCCAACATCCGTTAACCACCCCTTCCATGAACTATGCGCTTCCGCACGCGCTTCTGACAATGTTTCTGCTTTTGTACGCGTATAAAGACGCATCCATAAAATTATAAGCATCCATACCAAGATAACGATGGAGTAAAGGATATGACGCTGTGCAAAAATATAAAACAGCACAATAGCCTTTATAATTGATGGGATAACCTGAAAGTGAAAAAGCTTTATGGCTTCGCACGTACCATAGGCAATATCATTCACTTTTGTGCTGATACTCCCAGAAAAATTATCACTATAGAATTTGACACTGTGCTCAAGAATATGGGCACTCACTATGTTACGGATAAAGGCCGATATTTTAATACCAATAGGCACCATCATATAACGATTTGCAATATAGCCACCAATATGAATTGTCCAAACAATAAACCCCATGATAAAAATATCAGCAACAACTTTAATATCACGTTCAGGGAGTTGTGCTTGTTCTGCCAAAGTATCAGTTACATAGGCATAGAAAAGAGGCCATAAAACACCTTCCGAATACGGCAAGAGAGCCGTAAACGTCGTTAACGCAATCCACCACTTGAAGTGCTTAATGATTTGAAAGATAAATTGATAAGGGCTGAGATCAGGGTGAAAATGAAATTTATGGCTAGTCATAACAAAACTTTTTAAAATAAATGAAAATTAAGAAAGATGTTTTTTCAGTGTCTTGTTAGATAGTTCGCTTCGCATCTCCTCAACTTTTAATGAATTTCGAAAATATTATGCAACGATATTCCTTGTCAAATAAAAAACGCCACAAAAGCGGGGTTTTTGGGGTTCTGATATAAAAGCTTAGGCGCCTTTGGCTTTTGAGGTGCGCTTCGTTGTCGCCTTAGCTGTTTTACCCTTTGCTGGGGTTTTTTCATTTTTGCTGGCTGGTGCCTTCTTAGCCGGCTTGTTTTCTTCTGTCTTTTTGAGCAACTTATCATATGATTTATCACTCTCGATGGCTTCATTATCATCATTGACAACAGGACCACTATCTTTACCGCGCGCGGTGACATCACGATCAACCAGTTCAATCACGGCCATTGGTGCCGCGTCTCCATAACGAAAACCAGCCTTCAAGACACGGGTGTAGCCACCCTTGCGCTCTTGGTAGCGTGGCCCCAAAACCTCAAACAGTTTCTTTGCCATTGCTTCATCACGCAGCTCAGAGATGGCCTTACGATAATTTGCCAAACCACCTTTTTTACCGAGAGTAATGAGAGGCTCCACGATACGACGTAGTTCCTTTGCTTTTGGCAGAGTAGTGACGATTTGCTCATGCTTAATCAATGCACAGCACATATTTGAAAACATTGCCGCACGATGACTGGCTGTGCGGTTTAATTTTCTAAACTTCTTTCCATGACGCATGGTCTTTTCCTTTTCTCCACCTTGAGTGGTTTAACTTTGCCTCGCAATACGAAGCGGATTGTATAAACCCATTAAGCTACTTACATAGACAAAACAGGGTGGGTCATTGACCCGGGACGAAAACTAGAATTAGAATTGGTTCTCTTCAAGTTTCCGAGCCATGTCTTCAATATTTTCTGGCGGCCATTCCGGTACAACCATGCCAAGCCCAAGCCCCATATTCACGAGTACTTCTTTGATCTCATTCAAAGATTTACGACCAAAATTTGGCGTGCGCAGCATGTCACCTTCAGATTTTTGCACTAAATCACCAATATAAACAATGTTGTCGTTCTTCAAGCAGTTTGCTGAACGAACAGACAATTCAAGCTCTTCCACCTTACGCAGAAGGTTCTTGTTAAACGGTAGCTCATCTTCTTCTTTAGTATCAGTAGCAGCCGTTGGTTCTGCAAAATTGATAAAGACTTGCAATTGGTCTTGTAGAATACGAGCCGCATAAGCAACCGCATCCTCTGGCGTTACTGTGCCATCTGTTTCAACTTCTAATGATAACTTATCATAGTCAGTAATTTGACCAACACGGGTATTTTCTACGCTATAGGATACTTTACGAACTGGCGAGAAAATACTATCCACCGGAATCACTCCGATTCCAGCATCTTCACGACGGTTACCTTGTGCAGGACGGTAACCTTTGCCTGTTTCAACCGTAAATTCAATATTCAGCTCCGCATCACGGTCAAGCGTACACAAAACCAAATCTGGATTCATAACCTGTAGTCCAGTTGGGCATTCAATCATTCCTGCAGTAACTTCCGTAGGCCCTTTAACCTTAAGATACATAGAGCGCATTCCTTCTTCCTCAGCTCTAATCGCAATAGCTTTAACACTCAGGATGATATTGGTAACATCTTCACGCACACCGGGGATTGTTGTGAATTCATGCAAAACACCTTGCACTTTAATTGCCGTCACTGCTGCACCTTGCAAAGAGGAAAGAAGAACACGACGCAGCGCATTTCCCAAAGTGACCCCATAGCCGCGTTCAAGCGGCTCAGCGACAATCGTTCCAAAACGATTTGTATCCCGCTTTTCCTGTGATTTAATGTTGAGTTTTTCTGGTTTAATCAGTTCTTGCCAATTTTTCTGTATCACGATGCGCTCTCTTCTTTTTTTAAAAGTGGATGATAAAATTTAAACTTAAACGCGGCGGCGTTTCGGTGGACGACACCCATTATGCGGGACAGGCGTGACGTCTTTAATACTGTTAATTGTAAACCCGGCAGCTTGCAAACCGCGCAAGGCTGATTCACGCCCCGATCCCGGACCTTTAACCAAAACATCAAGTGTTTTCATCCCATGTTCCATTGCTGCTTTTGCGGCAACATCAGCGGCAACCTGTGCGGCATAAGGGGTTGATTTCCGTGATCCAGAAAAACCCTGCGCCCCTGCAGAAGACCAAGCAATCACATTGCCCTGTGCATCCGCGATGGTAATTAGCGTGTTATTGAATGTCGAATTCACGTGGGCAACCCCAGCAATGATATTCTTCTTAGCTTTTTTCTTTGTTCTTTGTGGTCTTGCCATGATCAGCCCCTAATTATTTCTTCTTACCAGCAATTGGAACGGCCTTTCCCTTACGTGTGCGCGCATTAGTTTTTGTGCGCTGTCCACGAACGGGTAAGCCCTTACGATGACGGAGACCACGATAGCAGCCTAAATCCATCAAACGCTTGATATTCATTGCAACTTCACGACGTAAATCCCCCTCAACAACGTGGTTTGCATCAATCTCATCACGGATTTTTGCAATCTCGTCATCTGTCAGGTCTGCAACACGACGATCGTGTGGAATTTTTGTGGCTTCTAGAATGTTCTCTGAAGCCGTGCGGCCGATCCCATGGATATAGGTTAATCCAACAATCACCCGCTTTTTAGTTGGTATATTGACCCCAGCAATACGTGCCATTGTCTTTTCTCCTGTTAATTATTCGGGATTGAATACCCGATTCTCTTAAGCTATGCCCTTATATATATGGGGCTCTAAAAAACGGCTCACCCCATACATGGGGTGTAACGTGCGTGCATTATATGAATTAAGCGCCAAAGGTCAACAAAAGAATCGTGTTTTTTGCTAATTTTCCAGTATTTTAGCAATTTCAGCCGCAACTTCAGCGATTCCACCCATCCCATCGACGGTTTTAAGCATATCTTTGGCTTCATAATACGGTAAAATTGGTGCTGTATTCGCGTGATAAGCTGCGAGTCGGGACTTCACCGCCTCTTCTGTATCATCGCTGCGTTGATAAAGATTGTTCCCGCCACATGCATCACAAACTCCTTCAACGGCGGGCGGATTATTTGTTTTGTGATAGGTTGCACCACAATCTCTACATGTAATGCGCCCGGTAATACGATCAACCAGTGCATCTTCATCAACGACAATCTGAATCACAGCTTTAAGGTCAGTGTTGTTAGCAGTCAACATATCATCAAGCGCCTCTGCTTGGGCAACGGTACGCGGAAAGCCATCTAAAATAAAGCCATGGATACAGTCCGGCTCTAGGATACGCTTGGAGATCAGATCAATCATCAGATCATCCGTGACTAAATTTCCACTATCCATGATTTCTTTGAGTTTAAGTCCGAATGAATCTCCCTTAGCAACTTGAGCACGCAACATATCCCCCGTGGAAAGTTGCACAAGATTAAACTTTTCTTCTAAAAGCTTAGCTTGCGTACCTTTGCCAGCCCCAGGCGGCCCCAAAAGAATTAAGTTCATCGACGACGACCCCTTATTTTTGTTTTCTTAATCAAACCCTCATACTGATGGGCAATCAAATGGGAGTGAATTTGCGCGACTGTGTCCATCGTAACCGTTACAACAATCAGAAGGCTGGTACCCCCAAAATAGAAGGGTAGAGAGTATTTTGTCATCAAAAACTCTGGGAGTAGACAAACAAAAACTAAGTATAGCGCACCAACAACAGTAATGCGTGTTAAAACAAAATCAAGATATTGCGCAGTATTTTTACCCGGACGAATACCTGGGATAAAACCGCCATAGCGTTTCAGGTTATCCGCAGTTTCTTCTGGGTTAAAAACAATCGCCGTATAGAAGAAACAGAAGAACGCAATCAGCCCTCCATAAAGCAACATATAAAGTGGCTGTCCATGCTGAATAAACCGACTGATCTCACCAAGAATTCCACCCGATGCTTCACCACCTGAAAAACCAACAAGGGTTAATGGTAAAAGCAATAAAGATGATGCAAAAATCGGTGGGATAACACCCGATGTATTAAGCTTAAGAGGCAAATGACTTGCCTCACCTCCAAACATCCGATTACCAACTTGACGCTTTGGATATTGAACAATAAGACGACGCTGCGCCCGCTCCATAAAGACAATGAACATGATGACAGCAATCGATAAAATAAGCATTGCAAAGATCAACCCTGTAGACAAACTCCCAATGCGACCAAGTTCCAAAGTTTGGATAAGCGCCATGGGGAGTTGTGCAACGATTCCAGCAAAAATGATCAACGATATCCCATTACCAACACCACGACTTGTGATTTGTTCGCCAAGCCACATCAAAAACATTGTTCCACCTACAAGGGTAATAACCGTTGTAATGCGGAAAAATAAGCCGGGGTCTATTACGGCGGATCCTTGTGCCCCTTGCATATTTTCAACGCCAACAGCCAAACCATAAGCCTGTACAGCAGCTAAAAACACAGTCCCATAACGGGTATACTGGTTAATTTTCTTACGCCCTTGTTCGCCTTCTTTTTTCAACTGTTCCATAGCTGGGACAATCGCTGTCATGAGCTGCATGATAATTGAAGCCGAGATATAAGGCATAATATTGAGCGCAAAGATCGTCATCCGCTGCAAAGCACCGCCAGCAAACATATCGAACATCCCTAAAATACCCCCGGCATTTTGTTTAAAAATATCCCCTAATATAGCTGGATCAATCCCAGGAAGAGGGATATAGGTTCCCAAGCGATAGACAATAAGAGCACCTAAAGTGAACCACAAACGGGCTTTGAGTTCTTTTGCCTTAGAGAAAGCACCAAAATTAAAGTTGGCAGCGAGTTGTTCAGCAGCAGATGCCATGTGAATAAACCTTTTATTGAATATGATTTTTATTGTTAAGCAGCAATGATTTTAGCCGAGACAAGGATGGCCTGCAAGGGGGGTAAAACCAAATAAAAAACAGCCTGGTAAAGCAGGCTGTTTTCCCCGGATGGGGCTTTAAATTTTTTTAGACAAAACCTTACTTTGCAACTTTTTTCTTATCTTTTGCTGCCTTAGCAGCTTTAGCACGTTTTGCAACGCCTTTCACTGGCGCATCTTTCTTAACTTCTTTTTGCGATGCTTTGAAAGCCTCCACGGTCACTTTACCGCCAGCCTTTTCGATTGCTTTCTGTGCTGTTTCTGTAATACCCGCAACAACAAAGTTTGCTTTTGTTGTAATTTCACCACGACCAAGAATACGCACACCGTTCAAAGTCTTACTAATAACACCGGCTTCTTTCAAAGCGAGGGTATCAATATCTTTCTTGGCATCCAGCTTCTTTGCATCAAAGGCTTTTTGTAGACGGTCAAGATTTACCTCAGCAAACGCTAAGCGGTTTGGCTTGTTAAAGCCACGCTTAGGCAAGCGACGGTAGAGGGGCATTTGACCGCCCTCAAACCCTTTAATCGCGACACCTGTGCGTGATTTTTGACCTTTCTGGCCACGACCAGAGGTTTTGCCCGTCCCAGAGCCGATCCCACGACCCACGCGTTTGCGGGGTTTGCTTGATCCTGGATTGCTTAGTAATTCATTCAATTTCATCGTTTTGCTCCACTTATCAACTACGTGTTACGCAGCTTCATCAACCACTTTTACAAGGTGGCTTACTTTTTTTATCATGCCACGCACAGCAGGGGTATCTTCTAATGTCCGGACACGGTTGATCTTATTCAACCCGAGACCCACCAGCGTACCACGCTGATCTGCTGGGCGACCAATTGGGCTACCAATTTGCTGAATGGTGATTGTTTTACCAGCGGTTTTTTTTGTAGCTGCCTTTTTAGGTGCTGCTTTTTTTGCAGATACCTTTTTAGCTGGTGCTTTTTTCTTTTCGTCAGACATCACTTATATCCTTATTTTTTAGCTTTCTTAGCCGGTGCTTTTTTCTCGGTCGTTTCATCGGCAACAGTTTCAGCCGCTGTATCATCTTTTGCTACTTTACGACCAAGAATTTCATTCACACGACGGTTACGACGTGTTGCAACATGACGCGGGCTTTCCATTTTTTGTAGCGCATCAAAAGTTGCTTTCACCATATTATGTGGGTTCTGTGTGCCAAGGGATTTCGCGACGACATCTTGAATACCCAAAGCCTCAAAAATAGCCCGTAGCGGACCACCCGCGATAATCCCTGTACCAGCCGGTGCTGCACGCAGAAGCACCTTACCCGCACCAAAATGCCCCTTCACATCATGGTGTAGTGTCCGGCCTTCACGCAGGGGAACGCGAATCAGATTACGTTTTGCTTGTTGGGCCGCTTTTTGAATTGCCTCGGGCACTTCACGTGCTTTACCAGCACCATGACCAACACGACCCTTGCCATCACCAACAACAACCAATGCCGCAAAACCAAAACGACGTCCGCCTTTAACAACCTTTGCAACACGATTAATGCTTACAAGGCGGTCAACGAGCTCATCTTGCTCTTGGTTTTTATCTTTTTGTGCATTCTGTGACATTATTTGGTCACCTTTCCTTGTTAATTAGAATTTCAAACCTGCTTCACGGGCTGCTTCAGCCAAAGCTTTTACACGGCCGTGGAAAATAAAACTTCCGCGATCAAACACAATAGGACCCAAATCTTTTACTTTTGCAGCACGTTCTGCCACAAGCTTACCAACAGCCTTAGCTGCCTCAACATTGCCGCCATTTTTGATTTTTTTACGCAAATCCTGATCCAGTGTTGATGCTGACGCTAATGTTTTACCCTGAGCATCATCAATCAATTGTGCATAGATATGCTTTGATGATTTATGTACACTCAAACGCACACGACCGCTCTGCTTCAACTTATTGCGGATCCGGAACCGACGTCTTTGCGTCGCATTTAATTTTTCACTGCTCGCCATAATTCTATCCTTTATTTCTTCTTGCCTTCTTTCATCGCTACATATTCGTCTTTATAACGGACACCTTTGCCTTTGTATGGCTCTGGTGGACGGAATGCACGAATATTAGCCGCGACCTGTCCTACTTGCTGCTTATCAGCACCATGGACTTCAATTTCTGTTTGACTTGGAACGGTAAACTTAATCCCTTCCGGTGTTTCAACGCGTACATCATGGCTAAAACCGAGCTGCATCACAAGCGTATTGCCTTGGAGCTGTGCCCGATATCCAACGCCACGGAGTTCAAGATTTTTCTTAAACCCTTCACTAACGCCGATCACAATATTATCAAGCAAACTCCGTGATGTACCCCAAAGGCTTCGTGTTTTACGCTCATCATTGAGTGGCGATACACTAATGGTCCCATCTTTTTGCTCAACAGCAATATCGCGATCAATCTCAACAGAGAGTTCACCAAGCTTACCTTTTGCTGTCACTTTATGACCGTCAACTGTCACTGTGACACCCTCAGGGATCGTAACTGGATTTTTAGCTATGCGTGACATTTTAATTACCCTTAATTTCTTCCTAGAAAACTTCTGCCAAAACTTCGCCGCCAACATTCGCTGCGCGAGCTTCATGATCTGACATGACACCTTTTGGTGTCGACAAAATCGAAATTCCCAGCCCATTATAAACAGGCTGCAAATCACCAATCTTTGAGTAGACACGACGACCAGGCTTTGAAACACGTTTAATCTCTTTGATCACAGGTGCTCCTTCATAATATTTCAATTCAATATCAACTGCTGATTGGCCATGTTCCTTAACTGTTTCAGTAAAACCACGGATAAATCCTTGATCTTTTAACACTTGAAGAACATGATTCCGCAATTTAGATGATGGCGTGTGGATTTTTGATTTTCCAGCCATCTGACCATTGCGGATACGTGTCAACATATCTCCGAGAGGATCGCTCATTGCCATTTTAAAATACTCCTCTTTATCCTTCTACCAACTTGACTTTACAACGCCTGGGATTTGCCCCTCAGACGCCAACTTACGAAAGAGAACACGGTTCATGCCAAATTTGCGCATAAAGCCATTTGGACGACCGTCATACATACAACGGTTGTGCACACGAACCTTTGCACCATTTTTTGGCAACTTTCTCATTTCTTCATTAATTTCCATGACACGGGCAAAATCAATTTCGCCTGTCCGTGCTTTTTTAAGCTCATCTTTTAAAGCTGCGCGCTTAGACGCCTGCTTTGTCACAAGCTTTCTCACACGATTCATTTTATTAATACGACCTTTATTCGCCATGTCTATTTTCCTCCTGCCGCTTTCTCACGAAACGGCATATTAAATGCTTTTAAGAGTGCGCGTGCATCCTTGTCATTTGTCGCCGTTGTACAAATGATGATATCCATACCGCGGATTTTAGATACCTTGTCATAGTCAATTTCTGGGAAAATGATCTGCTCTTTAATCCCCATTGCATAGTTACCATTGCCGTCAAAGCTTTTGCCATTCAATCCACGGAAATCGCGTTGCCGTGGCAGAGCAATATTGACCAAGCGGTCAAGGAATTCATACATCCGGTCACCGCGCAATGTCACTTTACACCCAATCGCCATGTCTTCACGTAGTTTAAAAGTTGCAATTGACTTGCGTGCTTTTGTAATAACTGGTTTTTGTCCTGCAATCAGAGCCATATCTTCAACCGCAGAATCGATATGCTTGCGATCTTGCGTTGCTTCACCAACACCCATATTGAGGACAATTTTATCCAAGCGCGGCACAGCCAAATCATTGGTGATGCCAAGCTGCTCCTTCAATGCAGGGCGGATTGTTTTAAAATATTCTGTTTTTAAGCGTGCCATCGCTCAAACCCCTTAATCAATCTGTTCGCCGGATTTGCTTGCAACCCGAACTTTGTTACCTTTAATAACCTTGTAGCCCGTACGCGTGGCTTTACCAGATTTTGGATCAAGATGCGCCACATTGGACACATGAATTGATTTTTCAATCTTCTGAATACCACCAGCGCCCGCAGCACTTGGCTTCACATGTTTCGTCACCAGGTTAACACCTTTGACTAACACACGATCTTCTTTAGAGATAATTTGGAGAACCTCTCCTTTTTTCCCTTTGTATTTTCCAGTCAAAACGACGACTTCATCGCCTTTTTTGATTTTAAATTTTTTATTACTCATTACAGCGTCTCCGGTGCGAGTGAAATAATTTTCAAGAAGCCAAGACCGCGTAATTCACGGGTTACTGGGCCAAAAATACGTGTTCCTAATGGCTGTTTATCTTCATTCACCAAAACAACCGCATTGCCATCAAAACGGATAATTGATCCATCTGGACGGTTAATCCCTTTTTTCGTGCGTACGATCACAGCCTTGAACGTACCACCTTTTTGAACTTTACCGCGTGGAATCGCCTCCTTGACAGAAACTTTAATGACATCACCAATATTGGCAGTGCGTCTTTTCGACCCACCCAATACTTTGATGCATTGCACTTTCTTTGCGCCACTATTATCGGCAACGTCCAGTATTGTCTGCATTTGGATCATGGTTAAACCTCTTTACTCTCTTACACCCAGACGCCTTTAGCTCGCCTTGGCTGCCTTTTGTTTTGTTTCAACAACCTTCCATGTTTTACGCTTGGAGATTGGTGCACATTCCTGAATGCTTACTGTATCGCCAACACCACATGTATTTGCTTCATCATGGGCAAGGTATTTCTTGCTTTTTTTGATGTATTTCTTATAGATCGGGTGCATCACACGGCGCTCCACCAAAACAGTAACTGTTTTGTCTGGCTTGTTGCTAACGACCTGACCATCCATAGTCCGTAATGGCATGATAACTTCCTTCCCTTACGCTTTTTTCTTTACTGTCTTTTTCGCAGGCGCCTTTGCTGCTGCTTTTGGAGCAGCTGTGCCAGCTTTACGCTCAGACAGAATTGTTTTTACTGTTGCAACCTCACGACGCGCACTTCGAATAGCAGACGTATTTTCCAACTGGCCTGAAGCCTTTTGAAAACGAAGGTTAAACTGTTCTTTTTGCAATTCACCGAGACGCTTTTTCAGCTGGTCATCGCTCATTGCACGAATATCCGTTGTTTTATGTGCTTTTGCCATCTTACGCGGCCTCCTCACCAAAGCGTGTTACAATCTTGGTCTTCACTGGCAATTTCGCCGCTGCACGCTCAAACGCACCACGAGCCAATTCAGGTGCAACACCTTCTAGTTCAAACATGACCCGACCAGGCTTAACACGACATGCCCAGTAATCAACAGACCCTTTACCTTTACCCTGACGGACTTCGGCTGGCTTACTTGTTACAGGAAGATCTGGGAAAATACGGATCCAAAGCTTCCCTTGGCGACGAAGGTGACGCGTGATAGCACGACGTGCGGCTTCAATCTGACGCGCTGTCACACGATCCGGTGACAAGGCTTTCAAACCATAGGTGCCGAAATTTAATGTCGTACCACCTTTAGCCATGCCGTGAATACGACCCTTATGCGCCTTGCGGTATTTTGTTTTCTTTGGACTTAACATTTTACTGTTCCTATTTCTTTACTCACTTAACGTTTTGGTTGTTGTGACTGAAGGAGTTTATCCTGAGCCATTGGATCATGTTCCATGACATCACCCTTATAAATCCAAACTTTCACACCAATAATGCCATAGGTTGTGTTTGCTTCTGCAACACCATAATCAATATTTGCACGCAGTGTGTGCAATGGCACACGGCCTTCACGATAGCCCTCGACACGTGCAATATCGGCACCAGCCAAACGACCACCACAGGCAACCTTAATCCCTTCCGCACCCAAACGCATCGCCGATGGAATAGCGCGTTTCATCGCACGACGGAAAGACACCCGACGCTCCAACTGGTTGGCAATCCCTTCAGCCACAAGTTTTGCATCAATCTCAGGCTTACGGATTTCCAAAATATTCAAAGAAACTTCGGCATCAACCTTATTCGCAATCTCACGACGCAATGTTTCAATATCAGCCCCTTTTTTACCAATAATGATCCCAGGACGCGCTGTGTGAACTGTTACAACAACTTTCTTTGCTGCACGCTCAATAATCACACGGCTGACGCCAGCATTCTTCAAACGCTTCATCAGGAATTTGCGCAACTCAATATCTTGATGAAGAAGTTTTGGATACTCCTTATCAGCATACCAGCGGCTATCCCAAGTCCGGTTAATTCCCAGACGCAAACCAATCGGGTTAACTTTTTGACCCATTACGCTTTCTCCTTGCGTTCACTCACAACAATGGTGAGATGGCTAAACGGTTTCAAAATACGGGCAGCACGGCCACGAGCACGAGCACGCCAGCGCTTCATCACCATAGCTTTACCCACATAAGCTTCCTTAACATACAAACGGTCGACATCCATACCATGGTTGTTTTCCGCATTCGCAATTGCAGATTGCAAAGCTTTACGCACATCTTTTGAGATACGCTTTGTACTAAACTCCAAATCACTCAATGCTTTTGACGCGTTTGCACCACGAATCATCTGGGCCACGAGGTTTAGTTTTTGTGGACTAGTCCGCAGGTTGCGCAAGCGTGCAATCGCCTCGCCTTCCTGTGTCCGTTTTTTCTTTTCTGCGGTCTGTGCCATGATTAGCCTCTCTTCGCCTTCTTATCTGCTGTGTGGCCATAGTAAGTACGTGTTGGCGCAAATTCACCAAACTTATGACCGATCATCTCTTCTGTCACCAGAACAGGGATAAACTTGTTACCGTTATGCACACCAAATGTCAGACCAACAAATTGTGGCAAGATTGTTGAACGACGCGACCAGATTTTGATCACTTGGTTGCGGCCACTTTCACGGGCAGCTTCTGCTTTTTTCAGCAAATATCCGTCAACAAACGGCCCTTTCCATACGGAACGTCCCATGGTTATCTCCCTTACTTACGTTTCTTAGACGCACGACGAATAATGTATTTATCAGTCGCTTTGTTACTTCTTGTTTTAAGACCCTTAGTCTTTTTACCCCATGGTGTAGATGGGTGACGACCACCAGAGGTCCGTCCTTCACCACCACCCATTGGGTGATCAACCGGGTTCATAGCCACGCCGCGAACAGATGGGCGACGACCCAACCACCGTGAACGACCAGCTTTACCCAAATTTACATTACTATGCTCTGCATTTGACACGGCACCGATTGTTGCCATGCAATCCCCATGAACAACACGCAACTCACCAGAGGTTAATTTAAGCTGCGCATAGCCAGAGTCACGACCAACGAGTTGGGCATAGGCCCCAGCCGAACGAGCCATTTGACCGCCTTTACCAGGCTTCATCTCAATATTATGGATGATCGATCCAACAGGCATGTTTTTCAATGGCATCGCATTACCCGGCTTGGCATCAACTTTTTCACCCGCGATAATTTGATCGCCAACCTGAACACGCTGTGGCGCCAGGATGTAGTTCTGCTCACCATCTTCATACTTAACCAGCGCAATAAAAGCTGTACGATTTGGATCATATTCCAAACGCTCAATCGTTGCCACCATATCAAACTTACGACGCTTAAAGTCAATCATACGATAGCTACGCTTTGCCCCACCGCCACGATGGCGCACCGTCATACGACCGGTATTGTTACGGCCACCAGACTTTGTTAGGCCTTCGGTGAGCGTTTTAACTGGCTTACCCTTC
>CAZBXD010000006.1:57821-60235 GCA_964496065.1 uncultured Bdellovibrionales bacterium
AGCTGTGAACGATCAACAATAACAAGCTGACGTAAACTGGGGGTTCTTGGTTTATATTTTTTCAATGCCATCGGTTAGCCCCTTAATTATATCCCTGTTGACACATCGATGGTTTCGCCATCTTGTAATGTAACAACTGCTTTTTTTGTATCGTTGCGGAAACCCTTCACACCACGGAAACGTTTTGTTTTTCCCTTGTTGATCGAGGTATTGACCGCTTTGACCTTAACGTTGAATAATTTTTCAACGGCCTGTTTAATTTCTGGCTTTTTTGCATCCATTGCGACCTTGAAGGATACCTGACCGAATTCAGATCCCAGCGTTGCTTTTTCTGTAATCAGGGGTGAACGGATCACATGATACAGACGCTCTGACGAGATCGGCCCAATTTGATATTTTTTTGTACGGTTACTCATCTTAAGCTGCCTTTGTTAAACGTGCTTCTAGATCTTTGGCTGCTTGCTTTGTCAAGACCAAGTGATCATGTTTTAAAATGTCATACACATTTGCTCCACCTTGTGGCAAAACATCTATGTGCGGAATATTTGAAACAGCGCGACCAAAATTTTCATCTAATTGACCATCGAAAATGAACAGAGCAGATGTTAAATCAAGCCCCTTCAAAGTCTTCGCCATATCTTTTGTTTTGTGTGACTTTGCTTTTACGTCATCAAGAACAACCAATTTTTTTTCTGCTACTTTAGATGACAATGCAACACGCAGAGCAGCCTGACGAACCTTCTTTGGCAAACTTGTCTCATGCGAGCGTACAACTGGACCAAACACCGTCTGACCGCCTCGCATATGCGTTGCATAGCTACTCCCCTGACGCGCATTACCTGTGCCTTTTTGTTTGAACGGCTTCTTACCAGTACCCGCAATCTCAGAAATTGTTTTCACCTTATGTGACCCTTGGCGCGCCTTGTTACGCTGCCACTTGACCGCACGGTTTAACAAATCGGGGCGGAGCTCTGCACCATAAACAATGTCAGAAAGCTCAATATCGCCAGCGGCTTTATTTTCTAATGTCAGAACCTTTAACTTCATGGCTCAACCCTTACTCTTTTTTACCTTCAGCTGCATCATGATCTGCAGACTGTTCTTCTGTTTTAGCCTCGGCATTCTCAACTACCGCGACTTCTTCTACTTTTTTTTCCTCAGCTTTAGCTTCAGATGCTACCGCTTGTGCCTCACTCTTCGGCTCTTCAGCTTGTTCGGCAGAAGCAACTTCTTCTGTTACTTCCTCTGCTTTCGTAGTACCACGCACGCCAGCCGGGAATGGAAGATTTTCTTGCGCTGGTTTTTTCACAGCATCGGTAATTGTTACCCAACCACCATTACCACCAGGAACTGCACCTTTAATCAGAACAAATCCCTCTTCAGCATCAACTGCGACAACTTCTAGATTTTGCTTGGTTACTGTCCGAGCTCCCATGTGACCGGCCATTTTCTTACCCTTAAATACTTTACCAGGGTCTTGACACTGACCAGTTGAACCGTGAGAACGGTGCGATACAGAAACACCATGTGTCGCGCGTAAACCCTTAAAACCCCAGCGTTTCATACCACCAGCAAACCCTTTACCTTTGGATGTGCCTGTGACATCAACAAATTGTCCTGAAACAAAATGGTCCGCTGTCAATTCTGTGCCCGCATCCACAAGAGCATCCGGTGCCACACGAAATTCTTTAATCTTTGCCTTAGGCTCAACCTTGGCTTTTGCCAAATGACCACGAACTGCCTTCGACACGTTTTTTGCTTTGCGCTGACCGGCACCAAGTTGAAGCGCTGTATAGCCATCTTTCTCGTCATTGCGAACACATGTCACTTGGCAGTTCTCAATCTGCAAAACAGACACAGGAACCTGTTGCCCGTTGTCATTAAAGACCCGGGTCATCCCAACTTTTTTTGCAATTAATCCTGTACGCATCGTTTTATCCTTCAACTTATCCCTATGCTGCTTGTGGCAGCTTAATATCCAAATCTACGCCAAAAGCAAGTTCAAGCTTCATCAACGCATCCACAGTCTGGGGTGTTGGATCAATAATATCCAAAACACGTTTGTGGGTGCGGCGCTCAAACTGCTCACGGGCTTTTTTATTGACGTGCGGTGACTTCAAAACCGTGAATTTTTCAATCCGCGTTGGCAGTGGAATAGGACCACGTACTTGCGCGCCCGTCCGCTTCGCTGTGTTCACAATCTCACCCGTTGAGTGGTCAAGAATGCGATGATCATAAGCGCGTAATCTAATACGAATTGTTTGTGCATCCATGGTCTTATTCCTTTTATTATCGGCTTTAACCGTTAATCCCTTACTCTTTAATCTTGCTCACAACGCCGGCGCCGACGGTACGGCCACCTTCGCGGATCGCAAAGCGCAGGCCCTCGTCCATCGCAATTGGCGCGATCAGCT
>CAZBXD010000007.1:0-29745 GCA_964496065.1 uncultured Bdellovibrionales bacterium
CTTAAAACCCATACGATCAAGGCCTTTAAGAATAGTATTATTGCTCATATGTTTACGTGGTGAATGATGACCAGGGAATATCCATCCCCATTTTTCATGGCGTTCTTTTAGTTCTTTAAGAATAGCTACAGCTTGCTTTGAAAGAGGCACTATATGCTCTTTACGCATTTTCATCCGTTCAGCAGGGATAATCCATTGAGCGTTTTCAAAGTCAAATTCATCCCATTTTGCCTCGATTAACTCCTTTGTTCTAACAAAAGTTAGCATTAAAAGCTTTGTTGCTTGGCGTGTATCATGGTGTAAACGGGCGTTGTTATGCTCTAAAGCACTTAATAGTTCAGGAATTTCATTTACCTCAATACAAGGATAATGGCTTTTAGCAATAGGTTGAAGCACCATTCCTATTTCAGAGGCAGGATTAAGCAAGGTCAATTCATTGATAATCGCATACTTAAATATCTGTGAGCAATGTTGGCGCATACGGTGTGCTGGTTCGTTAGCCCCCCTCTTCTGTACCTTCTTTAAGGCATTAATTAAATCAATCGGTTTCACTTCATTAATTGGAATTGATCCTATTTCAGGAAAAACATCACGCTCTAAACGCCGTAATGTTGTTTTAGCATGACGCTCTGTCCACTTATGAAGAAAGGTTTTATGCCATTCTCTTGCTACAACCTCAAACGTATTATCTGCTCTTGCTTCTGCATTGGCCTTCTCATTTTTTCTTTCTTGAGAAGGGTTAACACCTTGATCTAACAGTTTACGGGCATCCGTGCATCTTTCATCCGCTTCTTTAAGTGAAATTTCTGGATATACCCCTAATGAAAGAAGCTTTTCTTTGCCTGAAAAACGATATTTCATCCGCCAGTACTTACTGCCATTTGGCATGATATGAAGGTACATCCCCCGTCCAGCCGATAGTTTATAAGCCTTTTCTTTAGGCTTGGCATTTTTACATTGAAGGTTAGTTAAAGCCATTTGGGGGTATAAACTCCATCTTATTTTCGTGATACCCCCATAAGTACCCCCATTTTTTCTGGATTTGGGGGTATACCATCCGACAGCATTGGACAAACGGTGACACAAAAACCCTTAAAAGTCAATGATTTTTGGACTAAACTGGATTGTACTGGGGGAGATAATGGAGCGAGTGAAGGGATTCGAACCCTCGACTTTCACCTTGGCAAGGTGACGCTCTACCCCTGAGCTACACTCGCATAATAAAAAAGGTTTTAAACCTTTTATGCAAGCGGGTATAATAGCGATCATTCGATTCATTGCAAGCTAAAAAAATGCCCACCACGCCAGAAAAAAATCAAAAAACAGTGCTCACACCCAATCAAATTGCCCTTTTGGCCTATTTTGACCAATTGAGTATTATCCATGAAACGCATGATCACGCCCCGATTTTTACTGTTGAGGAGGGTAAAGATCTTAAAAAAAACATTCCTGGAGCGCATGGAAAATCTCTCTTTCTCACGAATAAAACCGGGCAATACTGGCTGGTGATTACCAAGGATGATACACGAACTGATCTAAAAGCGTTGAGCGATTACCTCGAAACAAAGCGTTTTTCCTTTGCTAAGGCGGATAAGATGCAGGAATATTTAGGGGTAACCCCAGGTTCTGTGACACCCTTTGCTCTGATCAATGATCAAGAACGGCGGGTTCACGTTATTATAGACAAGAAGCTGACCGACCATGAGCAGGTTGTCTTCCACCCCCTAAAAAATGACAAAAGCACTGTTATCAAAAGCGCTGATCTTATAAGATTTATTAATTCCTTTGGATATAAGTATCAAATTCTGACTCTTGATGGGGGGACATGAATGACGAACGCACATCAGCAAAATAAAGACGTCGACCCAAAACTGCTCGAAGTTTTAGTCTGTCCCTTGACAAAAACACCTCTACGCTATGATTCTAAAAATCAAGAACTCATCTCAGAAGCAGCCGGCCTGGCCTTTTCTATTCGCGATGGGATCCCCATTATACTGCTTAATGAAGCAAGAAAACTGGATGACTAAGGCCGTTCATAAAGAGCTTCAAAATTATTCTCCGTAGCCGATTCTGCCTTTTCTAGAACGTCAAAAACCTCATCAATCTGCCTGAAAATCAAGAATTGCTTCCCATTAATTTTGGCCTCTTCAACCATTTCATGTTGCCACGTTGTGTAATGAGGAATGTGAGCACCATGTCCGCCTAACTCAAGAACGGGTAAAATGTCTGAACGTAGCGAGTTCCCAATCATCAGGGTTGTTTTAGGATCAATTCCGTGACGAGCAAAGATCTGTTGATAAATTGCTGTGTTTTTTTCTGAAACAATCTCTACTGCATCAAAATATTGTTTAAGCCCTGAGCGTTCCATTTTAATCTCTTGAGCAAAGAGATCGCCTTTAGTAATAGCAATAAGAATATATTTTTTTGTCTCAGCTAGTTTTTTTAGTGTCTCCTCAACATGATTTAGAAGAGGAAGGGGGGTATGGAGCATTTTTTTACCAATCTCGAGCAGTTTTTGAATATCTGTAGCGATAATTTGCCCCTTGGTCAGATCGATTGCGGTTTCAACCATTGAGAGTGTAAAGCTTTTCGCGCCGTAACCAAAAACCGGGAGATTATCAATATGGGCTCGATCGACCTTTTGACGTATACCCTTTTCATCCGTATATGAAAGAATAATGTCTTTAAATTGATCCCTTGCCTCATCAAAAAGATGATTTTCTCCCCACAGGGTATCGTCACAGTCAAAAGCAATTGTTTTAATCATACTCTTTATTCATTTTATTTTGATTGAGCCATTGATTATGGCGTAAAATAGTTGATAAATAATAATAGAAAAGAGAACTACAAAAATAAATGTCCCATTCAAACCTACAAGAAAATCAAGATAACGCAACAATCCTGTGGGAACCAAGCGGTGACTTCATCGCTGAAACTAATATGAATGACTTTCGTAATTATGTGAATAGTCATTACGACCTGTCATTAAAAACTTATGATGAGCTTTATCGCTGGTCGATTGAAAACACACCAAGTTTTTGGAATTGCGTCTGGAATTTTTGTGATGTGATTGCCCAAGAAAAAGGCGAACAAATCATCCAAAACCCAGGAAAAATGCCAGGGGCACAGTTTTTCCCCGATGCGCGTCTTAACTATGCTGAAAACCTTCTGCGACAAAAAGGAAAAGGCACAGCGCTCATCTTCAATGGTGAAAGTAAAGTATCGCGTAAATGGTCACATCAAGACCTGCATGCGCAAGTTAGCTTAACACAACAAGCGCTTAACCGCGCTGGCATTACCGTTGGAGATCGCATTGCAGGTCTGCTTCCTAATATGCCAGAAACCCTTTCTTTGATGCTCGGCAGTTCGAGTATCGGGGCGATTTGGTCTTCTGCCTCGCCTGATTTTGGTGTCCAAGGCATTGTTGATCGTTTTGGTCAAATCGCGCCAAAAATCCTGTTTGCGGTTGATGGCTATTACAACAATGGCAAGTGGATTGATTGTTTGGACAAAATACAGGAATTACTCTCTCCCCTACCTACAGTCGAAAAATTTGTTGTCGTTCACTATGGCTTGGAAACACCAATTAAGAACCACCCAATTTTTGAAAAAGAAAAAGTTACCACTCTTGATCAACTTCTTAATGATTTTGAATCCAAAGAGGTTCAATACACATATCTGCCTTTTAACCACCCACTGTTTATCATGTTTTCATCCGGGACGACTGGTATACCAAAATGCATTACCCATAGTGCGGGTGGCACATTGATCCAGCACCTTAAAGAGCACCAGCTTCATTGTGATATTCGCCCTAATGATCGCGTATTTTATTATACAACCTGCGGCTGGATGATGTGGAATTGGTTGGTCAGTGCTTTGGCCAGTAATGCCACACTTATTCTCTATGATGGGTCACCGTTTTATCCTAATGGTAATGTGCTTTTTGACTATGCCGAAAAAACCAAGATCACCCTTTTTGGAACAGCGGCAAAATTCATCGATGCGCTCAAGAAGCGCAATTATAACTTTCGTGAAAGTCATGATTTATCAAAGCTCAGAACAATAACATCGACTGGTTCTCCTCTCCTACCAGAGAGTTTTGACTATGTTTATTCCAATATCAAACAGGATGTTCATCTGGCCTCTATTTCTGGTGGCACCGATATTATTTCCTTATTTGTTGGTGGAATACCTGTCAGACCTGTTTGGCGAGGCGAAATTCAAGGAGCATGTCTTGGTATGGCAATGGATGTCTTAAACGAAGAGGGACAGCCTGCTGCGATTGGTGAACAAGGTGAGCTGGTTTGCACTAAACCTTTTCCCTGTATGCCGGTTGGGTTTTGGCGAGATGAAACGGGCGAACGCTATAAAAATACCTATTTTTCAAGATTTGAGAATGTCTGGCATCAGGGTGATTTTGCGGAGAAAACCCCCCATCAAGGCTTTATCATCCATGGCCGTTCCGATGCAACTTTGAACCCGGGTGGAGTTCGCCTTGGCACTGCAGAAATTTACCGTCAGGTCGAACAACTGGAAGAAATAGCGGAAAGCATCGCGATAGGGCAAAACTGGCGCGATGACGAACGCATTGTTTTGTTCGTTACATTAACTGAGAGCGCTGTTTTAGATCATGATTTAAAAGCCAAAATTAAAAGTGCCATTAAAACCGGTGCATCCCCGCGTCATGTGCCGGCAAAAATTATCGCTGTCACTGATATTCCGCGCACAAAAAGTGGGAAAATTTCTGAAATTGCTGTGCGTAACCTTGTCAATAACCTGCCAGTCAAAAACAAAGAAGCGCTGGCTAATCCAGAAAGTCTTGATCAGTTTAAAGAGGTTCCAGAACTTGAATCTTGATTACGAGCCTTACGTGGTGCGTCAACGTAATATAATTTGAATGCATCAACAATTATTTTAAATTCTTTATTTCTGGTCGCAAATTCAAAAATTTCGTTATATTCATCGAGTGTGATCCCAGAAATATTTTCCATCACATCTGCCATTTCCTCATTCGATAAATTCATATATTCAACTGCCATTGTGTCCGTTTCAGCACCACTAATCTGCATGTCCCATTTACGATTAACGCGATTAATTTTATCTGCCATTAAAACAAAGGCTTTCATTTTTTCTTCGGTAATTGGGAAGGAAAGGACGGAATTATAATCAATCTCTTCTTTTATTTCTGAATCTTGCTCATCAGCTTCAACACTGGCTTGAACCGCAACCGCACTCTCATCTGTATCTTGCGCAAAACAAATAACAGGAGATAACGCCAGTAATGTAACGACAGCGAGCACACCGTAAAACCATTTTATTTTGTCTTTCTTGATCATTATCTCAGCCTCTGGTATTTCATGACATCACGGTTATTATATATCACACAGAGATTTTTAAAAGGTCGATAACATTATGATGTCTGGTTATTTTGCCATGGGTGTTGAAGGCAGTAGCAAAGAAAACAATGCTGGCAACCTGATCCGCTCAACCCATTCCTTTGGCGGCAGTTTCTTTTTCTTTATTAAGCCGGCTGTTGATCTAAAAGCAGTGCGCCATTCTGACACATCTCAGGCAGTAACAAACATGCCTTTGTATAACTTTCCAACAGCTAACGACCTTATCCTTCCTAACAAATGCGCACTGGTTGGCGTTGAACTCACTGAGGATGCTATTGATCTACCTAGTTTTCGTCATCCTAAAGCCGCTGCTTATGTTTTAGGACCGGAGAAAGGCAACCTGTCAGATGATATGCAGGCACGCTGTAATTTTATTATCAAAATTCCAATGAAGTTCTGTGTCAATGTTGGCGTGGCTGGTGCCATTATCCTCTATGACCGCCTCATCAGCCGCGGACGTTTTCCCGATCGACCTGTCATGCCGGGCGGCCCTGGGGCAGAGGAAATGGCAAAATTTTCTGTTTCATAATTTGGATAATCGCCCTATAACTATAGCCATGTCCGTTTTAAAAAGTAAGCTTTCTATCTGTTACCTGACCCTCACTGTGATCGTAATAACGTTCCCCGCTCTGGCCGCACAACCGCTTCGCATTGGCCAATTTCATGACTGGACCGCCTATACCAGCACCGATAGTGGCCAAATGGTTTGTTTTATGACATCAAAACCAAAACTCTCCCAAGGCAACTACACCCGCCGGGGGCAAGTTTTTTCCTTTATCACGCATCGCAAGGCTGACCGCACCCATGATGTAGTGAGTTTTATTGCCGGTTATGAGTATCAAAACCAATCGAATGTCACCGTCACAATTGATAAGAATAAACAATTTCAACTCTTCACGCAGGGTGATACCGCCTGGGGCAAAGACGCCGCTACAGATCGAAAATTGGTCAACGCGATCCGATCGGGTAACAAGATGGTTGTCACTGGCACGTCGAGCCGTGGGACCTCGACCATTGACACCTATAGCTTGCGCGGAACGGGTAAAGCCTATAACGCCATAACAAAGGCCTGTAAGTAATGAGTTTTGCCACCCTTCCCCCGCATTATGCCGCCATCATCTTTGGTTTTCTCTGCCTCTATCCGGTTTATAAAACCTTCCAACGGACTGGCTTGAAACCATGGCCAGCATTCTTTGTCCTGATCCCGTTTTTTGGTCTCCTGATCGTCATGGCGATCTTAGCACACCGCCCATGGACAACTGTCCCACCACTCAAGAAAAAAAAGGAAACATAGCCCATGGAAACCAACGGTATTATTGTTGAATTTTTCCCCCGCTGGTTGGAACTGGCGATTGCGGGGCCGCTAATTGTTTATTTTATCGTGGTCACGAGCATTGTTTTGACAAAGGCCGGACGGCATGCGGCCTGGTCCCTGATCCTGCTTTTTCCATTTTTACAGGTCATTGCGCTGTGGGCCTTTGCCCTGACCAAGTGGCCAAGGGAAGAAAAAGAAAATGGATAGTAGCTTATACGACACACTAAAAGAGAAAGCCCAACCGTTTTATAGTAGTGACGACCCTTCACATGACTTTCTTCATATTGAGCGCGTTTTGAACAATGCTCTTGATATTGCAAAAGTTGAAGGTGGTGACCTTGATATTATTGTCGCTGCCGCCTTTTTTCATGATTGTGTGAACTATCCCAAAAATCACCCAAAATCAGACCAATCCGCCCAAGAAAGTGCGAATAAAGCCGAAGAGGCTCTTCTGAGCATTGAGCGCTACCCAAAGGAAAAAATCCCGCATGTTAAAACAGCAATTGCTGAACATTCTTTTAGCTTAGGTATAAAACCTGATTTATTGGAGGCAAAAATAATTCAGGACTCAGACCGGTTAGAAGCAACAGGGGTTATTTCAACAATGAGAACTTTTTCCTCAACCGGTCAGATGAAAAGAGCTTTTTATAATGAAAAAGATACATTTTGCGAAACAAGAGAACCAAACCCAAAACAATATGGTTTCGATTTATTTTATAAGCGCCTTTTAGTTGTAAAAGATATGATGAACACTGAAACAGCAAAAAAGATGGCAGAACAGCGCCATACATTTCTTCTGAACTTTATTGATCAATTGAAAACTGAGATCCCTGACCACAACAAAATAAAAGAAAAGCTACAATAAATAAAAAAGGCGGTTGAGGCCGCCTGTTTTCAAAATTCTGATATCAAATACTACCCTTGGCGCAGAAAACGCTTTAACCCTGACGCGTTTTCTTCCGTGGGTTCTTTATATTGATCACATAAATACGACCGCGGCGACGCACAACAATGCCGTCTTTTTTTAATGTTTTAATTGATGACCGTACTTTCATTTTTATAGCCTTTATGCGTAGTTTCCCTTCACAAGATCGGCAAATTAACAGTCGTTTTGCCAAGAGTCAACGTAAAAATGCTTTTTTTTCCAATGAATCGGTGCTAAAACCCAGCTCATGGAACAGAAAGAGCCAAAATTTGTTGTCGCGGCGATGTACCGCTTTGCTGATTTGCCAGAGTTTGAAACCTGGAAGGAGCCCCTGCTTGACCTGTGCCGAGCGTATGAAGTCAAGGGCACCCTCCTCCTCGCCTCAGAGGGGATTAATGGCACGATTGCGGGGCCTCGCGCCGGGATTGATGCGGTCATGGCGCATATCTGGGCGGATAAGCGTATGAACGGCATGGAATATAAGGAATCATTTAGTGATTTTAATCCTTTTATCCGCATGAAAGTTCGCCTGAAGAAAGAAATTGTTACCCTTGGCGTTGGCGAGGTTGATGTCAACGGCATGCCCGGCACCCATGTTGGCGCGGAAGAATGGGATAAGCTAATCAGTGATCCGGATACAATCGTTATTGATACACGCAACACCTATGAAACGGCCATTGGCACCTTTGAAAATGCCATTGATCCAGGGACCACGAATTTCCGCGAATTTCCTGCTTATATTGAAAAAAATCTCACCGATAAGAAGGATAAAAAGATCGCGATGTTTTGTACCGGGGGGATCCGGTGTGAAAAGGCCACCGCCTATATGAAAGCGCAAGGCTTTGAAAACGTTTACCAATTAGACGGTGGGATTTTGAAATATATCGAAACCGTGCCTCAGGAAAAGAGTAAATGGCAGGGCGACTGCTTTGTTTTTGATGACCGGGTAAGTGTCAACCATGCCCTTGCGCCGGGTTCTTATGATATGTGCCATGGCTGTCGCCAACCGATTACACAAGAGGATAAAAAATCGTCAAAATATGAGCGTGGTGTCTCTTGTCCACATTGTTATGATCACTTGACAGAGGATAAAAAAACTCGCGCCCGAGAACGGCAAAAACAAATGGATTTAGCCAAGGCACGCGGGACATGTCACATTGGCCCCGATGCTATCGAAACCCTTTGAAAATAAGTATTTGACAAGTCTCACCGATTCATATATTTTGCGCGCCTGACATCTATTTTAGATGCTAATAAATCAATTGAATAAGAAAACGGTGAAAATCCATGTATGCAGTCATTAAAACAGGCGGAAAACAATACCGCGTTACTAAGGGCGACAAAATCGAGGTTGAAAAACTCGATGGGGCCGAAGGTGACAAAATTGAGCTTGATACCATTATGGTTGGCGAGACATTAAAATCAGGCAAAACAAAAGCAACAATTGTTGCACAAAAGCGTGATGACAAAGTTGTTATTTTCAAGAAAAAGCGCCGCCAAGGCTACCGTCGCATGAAAGGTCACCGCCAAAACCATACGGTTCTTGAAATTACAGAAATTGCTAAGTAATTCGGTTTAAAGAGAAGGATTTAAAAAATGGCGCATAAAAAAGCAGCAGGGAGTTCCAGAAACGGTCGCGATTCAGCCGGTCGTCGTTTGGGCGTGAAGAAATTTGGTGGCGAACTGGTCATTCCAGGTAACATCATCATTCGTCAGCGTGGCACAAAATACCACCCTGGTGATAATGTTGGCATTGGTAAAGACCATACAATTTTTGCGACAGAAGAAGGCAAAGTAACCTTCACAAAAGGTCGCAAAAACCGGACCTTTGTTTCAGTTGACTCGGCAGCGTAACAATAGCGAGTAACAAGCTGAAATAATTCGTCATTTGGCTTGAGAAGCAATAACAATTAAAACTAGACTAAATGAGAAAGGGCGTCTCAGCGCCCTTTTTTAATTGATAATAAAAAACTTGGGTTGTGGTGATGAAATTCCTAGACCAGGCAAAAATATATTTGAAGAGCGGTGATGGCGGCAGTGGATGCGTCGCATTTCGTCGTGAAAAATATGTTGAGTTTGGTGGCCCTGATGGGGGTGATGGTGGACGCGGTGGTCATGTCATTTTTCGTGCCGCCAAGAATGTTAACACCCTGATTGATTTCCGCTATCAACAGCACTTTAAAGCAGAGCGCGGCGAAGATGGCCGCGGCCGCAACCAAACTGGTGCCAAAGGCAAAGATTGTATTATTACCGTACCGGTTGGTACACAAATTATTGATGAAGACAAAGAAACCATCCTCGTTGACTTAAAGGAGGAAGGGCAAGAAGTCCTTTTCCTGCGTGGCGGGGATGGCGGGCAGGGCAATGCCCATTTTAAAACAGCAACTAACCAAGCACCGCGGCGTTCCACCCCTGGTTTCCCTGGAGTTGAGCGTGCCATTTGGCTTCGTCTAAAACTCATCGCTGATGCTGGCCTTGTTGGCTTGCCAAATGCGGGAAAATCAACTTTTCTTGCGGCGTGTACGGCAGCAAAACCTAAAATTGCCGATTATCCCTTTACCACACTGCATCCCAATCTTGGTGTTATCAGAATTGATGGGCAAAATACTGATTTTGTTCTCGCAGATATTCCAGGATTAATTGAAGGCGCCTCGCACGGCCATGGGCTTGGCGATCGTTTCTTAGGCCATGTCGAGCGTACGGCCGTCTTACTCCACCTAATCGATGGTACACAAGAAGATGTTGTTCAAGCCTATCAAACCATCCGGGCTGAGTTAGAAAACTATGGGCACGGCCTCGCCGTCAAAGATGAAATTATTGGCTTAAACAAAATTGATGCCTTATCGGAAGAAGACAGAGAAGAAAAAATCAATGCGCTAGCACATATAACAAAAAGCCCTATCTACCCACTTTCAGGAGTTGCTGGAACTGGTGTTAAAACATTGCTTTTTAAATTATTTGAAATAATCCAAAACCATAAAGAGGGACGTGATGGTAGAGATAACGACTGGACCGGTGATAAATTTGCTACGAAATAAAACTGACATGCAAGAAGCCGATCAAACAATTGATCTTGAAAAACAACAGATTAAGCATGTTTTTTTTGATATGGATGACACCCTTTTGGAGACCGCACCCTGGCACGAAAAGGCTGTCCTAGAATATTGCAAAAGCAAGGGCATTAACATAAATGACGAAAAAGAACTGAAAAAGTTAAGAAGCTTTCTTGGTGTTAGTCATCAGCATTTTTATGATAGGCTTATAGAAAATAAATACGATGTCCCTAAAGATGGGTTTGATGAATTTTTTAAATTCACCGCCAATTATGTGACCGATAAAATCAAAGCAGGTGAGGTCGATTTTCGCGAAGATATTAAAGAAGTCCTAAAATATTTGGCTTATAACGGAATCAAACTGCATATTGTTTCCAATAGTCCAAATGTCATTGTGCAAGCAGCAAAAAATCATATAGAAAAAGAAGCTGGGGTTAAATTCGAAAGCACTACCGCCGTTGATGACCCCAGTATGGAGGCAAAACCCTCCCCCACAATGTATGACCATGCGATTAAAAAGAGTGGCGCTAAGCCGGAGGAATGCATAATCCTTGAAGATAGCCGTACAGGAATGAAAGCGGGGATGGCCTCCCGTGGTGGCGCTGAGGAGGAAAATGGCCCCCTCGTTGTTATTTGGCAAACAGAGGAAAATAAGGAAAAGCTCGCTGAGGCTGCGCGGGAATATTCTTATTGTCTGGGCAAAAAACGCCTCATTCTTCATCTTGGAAAGCTTATGACTTTATTTAAGGGTACAGGTGGCCAAAAGCTTGCCCCAACAGGGCAGTGGCGCACTGGCTTTGGAAGTTTCATACTTTAAATCTTGCGCTTAATGAAAATCACCGTGGCAATTTCCGCCACTTTATCACGCCGGATTTTATCATCATAGGGGGCTTGCCCCCCTGCCACATCCGGATCTAGATACCCGCGCAGATAAAGCCACTCGTTATCCAAACCGTTAAAGGTTTTGATTGTTGTGTATCCATCGGTCCTTTTAACATGGATAACATCTCCCTTAGCAGGCGGCACCCCAGGTGAACAAATACAAACAAACCCTTGCTTAATCCCCTCTGGCACCATGCTTAACCCATGTGCAAGGACAGCAAAGGCTTTTGGATCGGTAATTTCCAAAGACGTTTCAATCTCCCAATTAACGGGTTGAAACCACCCGGCCAGACCACATTCCAACATCCCAACCATCGGCACAGATGTCAGACGGTGGTGATCAAGATTAGTGAGACTCTCATCCTCGATCCGCTCAAGACCTTGTCCTTTTGCAAGCCAGTCAAGACGGATCCCTGCCGCTTCACACAAGCCTGCCATCGCTGAAAAAGCTGGTTGGTTTTCACCGCGTAGATATCTTGTCAATTGATCGAGAGAGACATTGGCAGCCTTAGCGGCTACCTTACGATTACCAAGCAAATCTGCAACATGGCGCAAACGACCAACAAAATCATGATCAAGCGCATCTGAGAATATATGTCTTTTTTTATTCGGCATAACAAGAAGCATAGCGGATGTCCCCCCTTCCCTAAACACCACACAATAAGAGTTTATTCTGAATTTACACCTTAAAGCAAGAATATTTTCTTGTTTATATCGAGAATCGATGCTATAGTAAAGAAAATATGATGGTTAAGGCTATGAAGAAACCAAACAAAATAGATGATTTCCTCTTGATGGGTTGTGCAGATCAGTCTTCTTACGAAGCTGATCTTGCGCAATCAACTTGGGATGATTTTTCTAAAGGCAAAACCTTCTCAGCACAGGAATTACAAGATATCTTTGCCTTTGATTTTTCTGATATTATTCCGCATATGACCTGGGATCAAAAGCTGACCAAACAATAACATCCCTTTTCATCCTCCTGATAGTTTGTTAGAAATGTTTCATATGTTAATCATGTGAGAGTTTTAGCTTATGAATACGACCCAAATTTATGTCCTGTCTGGACTACTGCTTTATTTCATCCTTATGATCGGCGTTGGATGGCAGCAATCACGAAAACAAGATCACCACGGATTTGTGATTGGCGGGCGTGATGTAGGTCTCATCCCGACCCTTGGTTCATTAGCGGCCGGGTTTCGTGATGGCGCTGGGATTATTTGGTGGTTAGGAGCCGCCTACTCGACTGGTTATGGAGGATTGTGGCTATTTATTGGGGTTATCTTTGGCTTTGCTGTCTTTATGATTGTTGGACCTCGCGTAAGAGCTATCTCCAAAAAAGAAGACTATATTACAATTGGGCAAATGATTCATGCTCAGACTGGTAAGCTTACAGAAAAAACATCGTCATTAACCATTTTGATCTTTGCTCTTCTCTACATGGCAATGCAGCTTTATGTCTCTGGCAATATCTTTTCAATTGTCTTGGGCCAACCTGGATGGGTCGGATTAGCGGTTGTTGCCGTTATTGTTGCCTTTTACCTATTTGCTGGTGGCTATGGCTCTGTGGTCAAAACGGATGCTATTCAATTTTTCTTAATTGTATCCTTAATCGCAGTTCCATTCTTTTTAGACCTGCCTATGAATGAGGTTATGGATTTCTCCTCCTTTATGGGTATGGGGTGGAATGATACTATCGCTTTCTTGCTGCTTGGTTTCTTTTTTCCACTTGGATCGGCCGATACCTGGCAACGGGTTTTTTCTGCCCGTAATGACAAGGTGATCCGCACGGCTTTTCCGCTGGCTGGTCCATTCCTCATTATCATGACCCTATCACTTATCCTATTAGGGTATGCGGCTAAGGTTGCGTTGCCGGCGGATATTGACCCTTCCCTGGTTGCCTTTGCCTTGTTTGAAAATCAAGCATTTCATCCTATTTTACTGTCCTTTATTGGGGTTGTTATGGTTGCGATTACCATGTCAACGCTGGATACGCAGACCTATCTTTTTACCTCCACCCTGCTCAAGGATTTTATCCCGAAAACATTGACAGATAATCGGGTGAAATATATCCGCACTTCCCGCATTATTATGGTGGTTGCTTTGGCGGTAGTGAGTGTGATCGCCATGAGCATTACCGATTTGATCAAATTTTTGTTTGATACAGCATCTTTCTTATTTATTCTTGCGCCAATCTTTTTCTTTTCTGGAATAGGATGGTTTAAGAAGAATACTAATCTCGACAAGTATATTACAGCTGTCATCATTCTATGCGCTGGCATCTTCGTCTATCTTTTTACATCTGGCGCCTTTGATAACATGATCAATCTTTATATCCCTTGTGCGATCAGTTTTGCTCTTTGTACGATTGGTGCACTGCTTTTTGTAAAAAAAGATGCCTGATCTATCGATTGAGCAAAAATATCCCGGTCAGATTATCTGTGGCATTGATGAGGTTGGCCGTGGGCCCTTGGCCGGACCAGTAACGGCAGCAGCCGTTATTCTGCCCACTAACCTTCTTGATATTCCACAGCTTAGCCTTCTCAATGATAGTAAGAAACTAACCGCTAAACGCCGTGAAATATTATTTGATGTCATTCAAAACCATTGTCAGGTTGGGATTGGTGAAGCTTCCGTTGCGGAGATTGATGAGCTCAACATTTTGCAATCAAGTTTGCTTGCGATGAAACGGGCTTATGAGGCCCTGCCTTTAAAATCAACAGTTGCTCTGGTTGATGGTAATAGGGCTCCTGATCTCCCCTGCACCATACAAACCGTCATTAAAGGAGATAGCCTTTCTTCCTCTATCGCGGCAGCGTCAATCATTGCGAAGGTCACACGGGATCGTTTAATGGAAAAACTAGGACAGGATTATCCGTATTATGGCTGGTCAAAAAATGCCGGCTACGCTACAAAAATTCATATTGAAGCACTAAAAACCCATGGCGCGACATCCCATCACCGTCACTCTTTTGCCCCGGTTGCAAAAGTCATCCAACAGAAAATAGCCTCTTAAGGCAATTGCTTGAAACTGTGACTCTTTTGCATCACACATGAGAAAAACTATGAATCTTGTTGAAAAATAACGATAAAAAACTTTTCTAAAATTTTATCTTAAACCTTTTAGTAATAATTCCACGCTCAAATCACCTTTGTGCGTGCAGTACATTATTCCTGGTAATTAAAGAAATAAGATAACAATGGCAAAAAAAACAAAAAGCGTTGCAACAAATACGATTCATATTGGCGACTGTGTTGATATTATGAATAGTCTCCCAGAAAAATCTGTTGACCTTATTTTTGCTGACCCACCTTATAATCTACAGCTTGGTGGTGACCTCCATCGTCCTGATAACTCAGCTGTTGACGCCGTTAATGATGAATGGGATCAGTTCGCCACTATGGCCGCTTATGATGAGTTTACGCGTTCTTGGATGACCGCAGCGCGGCGTATCCTAAAAGATGATGGTGGTTTTTGGGTCATTGGCAGTTATCACAATATTTTCCGAGTTGGAAGTATCCTGCAGGATCTTGGATTCTGGATCCTCAATGACATCGTATGGACGAAAACCAACCCAATGCCAAATTTCCGCGGAACACGTTTTACCAACGCCCATGAAACAATGATCTGGGCCGCTAAAACGAAAGAAGCACGATATCATTTCAACTATGACGCCATGAAAGCATTAAATGGTGATAAGCAAATGCGTAGCGATTGGACTTTACCAATTTGTATTGGGAATGAGCGTTTGAAAGATAGCAAAGGTAAAAAAATTCACTCCACTCAAAAGCCTGAATCACTTCTGCATCGTGTCATTCTTTCTTCGACAGAATTAAATGACATTGTGCTTGATCCATTTTTTGGCACTGGAACAACGGGTGCCGTCGCCAAAAAACTAGGGCGGCAATTCATAGGAATAGAACGTGAAAAAATCTATGCAAGCGCAGCCGATGACCGAATTGCTAAAGTCACCACAGAAAAAGAAACGACACTACTCAATCCTATTCCCAAACGCGAACAACCACGGGTCCCCTTTGGCTGGCTGATAGAACGTGGCATGCTAAAACCTGGCACGATCTTATCCGACCAAAAAGGCCTTTATAAAGCTAAAATTCGGGCTGATGGACACTTAATTGTCGAAGGCAAACAAAGGACCCACGGCTCTATTCATAAAGTTGGCGCAGTAGTACAAGGGGCACCTTCGTGCAACGGCTGGACATTTTGGCATTTTGAAAAGAACGGCAAAAAAACCTGTATTGATGAGCTGCGACAAGAAATCCGTGCCGAAATCACTACAGCCTAGAAAATGTCATAATAGAGCGTCTTAAACTTGTCTTCACGGTACTGATCCGTGAAAAAATCAATGCTATCAACTGATCCGAGAACATATCCAGCATATCCCCTAAACCCCTCTTCTTTAACCTCAAAAAAAGCGTCCAATGTTACATTAATATCGATATATATTGTTCGTGTTTCATCCGCATTTGGTATTGTTCGATCAAGAACTTTTTGGGCGACAACTTTTGAGACAGGAACACGATATAAATTAAAGGGAATTTCTGGTTTTAAAAAATAGATATAGGGAAGCTTTTTGAGACTTCTATCAGAATACTCTTCATCACATAAATCATATTTTGACTCAGTAATCTGTATAAACCCAACCCCACCAAAAACAGAATCCTCATGAAGGTCAAAAGATTGTGTTGTAAAATTATAACGAGTAAATTCAATTGTCCCAGGAACACGAACTTTCTTTACACGGCTTGATGGCTTTATATTTTGTATTTCTTCTTTTACTGCAAGGCGAATACGGTTCCATTCAAAATCATTATTAAAATACTCTTGGTAAATTTCACAATCTTCAATAATGGCGTATTCCTTAAACTGCTCGGGATCATCAAAATTAATCATCTTTTCTTGAAATAAATGATCGGTAAGCATGCGAATATCAGAAAGCCCATAAGAGCTCTCTTCTGCTCTTACAGGTGACAAAGATAACACAAGAGTTAGTAATATGAAAAAAAATACTTTATGTATGTAATTGGTTTTATTTATTGTCATCATGATAACTATCTTATCCAGACGAAACTAAAAAGTCACTAAGAGAGTGATCTGCATGCGCAATTATCTTTTTCATTAGTGTTGGCAAAGCAAGTCGATCCATTTGATCTTTGTTAACCCAAACCCCTTCTATATCTTTCGTATTTTTACCCTCAACAACAACAACATCGACTATCAACTCAAAATGGGTAAATACATGCTTTAATTTTCCGGGAAGCTTTTGATATTGTGTCCCTTTTTTTAAAAATCCGGGTGGTTTTTCACTTTTATTTTCCTGCCAATTTGTTGAAGGAACCTCCATCATACCGGCAAGTAGACCTTTGTCAGGACGCCGTCTCAAAAAAATTTTCCCTTGATCATTTATTATAATAAAAGCCGTTGTCTGTTTTTTGGGACGTTTTTTCTTTGGGAGCTTTATTGGATATTTTTCCTGATTTTTAAGATGGAAAGCTCGGCATCCGTTTTGCCATGGACAAAGCAAGCATTTTGGATTACGCGGTGTACATATCGTTGCTCCTAGATCCATGATAGCCTGAGCGTAATCGGCCGGACGATTTTTTGATGAGAGTTCTTCAGCCCTTAATTTAATTTCTTTTTTTGCCTTTACTAAAGGTGTTTCAACAGCAAATAAACGTGAAACAACCCTTTCAACATTACCATCAACAACTGTTGCTGGTTGATCAAAAGCAATGGCACGAATTGCATTAGCGGTATATTCACCAACACCAGGAAATGATTTGAGCGTTGCTATATCTTGTGGAAATTGACCTCCAAACTCATTAATAATTTTAAGCGCACATTTATGAAGATTACGCGCTCGACTGTAATAGCCAAGTCCGGCCCATTCTGTTAAAATATCATTTTCAGAAGCTTTTGCTAAGTCTTCAATAGTTGGCCAGCGCTGGATAAATTTTTTAAAATAGGGACTTACTGTCATAACAGTAGTTTGCTGTAACATAATTTCGGATAACCAAACATGGTAAGAGTTTGGGGTTTGGCCTGACTTAACGCGCCATGGCATGACGCGACGATGTTGATCATACCAAGATAATAGTGCTTCGGCGCTGAGCAGGGTTTGTCTTTGGCGCATAATTGAACTTAAATAAGGGTTACAGATACCGCTAAGACAGTATAGAATGGCTCAGAGGAATCAAGGATGTCTGATAAAAAAAAGAAACAAAGATCAAATAAAGGAATGCGGCCTCTCGCATACTCAATCACGCCTTTTACGAAAAAAATTTTTGGTAAGAAGGCCCCTCTTTTTGGTCAATTGATTACACAATGGCATGATATCACAGCCGGATTGGGCTGCGAAACATGTCGGCCTACTGACCTTAAATTTCCGCGCGGGAAAAATAGTGGCGCAACGCTGACAGTGACAACATCCAGCAGTCACGCCTTTACTCTACAACATATCACACCGCAAATCATTGCTCGAATTAACCAGTTTTTTGGTTATTCTGCTATTGATAAAGTTGTTTTTTCACATCAGAGTGCAATCGCAACCTCTGGCAAAATTTCTTCTTATAAAAAACCAAACCCCGATAAATTACGAAATTTGGAAATTAAGCTCAAAAATATTACAGATGAAGAAATGAAAAAAGCCCTTGTTGCCCTGGGAAAGTCTGTTATTCATAAAGAGGAAGATGATTCTTAATCATCCATATGAAGGGAAGTAAAGTGAAAAAGTTAACACTCGCCATTATTATAGTTCTTGCTCTAGTTGCCGGAGGATACTACCTGTTCCAAAAAAGTCAGATATCCACCCCCCCCTCTTCTCAAACAAAACCAGTGAGCCAAAATGATGATGATGATAAGATCGTGTCATCCAAAACTGTTAACCCTGAGTCAATAAATCTTTTTGAGTATCCTGATGATAGGGATGAATACAACCTCGAACACGCCCTTTCAGATCGTTATATAGGTAGTCTGGATGCCCCTATTGTGTTTCAAGATTTTAGTTCTCTTTCCTGTCCGCATTGTGCAACATTCCACACAAAAATCCTTCCGAAGATTAAAAAGAATTTCATCGAAACTGGTCAAGTTCGTATGATTTTTGAGGTTATGCCCTTGAATAAAACAGCATTAATGGGAGAACAGATTGCTCGATGCGCGCCTAAAAAAGATTTTTATAATATTATTAGCCTCTTATACAGTAACCAAGAATTATGGGCTCAATCACAAAACCCTAGAAAAGCTATTGTTAATCTTGTTAAACTGGCTGGCATTACCGAAGCACAGTCAGGCCAATGCCTTGATGACAAAGAACTAGAACTTGCACTCGTTGAGAAAACACGTGAAAATGCGAGGGAATATGCTATTCGCTCAACCCCCACTTTCTTATTTAATGAAGGAGAAAAAGTGTTAAACGGTGTTGGTGAATACAAACAATATGATGAGATGCTACGCTCTCTCATCGCAGCGAACAAAGAAGAATAAACTAAATTAATAACGATAGATTGATGGTACAATTTTCAAAACTGAAATTGACAGGATTTAAGTCATTCAGCGATTCAACTGAGATTGACATTTTGGATGGCTTGACAGGTGTTATTGGCCCCAACGGGTGTGGTAAATCAAATTTAGTTGAATCCCTTCGTTGGATTATGGGGGAAAACTCTCCTAAAAATATGCGTGGTGGCGCTATGGATGACGTTATTTTTGCCGGCACGGGACGCCGCCCACCTCGCAATTTTGCTGAAGTAATCTTAACGCTTGATAATAGTGATCGCAAAGCACCAGATAATTTTAATAACGATGATACTCTTGAAATTTCACGACGTATTGAGCGTGGCATGGGATCAGATTATCGGATTAACGGTAAACTTGTTCGTGCCGCGGATGTTAAATTATTTTTTGCTGATACTGCGACCGGTGCCCACTCGCCCGCAATTGTTTCACAGGGACGCGTTGCTGACCTAATTAGCGCAAAACCAACCGATCGCCGGATGGTCTTGGAAGAGGCTGCTGCAATTTCTGGCCTTCATTCTCGTCGCAAAGAGGCAGAACAGCGCCTACGCGCAGGAGAAAAAAACCTTATCCGCCTTGATGATGTAATGGGGGAAAAAGAAACCCTTTATGCCAGTTTGAAAAAACAAGCCCGTCAGGCTGTTCGCTATCGGAAACTCAGCGACACAATCCGCCGCGTAGAAGCCAGGATGATCCTTGTGGAATGGCGGTATTTAAACAGCGAAGCTGAAGCTGCAAAAACACGGATGGTTACAACAAATCAGCGATTAAATGCTGTTAAACAAAAACTTTTTGAGCTTCAAAAACAAAGAGAAACAACACAAGAAACACAAAAAGAAGCCCGTACAGAATTTGATACGGCTTTAAATACCAAACGTTCTCTAGAGCTTGAAAAAGACAAAACACAAGATAAGCTTTATCAGTTAGATGAAAAACGCCGGACGATTGCGCAGCAACAAGAACAGGCCAGCCATGATATTAAACATGAGCAAGCAACCCTCTCTCAAGCACAGGAAAAACTAGCCAAAATCTATATAGAAAAGGCTGAGCTTGAAGAAACTATTGCAAATTTTGATACTATTTTTACACAAACACTTGATATACGCGATAATGCGAAACAAAAATTTGATGACGCTAATAATACGCTTTCTCAACGTAAAAGTGCCTTTGCAGCTCAACAAACGCAAAGAGAATATCTTAACAAACAAATAACTGCTCTTACCAGTAGCTCTGAAACCCTTGATCATCAGCTATCACAACTGCAGACACTCCTTTTAACAGAAAAGAAAAAATCCGGCGCTAATGACGAAGAAAAGCATTTGCGCCAAAGCGTGAGCAAACATGAAGAGAGTCTGGCAACATTGCAAAAAACAGTGAGCGACCAACAAGCCGCGCTAGAAATGGTCACTGAGAAGCAAAAAACCGCCTATGCCGAACTTGAAACAATTATTGCACAATATAATACGGTTATGGCTGAACATGATGCTCTAGAAGCGCTTCTTGCACAAGATTTTGCTCAATATGATTTTAAATCCATTATCGATGATATATCCGTTAAACCTGGCTTTGAAATATCGTTAGGGATTGCGCTTGGTTCAGATTTGCAAGCTGGATTAACCACTTCTGATCCTGTTTACTGGCAAACCCGCTCTGGGGTTAAAAAAGCCTCTTTGCCGAAAAATGTTGTTTGCCTGCTAGAAAGTGTTAGCGCACCCAAGGCGCTTCATCTTGCCCTTAGTCAGGTAGGTGTTGTTGACAACCAAACACATGGCAATGCTTTGGCAAAGGATTTACAACCTGGACAAATATTAGTGAGTAAGGATGGCTATGCATGGCGCTGGGATGGCCTAACGATCACGCCATCTGCCAGCTCCATTCGTCAAACCAAAACTGCAGAAGAGATTTTTAAACAAAAAAATCGTCTTGAAAAATTGAAAAAATTACTGGCAGATGTTCAAGAAAAACGGGCCCGTGCACAAGCAGATTATGATACCTATCGCAGTGAAAAAGAGGCTTTAGAAAATCAAGTGAACCAGTCTCGCGAAGCAATAGATCAGACCTACCAGGCTCTTAATGAAAAGCGGGCTCTGGTGACTGATTTCATACAGGCCAGTGTTGAAAATCAATCCACAATCAAAGCCTTGGAGGATCAGATTACCCATCTTCACCAACGCCAAGAAAGTGAAAAAGAGCAACTTAACCAAGTTAAGCAAGACCTCAATAGTTTATCAAATTCTAATCAAGATCAGATTGACATTAATACCCTTGAAACAGCCCTGGTAAGAATAGAAACAGATTACCAAACTGCACAAGAAAATTATCTTGCTCTCAAAAATAACCGTGAGCGGAGCACACAACGTCTTGCAACAATTGATCGTGATATTGATGAATGGCAAACGCGTCAACAAAAAGCAAAAGAACGTCTTACCATTTTAAATGATCGTCAGGCAATAAATCTTAAGGCGCTCACCGATTTACAAAACGCCCCTGACGACCTGACGAATATGCTACGTGACATTGACGCTAAACTTGCCACACAAGCTGAGCACCTTGAAGCTGCTGAGAATAATTTTAATCGTTTGGATGAAACTCTCAACACACTTACGCATAAAATAGAGCAAGAACAAGAAGCGCTTTCAAATGCACGTGAAGCATTGGCACGCGACGAAACATGCTATCAAGCCGATCAGCAAGCAAAGGAACATTTAAGTATCCGGTGTCAGCAACAATTTACTCTAGCACCAGAAGAACTGGCAGAAAAATTTGATATTAATTTAGAAGAGGAAACGGATCCTCTTGAGACACTAAGGGCAAAATTTGAACGCTACCGGAATGAACGTGAGCGCATTGGCGCAGTTAATTTAAGAGCAGAAGAGGAAGCACAGACTCTTTCAAAAGAAATTGAAGAAATTACAAATGAGCGTCAAGATGTCATGGCCGCGATTAACGAGTTACGCCAAGCGATTTCTAAACTCAATCGTGATGCCCGCAAAAAGATGTTAGCGGCTTTTGAAGAGGTTAATAAGCATTTTCAATCTATCTTCAAACGTCTTTTCAATGGCGGTGAGGCCCATCTTGAGCTAATCGATGCAGAAGACCCGCTGAATGCTGGTTTAGAAATTTTTGCAAGCCCGCCAGGTAAACGGATGCAGAATCTGTCACTTCTGTCTGGTGGTGAGCAAAGTTTGACTGCTATTGCCCTAATATTTGCGATGTTTTTAACAACCCCGTCACCGATTTGTATCTTGGATGAGATTGACGCTCCACTTGACGATGCCAATGTCGAGCGGATCTGTACTCTTCTCAATGATTTTTCTAATGATCCCAAAATTGATACACGGTTTTTAATTATCACACATAATCCAATTACAATGGCTCATGTTGATCGTCTCTATGGTGTTACGATGGCTGAAAAAGGAATTTCAAAACTTATCTCTGTTGACCTCAATAAGCAAAAACAAGAAGAAGAGAAACAAGAACAGTTTGAGCTCGCTTAAAACATGACAGATAATAATTTAGATGACCGTCTTGATAAAGCTCTGAAAGAAGCCGGTCTTGATGCACATGGTCAAGCAAAACCTCAAAAAAAATCCTCGCTTTCAGGTATTGCTCGTGGCTTACAAGTTGGCATTGAATTTGTTGGCGGGCCGATTTTTGGGGTTGTCGCTGGTATTTTTATCGATAAATGGCTTGGGACCTCTCCAACCTTTACGATCTTACTTTTATTCTTAGGTTTTGGTGCTGGGATCTTGAATGTTTATCGATTAATTAATAATCTTGATTCATCAATTGGTACATATCATCAAGTCAGAAAGAAAAAAGACGACCCCGATGGCTGATCCGCTTAAACAATTTGAAATCAAAACTCTGGTCCCGATTGAAATCGGTGGCGTTGATCTCTCTTTTACTAATGCCTCTTTGTGGATGATGCTCACATTTTTGAGCATTGCTTTTGTAATGGTTTTCCTGACTCGCAAACAAGCAATGATCCCAAGTCGTGGACAAAACATTCCTGAATTGATGTATGAAATGATTAAAAACATGACCCAAGATATCATTGGGTATGAGGGACGCAAATATATCCCTTTTATCTTTTCAATTTTTACGATTGTTTTGTTTGGCAATCTCTTAGGCATGATCCCCTATGGTTTTACAATAACTAGCCATATTATTGTTACAGCGGCTCTTGGCCTTCTCGTTGTTGGTATTGTCACTGTTATGGGATTTGTTAATCATGGGGTCCGTTTTTTGACGCTTTTTGCCCCAGCAGGAATTCCATGGCCAATTTATTTTATCATTATTCCAATTGAGTTGATCTCTTTTCTGTCACGCCCGGTAACACTAGCACTTCGTCTATGCGCTAATATGACAGCTGGTCATATTATGCTAAAGGTTTTTGCTGCGTTTAGTGTCCAAGCTGGGATTATTTTTGGCATCGGACCGATGATTTTTAATGCAGCAATTGTTGGCTTTGAGCTTCTAGTTGCAGTTTTACAAGCTTATATTTTTACGATTTTGTCATGTATTTATATTAAAGATGCCATTGAATTACATTGACCTGAAACAGATTTTAACCTATCAATCCAATAATGGATTTAAGTTCAAAAAATGAAAGGAACTCATAAAAATGGACGTTGAAACTGCAAAACTTTTCGCTGCTGCGATCGCTCTCCTGCCTCTCTTTGGTGTTGGGATGGGCCTTGGAAAGCTTTTTTCTTCTTTCATCGAAACAGTGGGACGTAATCCAGGAGCAAAAAGTGATATTTTCCAAATTGGGATGATTGCTGCCGCAATGACAGAAGCGATTGCTATTTTTGCGCTCGCTGTTTCTCTAATTATTATTTTCGTTCTATAATCATATAATCCAATGAGTAATCTGTGGCGATATCTTTTAAGCGTTGGAGGTGTTTTCTACACACTCCCCAGTCTTGCCGCAGAAGACGGGGCCACAATCCCTCATATGGATGTAACAAGCTATGCAAGCCAGATTTTCTGGCTTGTTGTTTGTTTTGCCCTTCTTTATTGGATGATGGCCCGGGCTGCTTTACCCCGTATTGAACATATCCTTGATCAGCGCGTTAATACCGTTCAAAAGAATTTAGAAAAAGCAGCAAAACTTCGCGATCAAGCAGAAGATATCCAAATTGCCTATGATAAAGCCCTACGCCAGGCTAACAACCATGCACAAGAGTTTTTGGCCAATTCTATCAATGATATTGCTGAAAAAAACGCACAGGAACTTTCTAAAACAATAGATAAAGTTCTTGAAAAAATTCAAAAAGCTGAGATACGAATTTCAAATCAACGAAACGATGCTATGAAAAAGGCAGAAAAAACTGCGGATGAAATTGCCACTGTCTTGACAAAAAAAATCCTGCACATGCAAAAAAATTCTACAGTTCAAACTAAAAAAGAGCTTAATTAATGGAAGTGCTATTTTCTGATTCAACATTTTGGGTTCTTTTATCAACACTCTGTTGTCTTTTTGTCCTTGTAAAATATGGCTGGTCAGTTGTGGTAAATTCACTTGATCAACGAAGCCAAAAAATTAAGAAAAATTTAGAAGAAGCAGAAAAACTTAAGACTGAGGCTCAAGAAGTTCTCGCACAATACCAACGTAAACATCGTGACGCGATGAAAGAAGCTGATGCTATCATTATTGAAATGCAGCAACGCGTTGAACAAGAGCGATATAAAGCGCAAGAGCAATTGGCTCAAATAATTAAATTTCATGAAACACAAGCAAAACAAAGAATTGAACGTATAGAAGAAGAAAGTATCGCTGAGATTAGAGCAAAAATCGTTGATCTTGCTCTTGAAAAGGCTCAGAAAAAATTGGAGGCTGCTAATTTAGATAAGGTAAGTACTGATGAAGCCATTAAAAGAACTGTTTCTGAAATTAAAAAAACAGTGCACTAGAGGCTTTAGAATGATTGCACCTTTGCCAAAAATGCGGCATACTATACATATAACTAATAACTAGGGTTTACTATTGTAACATGCCCCAAAAAGGGTCAAAACAGGTCAAAGACCTCCAAAAGAAAATAACTACTCTTCTTGACGACAATAAAGCTGAGGATATAACCGTGATCAATTTAAACGGTAAGTCATCTGTTGCTGACTATATGATCATCGCTACAGGTCGTTCAAGCCGACAAGTCAGTGGTTTAACAGACAAAATATATGATTTAGTCAAACCTGAAATTGATACACCGCTTCGTGTTGAAGGATTAGAAGACGCTGATTGGGTCTTAATGGATTGTGGTGATATTATTATCCACCTTTTTCGTCCCGAGGTTCGAGAGTTCTACAATATTGAGAAAATCTGGGATATCACTGAAAAGCCTGAGACTGAAAAAGTCACGATGCCGGCTGAATAATCTTTTATAGATGGCACCCCAATTTCATATTATTGCAGTCGGAAAAATGAAACCTGGCCCACTCCTTGATTTATATAATGAATACATAAAGCGGATTGATTGGCCTGTTCATCTGAGTGAGATAACAATAAAGTCTTCCCTAAAACATGATGAAGCGAGAGAACTCTTCAGCAAAATTCCCGATCACGCCAAAGTCATCGCTTTAGATGAAAAAGGGGAATCTATTAGTAGTATAAATCTCAGCAAACAGATTGGCCAATGGTCAGACCATGGAGCACAAAATATTGCTTTTGTCATCGGTGGTGCAGATGGGCTCGATCAGCTAATCTTTGACCGAGCTGATTTACGTTTAAGCTTTGGCCGTTTGACTTGGCCACATATGCTAGTGCGCGTTATGTTGAGTGAGCAAATTTATCGGCTGCGTAGTATCCTAAAAAATCATCCCTATCACCGAGAATAAACTCTTGCCATCCGCGTAGCTGTGATTCACAATGCTGAACATGCGATCGCTTATCCTCTTTATATCGATATTCTTTTTTGCCATAGCTGGCTCTGTAACACAGAGTTTTGGCACGCCATCTTCAGAAGACCTGGCCCATGTAGAAAAAGAACTCACATCAGAAGCCAAAAAGAAATCAAATCTAGAAAAAGCTAAAAAACAGCATAGTAAACAACTGTCACAAATTAAAAAATCTCTGATTTCACAGACAAGAAAACTCCAAGAAAAAGAAAAAGAACTGCTCGCACTCAATACTCAACTTAATGAGATCAATGGAAAAATTGATAAAACCTTGGTGTCGCTATCAAAGAATAAAAAGCAAAATGCACAACTAATGCTCGCTGCGCAACGCGTCGCAACTGTTCCACCAGAAGTAATGATTGCCCGTCCCGGCTCCCCTATTGAAGTAGCACGAACGCGCATGATTCTTAAGTCTACTCTGCCTGCAATGTACCAAAAAGCCAAAACTTTGGAAGAAAGTATTGCTCAGCTCACTGATCTACAAGGTGAATTAAAAAGAAAAAAAGCGCTTGCTGATGTTGTTAAAAAAGAATTACACCACAAACAAGCTGAAATGGAACAACAACTTGAAAAAAGACAAAAACTTCTTGCAACGACTAAAAAAGATCGTAAAAAACAAGAAGAAAAAATTGCTAATCTCAAGAAAAAGTCCAGAGATTTAAAATCCCTGATCACCGCATTAGATAATGACCCGATTCTTTCTGATACAGCGTCAAAACCACCGCCCATCACCGCCTTTGCCAAACTTGGTGGAGACAAGGGGTTTACAATGCCAGTATCGGGCTATATCCGAACAAATTTTGGTGAAACAAATGATAAAGGCAAAAGCGAAGGTCTAACAGTTGACTCAACACCTGGTGCAGTTGTTGTTGCCCCTTACCCGGGAATTGTCCGATTTGCCGGGCCATTCAGATCATACAAACTCATCGTGATTATTGAACACAATAATGGTTACCATAGTCTTTTAGCTGGCTTATCTGAAATATACCTCCCCGTTGGTGCCAAAGTTCTTAGTGGTGAGCCAGTTGGTAAATTAAAGGATAGCGCAACAACAAAAACCAGCCTATACTATGAGCTCCGCCACAAAGGCAAACCAACGAACCCAAATAAATCGATTAATATCAGTGGATAACATAATGACTTTGACAAAACGCTTTCTTACTCTAATGATTGCCCTTTCTTTCATCGCGCTCCTTCCTATCACTGGATATGCTGAAGAAGAAGAGATTATGGAAGAATCACCTGAATTTTCTCAAGAAACATACCAGTTTCTAAATCTCTTTGGTGATGTTTTTGAACGTGTTCGCTCACAATATGTTGAGCCTGTTGACGACAAAGAAACCATTGAAAATGCCATTAACGGTATGCTGGTTTCTCTTGATCCGCATTCAAGTTATTTGAACAAAGACAATTTTGAGGATATGCGCACCCAAACTAAGGGAGAATTTGGTGGCCTTGGAATAGAGGTAACTATGGAAAATGGACTTGTGAAGGTAGTTTCTCCGATTGACGACACACCCGCAGCAAATGCTGGAATGGAAACTGGTGACCTTATTGTTGAACTTGACGGTGAAGAGGTTATGGGTCTCAGCCTGTCTGAAGCCGTTGATAAAATGCGTGGTCGTGTTGGTGAACCCATTACCTTGACCGTTATTCGCGAAGGAGTCGCTGATCCGCTAAGTGTAAAAATCGTGCGTGATATTATTAAAATTCGCTCTGTCCGTCATCGTGTTGAAGGCGGTGATATTGGTTATATCCGCATTACAACTTTCAATGAGCAAGTTGAGGCCAATTTAGAAAAGGCAATTAATGACATCAAAAAAGAAGCCGGAGACAAGCTGAAAGGATATGTCCTTGATTTGCGTAACAACCCGGGGGGTCTTCTTGATCAAGCTATTTATGTATCTGATAGTTTCCTTGAACAAGGAGAAATTGTTTCAACCCGCGGTCGTGATCCGGCTGATACGAAACGCGCCAATGCAACGGCAGGAGATCTTTCCGGTGGGTTGCCAATGGTTGTCTTAATCAACGGTGGTTCTGCATCGGCTTCTGAGATTGTTGCTGGAGCCTTGAAAGATCATCACCGTGCCATTGTCATGGGGACAAAATCCTTTGGTAAGGGCTCCGTTCAAACAATTATTTCTTTGCCAGGCCATGGAGCTATGCGTTTAACAACAGCGAGGTATTATACTCCTTCAGGCCGCTCTATCCAAGCTGAAGGCATTGAGCCAGATATTGTTGTCAAAGCTGCTAAAATTGAACGCGTTGAACCACGGCTCAAACAACGTCGTGAAGGTGACCTGCGTGGGGCACTTGAGAATGAAGCAAACAGTGATAATGGAAAAAACACTCAAGAAAATTCTCAAGGCGAAACTGATGAAAAAGAAAACATTGACTATCAGCTGGGGCGCGCTGCAGACTTAATTCGAGGCGTTGCACATTTCTCAGAACGTGCCTCTGCGCAGTAATTGTTGCAAAGATACATCTATGACGTTACCCTTTGATACATTGTAAAGTAAGGATAATGGTTGCATGAAAATATTACTGCCAAACATCAAAATTGGGTCAGCGGGGCTTGGTTTTATCCTAAGTTGCATTATCTTGATTTTGTTGGGTATTTTCCTATTCACTGCGGCTGATCAAACACGTCAGGAAAGAGAAAAACGCACCCCTACTGCTGAGGTTATTATCAATCCAACAGCCTACGTAGATGATCTACCTAATGACAACAATACGATAGAAGAGATTGAAAGAGACTTACCACCCAGCATAGAAGATCTTTCCGATACGATTGAGGTGAGCCCAGTTGAAACTTATAAACCGCTTTTTTCTCAGGAAGATGAAATAACTATACTCCATGAAAAGGACAAAGAAGTTGAAGAGGAAGAAATTGCTGATGAATCCTCAAAACCAACATTTTCTGTAAACACTTCACCACCAAGAATTGCCTTGATTATTTCGGATATGGGATTATCAAAATCCGCAACAGAGGCCGCACTAAAAACTCTACCAAAACCTATAACACTCGCTTTCGCTCCCTATGCCAATAATTTAGACAAATGGACTGAGCAAGCCAAACGCTCTGGCCGTGAATTTTTGATATCGATTCCTATGGAACCTGAAACTTTTCCACATGATGACCCAGGTCCAAATGCACTTTTAACATCCCTACCCGATGAATATAACATTCAACGCCTTGACAGCGCGCTTTCAAAAACAAGCGGATATGTCGGGATTATTAATTTTATGGGGTCTCGTTTTACTGCTAACCAAGAAAAGCTTGGAGCAATCATTCAACATCTTAAAGGAAAAAACATCTTGGTCGTTGATTCAGGCAGTGGCCGGGACAGTTTAATCGCCTCACTATCACGGGTTAACGATGTCCCATACGCTAAGAATGACCGCTTTATTGATAATCAAACAACGGCCAAAGCAATTAACGAGCAACTTGCCGCGCTTGAAAATATTGCTCGCACAAGAGGTCAAGCAATCGGAGTTGGGTTCCCATACCCTATTACCTTTGAGAGTATTATTAATTGGGAAAAAGGATTACAAGCCAAAGGTATTGTACTTGTGCCAATTTCTGACCTTTCCTCTGATAGAGCAAACAATCAATGACCTTTACTCCCCAAAAGCAACGCTCTGTTGGTCTTTGCATTATGAATAGTGATCACAATATTTTTATTGTTCAAAGCACGCAGGATGAGCTTCTGTGGCAAATGCCTGAGCTCCCCATTGAATAT
>CAZBXD010000007.1:29755-52221 GCA_964496065.1 uncultured Bdellovibrionales bacterium
GAATATGAGACAAACCCTGTTAATGCAGTAGACCACGCGATGCTCTCCTTTTTTCCAAACACGTCTTATAAACTTCTTGAAACATATGACCAATGGCTAGAACAAAAAATTCCTGATTTCGTTGCAAAAAAAGAGGGGCTTATAAGCGGCACAATAACAGAGACATTATGGTTCCTGATCAGTGTCGATAGGCTAAATAAGGATCACTCCGCATCCCATACACAATGGATCGCCTATCATCAACTTTTAACGCTTGTGCCACCATATAAACGTGTTTCATCGAAAACTGTTTTAGACCTTTTTGGAGATTACTTTAGTGACCCCGTGAGTCATAAAGGAAAATTAAAAATTGATTTTAAACGTGACAGTCATTCAGTTTCAAAAAAAACAAGACAAAAAACCTATATTTAGTGTATACTGCGCCAGTCAGATGGTCGGATGGTCGCTTGCAAACCTGTTTGTGAGAGGAAAGTCCGGGCTCCATGGAAACACGGTGCCGGTTAATGGCCGGCAGGGGCGACCCTCGGGAAAGTGCAGCAGAAAATATACCGCCCGCCGTTTTATATGATTGGCGAGTAAGGGTGAAAAGGTGCGGTAAGAGCGCACCGCACCTCTGGTAACAGAGTGTGGCAGTGTAAACCCCACCGGGAGCAAGACCAAATAGGGATGACAGATAATCCGTTTCCAGATTGTCATCCGGGTAGGTTGCTAGAGATTTACTGTAAAGTAAATCGCAGATGAATGGCCATCGTCGCTGATGCGATACAGAACCCGGCTTATAGACCATCTGACACTCTGTTTTACGAATCGTCTTCTATTTTATGTGTCTTGATTCGATTAAAACATGTTACACAAAAAACACAGCCCTACCTAAATCATCAAAAAATTTTTCTTGATGCAGAAAAAGTTAGTTTTTAGCTCTTTCGGCGCAACCCCTTACAAATCCTTAATTTTTATTAACGCTTCAACGTAACCGCAGGAAAAAACTAGAAAAAAATCCATTTTACCCCATGAAAAACAGTTGACCACCCATGAATTCCCATGCTATCCCATAAATGCCCACAAAAATCTATTTAGCGTGAGACCAAAAATATAATGAGCTTGTTCCTTTCAACATATGTGAACAAAATTGACAAAAAAAACCGTGTCTCTATCCCGGCTTCTTTTCGGGCCGCTTTAACAAACCAAAACTTCCAAGGTATCGTTCTTTTTCCTTCTACTAAATACCCAGCACTTGAGGGGTTTAGCATGGAGCGTATGCAGGAACTGAGTCAGCGTTTGGATAATTTTGATCTTTTTTCTGATACACAAGACGACCTTGCGGCCAGTATTTTTGGGAGTTCTGTGCCCCTTTCTTTTGATGAGACGGGTCGGGTCATGCTGTCTAAAGAGTTAGCGGAACATGCCAATATTACAGAGACAGCGCTTTTTGTTGGGATGGGTGTAAAATTCCAAATTTGGAACCCAGAGGCGTTTGAAAAACGCCGTGTTGAAGCAATGAGTAATGTCCAAAAAAATAAATTGACGGTTCCGAAAGGAAGCGCCACATGATGTCATTATGCCACAATACAGATGATACAGCTCAACAAGACCATGTCCCAGTACTGCTTGATGAGGTGATCACTGCACTCGATATTAAAGATAATGGGGTTTATATCGATGGCACATTTGGTCGTGGTGGCTATAGCCGGGCTATTCTTGATGCGGCGAATTGCAGTGTCTATGGTATTGATCGTGATCCTGACGCAGTTAAAAGTGGTGAAGTCCTTGCGCAAGAATACCCTAATCGCTTTACCATGATCCATGGGTGCTTTGGGGATATGCAAAACCTTCTTAAAGAAAAGAATATTGACCAAGTCGATGGCATCACGCTGGATTTGGGTGTGTCCTCCGCTCAGCTTGACCAAGCTGAGCGGGGCTTTTCCTTTAAAAAAAATGGTCCGCTGGATATGCGCATGAGTGGCACAGGTGAAACCGCGGCCGATCTCGTCAATAATACGGATGAAGAAGACCTTGCTGATATCATCTATGAATATGGTGAAGAGCATAAATCCCGTTATATAGCCCGTGCAATTGTCGAAGAACGTATGCGAGACCCAATTACAACGACTAGTCGTCTAGCCGATATTGTACGTGAAGTTGTTAGAAAAAAAGGGAAAACGGATCCCGCCACCAAAACCTTCCAAGCGATCCGTATTGCGGTGAATGCTGAGCTCGATGAATTGCGAAAGGCGCTCAATGCATCCCTTGCTTTGCTCAAAAATAATGGCCGCCTGGCTATTGTCAGTTTTCACTCTCTTGAAGATAAAGAAGTCAAGTCATTCCTTCGTCACATGTCTGGCGAGTCACAAAAGCCGGTGTCACGGCATATTCCTCATGATACTCAAAATAAAGTTGAGATTGCTTTTTCTTTGCTCAAGAAATCAGCGATCAAGCCTTCCGAAGCAGAAATGGTAACCAACCCTCGTTCCCGCTCTGCACGGCTTCGGGTTGCTACGCGTATTAAGGAGGCCATATGAAACGGACGCCTTGTATCTTAAGTATCGTTACCTTGACATTCATTGGAAGTGGTCTTTTCCACGTCGCACAAAAAGTTCATGACCATGAAAGCACACTTAAAAAAATTAATCAGAAAATTGCTGCTGAACATGAAACAATCAACACACTCGAGGCAGAATGGGTTTTTCTTAATCAACCTGGTCGCCTGGAAAAGTTAGCCCGCAAACATACCGAGCTTGTCCCAATTAATGTTAAAAACCTTGTTAGCCTGTCTACTGTTCCACTCTTTGAGCCAAGCACAGACCCGCTGAATAGTGATATTGAGTCTGAAGTTGTGCATACACCAGAAGGATATACTTCTTACATGTCAAAAGTGAATAAAGAAATTAGTCCTCATCCTCATCAAGGTAATGTTTTGCCAGTGCGTAATATTAGTCTTCGGGATATTTGGGGGCAATAAGATGGCTAAAAAAACGCACAAAAAACCATCAAGTTGGACTGCTAGTAAGAGTGTTTTGCGAAAGACAAAGTCGCGGATGATGATTGTTGTGGGCAGTTTTGTTATTGCCTATAGCGTGATCGGTTTCCGTCTTGCTGATCTCACTTTACACCGAACCCCTACTGTAGATAAAAGAATGGTTGTCCATATCCCCAAAAAAGAAACGGAACAAGCAAATAATTCTCGTGCAGCCATTGTTGATCGAAATAATAATATCTTAGCAACGTCTTTAACAACATCCTCTCTTTATGCTGATCCTAAAACCCTTCTGGATCCAGTTGAAGCAGCAGAAAAACTCTCAACTGTTTTTCCAGATTTGAGCTATGGCAATCTACTTGAAAAACTTCAATCACCGGGGCGTTTTGTATGGATTAAACGAAACCTAACACCGCGACAAAAATATGATGTTAATGCACTTGGGATTCCTGGTTTAGCTTTTAAAAAAGAAAAACGTCGGGTTTACCCAAGTGGTTCTCTTACTGCACACCTTGTTGGTTACACTAATGTTGATGGTGATGGTCTTTCTGGGATTGAAAATTCCTTTGATGACCTCCTAAAGACTTCAGAGGATGATCTACAGCTAACGATCGATACGACGGTTCAACATATTCTCCATCGTGAAATGGCCAATAGTATCCGAGAGTTTAACGCCATCGGGGGGGGTGGAATTGTTATGGATGTGCACTCTGGTGAAGTTCTAGCCCTGGTTTCTTTTCCTGAATTTGATCCCCATAACCCAATGGATACACCCATGGAAAACCAATTTAATCGGGTAACAAAAGGTGTTTACGAACTCGGGTCGACCTTTAAGATTTTCTCAACTGCCGCACTTCTTGAGCATACAAACACTCAAATAACTGATCGCTTTGATGCAAGAAAGCCAATTAAACGAGCCGGTTTTACTATTCAAGATTTCCATGGCCAAAAACGTTACCTCACCGTTCCAGAGGTTCTTGTTCATTCATCCAATATCGGCTCTGCAAAGATGGTAGAGAAAATTGGTACAGCAAAAATGGTTGAATTTTTTAATGCGCTTGGCCTTATGGACGTTGCAGAGATTGAGCTTGAAGAGGTCGGCAAACCCCTTATCCCTTCTCCATGGCGCGACATTAATACTTTGACAGCCTCATACGGTCATGGCATTGCCGTAAGCCCTCTGCAGGCTGCTACAGCAATTGCTTCGATTGTCAATGGTGGAACAATACCAATACCCACGCTAATTAAGCGACCTGACGGTACGTCTGATTTATACGAACAGAAACGTGTTGTGTCTGAACAGACATCTTCGTATATCCGCCAAATGATGCGCCTCGTTGTTTCAGATGGTACAGGATCAAAAGCAGATGCGAAAGGCTATCGCGTTGGTGGTAAAACCGGAACATCTGAAAAAATTATCCATGGAAAATATAACAAGAAAGCCCTGCTTTCCTCTTTTGTCGGTGTTTTTCCTATGGAAGCCCCAAAATATTTAGTTTTTGTTGTGATTGATGAACCCAAAGGCAACAAAAAATCCTTTGGTTATGCCACAGGGGGATGGGTTGCGGCCCCTGTGGTCGGCAATGTCATAAAAGATATTGCCCCGATCGTTGGCGTAAAACCACAAATAGACGACTATCTACCGCGCATCCGTCAAACAATGCGTATCAACAACTCTAGGGGGAGACGTCTTGCGTCTTTTTGATCTGATGGCTGAAACTGCTCATGATTTTAAACTTGTTCCACCACCAAAGCGGACAAGAGATATTATCGTTGCCGGCCTAACAATGGATTCTCGGGCGGTACGCCCTGGTTATCTTTTTGCTGCTTTACCTGGTAAAACAAACGATGGTCATGATTATATTGAGCAAGCGATTGAAAACGGTGCAGTTGCCATTCTTGCGCTACCCGGCACACAACTCCCCCAGAGTGCCGGCGGTATTGAGCTGATCGAAGATCCTAACCCACGTCGTCGTTTTGCCCGTATGGCCTCAAAGTTTTATGGACGCCAGCCAGATACCGTTGCAGCGGTCACCGGAACAAATGGTAAAACGTCTGTTGCCAGCTTTACTCGTCAACTTTGGCTCCATGCGGATAAGCAAGCCGCCAGTATGGGAACCCTTGGGGTCGATGCGCCACAGCTTGACTGGCCACAAAGCACTGCTAGCGATACGTTGACAACACCGGATCCTGTGACACTGCATTCTGAAATTGCTGATTTATCGGCGGCCGGAGTGACGCATTTAGCCATGGAAGCCTCCAGTCATGGGTTGGATCAATATCGTCTTGATGGTGTTCGTGTTAAAGTCGCCGCGTTTACCAATCTTAGCCGCGATCATATTAATTATCACGGATCCATGGGGGCCTACTTCAATGCTAAGGCCCGCTTGTTTAAAGAGGTGATGGCTCCAAATGGGATTGCGGTGATTAATGCCGACAGCGATTATGCACCACGTCTGGAAGATATTTGCCTGACCTATAACCACCGCGCGATTATGTTTGGCCGCAAAGGACGTGATATCACATTGATCAGCCAACAGCCCACTGTGAAGGGTCAAAAACTCAAAATCAATATTTTTGGGACAGAATATGATGTTGATATGCCAGTGGCGGGGACATTCCAGGCGATGAATGCGCTTTGTGCGTTGGGTATGGTGCTCGCTGTTGAAGAAGACCCAAAGCAATTTGCCAAATATGTTGAGGGACTCAACCATCTGACCGGTGTACGTGGGCGGATTGAACTCATTGAAACACTAAAAAATGGCGCCAGCATCTATGTTGATTACGCGCATACCCCCGATGCCCTCAAAACTGTCTTAGAGGCGCTACGCCCACATACAAAGGGACGTCTTCATGTCGTCTTTGGCGCTGGGGGCGATCGTGACAAAGGTAAACGCCCTATGATGGGCAAGATAGCGACAGAATTTGCCGATAAGGTGATTATCACGGATGATAATCCTCGTACCGAAAGCCCAAAACGGATCCGTGAAGAAATTATGGTTGCCTGTCACAATGGAACCGAGATAGGTGATCGTCGTAAAGCCATTGAAGCAGCCATTGAAGGTCTTCAATCTGGTGATGTTCTAGTTGTTGCCGGAAAAGGGCATGAGCAAGGGCAAATTATTGATAAAGTCATCCATCCTTTTGATGATGCCACAGAAATCCGCAAAGTTTTAAAAAGGGCAAAAGCTTAATGACACAGAGCAAAACCCGTCTATGGACATCGGAAGAAATTGCTGCGGTGACGAACACAACGGTGGATCAGTCTTTTGATGTATTTGGTATTTCAATCGATAGTCGGACAATTAAACAAGGGGATCTGTTTATTGCCTTGAAAGGCCCGAACTTCGATGGCCATAAATTTGTTACGAATGCTCTTGAAAACGGAGCTTCTGGGGCACTTGTGTCATCACGGCCAAAGGATGTTCCGTATAATGCCCCACTGATTATTGTTGAGGATACATTCACAGCATTACAGGATTTGGGTCATGGGGCTCGCAGTCGATCAAGGGCGTGTATTATTGGTCTCACGGGATCAACAGGTAAAACCAGTACTAAAGAATTGTTGGCAACAGCGCTGAGTGACCAGGGAAAAACCCATTGGACAACAGGTAATCTCAATAATCATTGGGGCGTTCCCTTAACTTTAGCACGCTTGCCTGAAGATGCTGACTTCGCTGTGATTGAAATGGGCATGAACCATGCTGGTGAAATTGAAATCCTATCAAAACAAGTTGCTCCAGAAATTGCCATCATCACCAATGTCTCAGCAGCGCATTTGGGAAATTTTGCTTCTATTTCTGAAATTGCTGCTGCTAAATCAGAAATTTTCCGAGGTGTGGCACCCGATGGTGTCGCCATCCTCAATCTTGATAATGAACATTATCCCCAAATGTTGGCCGAAGTTCGAACACAAGGGATCACAACCTTGAAAACCTTCGGGACAAATGAGAAGGCCGATGCACAACTAAGGAGCTACAAAGCCATACCAGAAGGCGGTCATGCTGAAACTTTTTTAGGAAATCAATCCATTAACTTTGATCTTTCTGTCGCTGGTAAACACCAGGCCATGAATGCACTAATTGTTCTCCTGGTCGTTGAAACTTTGGGACTTGATATTGATAAGGCCGCGCAGTCTTTGAAAAAACTAAAACCGGTGCACCGTCGTGGCAACCGCCTGAGCGTTGATTTATTCGATAATGAACCACCCATCACCATTATTGACGACAGTTATAATGCCAGTCCAGCTTCCATGCGGGCCGCGATAGATGTTTTAAAATCCATTGAAACAGAGGGGAAAGGGCGACGGATTGTTGCCCTTGGTGATATGCTGGAGTTGGGGGAACTAGGCCCCCAGCTCCATGCATCGCTGGCTCAAGATTTAGCCACCGGCATCGATAAAGTCTTTACCTGTGGACCACTCATGAAAAATTGTGCAAAAGCCCTTCCCAAAGCGGTTAATCACCATTACGATGATAGCCAGAAATTGGCGGATGCAATCATCACTCAGCTATGGCCGAATGACATCCTTCTGGTTAAGGGTTCGAAGTCTTCTCTTATGGATCTTGTTGTTGAAAAAATCTGCCAAACATCGAAAAAAAAAACTAAACACTTGGCAGAGGTCTAAACCGGCACATGCTTTATCACTTTCTGACGCAATATGCTGACAGTTTTGGTGCGTTTAATGTCTTTAATTATTTAACATTCCGCACCGGCGGGGCGATTATGACGTCCTTGATTATTACACTTTTGGGAGGACCGGGGATTATTCGGTGGCTCAAAAGTAAGCAAGGAGCGGGCCAACCGATCCGTGAAATAGGTCCCGATCATTTTGAAAAAAAGGGGACCCCCACCATGGGAGGATTAATGATCCTTCTAGCTTTTATTATTTCAAGCACGTTATGGATGAATCTCAAAAACCCTTATGCTTGGATAATTGTTTTTGTCACCCTTGGTTTTGGTGCAGTTGGCTTTTTCGATGATTATCTTAAACTCACAAAACGGAACCATAAGGGGCTCCCAGGTAACCTGAAACTTCTCACTCTTGGTATGATCAGTTTTCTGGCCACGATGGCCGTGATTCATGTCATGGGCAAAACTCTGGCCACGGGTCTCGCCTTTCCGTTTATTAAAGATTACCTCCTACCGCTGGGATATTTTTATGTCCCCTTTGGGATGGTGGTCATGGTTGGTTCCTCTAACGCAGTTAACCTAACGGATGGCCTGGATGGTTTAGCAATTGTTCCAGTCATGATTGCTTTGGCGTGTTTTGGGCTTATCACTTATTTGGTCAGCAATGCGATTTACGCTGAATACCTACAACTTCATTTTGTTAAGGGATCAGGTGAAGTGGCGGTACTATGTGGCGCCCTTATTGGTGCCGGGCTTGGTTTTCTTTGGTATAATGCTCCTCCAGCGATGGTTTTTATGGGGGATACTGGATCACTGTCCATGGGTGGTGCCTTGGGTGCGATGAGTGTTATTGCCAAACATGAAATTGTTCTGGCGATCATTGGTGGACTTTTTGTTCTGGAAACTGTCTCCGTCATTGTACAAGTAGCCTCTTTCAAATTGACAGGGAAACGTGTTTTCCGCATGGCACCCCTTCATCACCATTTTGAGCAAAAAGGCTGGTCAGAGCCCACAATCGTGATCCGCTTTTGGATTATTGCTATCGTCCTTGCGTTGATTGGATTATCCACTCTCAAGCTACGGTAAGGACAAATTAATGGCCGATCTTTCTTATTTGAAAAAATTGGACAAACCTGTTGCGATCCTTGGCCTGGGTGTCAGCGGGGCGGCTGTTGCTAACGCCTGTCGTGACTCTAATGTTGATTGCCACCTATGGGATGACCACGAAGAAAAACGCCAGGGATTTATCGATGATGGTTTTGATGTGATTGATTTTGAAAATGATCTTTCACGCTATGCTGCCGTTATTCCTGCCGCCGGGATTAAACCCAATCACCCAACGATTCAAAAAGCGATCGATCAAAAAATCCCTTTCAAAAGTGATATTGATCTTCTTTATGGTAGTGCGCCAAAAGCGACCTATATCGGGATAACGGGTACCAACGGAAAGTCCACAACAACAGCCCTTCTCAGCCATATTTTAAAATCAGTTGGTAAAAATCATGCGATGGGAGGCAATATTGGGATTGGTGCGACCAGCTTGCCGTCTTTTGATGCGGATGGGGTCTATGTTTTAGAAATGTCGTCTTATCAATTAGAAATTACGCAACAGCCAATTTTTGATATCTCTGTTTTGCTTAACATTACCCCTGATCATCTGGCCTGGCATGGGACAATGGAAAACTATGCTGCTGCTAAAGAAAAAATCTTCCGCACTAAAGGCCAAAAGCAAACTGCCATTATTGGTATTGATGATGACATATCGCGCACAATTGCTGAAAAACTTAAAAACAGTGCAAATCACGATGTGGTGGAAATATCATCATCTGATACCTTACCTGACGGTCTTGACCAGATTGAAACACTCAAGGGCGCCCATAACCAGCAAAATATTGCAGCCGCCTATGCTGTCTGTAAAAAATTAGGAATTACTGATCATGATTTTGTTACCGCTGTTCAGTCATTCCCCGGATTGATCCATCGGCAACAAATCGTTGCCACGATTAATGGCATCACCTTTATCAATGACAGCAAGGCAACCAATGCAGAATCAACGTCAAAGGCGCTTGATAGTTTTGACAATATTCATTGGATTGCTGGTGGCGAACATAAAGGTGATGATCTTTCTGTTTTGAAAGAGTGGTATCCCAAAGTTAAACGCGCCTATCTGATCGGTGAAGCGGCTCCTCTCTTTGAAAAAGATATGATTGATACACTAAAATACTCAAACTGCGAAACTCTTGAAAAAGCGGTTTTTGAAGCCTTCGAGAATGCCTCTGATGGAGATATCATCCTGATGTCAATGGCCTGTGCTTCTTTTGATCAGTACCCTAATTTTGAAAAACGCGGCGAGCATTTTATTGCCTTAATTGAACAACTCAAACAAAGGCAAGCGTCATGAGTATTATTGCCCGCACAGACCATTCGATTATTGGCCGCTGGTGGTGGACAGTTGATCGGTGGATGTTAGGGGCGATTTGCCTCCTTATTGCCTTTGGTGGCCTCCTTGTCGCGGCAGCTAGTCCAGCAGTGGCTGAACGCATCGGCGCCCCTTCTTTTCATTTCTTACAAAAACATTTGTTTTTTCTTATTCCCAGTCTTGCTTTGATGTTTGGAATATCGCTCCTTAATCCGCGTGACATTCGCCGCCTTGCCTCTTTATGTATGCTTGGCGGACTTATCCTTTTAGTTCTCACCCTCTTAATTGGCGTTGAGCGCAATGGCGCACAACGATGGATTAGTATTTTTGGATTTTCAATCCAACCTTCAGAATTTATAAAACCTACCTTTGCCGTTGCAGCGGCTTGGCTTTTTGCTGGCCAACATAAAGATGATCAATTCCCCGGTTATATGATCTCCTGTGCGTTATGTGCCCTCATTGTTGTGTTGCTCATGATGCAACCTGATCTTGGGATGACAGTGGTCATATCCCTTGTCTGGGCCGCACAGTTTTTTATGGCAGGTCTCCCCCTTTCTATTGTTGCTGTTATTAGTGTTGTTGGCATTGTTGGTATGGTTTGGATTTATTTAACCTTCCCCCATGTGACCAGTCGGATTGATCGATTCTTTGACCCTAGTATAGGTGACAACTACCAAGTTGAACGTTCAATTGATGCGTTTGAAAGTGGTGGACTTCTTGGGGTCGGTCCTGGTCAAGGAGAGGTTAAGTTGATCTTACCCGATGCCCATGCTGATTTTATTTTTGCTGTCGCCGGTGAAGAGTTAGGACTAATTCTAACTCTTGTTCTTGTTGGAGTTTTTGGATTTATTGTTGTGCGTGGTATGCTTCGTGTGAAGGAAAGCGATAATCTTTTTATTATTCTTGCTGTTGCTGGCATCCTAACACAGTTTGGCGGCCAAGCTTTTATTCACATGGGATCAAGTGTTAATATATTACCCGCAAAGGGGATGACCCTTCCTTTTGTTTCTTATGGAGGGTCGTCTCTCCTTGCACTTGGCTTTGGAATGGGGATTGTTCTTGGCTTAACTAGAAAAAACCTTGGGGGAGAGCCACAATGAGACTGACCAAAAAAAAACGGATTGTTCTCTCAGCAGGTGGAACTGGTGGTCATATCTCGCCAGCACTTGCGCTTCATCATACTTTACAAAACCGTGGGTATGAGACAGTTTTTATCACAGATAAACGCGGTTATCACTGGCTGCCTAAAAATGAAGAGCTAAGCATTCGTATTGTTCAGGCCAGTGCCATTCATGCCGGAGTATTTGGCAAGTTCAGATCCGCGTTTAAAATTGGTATGGGAACACTTAAAAGTATCAGTATTCTGATCTATCGCCGGCCAAATATTATTGTTGGCTTTGGAGGATACCCTTCTTTTCCGGCTTTGTTAGCCGCACATTTATTGAAGATCCCTATTATTCTTCACGAACAAAATGCAGTTTTTGGTCGTGCTAATCGTGTTGTTGCTCCTTGGACAAAAAAAATTGCACTTTCTTTTCCACAAACACTAAACCTAACAGAGACTTTACAAGAAAAATCTGTTGTAACCGGCAACCCATCACAACAAAAAGTTCATATTTTATCAGACATCCCTTACTCTGAAAGAAAAAAAGGTGACCCTTTTAAACTTCTGATTATAGGTGGGAGTCAGGGCGCTAAAATTTTTGGTGAGGTTGTCCACAAAGCCATTGAAATGCTCTCCGATGAGTTACGATCAAATTTATCGATTATTCAACAATGTATTCAAGAAGATATTGCCAATGTCGAAGCCGCCTATGAAAATATGGGGATCAACGCCCGTGTTGAACCGTTTATTCATGATTACCTTGATCAAATAGCCCAAGCACATTTAATTATTTCTCGTGCTGGGGCTGGCTCTGTTAGCCTTTATGCTAATCTAGGACGACCAGCGATCTATGTCCCACTCGCCATTTCACTGGATGGTGACCAAGCCCAGAATGCACAAAACATAGTTAGTATTGGTGGTGGATGGATTTTGGAAGAAAAAATATTGTCGCCTGCGACTTTAGCCTCTAAATTAGAACAATTAATAAAAACACCAGAACAATTGAAAAATGCTGCAAAACAGGCTAAAACCCTACGCCAACTTGATGCAACAGATAAATTGGCTGACTTAATTGAGCCATACATAAAATAGGATAAAACATCATGCGCGCCATTCCTTTCGATATAGGAACCATTCATTTCACTGGAATTGGGGGGATTGGCATGTCTGGAATTGCCGAAATCATGAATAATCTTGGTTATCAAATCCAAGGATCAGATATTAGTGAAAGTATTAATGTCAAGCGTCTCAAGAAACTTGGTATTCCTATTGCAACAACACAAACTAAAGAAAACCTTGTTGATATTGACGGAAAAACTGTCGCTCTTGTTGTTGCTTCGGCTGCAATTCCCAAAGACAATCCAGAAATGGTTGCTGCGCGTAAACATCGTATTCCTATTGTTGATCGTGCAGAAATGCTTGGGGAGGTTATGAATTTAAAATGGTCGATTGGGGTGGCCGGCACACATGGTAAAACAACGACAACATCAATTGTTGGCACTATGCTGGATGTCGGCGACTTTGACCCAACTGTTATTAATGGTGGGATTGTTAATGCCTATGGAACAAATGCAAAATATGGTGATGGGGATTGGGTCGTAGCGGAAGCGTGTGAAGCATTTGGGTCTTTCACCCGTATCCGCCCAACCATTGGTGTGATTACAAATATCGATGCTGAGCATCTCGACCATTATAAAACCTTTGACAACCTCCGCGATGCTTTTCGCTCTTACCTGCAAAATTTGCCTTTTTATGGCTTTGGTGTTGTGTGTATTGATGATCATGAGGTGCAAGCCTTAATTCCCAAAGTGTCCGATCGCCAAATCTATACTTATGGGCTTTCACCCCAAGCCGATGTGCAAGCATTCAATATTCGTTTTACTCCCGAAGGAACGTTTTTTGATGTCATGATTGGTGGACAGTTTAAAATTAAAAAAGATCGCATGATAAAAAATTTGAAGCTTAACATGCCAGGCAAACATAATGTCCTTAACGCTCTGGTTGGAGTGACGATTGGTCTCAAAATGGGCATGACGGATGATCAGATCAAGCTTGGCCTAGCTAATTTTACAGGTGTCAAACGACGTTTTACCCAAACAGGTAAGGTCAATGGCGTTACAATCATTGATGATTACGGTCATCATCCAGTTGAGATTTCGGCTGTTCTCACAGCGGCCCGACAAATGGTTTCGGATACAAGTGGGAAGGTTATCGCGGTTTTCCAACCGCATCGTTACTCTCGCCTGCAGGGGTTATTTGATGATTTTTGCACCTGTTTTAATGATGCGAATACGGTCATTATTTCCGATGTCTATGCCGGTGGAGAACAACCGATTAAAGGCTTTGATCGTGATGCTCTTGTCAACGGTCTCATTAAGTGTGGACATAAACATGTTCTTCCCCTAGAGCATGAACGCGAACTGCCAAAACTAATCCGCCAATATGCCGAACATGGCGACATTGTCATTTGCCTGGGCGCGGGCAGCATTACGAAATGGGCCAATACCCTTCCAGAAAATTTAGAGAAGCTGTGTGAAAAAAAGGCTCTCAAATGACGGTAGCAGCAAAACCTTCTTCTCTTATTGATCGCCTTCCACAGATACGCGGACGCTACAGCGAACAAGCACCGCTTGATAAAACCAGTTGGTTTCGTGTTGGCGGTCCTGCTGAGGTTTTGTTTAAACCAGCAGACCTCAATGACCTTCAGCATTTTTTACAAAATTGTCCTGACGATATTCCAATTATGATTATTGGTGTTGCCAGTAATATGATTATTCGCGATGGCGGGATTAAAGGTGTTGTTATTCGTCTCGGGCGTGATTTTGCTCAAATGAAAATTGATCAAAATGACCCAACTTTAATTCATGTCGGAGCAGCCGCATTGGATGGGAATACCGCGCTCTTCGCACAAAAACATGGGATTGCTGGCCTTGAATTTCTCTCTGGTATTCCAGGGACAATTGGCGCAGGTTTACTCATGAATGCTGGATGCTACGGCAGTGAATTTTGTGATATCCTAGTTACAGCTACCGCCATCGATCGCCAAGGTAAAATTCACACTGTTACGGCGGATGAAATTGGCATGCATTATCGCCATACCGACGCGCCCGAGGATTGGATTTATGTCTCTTGTACGCTCAAAGGGTCTCAAGATACACAAGAGATGATCAAAACTCGTATGGATGACATCAAAGAAAAACGAGAGACCAGCCAGCCCATTCGGGAAAAGACTGGTGGATCAACCTTTGCCAATCCGGAACGCGATACACCCGGCGCTGGTTCCGCCTGGAAAGCCATTGATGCAGCTGGATGTCGCGGCTTGATGATTGGGGGCGCACAAATGTCAGAGCAGCATTGCAATTTTATGATTAATACCGGGGATGCAACTGCCGCCGATCTTGAAAATCTCGGTGAAGAAGTCCGCCGTCGTGTGAAGGAAAACTCTGGGATTGAGCTGCGTTGGGAAATTAAGCGGATTGGGAAAAATTTAGATGAATAAACCGCAAACAGTCATGGTTTTGATGGGTGGCTGGTCTGCAGAACGTGACGTTTCTTTAACCTCAGGGCAAGCGGTATCCCAAGCCCTTCAAGAAAAAGGATATTCAGCGCTTCCCTTTGACCCTCCCAATAATTCTAAAACCATTATGACGACGCTCAGAGAAAAAAAACCAGATGTTATTTTTAACGCGCTACATGGGGTTGGTGGTGAAGATGGGACGATCCAGAAAATCCTAGACACTTGTGGTATTGCCTATACGCATTCAGATGCCCAATCTTCCGCCCTAGCAATGGACAAAAAACGCACGAAAGAGGTCGTAAGCAAAGTTGGAATCCCAATAACTGAGGATAGAATTGTAAAAAAAGATGATTTATACAACGGCCATCCGCTCCCTCTTCCCTATGTATTAAAACCGATTGCTGATGGGTCGAGCGTTGGCATTTATATCATTCATTGTGATAGCGACCTTGATGCCGCACTGCCACAATTAAAAGACGTCCCTATGATGGCAGAACGTTTTATTAATGGACGTGAACTCACAGTTTCTGTGTTTGATTTTGACAAGATACCAAAGGCACTCTGTGTGACAGAATTAAAACCCAAAACTGCTTTTTATGATTATAAAGCAAAATATACAGATGGCATAACTGATCATATCCTTGACCCAGAACTGCCAGAAGGGATAACGGAGAAAATTCTTGATTATGCTGTTAACGCCCATAAAGCTCTGCAGTGCCGGATGCTTTCACGCAGTGACTTTCGTTATAACGAAACAGATGGCATTATTTTTCTTGAAACAAATACCCAACCGGGCCTGACTAAGTTTTCTCTTGTTCCTGAACAAGCAAACCATTGTGGCATTTCTTTTCCGGATCTGATTGAAAAATGTGTTCTCTTCGCGTTTAATAGGGAAAAAGATGAGAGCAAAGAAAAACAATCCTATGGCTAGAAAAATACGGAAAAGAAAATCTGTAAAAAGAACACCGCAACCACGGAAACGGCAAAATCCTTTTTGGCAGATTTTTATACGGAAACGCTTGGTTCCAAGTATCCTATTTTGCTGTATTCTTGTTTCTGGAACCTGGCTGTATAGCTCAGGCGCTTATGGCCATTTCAAAGATAAAGCATGGCAAACTCTCATCGAACAATCGGTTGCCAAGGGGTTTGTTGTTAAGGATGTTCAAGTAATTGGTCGTAAACGAATAAGCCGAGAAAAACTGATTGCCATACTTAATACGCAAAAAAATGACCCCATATTTTCATTTAAACCACTAGAAGCGCAAATAAGGCTTGAACAGCTCTCTTGGATTAAAACTGCTTATATTAAACGGCGATTGCCCGATACAATCGTTGTAACCATTGTCGAACGGGAACCAACTGCTCTTTGGCAACATAATCAAAAACTTGCTGTGATTGACGCTGAGGGGATTGTTCTCACTGATCAAAATGTTGGTCAATTTAACCATCTCCCTGTTTTAATAGGACCAACCGCCAACCAACATGTGATGGATATTTTACCCCTTCTTTATGCTGAACAGGACGTAATTAATGAAATAAAAGCCATTACCCGGATCAGAGACCGGCGCTGGGATCTAATATTAAAAAACAAGGCTATTGTTAAGCTACCAGAACATGATGTTGGCCTTGCGCTCAGTCAATTGGCACAAATGAACCGCCAAGAACAGATTTTTAAAAAAGACTTAAGTATTATTGATTTACGGTTAGCAGATCAGGTAATTATTCGCCCGACTCCTCGCGCTAATTTGACCATTGAACGTCCAGAAATTGATGATGATAAAAAGACAAGTAAGAAGAACATCTAATGTATTTTAATCTTAAACCAAAACAAACAATCCGTACAAAGGGGAGTACCGTTGCCGCCTTGGATATTGGGACATCAAAAATTTGCTGCTTTATTGCCCGGATTACTGATACTAGTGGTATTCATGTTACCGGTATTGGGCATCATGAATCACGTGGACTAAAATCCGGTAAATTCATTGACATGGAAGCGGCAGAAATTGCCATTGGACAAGCAATTCAATCGGCTGAGGATATGGCGGGGGAAACTATTAATTCAGTGATTGTGAATTTACCAAATGTCCACACCTTGTCGCACCAAGTACATTCTGAAACTCACATTTCAGGTGGCGAAGTAACAGAAAATGATATCCGCCGAGCCATGACAAAGGCGCGTGATGTTGAAATCATTGGCCAAAACGAGCTGATCCATGCCGTACCGATCCAATATACGGTCGAGCAGAACAACGGCGTTAAAGATCCAAAAGGAATGCATGGTAAACATATGACAGCGCAAATCCATGCCATTACTGGCTCATCCAATGCTGTAAAAAATTTCCGCCTCAGTGTTTCTAATAATCATTTAGAAGTAGAAGCATTTTGCGTTGATGCATACGCCGCAGCGCTTGCCTGTTTGGTTGAGGATGAGCGGGATCTTGGCTGTACTGTCATTGATATGGGTGCCGGCACAACAAGTATTGCTGTTTTTATGCAAGGGAGTTGTATTTACACGGATGCGATCCCTGTCGGTGGTGGCCATGTCACCCATGATATTGCCCGCGGACTTACAACACCCATTAATCATGCGGAACGCATTAAAACTCTTTATGGCCATGCGATCCAATCGACGCGTGATAATTCCGATATGATTGAAGTGCCACAAATTGGAGAAGATGAAAATGCAGGAGGGCATTTTGTTCCTCGTTCTATTTTGACAAGCATTATCCAACCTCGCCTCGAAGAAACATTTGAAATGATCCGAGCTCGTTTGGAGGCAAGCGGCTATAGTGATCTTGTCGGGCGCCGTGTTGTTCTGACGGGAGGTGCTTGCCAACTTAGTGGTTTACGCGAACTTGGGACATTAATTATGGATAAACAAATCCGTATTGCCCAACCCTTAAAAATTACTGGTTTAGCCAATGCAACCTCTGGCCCGGCTTTTTCATCTGCCTGTGGGATGTTGCTTTATGCTGCCCACCATATGGAAGAGGTTCCCGATCTATCGATCCCAATTGTCACACCAGGAACGATGGTGAATCGGATTGGGCAATGGCTCAAAGAGAACTGGTAATTTACTGCTCTTAAGCAAGGTTACCCTGTAGACCAAGGAAGAAATTCCATATTTCCGTATTCTGTTAGGAAAAGAATCGTTTTTATTCAAAAAAAGCAATAAAAGAATCATTTTTTCTCTGGTCGAATGAATCCCTTATAGGGTACACTATTTTTTATAACGACATTGTAATAGAGGAAAGGTTACAAGCAAAATGATTAACGTGAGAATGCCAGAAGAGGACACCCAATTGAGCCCGCGGATCACGGTTGTTGGGGTTGGTGGTGCAGGCGTAAACGCCTTAAACAACATGATCCAATCAAATTTACAGGGGGTTGAATTCCTTGCTTGTAACAGTGATGCGCAATCATTAAAAAACTCTGCGGCTGAGCGTAAAATTCAACTTGGAACAAATATTACACGTGGCCTTGGTTGTGGTGCACGCCCTGATATTGGACGAGCTGCGGCTGAAGAAAGTCTCGATGAAGTTATGGGGTATCTCGAAGGGTCGAATATGGCCTTTATTACAGCTGGTATGGGCGGTGGAACCGGGACTGGCGCAGCGCCTATTGTTGCTCGTGCCGCACGTGAAGCTGGAATTTTAACTGTTGGAGTTATTACCAAACCTTTCCATTTCGAGGGGCAGCACCGCATGCGTTTGGCTGAAGCTGGTATTGAAGAACTCCAACAATATGTTGATACACTTCTGATTATCCCAAACCAAAACCTTTTCCGTGTTGCAAATGAAAAGACAACTTTTGCTGATGCCTTTAAAATGGCTGACGACGTTCTCCATTCCGGGGTTCGTGGCGTAACTGACCTTATGGTGATGCCTGGTTTGATCAATCTTGACTTCGCTGACATTCGTTCTGTGATGGGTGAAATGGGTAAGGCGATGATGGGAACTGGTGAAGCTGAAGGGGATCGGCGCGCTGTTGAAGCAGCGGAGGCTGCAATTTCTAACCCACTGCTTGAAGATGTTTCAATGAAGGGTGCCCGTGGTGTTCTTATTAACATTACTGGTGGTTTGGATATGACCCTCTTCGAAGTAGATGAAGCATGTAACCGAATCAGAGATGAAGTTGACCCCGATGCCAATATTATTTTTGGCTCGACCTTTAATGCTGACCTTGAAGGGACAATGCGTGTTTCTGTTGTTGCGACTGGGATTGAGGCCCAAACTCAACGCGTTACTGAACCACGGAAGCTTTCCGTTGTTGATGCTGTTTCTAAAACAACAACAGGTGCAACACCCGCAACAAACACAAGCAAATATGCCACGGGCACTGCTGCTGGTGCGCCTGTTTACGGAACAAATATTAATACAACAGCTACGCCAACAACTGAAACAGCCACCACAACCCAAACAGCATCCTATGCCCGCGGAACAACGGCGACTGCCGCCGCTCTTAAAACAGATGCTGACCTAAAGCCTGGTTTTGCTGAGCCTGTTACGAATACGGTGCCTGAGACGACTGCGCTGAAGGAGGATAGTTTCATTCCCCCTTCTCCAATTACAGTTGAATCTAAGCCTGTGATGAGTTCTGGCATAGCTTCTGTCTCGCCGGATCCATTTGCCGAAGCGGAAATGGCAAACGCAACAGCGCCTGCCGCGCCTGCGCCAGAGGTCAAGACAGCAGCAAAAGTAACGCCTGAAAAGAAAAAAGGCGGGTCTTTGTTTGATCGTCTGACAGGGGGGCGCTCTATCCCTTTGGACGATGAGGAAGACCAACCTAGTTTAGAGGTTGAGCCAAAAACTGCCGATGTAACAGCAGATATCGACGATGATCTTGATATTCCAGCCTTTCTCCGTCGCCAGGCAAGTTAAATTGTTTTATTATTCATTGACTTAAGCCAGGGTGTCCTGGCTTTTTTCTTTTATACGATGTAACATTCCGTCATAAAGCGTGATTTTTATTCTTGTGATGATCAGGGTATTATCAGATCATCAATAAGTATAAAGAACATACGAATGTTTCAAAAAACTATAAAAACAGCTGTACAATGCTCTGGGGTGGGTCTTCATTCTGGTGAAACTGTTAATTTGACTCTGCGCCCTGCTAATATCGGGACAGGAATTGTTTTTAACCGCACAGATGTTACTGATAAAAATCCAGTTATTAAAGCCGTGTGGTATAATGTTGTCGATACGCGCATGTGTACCGTTATTGGTAATGATCATGGTGTGACCGTCGGTACAATTGAGCATATCATGTCCGCTCTACAAGGATGTCAAATTGATAATCTCATTATAGACATTGATAATATTGAAGTCCCTATTATGGATGGCAGTGCCGAGCCTTTTGCATTTCTTATTGACTGTGCGGGCACCGAAGAACAAGACGCTCTTCGCTCTGTTATTAAAATCATTGATGAAGTTCGCGTTGATGAAAATGGCAAAACTGCAATATTCAGCCCAGCTGGCAACACCTCTTATCAATTTGATATTGACTTTGACCATTGTGCTATTGGGCAGCAAACTCGTGACCTAAAGCTGGTTAATGGGTGTTTCCGCTCCGATATCGCACGCGCACGTACTTTTGGTTTTGTGCATGAAGTGGAGGCTATGCGCGCGGCTGGCTTAGCTCGCGGTGGATCGCTTGATAATGCTATCGTTTTGGATGAAAAGACAATCCTAAATAAAACTGGTTTGCGCTATGATGATGAGTTTGTCCGCCACAAAATTCTCGATGCGATTGGGGATCTCTACCTTGCTGGCATGCCGATTATTGGCCACTATCATGGGATCAAGGCAGGCCACGACATGAATAATAAGCTCCTGCAGGCACTTTTTGCCAACCCTAATAGCTTTGTCATTGTTGAAGAAGCTACGCAAATAGCTCAAAACCAACCTGATTCAATTGCTGTCAACTTGGGCGTATAAGTCTAACGATAAATTCACGAACAACCCTTGGAATTACCTAATACTCAGTATAGTATAGAGGTCGTTTATACATGGAAATGGGGCCTAATAATGCGTCGTTTATTGACTCTCACATTCTTACTTTTTGTTGTTTTTGGCTTGGGCGCCTGTAGCGGCAAGACAGCCAAGCCCATAACGGAAATTGAAGCCCAAAGCGCTGAAGCACTCTACGCTGAGGCAGAAAAAGCAATGAATGAACAACTTTATCGGACAGCCGCACGTCTGTTTGATGATGTTGAGCGGCAATTCCCCTATTCAGAATATGCAACACAGGCCAAGCTCATGACTGCCTTTGCACATTATAAAGCGTTGAAATATGATGAGGCTGTTTTAGCACTTGATCGCTTTATTGAGCTCCATCCAGGCCACAAAGATATTGCTTATGCTTACTATTTACGAGCTATTTCATTCTATGAACAAATCATTGATGTTGGACGGGATCAAGAAATCACAGAACTAGCGATGGAGTCTCTCACACAAGTCATTCGCCGTTTTCCTGAGACAGAATACGCCCGCGATGCCAAACTTAAACATGATCTCACCCGCGATCACCTTGCTGGCAAAGAAATGGAAATCGGGCGATATTACCTGAAGCGTAAACATTACACTGCTGGTATTAATCGCTTTAAAAATGTCGTTGACAATTACCAAACCACAACCCATGTCCCAGAAGCCCTCCACCGGATGGTTGAATCTTATCTTGCGATGGGACTGCCTTCTGAAGCACAGCGGGTTGCTTCTGTCCTAGGGTACAATTATCCGGGATCAAAATGGTACGAAGCTTCCTTTGCCATGATTAAAGGTAGCAACCTGCCTGAATTTTCAAAAGAGCCAACCTCAACCTTTGGCAGGCTTAAAGAAAAGCTATTTTAGGAGAGCACTTGAATGCTCACCACCCTCACCATTAACAATGTTGTTTTGATTGATCATCTGATTCTAGAGATGAGTCATGGTCTGTGTACGCTAACTGGTGAAACGGGGGCTGGTAAATCAATTTTGCTTGATGCCCTGGGCCTTGCACTAGGATATCGCGGAGAATCGCGTCTGGTACGCAGTGGTGAAAAGCAGGCTAGTGTAGCAGCTGTTTTTGATATTCCCCAAACACTTTCTCCTACACTAAAAAAAATAATGGATGAGCAAGGTTTAGTATTTGATCCCACCCTTATCCTACGTCGGACTTTAACGCAAGATGGACGGAGTAAAGCCTTTGTCAATGATCAGCCGATTAGTATCGGATTATTAAAAAAAATCGGGGAAGCTCTTGTTGAAATTCATGGCCAGTTTGACACGCAAAAACTTCTCAACCCACAAATACACCGTACCGTCTTAGATGAATTCTCCGGGGTTGAGGCTGATGTCAAAAAAACAGAAACGCTATGGCATGATTGGCAAGAAAAAAAAATCCGATTGGCCCATTTAAAAGCTAGTATTGCTCAGGCACTTGCCGATCAAGAATTTTTACAGCATGCCGTTAAAGAATTAGAAGACCTAAACCCACAAGAAGGTGAAGAAGAACAACTGGCCGCAAAACGAACCCTGCTTGCCAATGCTGAAAAATTAATTGATGCCATGAATAGTGCACAAAAAGCGCTTGATGGCAATAAGGCGGCGCGGGATACCCTGCATACAGCCCTGCGTGTATTAGAACGTAACGCCGAACAGGCGCAAGGTAAGTTTGATACAACGATTCAGGCTCTCAACCGTGCAGCAGCAGAATTGGATGATGGCCTGTCTTATCTGACCGATCTTTCATATGACATTATGATTAATCCAGCCGAGCAAGAGGCCCTCAATGAACGCCTTTTTGCCATTCGGGGTCTGGCCCGCAAACATAATGTCACGCC
>CAZBXD010000008.1:0-22665 GCA_964496065.1 uncultured Bdellovibrionales bacterium
TGGGGTAAGTGTTGGCTAAATCAGCGAGATATTCCGCCATACCTTGACTATCAAGGGTTTTCCCTTCACCCGCCAGGTTGTATTTGCCATCTTTAAAAAACTCAGTAGAGGCAACATCGAGGGAGAGCATAACTTCCTCACCCGGCTTATAGCCGGCGGTTTCAACTGATTTCATGATAAAATCAAGCGCTTCTTTCGATGATTTCAACGCCGGTGCAAAGCCGCCTTCATCGCCAACATTTGTGTTATGCCCAGCTTTTTTCAGGTTAGCTTTCAAGGCATGGAAAATCTCTGCGCCACAGCGTACCGCTTCCGTAAAGCTTTCCGCGGCCACAGGCATCACCATAAATTCTTGAATATCAACCGGGTTATCGGCATGCGAGCCGCCATTGATGATATTCATCATCGGTACCGGCAAAACATGGGAGAATGCGCCACCAATATAACGATAGAGTGGCAATCCATGATCTTCCGCCGCGGCCTTTGCAACGGCCAAAGAAACGCCTAAGATAGCATTGGCACCAAGGCGGCCTTTATTTTCTGTCCCATCGAGTTCAATCATAGCTTCATCGATCGCCTTTTGATCACTGGCATAAAACCCGGTGAGTGTGTCATAGATTTCGGTATTCACGGCTTCGACAGCATTAGTAACACCTTTGCCCAGGTAACGGGTCTTATCCCCATCACGCAGTTCAACCGCTTCATGCACGCCAGTAGACGCCCCTGACGGTACCGCCGCACGGCCGAACGCGCCACTTTCAAGCGTGACATCAACTTCAACCGTCGGATTACCGCGACTGTCTAAAATTTCTCTGGCGTGGATATCAATAATTTCACTCATACTCTTATTCCTTTGCTATTTGATCAAGTTTCTTCAAGGTTTCTAAAATCGGTTTAAGCTCATCTAAAATCACCATGTTCGGGCCGTCTGATGGCGCGTTGTCCGGGTCCTGATGCGTCTCCATAAACACAGCCGCAACCCCCACCGCAACAGCTGCTTTCGCAATGGTTGGCACCATCGTGCGATCCCCACCAGAAGACCCGCCTAATCCACCCGGTTGTTGTACCGAATGCGTCGCATCAATAACGACAGGATAGCCGGTTTTTGCCATGGTCGGCAAGCTTCGCATATCGGTCACCAGCGTATTATAGCCAAAGCTGGCGCCCCGCTCACACAGCATAATATTGTCATTGCCAGAGGCAGAGATTTTCTCCGCCACTTTCGCCATATCCCACGGGGCAAGAAACTGCCCTTTTTTTACATTCAATGCCTTACCCGCTTTTGCCGCCGCAATAAGGAGATCCGTCTGACGGCATAAAAACGCGGGAATTTGAAGAATATCAACGACTTCGGCAACCGTCGCGCATTGATCAGCCGTATGGATATCGGTGATCACGGGGCAGCCAAACTCTTTCTTGACGGCCTCAAACTGTTTCAACCCAGCCTCAAGCCCTACCCCACGCTTACCAGACAAAGATGTTCGGTTTGCCTTATCAAACGACGCCTTAAAAACAAAGGGAATGCCCAGTTCATCGGTCAGTTTGACCAAACGCTCCACCAGCATAAAGGTGTGATCCTGTGTCTCCAACTGGCACGGCCCTGCTAATAACGCAAAAGGCAGGTCATTTGCAATTTCAAAGTTACCTATGGATATTTTTTTATTTTGGGTCATTAACTCGCTTTCCTATACGCATTCAAACTACCGGTTCTGCCATTGACTGTGCAAGCTTTAAAGAAGTGTTTGATTGGTTCTTTTTGGTTAGGTAATCGACTTGTTTCGGGATCTGATTCTGGAAGAATCCCTCCAGGGTTATAAAAATAAATGTATTTGTCATCAATGTTATATATTAGAATAAAATGTCCATTTACTTCGCCTGAACTCCTTCTGGATAAAATATTACTATCAACCCAAGCGCAAATTAGAAAATTTTTAGAAATAAGATTTTTTAAGTCGTCTAAAGTATAGCTTTTTTGCTGTATAGTAATGAGGTTATTTTTATTTAAGGCAATATTTTCTGCGTATTTAACTGCTAGAGCTATATTTGAATTCTCATAGCACCACTCTGTAAATTCTTCATCATAAACTTTACTTAAATATTCTTTTGGATTTTCAGAAAAGGCTTTATGGTTAAAATCATCATAAGTCAGACATTCATAACCCATTTTTGATGTTAAATTATATATTGCAAATGTATCCCAAGTAGCTTTCCCTTTTTCATACTCACAAAGTTCATCCATTTCTTCCCAAGACCAGTATTTATCTGGCTCAAAATAACTTAGAATCATTTTTATCACGGCTTGTTGACAGCTATAGCCGTCTTTATTTGCAAAATATGGAGGGATTTTTTTTGTCATCACACCAACCTTGATTGTTTGACAGCGGCCTCGATAAAGGAGGCAAAAAGCGGATGTGGATCAAATGGTTTTGATTTCAATTCCGGATGAAATTGCACGCCAATAAACCAGGGATGATCTTTAATCTCAACAATTTCCGGTAAACGACCATCCGGTGACATCCCGGAAAATACAACCCCATAAGGCTTCAGTTTTTCGATATATTCGGCATTGACCTCATACCGATGGCGGTGACGCTCATCAATATTGGCCTGATCATATATTTGTGCCGCCAGTGATCCTTCCTGCAGGGTGCAAGGATAAGCGCCTAGACGCATTGTGCCGCCTAAATCACTTTGTGCTGAACGGCGCACGGTTTCACCATCCTTACCCCATTCGGTCATCAAACCAACGATATTATCATTGCATGGTCCGAATTCGGTGGAGTTAGCTTCGGTAATATCAGCTAAGTGACGCGCCGCCTCAATCACGGCCATTTGCATGCCGAAACAAATCCCGAAATACGGAATTTTATTCTCCCGCGCATATTGGGCGGTACGAATTTTCCCCTCGGCGCCACGTTCGCCAAAGCCACCTGGAACCAGGATGCCATGCACATCATTGAGAGCCTCAAAATCGGCATTCTCCCCTTCAAATTCTTCCGCCTCAAACCATTTCAGATTAACCTTCGCCCGGTTCGCAATCCCGCCATGCGTTAGCGCCTCTGCCAAGGACTTATAACTATCAAGGAGGCTGGTATATTTGCCAACCACAGCGATGGTGACGGTACATTCCGGGTTTTTGACGCGTTCAACAATGTTTTCCCAGCGACTCAGATCAACGCCCTGCCCGGTTTTCAGACCGAAATATTTAAGAACCTCGCGGTCAAGGCCGGCAGCGTTATAACTAAGTGGAACACGGTAGATTGTATCCGCATCCGAGGCTGAAATCACACATTCTGGTTTAACATTGCAAAATAAAGCAATTTTCTGCCTCTCCTCATCACCAACATCATTCTCACAACGGCATAGTATAATACTGGGCCGGATCCCCATAGAGAGAAGTTCTTTCACCGAATGTTGTGTTGGCTTGGTTTTATATTCCCCCGCCGCCGCAATATAAGGCAAGAGGGTGACATGCACATAAAGAGCACGGTCATGCCCGACTTCATTCCCAAATTGGCGGATCGCTTCGATAAAAGGCAGTCCCTCAATATCGCCAACGGTTCCACCAATTTCACAAATAACAAAATCAGCTGAGCCTTCTGCCTCTTTTAAGAAATCTTTGATCTCATTTGTGATATGTGGGATGACTTGGATCGTCGCACCAAGATAATCCCCCCGACGCTCTTTATTCAAAACATTTGTGTAAATTCGACCTGTTGTAATATTATCAGTTTTTTGCGCCGGCACACCGGTAAAACGCTCATAATGCCCCAGATCAAGATCGGTTTCCGCCCCATCATCGGTGACATAAACTTCGCCATGTTGGGTCGGGCTCATCGTGCCGGGATCGACATTCAAATACGGATCAAGCTTCCTGAGGCGGACGGAATACCCACGGGCCTGCAACAAAGCACCAAGAGCCGCGGAGGCGAGTCCTTTTCCTAAAGAGGAGACGACGCCACCGGTAATAAAGATATACTTTGTCATTGTGATACAGGGATTTCTGGTTCTACGTCTGTTTCAATAAGTTCTTCAGCCTCATCCACGATGACTTCGTTTGGATCAAGGATTGCTTCTTCTGCCACGTTTTCAGTGATTTCTTCCACTGCTGCAACGGGTGCCACCTCAAGGATAGAGCCATCAGAATTAGAATTTTTGGCTAAAATTGCCAAAGTCAGGGATGTAATAATAAAACCAACGGTGAAGATAGCCGTTAGACGAGTGAGAATATTTGCTGCACCACGGGCTGTTGTTAGGCCGCCAAAGCCACCACTACCGCCGCCCATACCCCCGAGGCCACCACTTTCAGATGGTTGAATAAGAACAACGCCTATAATCGCTAGCGCCAAAATAAGATGTATAACAAGAACAACAGATTCCATTTTGTTTTTAAACCTTTACATTAACAAGAATTGGCAATTGCCATGAAATCGTCAACCCTTAAAGAAGCCCCACCAACGAGGACGCCGTCCACATTTGGTGTTGCCAATACCTCAGAAGCATTACTTGGCTTAACTGATCCACCGTAAAGAATACGCATGTTATCAGGTCGGTCAACCTTTTTAGAGAGAGTTTGACGAATAAATTGGTGCATAACGGCAATATCTTCTGGCGTTGCTGATTTTCCTGTTCCAATCGCCCAGACAGGCTCATATGCAACCACGGTGTTATCAGCCGTTGCAGTGGCAGGGATAGACTTGAGAAGCTGTTCACCAACCACTTGCTCATGTGTGCCAATATCTCGTTCGCTTTCCTGCTCACCAACACAAATGATTGCTGTTAAATTGTTTTCATGCGCTTTTATTGCTTTTTTCGCAATCAGTTCATCTGATTCTGCATGCTGAGCACGGCGCTCTGAATGGCCTAGAATCACAAAACCACAGCCCATATCTGCTAACATGGCGGGAGCTATATTACCGGTAAACGCCCCACTATCCTCATAATGACAATCTTGTGCCCCAAGATAGAGCGTAGAACCAGCGATATGCGGCAAAACGTCACACAACCATATAGAGGGTGGACAAATCACCATCTCAAAACGATCATTTTGACTTTTTAAATGCTGCGCTAGCCCTTCAGCTAAAGATTTTGCCTGCGCTTGCAGTGTGTTCATTTTCCAATTGCCAGCAATAAGCTTTTTCATATCTTACCTCTAAAAATTCATCACCGCATTGATAGCAATTCAAACAAATAATGACCAGAGGGAATTAGAAAAATAATCGCCATTGCCCTAATCAAAATCCATGGGTATCATATCGACCATCTTAATACATTTTTGGAGACTTTAAATAAATGTTGAATGCCATGCGCGAAGGTGCGAAATCCGGAATACTTAAATTTATATTTTTTGGCTTGATGGGGCTGGCAACATTTGGCCTTGTTTTAACCGATGCGGGTGGTTTTTTTGGTGGTGGATTTGGCCGTCAAACGATCGCAAAAATTGGCGATATTGAATTAACCCTTCCATTTTTTAACATGATCTATACCCGTGACCTAAACCGTAATAATATCCCACCAGATGTTGCACGCAGCTATGGCATCCCACAAATGACTCTGGGTCGTGAAATTAACCGCCTCACTCTTTTACAGGCTGCCAGTAAAACTAATCTGCGTGTTGGGGATACTCATATTGCAAAATCTATCAGAACACAGCTAAATCAAGTTGGATTAGACGGCAATGACCATGAAAACCTCGACTATGTTTTACGACAAATGAATATGTCAGAGGCCCAATTAATTAAGAGTACACGCGAAGATATTGTGACATCTTTAGTCAACACAGCGTCCTTAAATACAGGTAAAAATATGCGTGCTGCTATTGAAGCGCTCTATCGTTATGAAAAAGAAAAGCGAGTTGCTGAGATTATACTTATTTCTCCATCGGATGTTACATCCGATATCTCCCCTGTGACTAAGGATGATATCTTAGCATTTTATAATGACAACCAAACACGCTTTACCTCCCCAGAGAAACGCACTATTCGTATGTTGTATGTAACAACAGATGCCATCAGCAATGATATTGTCATTAACAATGATCAAATCGTTGAATTTTATGAAGAAAATAAGGCACAATATAGCCAACCGGATCAATATCAGTTCGCTCAATCTGTCTATGATACCGAAGAAGAGGCACAGGTGCAAAAAGACGAATTTGATGCAGGAATAGAGCCGCAATGGTTTGATCTTGATAGCCTACCTGCACCCCTGTCTGAAGCACTGATATCAGCTAATAAAGGGGAAATAATTGGCCCTATTCAAACATCTTTGGGATATCACATTCTTAAATTAAAAGACGTTAAAAAAGAGAACTACACCCCGCTGAAAGAGGTTAAGCAAAGTATTATTCAAACGCTACGTGATGAAGAGATTGATGAGCAAATATATACCCTCGCAGATGATCTGGATAACGCGATTGCAGAAGGTGTTTCTTTGCAAGATTTAGCACAACAATATGATCTGTCGTTAAAAACAATATCTGGCCTTGAATTGGCGAATACAGCCCATGAAAACCTTCCAGAGAACGACGGCGATCGTTTTGATATTGTTGATGCTGCTTTTACAATAGATAAAGAAGAAATAAGTCCTGTAATTGAGTTAAGCGATGGGAGTTTTGTTCTGATCGAAGTAACCAACATCTTGCCTGCACAGGTCAAGCCCTTTGAAAATGTTCGTGCAGAAATTCGTAATCTTTTAACAGCTCAACGCCAACAGGTTGGTGTCCAAAACAAAGCTGCAAAGATTATTTCTGCCTTTACCCAACAAGAAAACTCTCTCGCTGATTTGGCACGACAAAATAACGTCTCATTCAGTCAAACGAGAGCGGTTAGCCGTTTGCCTCAAGAAGGAGTTTCCTTATCAACTAAAGAAATTGACCTTCTCTTTTCCTTAACACCAAAGAATGATATTTCATCCTTACAAGTTGGAAAGGATATAAAAATTATTCGCCTAAGTGCTATTGAGGATGTCACATCCGTTCCACAGTCAGGGCAAGACATCGATGTTTTGAATGAAAAATTGATGGCAGATTTAAATAATGAAATGCAGCAACAATTCATCAATGCGTGGAAGGAGGAGCTTGGTGTTGAAATTAATACAGCACTGTTCCAACAAGCATTTTTAGCAGAACCTGATAATAATCAATAAGTTACAGGATCCGTTTCTGGCTCATTCCAGATAATTGCATCATAGCTGTCTTCACTGCCAATTGTAACCGTAACGGCTTCTGGCATATCTTCTGTTGGTGTATCCTCAAGGATTTCCTTTGCAATATGAGCTGCGGTAAGTTCTTTGATCGTTTGAGGTTTATAAGAAAGCACTTCATCGGTATGTGATGTTTCTATTGCCATCCCCATGCGAGTATAGGCAATAGTTGTTAGGGGAACAATTTGAATACCTTGTGCTTTTGCTTGGGGTATCCAGGCCTTTAACGCTGCAATCGTATTATCCTTAGGATGGCCAATTGCAACAGCTGTGCCTTTTTGTCTGGCAATACGTGCTGTTTTTGCCAAGCTGGCCTCAACCCCCGCCCGGCTTGGGTCATGATCAAGGAAAACATCTCGTGACACAAAAGGAAGGTCTAATTCATTTGCTAGTTTTTCTGCTTTACTACTTCCGACTGTCCGAGAATCAAAGAAAAGAAGCCCACGGCGCTTAACTTCCTCAAGGATGGGCCCCATGGCATCATAATTTGCCGTAAAGCGGCTCCCCATGTGATTATTGATCCCAACATAACCGTCAAACTGATCCAAACTATTTGTAAGGTTTTGTAAATTTTTATCTTTGCTGTTTCGTGTTAAAAGAGCATTTGGCCCAGGATTATTTTCTTCTAAATTGCTTGGTTCCATTGGCATATGCATGATCAATTCATGCCCAGCTTCTTTGGCGGCTTTTGTTTGTTCAGGTAACTGTGTCGGATAAGGCAAGAACGCTAAATTTAGTGGTGCAGGCAACTCAATAGTTTCGCGCGTTCGTTTTTTATCAATACCGAGATCATCAATAACAATGGCAACCATCGGCTTTTCGGGGTCTATGTTACTTGGCACCGCATTTGTAATCCACTTTGGCGAATCAGGACTGGCAACAAAAATAGGAGTATATTTTTGCTGGTTAGTCTTTTCTGACATCTGTGGCGGTGTCTCAGTTACCGGTTCAGGTTCAACTTCGATTACATCTTCATAATCGCCAAAGAGCATGTCTTCTATCGCAGTAATTTCGCTATCCGTTACAATAAACATATCTGATTGAATGTTTTCTTCCATTTGAAAGGACTGTTCCTGCCCTGCCGGCATAATAATTTTTTCAGGATATCTAATTGAGGGGTCATCTTTGCTACTAACTAACAATATGTAGAGAATGATAAGAACAATAAGAGCAAAGCTAACAAATGCTCCTATAATGATCCAAGTAAGGTTTCTTGGTTTTTTCGGACGGTATTCTTCGTATTGACTCATAATTTTACATTCAAAATGCAATTCATGAACAATACCCTAATCTTTTTTAAAATCGCAATGAGTTCTTGACATGTTCTCTTTTTTACTGTAAGAACAAAGCAAGTACACCCATATAGGAGAGCGCTATGCTTACACCAAGACAACATGATTTATTGCTTTATATTGATAAAACTCTGCGTAAAAATGGGGTTGCTCCCTCTTTTGAAGAAATGATGCATGCCGTTGGCTTGAAATCTAAGTCTGGAGTTCATCGGCTGGTCAATGCTCTGGTGGAGCGTGGGTTTTTAAATCGATTAGAGAATCGGGCGCGCGCTTTGGAGGTTGCGCGTCTACCGCAGGAGCTCAAAACTCCTCAAAATACGCCTACTGGAGTCGCGCAAGCATTCACAATCCCTCTTTACGGAAAAATTGCGGCAGGAACGCCGATTAGTGCTATTGCCGATGTTAGTTGGCACATCACTCCACCTGCGGATATGATTAGCAGAGGTCGTGATTACTATGCGCTTCTTATCGATGGTGATTCAATGATCGAGGCTGGTATTAACGACGGTGATACAGTTGTGATTGAGCGCACATCTTCAGCGAGTAATGGGGATATTGTTGTTGCCCTCATTGATCAGGAAGAGGCTACATTAAAGCGCTTTGCTAAGCGCTCTAATAATATTATTGAGCTGCGGCCAGAAAATCGTCAACATACTGTTCAAACATATTCTGCTGATCGAGTTGAGATTCAAGGTCGTCTGGCTGGCCTTATTCGCCAATATTAGATTATTCATTTACCTGATCTGTCCAAGGTCTTATTCCACGCACTTGATTCACATTACGGATCGTGAATTTATTCTTGCCGTGTGGGTAAACAATATGACCGCCATGCCGCCAAACATCAAACTTATCAACAACCCAAGCTTTGCATTTTCTTTTAACAGGAAAGCTACTGAAAATAAGGTCGGCCTTTTGACAATCGCGCTCTAATGCGGCTGGATGTTCAACAAAAGCAATAAGTTGGTTTTGCCGCCTGGCCAAACATCCCCAATCGTCACAAGAAAACTCCGGAAGGTTTTCATAGCGCCAAATCCGTGTTTGTTCCCTTCCTGATAGCTGTTGTAGAATATCTCTTGAAAAGCGATCTGCCTTAATGTTTAACAACAGCGGAGCGTCACGATTTATTGGAACATAGCCCATCATTTTTCCATTACCCTCAATAAAAGCAATGGGCACAGGTGGATTAATTGCCAGAAAAAAACCAAGACTAAGAGGAATAACCCCAAGCATTCGCAAACGTCCTTTGATAAAACAAAGAAATAAGAACCCAGTAACGAGTATTACCAAAGTATTAGATGGCATCACGGCAAAACGTTTAACAGCTCCATCCATGCTACTGACCCAATCAGCAATAATTCGGATTGCATCAACGCCTTCACTCATAATCATCAAAGGTAACGATTCAAAACCAACCAACATAAAAATATACGTCAACACCCCCGCAGGCATTACCCAAAAAGCCATAATCGGCATTGCCAGCATATTAGCAATAAAACCAAGGATAGAAATCTGTTGAAAATGATAGAGGGCAAAAGGTGCGGTTGATATCGTTGCAATAACCGTTGTCGCCGTCACACCACTGAGATAAAGCAGGGCCTTTCTTACCCATCCAGCCCGATATCTGAATCGAAACCAAATTGATTCTGTACCACGATAAAAGGCAACAAGACCAATCACAGCAGAAAAAGACATTTGAAACCCAGGTTGCATCAAACTTTCTGGTTGCATCACTAAAATAATAAAGGCCGCAATTGCAACAAGTCGCATAGTGATGGCAAGCCGATCTGTCATCACAGCAATCAAGACAAGCCCGGTCATAATCGTTGCTCGTTGAGTTGATACCGGTGACCCCACCAATAACATATAGACAATTGTCGCTACTAAGGCGATTAACGCGCTAATTTTCTTAATTGGGATGTTATATTGTGGTTTAGTGAATAGAACCATTCCCATCCGGGTAAAATAGAAAACAATTCCAGCTAAAAGCCCTACATGAAGCCCCGATATTGCCAAAAGATGTGCAAGACCAGCATCTCTGAGACTATCTTTTACATTCGCTAAAATGGTTTTTCTTTGTCCCGTTAACAATGCGGTAATTACGCCACTGGCTGGCTGCTTTTCAGTGGCTAGAATTTTCTTAGAAATATGATGACGAATTGTATCGACTATACAGCTTTCTTTTAAACCTTGCTTGATGATTTCTGGATCTCCAAGAGCAAAACCATATCCACCAAGGCCTTGGAAATAAGCGTGTCTTTGAAAATCATATGCCCCACTCACAAGTGGCGGTGACGGTGCCATGATACGGGCATAAACCCGAAGGCGTTGTTGATACGTAGGTGCGTAACTTTTCTGACGGATTGTGACACGAATTTTCTGGGGTGGGTGTTGCCCTCTCAAATTTTCAAATTCTAAGTCATTCAAAACAACACGCCATCCTGTGGCAGCTGGTTCATAGTCCATAACGGTTCCGGTGACCATTTGGGCACGAAGATCTTGATGCAAAATTACTGTTGCTAAATGCTGTGTACGCCATGCTGCCATACTTACTCCAAAAGCCACCATAAAAATTAGTAATATCATGGTTTTATAGGGAGATTTTTGTGTCAAAAGGACTAGAATTCCACTTATGACGGTTGTGCCATATATGTGCAAATAATCAGGTTCATAAGAGCGTGAAAAATACCATGCGATTCCGATCCCCATAGCAACAACACACCATAGGAGGACACTTCCCTGTTGCTTTTCTATAAAAACTGCCCATAAAGCAGCAATATCACGTTGATCTTTTGTCATCACACGCCTATTGTATGGGACGTTTTATAGCTTTAATCAAGAGATAAAGAGCACCTATCATGACCGTTATCACCCGTATCGCTCCATCGCCCACAGGGTACATGCATATTGGGACTGCGCGTACAGCTTTGTTTAATTATCTTTTTGCAAAACGGCATGGCGGCAAATTTTTGTTACGGATTGAAGATACCGATCGTGAGCGCTCTACAGAAAAGGCTGTTGACGCTCTGATTGATGGACTTAAATGGCTTGGTCTGGAATGGGACGGTGACCCGGTTTTTCAATTTGCACGCAAAGATCGGCACGTTGCGCTTGCTAAAGATTTAGTTGCTCAAGGCAAGGCTTATTATTGTTACACCTCAAAAGAAGAGCTTGATGCCCTGCGTGAAGAAGCGCAAAAGGAAGGGAAAGGCTTTTATTACCGCAGTCCATGGCGTGATAAATCGCATGAGTATGCGCCTGAAGGGATCGAGCCTGTTATTCGTATCAAAGCGCCTGAATATGGCGAAACCACGATTGATGATGCGGTACAAGGTTCAGTGACGATCCAAAATGACAAACTTGATGATATGATTTTAGTCCGAAGTGATGGCACACCAACCTATATGCTCTCCGTTGTTGTTGATGATCACGATATGGGTGTAACACATGTCATTCGAGGCAACGAACATTTTAACAACGCCTTTCGACAAAAAGTGCTGTATGACGCATGTGGTTGGTCAATACCAATATTCTGTCATGTTCCACTTATCAACGGGAGTGATGGCAAAAAGCTCTCTAAACGACATGGTGCGATGGGCGTTAGCGAATATGAGGCCATGGGATATTTACCTTTGGCGTTGCGCAATTACTTGCTCCGCCTTGGATGGTCTCACGGTGATGATGAGATTATTTCAGATGCACAGGCGATTGAATGGTTTAACCTAGATAATATCCAAAAATCCCCTGCTCAGTTTGATTTCGCCAAGCTTGACAATCTTAATGGTCATTATATCCGTGGGTCTGACAATCAAACCCTGCTCGAATTAGTTCAGCCAAAACTTAAAGAGATAATATCTAAAAATTTGAATAACAATGATATTTCTTTATTAATAAAGGCGATGGACAGCTTAAAAGAACGAGCCAAAACCATTAATGACTTGGCACAATCTTGTGTGCTTTATGTCCATGATCTCCCCTTGCCCATCGATGAGAAGGCGGCCAATACCCTCACCCAGGACCATGTGCCCACCGTTTTAAAGGCTGCTTTAGAAAAAACCTCTGCGATGGATGCCCTCACCGAAGAATCTGCACAAACAATGTTCCAAGAATTGATGGACGAGCTAGATTTTAAAATGGGTAAGATTGGCCCAGTATTGCGCGCTGCTATTTGTGGCACGATGAACGCCCCTGATCTTAAACAAGTGCTTGCCGTTCTTGGGAAGGAAACAGTTATAGAGCGTATACAACAGCATGTTTGACGATTCATAAATCTTTCATTCCTGTTATCTATAGTGGGGCGGTCTAACCACAACTCTTTTGAGGTAATCCCCATGGCTACAGCTAAAAAAACCAAAACAAAAAATACATCCCCTAAATCTAAGAAACAAACGACCGCAACCCTAACGTTTAACGGTACCAAAGAGGCATATGAATTCCCTGTCATGGAGGGCACAATTGGGCCAGATGTCGTTGATCTACGCTCACTATATAAGCAAACCGGTCGCTTTACTTATGATCCGGGATTTACCTCTACGGGGTCTTGTCACTCAGCTATTAGCTACATTGACGGTGATAAAGGTGTTCTCTTGCATCGTGGCTACAAAATCGAAGATCTAGCCGCAAAATGCACCTTTATGGAAGTGGCCTACCTCCTCCTTAATGGTAATCTTCCTAATAAGAAACAAAAGAAAAAATTCGAATATGACATTACCCATCATACACTTGTCCACGACCAGGTGCAGTATTTTTTCCGAGGGTTTCGTCGAGATGCTCATCCAATGGCGGTGATGTGTGGTGCCATGGGTGGCCTTTCTGCTTTTTACAACGATGGGATCAATTTCGACACGTCTGAGGAGAGAGAATTAGCAACACATCGCTTAGTTGCTAAAGTCGCGACATTAGCCGCAATGACTTTTAGATATAATGCAGGGCAGCCCTTTGTTTACCCTCGAAATGATCTCCGTTATTCAGAGAATTTCCTACATATGTGTTTTTCTCTGCCGAGTGAAAAATACACTGTTAACCCTGTACTCGGGGATGCGATGCGTAAACTGTTTATTCTCCATGCCGATCATGAACAAAATGCATCAACCTCAACGGTGCGCTTGGCTGCTTCTTCTGGTGCTAATCCATTTGCCTGTATCTCTGCTGGAATTGCGTCACTTTGGGGACCAAGCCATGGGGGGGCAAATGAAGCGGTGTTAACTATGTTGGATGGCATTGGCTCAGTTGAAAATATTCCAGAATTTATCGAAGGCGTAAAGAAGAAGAAATATCGCCTTATGGGGTTTGGGCACCGCGTCTATCGTAATTATGATCCACGCGCAAAGGTTATTCAAAAAGCCTGCCATGATGTCCTCAAAGAATTGAAGATGACAAATAATCCAAAATTAAAACTCGCGCTTGAGCTTGAAAAGATTGCCCTAAACGATCCGTATTTTGTTGATCGGAAACTCTTTCCAAATGTTGATTTCTATTCTGGAATTATCTATGAGGCGATGGGCTTCCCAACCAAATTCTTCACTGTTCTGTTCGCCGTCGCACGCACAGTTGGATGGATTGCACAATGGAAAGAATTGATTGAGGATCCAGCCTTCAAAATAGGGCGCCCACGTCAGCTCTATCTTGGCGAAAAGCAACGCAAATTTGTACCGCTAACAAAACGGCGCTAAGCGTAATCCTTTAGAATATTATAAACCTCGGTGGCGGCCGCCGTCGCCGGAGTTTTACTTTTTGTTGCAAGAATATTCTTGAGATTGATCAACTCTTTTTTTTGTTCAGCCATGGCGGTTTTATCATCGAGATAGTTTTGTACGACAATCCCAAGTTTACCAGCATCACAATCCCCCTGTAGTATTTCTGGAATAAGGGGTTCTGGTAGAAGAATATTCACAAGATTAACATGCTTTGTTTTCAACATGATACGGGCAATTAGGGCGGTAAACCATGAAACTTTATAGGTTGTAATCATAGGTGTGCCACATAACGCTAATTCTAAAGCAACCGTTCCAGAGGCATGCAACGCTAAATCACTGATATGAAACGCAGTATATTTTTCATCCCAACGATCCGTTATAACATCGGCCTCTGGGAATTGTACTGCTAGATAATCATGCCAGCGCGGCAGGGTTGGCATTAATATTTGAATCTCTGGCTGAGCCGCTTTCAGACGGCTTACAACTTCCTTAAATATTGGGACAAGACGTTTTATTTCCGAACGTCGGCTTCCGGGTAATACTGTTAGGGTAAGACGGTCGGCATCAAGATTGTATTTTCTAATAAACTCCTGTTTATATTTTTCTTTAATCTGAGGAATTGATGTCACGAGTGGATGACCAACAAAGGGGGCTAGTAAACCTTCCTTTTCAAAATAAGGCGGTTCAAAAGGAAAAAGACAAAGAACTGCATCTAAAAATTTTGCAATTTTTTTTGCTCGGCCTGCTCGCCAAGCCCAAACAGTTGGCGCAACATAATGGATCAAAGGAATAGCGGGCATCTGTTTTTTCACCCGTTTAGCTACCCGAAACGAAAAATCAGGGGAATCAATCGTAATCACGGCATCCGGTTTTTTACTTTTAATAGTGTCCACAGTTTGTGCGATACGTTTTAAAATTTTTGGGATTTGCGGGACAACCTCAGCAATTCCCATCACTGATAAATCAGACATCGGAAAAATGGTTTCTAGTCCGGCGGCTTGCATCCGCTCTCCGCCAATACCAATAAATCGCGCTGATTGACCGGCTTTTTTTCTGAGAGCTTCGATTAATTGTGCGCCAAGGAGATCACCAGAAGGCTCTCCAGCAATAATAAAAAATATTCGTGCCATAAATTTTAACCAAGATCGTGGTCGTTGAATCCAGTGATAAAGATACCATGCTGATTAGCCATGTCTATAGCGTGATCCCGATCAAGGAAAAGAGTTTGTTCTGCTTGCAAAGCAATGCCAGCAAAACCTGCGTCAATAGCAGCCTGTACTGTTTCAATCCCAATAGTTGGTAGATCAAGGCGATCATCTTGTTGTGGTTTTTTAGCTTTAACAAGAATTGGCGCTTGTGTGTTTCTTTTGTATTCAGCACAGCGCTTAATCAAGGCAGAGGTCCCTTCTATTGCTTCAATCCCAAGCACAAGGCCATCTTGCACAACAACAGATTGCCCAATATCCGCCTGTCCTAATTGTCGAACAATATTAATACCATATCGGATATCAGCCCAATTCATCTTTGTCGGTTCTGTTGTTGTATGCGTTCCATACGGGGTTAAGCCTTCATCATAAATATCTTGGGTACCTATAACAGCAAACCCCTCATTCTGGATTTCTTGAGCAATGACAGCTAAAAGAGCATTGTCACCACGTGGTTGTTCTTTAAGCTTTTTAAGAAGACGAACACCGTGCCAATCCGGAATAATTTCCCGCCAGGAAGGGCGTCGAATATGTCCAGCTAATACAACACGTTCAACACTATTACTTTTTAATTTTTTAAAAATTTTACCAACCAAGCCCATCCCGATGATTTTATGGGGATGATTTTTAAGCCAATCTTCATCAACAAAACCCTTAAGGCCCACAACGAAATATGGAATTTTTTGATTGGCACAGGCTTTGGCAATCTGCTCAGGCAGATGCCCACCCCCGGCTAGAATACCAACTTTTGAAGCTTGGCTAGCCATTGATACGCTTTGGCTGACAAATAGGAATTTTAGTTTTGTTTTGAATAAAGGTCACAATGTCATTAACCAAACTGTTAGTCTGATAATCATTTGCTACTTTAGACAGCCGCTCACTCATAACGCCATCATCACTTTCAAATAAGGCTTTGAAGGCTGCGCGTAAATCATTAATTTGTGCGGCCTCGAGTCCAGAGCGCTGAAGTCCAACCAGGTTAAGCCCCACTAAAAACCCACGCTCACCAGAAACCATCCCATAGGGGATCACATCTTTCTCAACACCGGTTATACCGCCAATAATGGCCCCTTTGCCAACACGAACAAATTGTAAAATAGCCGATAATCCACCAATTATTACATGATCTTCAATGGTGACATGGCCAGCCAATGTTGCGTTATTTGCCATGATCACGCGATCTCCAACAACACAATCATGTGCGACATGACTTCCCATCATAAAAAGACAATCACTCCCAACAAGAGTCTCCATATTGTCGTCTTTAGTGCCTGGGTTCATCGTGACATGTTCACGAATTTTATTCCGATCGCCAATAATCAGCTTTGAAGGCTCTCCAGCATATTTGAGATCTTGTGGAACCGTCCCCAAACTAGCAAAGGAGAAAATCTGACACTCATCGCCAATAGTTGTGTATCCATCAACGACGACATGAGAATGGAGCATACAATTTTTACCAATTGTAACATGTGCCCCAATCACGCAATAGGGCCCAATTGTAGTCCCTTGGCCGATATTAGCTCCATCGGCAATAATTGCTGTAGGGTGGATAGTATTTTTATTATCTGTCATAGCTTATTTATAAATGGCTCATATAGGTGTGTAAACAAATGCACCATCACAAATAATGACCAAGTGTTACATTAGAGGAGCTAGACACTAAAAAATCCTACTCTTCACGATCCATAATCATCGCCGAATAGGTTGCCTCGGCACACAAAGTATCCCCGACAAAGGCTTTGCCATTAAATTTCCAGACTGGGCCACGGGAACGAATGACTTCAATATGGATTTTGAGTTGATCCCCCGGCACAACAGGCTTTCTGAAACGCGCTTCATCAATCGTCATAAAATAGACCAGCTTATTCTCTGATTCTGGGCCCAGCGTATGCACAACCAAAGCGCCCGCGGTTTGAGCCATTGACTCAATAATCAAAACTCCGGGAAAAATTGGATGACCTGGAAAATGGCCTTGAAAGACTCCCTCATTAATACTGACATTCTTAATTCCAACTGCGCTTTTTCCTTTGACCACATCAACAACGCGATCGACAAGAAGAAACGGATATCGGTGCGGGATCAACCGCTGAATATCCATGACATCTAAAACACTTTCATCTTTTTCTACTTCACTCATAATCAGCCTTCGCTTTTTTCTTTTTTGCTAAATTTGACAAAGTTACAATTTGCTTAAACTGTTCCCGAAGCGGAATAGCGGGTGACCCCATGACTTCTGTCCCTGCTGGGACATCGCGCATGAGACCAGATTGCGCAGCAACCCGAGCACCACGACCAATTGTAATATGCCCGGCAACCCCTACTTGTCCAGCTAAAACCGCATAATCTTCAATAACAGAACTCCCAGAAATTCCAACCTGAGAAACAATAATACAGAATTTACCAATTTTGACGTTATGAGCAATTTGCACCAAGTTATCAATCATCGTACCGTCACCAATCTCTGTATCTGGCCCGGCCCCTCGATCAATTGTTGTATTGGCTCCAATATAAACCCGATCCCCTATAATGACGCGGCCCAATTGGGGTACCGGAACATGCCCCGTTGGATCAATCGCAAAGCCAAAGCCATCTTGACCAATACGAACCCCTGGAAGGAATTGACACCCCTGCCCGATAAGACAATGACTCAAACTGCTATTAGAGCCAATGATAGTATGAGCCCCAATAACTGAACCCAGACCGATCACCGTATTCGGGCGAATCCAACAATGATCCTCAATTTCAACATTACGCCCAATATAAACATTATGATCAATAATACATTGGCTACCAATCTTAGCCGTGGGATGAATAAAAGCATTAACAGCAATATAGCTTTTATCCCAAGATGGTACTGGATAGAAAGCTTGTGCTGCTAGGGCATAGGCCTTATACGGTTCTTTTGAGACAAGCAACGCCATATTTTTTGGGGCTTTTTCAATATGGTCTGGATGAATAAAACATGCCCCCGCTTTACTTTTAACAAAAGCATCAAGGTATTTTTTATTATCAAGAAAACTCAACTCATCTGCTTCGGCTAAATGAATGGGCGCCACATCAGATAGTTTAAGATCTGGATCGTTGGCTGTTCGCAACTCTGCACCAGAAATTTTGACAATTTCTGAAAGGCTACGCGGTTTTGGCTTTTTAAAAAATCGTGTATCAGGCATAAAACACCTTTATTTTACAGAAATCTTTTTCACTGACTTATTCAGCTCTTTCATCACTTCAGCGGTGATATCCGTATTTTGATCAACAATGACAACTTGCTGACGTGACAATACAAGCGCATATTTCTCCCGCGACGCAATTTTAGCAGTAATTTCAACAATTTTCTCTCGTAATTTTCCCATGGCATCAGCATATGCTTTATCAAGCTTATATTTCTTTTCATTGATACTTTTTTGTGCTTTGAGAACATCACTTTGAAAATCTTTGTTTTTTTCAACAAAAGCTTCTTGAGAGAGAATCTCACGTTGCTTCAAGAGCTCTTTTTCCGCTCCACGAAGTTTATTTTCTTCTTTTTTAATTTCAGCTTGATAAGAATCACGTCGCTCTTCGATTTGTTTACGAATCGATTCAGCCGCATCTGAGTCATTAAGTAATTGTTGCATATCTAGCACAGCAATTGCATCCGCTAATGCCTCTGATACTTCAACACTTTTATCTTGCGCCAGAGCGTGAGAACCACTAAACGCAAAGGCAATTATGGCTATTAATAAAAACTTAGAAACGTGTGCCAAAGCTAAAGCTAAAAATTTCATCATCATCATAATTCTCTTTCAAAACAGGAAAGGCAAAGTCTGCGCGTAGCGGCCCTAAAGGCGATTTCCACGACAAGCCAAAGCCAGTTGATAAACGAATAGAACTGTCATCTTGAATCCCGGCACCATTATCATCAATATCGTAAAGTGTACCAGCATCCGAGAATAAGTGCCCTTTGATCGCACTATCACGGCCAACATCCCCTAATGGAAAGCTCAGTTCTAATGTCGTGCGCGCAAATTGGTTTCCCCCCAGAGCATCTCCAGTCGCGGCATCACGAGGGCCAATCCCGGCGCGGTCAAAGCCACGCAAGGTATTACCACCAATAAAGAAACGATCAGCAATTTCAACATCTTCACCGCCATACCCGACGACGTATCCAACTTCACCAAGAACATGAAAAACCCATTGATCTTGAATAACAGGAAAATATTTTGCTGCCCGAACTCGAGTTGAGAGATAGCGTGCATCAAAACCTAAGCCAGCAAGATCGTTTGACAAGCTAATGAGATGTCCCTCGGTTGGGTCAATCTTACTGTCACGCACATCATAGCTAATAGTGTGCCCAATCTCAGATGTAGAGCGCTCACCAGCCTGATTTTGAATAAAGAGTGAAGCAGTTGGGTCAATATCAGTAATCTCATTGGTTTTAAGGCCATACCGTATCTCTTGCCGCAAATCACGGCCAAGCGGATAGCCCATGCGCAAACGTCCCCCAGTAAGCTGCTGGTCATACGAACTTTCATCTTGGAAATCACGAGTTACATGAAACAGGTCAATCCCTGCTAATAAATTCCGATCAAGGAAATAAGGTTCCGTGAAACGAAGATCAAATTCCTGTGCATCCCCAGCAATCGTTGTTGACAGTAGAAGATCTTGACCACGACCAAGCAAGTTTCGTTCCCGAATACTCAAATCTGTTAAAGGCCCGTCTGTGGTTGAAAAACCTGCTCCAACTGAAAGTTCGCCTGTGGACTGCTCCCTCACATTGACTTGAATAACAGCTAAATCTGGGCGACTCCCTTGCAATGTTTCAACATTAACTGTTTCAAAGAATGCTAAATCTCTAATTTGCTGTTCTGATTTACGCAATTTACGACGATTATAGGGATCCCCTTCTAGAAGCAGTATTTCACGACGTATCACTTCATCAAGAGTACGAACATTGCCTTTAATTTCAATACGCTCAACAAATACACGTGGGCTTTCTTTAATGATATAGGTAAGATTAACTAGCTTTTCGGTGCTGTCCAGTTGGATCCGTGGTTCAATTTCAACAAAGCCATATTGTAAATTGGCTGCCTGATCTGTGAGTTCAAGTGTTGTGTCTTCGACCAAATCTGCATTATACCATTCACCAGAGCGTGTTTGCAGTGATGCCCTAAGCACAGATTCATCTAAACCACGGAGGCGGTTTTCAAAATCAATATTTCCAAAGCGATACCGCTCCCCTTCAGTAATAGTATATGTGACAAAGAAATCTTCTCTATCTGGACTTAACTCTGCAACCGTTGCGTCAACCTTAAAGTCTGCATACCCTTGTGAGAGATAAAAACGGCGTAAAAGGTCTTCGTCAAAAGCAATCCGGTCTTCATCATAATTGTCATCCGCCGTTAAGAATCGATACCATCGTTTTTCTTTTGACTGAATAACACCACGAAGAACATCATCCTGGTAACGTTTATTACCGATAAAATTAATTGCTTGGATTTTTGTTTTGGGTCCTTCGCTAATTTCAAAAACTATATCAACCCGATTTTGATCCAAAGCGATCAATTTTGGATCAACAGTTACTGAAAAACGTCCTAAACGTCGATAGATTTGCGTGATCCGCTCAACATCGTCTTGGACGCGTGAACGGGTATACACAACTCTTGGACGGAGTTGAATCTCTGATTCAAGAGAGGAATCTTCAACGGTTTCATTCCCTTCAAAGGCAACACGATTAATAATTGGGTTTTCGACCAATTCTACGACAAGACTTTCTCCCTGTCTAAAGAAAGAAACATCTGAAAAAAGCCCGGTTGCAAAAAGACTTTTAAGGGATTCATTTACCTCATACGGATCAAAGGAATCACCCGGTTGCAACGTCAAATAAGAAAGAACCGTTGCCTGCTCAATACGTTGAATACCGTTGATTTGAATGTTTTGAATTATTTCAGAGGTATTCTGAGCGTGCGCGGGGGTCATACACATCAATACGACAGCCACAAGAGTAAAAATAATCCGCTGACTTCTATTGACTATTGCTTTGTGCATATGCGTTCTCCAATTCTTCAAAATCACGTCGGGTCCCCTAATACATAGCTTGGCAGATTTAACTGTACAAGATCATTTAATGTCGCGTAGATCATCAAAGTAATAATTAGAAAATACCCAATCTTCATTCCTGCCATACGAACTTTCTCATTCATCGGCTGTCCAAAAACTGCTTCATAGGCGTAAAACACAAGATGGCCACCATCAAGAAGAGGAATTGGAAAGAGATTAATCAATCCCAAATTAATTGAAATAATTGCTGAAAACATAATAAGAGAGGCGAGGCCATTATCTGAAAACTCCTTGGCGTAAGCGCCAATACGGACAACACCGCCTAATTCTTTAGCATTTCTGGCTCCTACAACAATCTGTCCAACTGCTTTAAGTGTTGAAACTGTCATGCTCCACGTTTCCTGAGTCGCCGCCCCTAACGCACTAATGAGAGAATGGTCTTGTCTTTCTATCTCCCCAGCTGACACAATTCCCAGCATCCCCGTTGAATGAACAAAGCCAAAGCGATCAAGTTTCTCAACTTTCTCTGGTTGTGCAGTGATTGTTATTTGTTCTTCACCACGTTGAACAACAAAATCCATTTCTTTATCTAAACTGACAGTGATAATACGCTGCATATCTCCAAAGCGTTTAATTGATATTCCATCAATTGAAACAATCACATCATCTGGCAGAAATCCTGCACGTTCAGCTGCACTATCTTCAATAATCCCACCAGCCAGCGCTGGGGCGTAATATTGTCCGTTCACCCAGAAAAGACCGCCCATTACCAAGATTGCATAGAGGAAATTAATCGCCGGCCCAGCAAAGACAATAAAAGAGCGCTCTCCAACTGTTTTATTAAAAAAAGCCTTAGCCTTTTGCTTTTTTGTCATCTTTTTTATAACAGCAGGATCTACTTCCGAACTCGCTGGATCAAGATCACCGTACATTTGCACATAGCCACCGAGTGGGATCATGCTAAATTTCCAGCGTGTCCCGTATTTGTCTTTAAATCCAAAGAGTTCTTTGCCGAATCCAATGGAAAAAGTTTCCACAGCTACACCACACCAACGGGCGGCGAGATAATGCCCCAATTCATGAACAAAAACGAGAACACTTAAGACCACTATAAATGGTAGAGCATAGGAGGGAATTGCTGTAATGAAATCCATGGAAAATCGATATAATAAATTGCGTTGTTAAAGTGGCATCATCTTAAGTGCGACAAGCCATCTTTGCAAGGCTAGATAGCGA
>CAZBXD010000008.1:22675-49757 GCA_964496065.1 uncultured Bdellovibrionales bacterium
TTGATAATTATTGTGTAAAAGGGTGCGGTTGATAACACTCCATCTAGACGATCAAGAATACCACCATGCCCCGGTAATATGTGACCACTATCTTTAACGCCAGCACGACGTTTTAAAAATGACTCAAATAAATCACCCATTTGGGCAATAGCCGGTGTGACCATTCCCATCAGGATAAAAAGCCAAAATGGGCGGGCTTTAAACACGATAGCTAACAGGATTGCAGCAATTGTTGTGAAAACAACCGCGCCAATGAGACCTGCCCAGGTTTTATTTGGACTAATTTTTGGTGCTAATTTAGGACCACCAATAATTTTTCCAGAAAAATAAGCCCCTGTATCTGTGACCCAAACAAGAATAAAAAGCTTCAAAATCGCAGCCCATTGTGGTGCATCTACCGATATCACGCCATCATTGCGTAACCAAATAAGACATAAAAAAGGAATTCCAAGATATAAAACCCCGCCCGCTATGTGAAAGGGAGGATTTTCTTTTAATTGATCCATTGTTAGATGCGCGAGGCCAAGAGTTATTACACAACTCGTCAACAAGCCAAAAAAACCAACTTGAAACCCCAATAAATAACCCAATACAAGAGGAATGCTTAAACTACAGAAAACAAGATATTCAATAAATTGATTAGATTTTTGCGTGACAAGCATAAGCCACTCTTTCCCGGCAAGCAGAGCAAGAAAAATAATCATGCCCGCAAAAATAGGACCGCCAAGCCATAGACAGATCAGAAAAAAAGGTAAAGCGACAGCTGCAGAGACAAGCCGTTGTTGCAAAGAACTAAGCGTTTTTAGAGCGGGTAATTTGAGAGCCAAAGCGACGATTCCTAGTATTATATGACCGAATAGCCTCAACTAAATCCTGATTGCCAAAATCGGGCCAATAGGTTGGGCTAAAATAAAATTCAGCATAAGCACATTGCCAGAGAAGAAAATTACTAATTCTTTCTTCTCCACTTGTTCGAATAAGAAGATCTGGATCCGGTAACTTTGCTGTTGATAAGCTGTCGTTTAAATGCTCTTGCGTAATTTCATGTGGCTGAAGTGTCCCATTTTTTACCTGCTGTGCAAGATTTTGGGCAGCTTGTGTTAAATCCCAGCGGCCACTATAGCTTAGAGCGATTTGCACGTGGATCGCATCATTATTTACTGTTAGTTTTTCTGCGCTTTCTATCAAGTCAAGAATGTCACTGTCAAGGCGGGAGCGATCTCCTATTACAGTTAGTTTGACCTTATTTTTATGAAGCTCTGCAGTTTTACTTTTTAAATAGTAACGCAGCAATCCCATGAGTTGCGAAACCTCATCAGCAGGACGACCCCAATTTTCTGTCGAAAAACCAAAGAGAGTTAAATACTTTACGCCCAACTCTCCGGCTGCCCTGATCACATGCTCAGTCGCTTCTGCACCAGCCTTATGCCCGGCAGTTCTCGGTAAACCACGTTTCTGTGCCCAACGCCCGTTCCCATCCATGATAATGGCAATATGCGCCGGCGCGGCAATATCACTCTTCATATTTTGCATTAAAAAACGTCTTATACGGCCTTGATTTCTTGTTCTTTATTATGATACATCTCGTCAATTTTTTTGACATGATCATCAGTAATTTTTTGGACCTGATCAGATTGTGAGCGGTGCTCATCTTCTGAAATTTCGCCTTCTTTTTCTTGTTTTTTGAGCGTATCCATACCATCACGACGGACATTACGCACGGCAATGCGCGCCTGCTCGGCATATTTTCCAGCGACTTTTGCAAGTTCAAGCCGACGTTCTTCGTTCAACTCAGGCACAGGAATACGGATCAATGTTCCTTCCGGTTGCGGGTTAAGACCTAGGCCAGATTCACGGATGGCTTTTTCAACACTAGAAACAAGACCTGCATCCCAAACACTTACCGTAAGCAACCGAGGTTCAGGGGCAGAAATATTACCTACTTGAGAAATTGGCATCTTAGCGCCATAGGCATCAACTGTAACAGGTTCCAACATATTTACACAGGCACGGCCGGTCCGCAGGCCAGCAAAATCTTTCTTAAGAACTTCAATCGCTCCATCCATACGTTGTTTAATGTCTTCAAAATTCATTTTACTCTCCCTTACCCATTTGAAACAGTCGTGTAAACACCTTCACGGCAAATTGTCTTTCGTATTGTATCTTGTCCTTCTAATGAAAAAACAACAATCGGAATATTTTTATCTCGTGCCAGAGAAATTGCCGACGCGTCCATTACTTTAAGATCTTTTGATAGGACATCTATATAGGAAATTGTATCAAATCGAGTCGCATCCGGGTCTAATTTTGGATCAGCTGAGTAAACACCATCAACCTTTGTTGCCTTTAATAAGGCATCGCAATGCATCTCCGATGCCCTCAGCGCCGACGCTGTATCTGTCGTGAAATATGGGTTACCGGTACCGGCGGCAAAGATCACAACCCGTCCTTTTTCCATGTGACGAACCGCACGGCGGCGAATATAGGGTTCACAGACAGTGCTCATTGGAATAGCACTTAGAACACGCGTGTGCACATTAATTTGCTCAAGCGCGTTTTGCATAGCCAGGCAATTAATAACGGTACCCAACATCCCCATATAATCAGCTGTTGCTCGATCCATTCCTTGAGCCGCACCAGAAACACCACGAAATATATTCCCAGCACCGATAACAATACAAAGCTCAACACCAAGATCAACAACACTTTTTATATCTTTAGCAATTTTATCAACAACTTCTGACTTTAAACCAAAAGCTTGATCTCCCATCAACGCCTCGCCAGAAAGTTTTAGCAGAACCCGTTTGTAATGTGGTTTGCTCATAGCTTTCTGGCTCCTTTAATAGCGTGGCTTTTAAGATGGTGGTTTAGCTCGCTAGTGCGGCGGCAACTTCCTCAGCAAAGTTCTCGTCTTTCTTTTCGATACCTTCACCCAATGTATAGCATGTGTATGCACTGATTGTTGCACCTGCCTGCTCAACCACCTTACCGACCTTAGATTCACCATCAATGACAAATACCTGTTCGTTTAGGACTACTTCTTCATAGTATTTACGCAGGCGTCCTTCAACCATTTTTTCAATTATTTCTTCAGGCTTACCACTGGCGCGGGCTTGATCAACGAGAACATCACGCTCTCGATCTAATTTTGATTGATCTAAATCAGCAATATTGAGTGATTCTGGCTTTGCTGCGGCAATATGCATTGCAACTTGTTTACCGATTGTTGTCAACTTTTCTGCATCTGAACCTTCTAACGCAACAAGAACACCAATTTTACCCATATTATCAGCAACCGGAGAATGCACATATGAAGCAACAATACCGTTATCAGCCGTTACAACCTCTGCACGACGAAGAGAGATATTCTCACCAATTGTTGCAATCAGGTCTGTCACACACTCAGCAACAGTTTTACCTTTGAAGGCTTGGTTTGCCAGATCGTCAGCGCCATTTTCAAGAACATGTTGTGTGAGCTCTCCAAGAAAAGCCTGGAATTGCTCATTACGGGCAACAAAGTCGGTTTCTGCATTCAATTCTACAAGTGCCCCCTTATTCCCAGAAGTTGCCACAGAAACCAGTCCATCTGTAGCCACCCGGGATGATTTCTTCTCGGCAGAAGCAATCCCTTTTTTGCGCAGCCAATCCATGGCTGCCTCGATGTCACCTTCGGTTTCAGCTAGAGCTTTTTTGCAGTCCATCATTCCTGCACCAGACTTTTCACGAAGCTCCTTTACCAGAGCGGCTGTAATGTTTGCCATGATTGCTTCCTTTCCTATGCTTGTGCTTGTTTCTTTGGTTTTGATTCTTGGGTATCAGCGTTCACTTCTGTGTCTTCTGTCACTTCTTCAGCTTTTTTAGTAGCGCGCTTTGTTGTTTTCTTTTCAACTTTTACAGCAGGCTTTTCTTCTTCGTCTTTTTTAGCTTTGGTTGTTTTGGCCTTTGCCTCGGTTTTCTTTTCTTCAGCAGGCGCTTCTTCCAAAGTTTCTTCTGAAACATCCTCCATAGCACCCAAATCAATCCCAGCAGAAGCCATTTCTTCCGCCATGCCGTCTAGGATCGCTGCTGTAAATAGTTCACAGTATAAATCAATTGCACGCAATGAATCGTCATTGCCAGGAATTGGGAAATCAATCCCCTCTGGATCACAATTGGTATCAATCACCGCAAAAACTGGAATGCCTAACTTATTTGCTTCCTTAATCGCAATATCTTCTTTGTTTGTGTCAATAACAATGACGGCTTCAGGGACACCGCCCATTTCGCGGATTCCACCGATAGAAAGCTCCAACTTATTTCTTTCACGCTCAAGTGTCAGAAGCTCTTTCTTGGTTAGCCCAATCGCGCCTTCACCAGAAAGAATCTTTTCAAGCTCATTCAAACGTTTAATAGAGTTTGACACTGTGTTCCAGTTGGTCATCATACCACCGAGCCAGCGGTGATTGACAAAATACTGACCTGATTTTTCAGCGGCTTCACGCACTTTTTCCTGAGCTTGACGTTTTGTGCCTACAAAAAGCACACGACCACCTTGTGCGGCAATTGAACGAACTTCATTCAAAGCGGCATAAAGCATTGGAACGGTTTGTTGGAGATCAATAATATGAACTTTGTTGCGTTCACCAAAAATGTATTCTTTCATTTTTGGATTCCAGCGGCGGGTATTATGCCCGAAGTGAACACCTGCTTCCAAAAGCTGGCGCATAGTAAATGTAGGAGTAGCCATTTTATATCCTTTTCCGGTTAGTCCTCCACGGTCCCTTTGTGAGCCTTTTTCAAGACCACCGGAGGGTTTTGAACCTATTTGTTCAACAGCCCGAAACCGTGTGTGTTGTTAAATGTGCGCGTTTTTTACACGCCTTATCAAATAATTGCAAGTCTTTTCTTCTGTTAAAGGGCAGAAATTTGTACTTTTTTCATTCGTTTGAGCGCCTCCATATCCTCTGGCTGAATCATACAACCCTGCGTAAGCTTAATTTTTACAGATTTTTTTAAATCAGAAAGTGGAATTGTCATTGTAATTTTAACTGGACCTGCAGGCTTATTGTTTAAAATTTCAACCATTTCATCAATTGCCTCAGCGCTTTCAAAAGTAATATCAATTTGTTTGATTTTACCACTTAAATCATCATCTAACAGCGATGCATTGCGCATAATTAAACGTATGTCATCCTCATCGCGCATGCTCGCATCAGCCGAAATTGCAAGAATATTTCCCGCCTGCATAATATCACGAAAGCTCATCAAAGCGTCTGTATAGACCGTCACATCATATAAACCAGACTGATCAGATAATGTTAGAAAGGCAAACCGACCGCGATCAGAGCGCTTTTCTTGCCGTTTAATCACAACACCGGCTACTTTGACCCGAGTAGTGGGATGTTTTGATGTTGCTAAAAAGGTTTTAACGCCAACAAAGCTCTTAAAGCCATTTTTCTCAAGAACCTCAGTTTGTGAATCAAGGGGATGCGCAGAAAGATAAAACCCAACAGCAACAAATTCTTTTTGTAAACACTCGAGCTCGTCCCAATCATCCACTTCTGACATAAATAATTTTTCTTGCCAGCCAGTTTGTTCCTCTGACGCCCCGAAAAGACTAACCTGACCAGACGATTTCTCTTCTGCCCATTTATGAGCTTGGCGCATCAAATATTCTGACGCGTTATAGACACATGAACGAGGAATATTAAAAGCCTCAAACGCGCCAGCTGCCGCCAAGACCTCAAGTTGTTTTTTACTGAAGGACTTAACATCGATCCGGCGCATAAAGTCGTCCATATCCTTGAAGGCACCCCCCTCTTCCCGGATGGCTACCAGAGTTTGCATGGCGTGTTGCCCTGCTCCTTTAAGCGCCCCAAGGGCGTATCGGATTGCTTTACCCTCTGGTGTTTCTTCCACCTTGAAATAGTCAACGGATTGATTGATATCAGGGGGCAAGAGCCTGATCTCCATCCGGCGCAAATCCTGGCGATAGAAATTAATCTTATCGGTATTGCCCATATCAAGCGTCATAACAGCCGCCATAAACTCAACCGGATAATTGGCCTTTAGGTAAGCTGTTTGATAGCTAATAATCGCATAAGCTCCGGCATGCGATTTATTAAACCCATAGCCGGCAAATTTTGCCATCAAATCAAAGATTTCATTGGCTTGTTTAGCTGGAATGTTTTTTGTTTGTTTTGCACCTTCAACAAAAACTTCACGTTGTTTATCCATTTCAGCTTGGATTTTTTTACCCATGGCCCGACGAAGAAGATCAGCCCCGCCAAGCGTATAACCTGCAAGGACTTTGGCTGCTTGCTGAACTTGCTCTTGATAGACCATAATGCCATAGGTTTCATCAAGAACATTTTTCAATGCTTCATGTGGATATTTAATTTCTTTCTCACCGTTTTTATAAGCGATATAATCTGGAATATTATCCATCGGTCCCGGGCGGTTTAGGGATGTTAAGGCAATAATATCTTCAACACGATTTGGTTTAGCCTTACGAAGAACATCTTGAATAAAACTGGCTTCAAACTGAAATATCCCCGTTGTCCGACCCGTAGAGAGCATATCAAAGGTTTTCTGATCTTCCATCGGCAGATCAAGCAAATCAATCTTATCCCCTGTTGTCTCCTTGATATAATCCACAGCTTTTTGCAAGACGGTCAGGGTTTTCAATCCAAGAAAATCAAATTTAACTAAACTGACCAACTCAACAAATTTCAAATTATACTGTGTCGCTGGCATGTCTGAACGTGCATCTTGATAAAGCGGGACAATCTCTTCCAGTGGTTTGTTCCCAATAACAATCCCAGCTGCGTGGGTTGAGGCATGGCGATACAATCCTTCAAGCTGAAGAGCTATCGTGATCAAGCGCTCAACAACCGGATCTTCTTTTTGTAAGCGGTCAAATTCAGGATCACTCTCAACCGCTTCTTGCAATGTCACAGGGTTACCTGGGTTGGCGGGGATCATTTTTGAAATGCGGTCCACCTGACCATAGGGCATTTGTAAGACACGACCAACATCACGCACTACTGCGCGTGCCTGCAACTTTCCAAAAGTAATAATTTGCGCAACACGGTCTTTACCATATTTTTTTTGAACATAGTGAATAACTTCATCACGACGTGATTGGCAAAAATCAATATCAAAATCCGGCATCGAGACCCGCTCTGGGTTCAAGAAACGTTCAAACAGCAAACCATACTCAATTGGATTGATATCAATGATTTTCAGCGCCCAGGCGACAACAGAGCCACCACCAGACCCCCGCCCTGGACCGACAGGAATATTTTGCTGTTTTGACCATTCAATAAAATCAGCTACGATCAGAAAATAACCTGGAAACCCCATCTGGATAATAATCTCAAGCTCTAACTCCATCCGCTCATAATATTCATCGCGAAGGTTTTTTTTCTGTTCCGGGGGCATGTCATCTTTATAGACATAGGTCTCCAAGCGCCAATCAAGCCCCAGCTCAGATTGATATCGCAATTCCTCTGCCTCTGACCGTCCCTCATTTGTGTCGGATGCGGGGAGCTGAACATCAATCGGCTTCAAAATAAAATGACAGCGTTTGGCAATCTGCACTGTATTCACTATAGCTTCGGGAACATCAGTAAAGAGAGCAACCATCTCTTCTTGTGATTTAAAATAATGATCGGGCGTTTCAACACGGCGATCACTTTGTGACACATAAGTGCCATCAGCAATACAAAGCAACGCATCATGCGCGCGATACATGTCCTTGTCAGGAAAATAACAGTTATTCGTTGCCACAAGAGGGAGGTTTTTTTTATGTGCCAATTCAATCAATTGATTATCCAGGACGCGATCCCAATTCTCTCCATGACGCATCAATTCTATGTACAAGCGCTGTGGAAAAAGTGCTTCAAGCTCAATTACCACCTTTTCAAGAAGATTGGGATGGTTATCTTGAATATGCCGCCCTAATGGCCCTTGTGGTCCACCTGTTAAACATATCAACCCATCTGATAACCCTTTAAAAGCACTGAGTGGAAGTCCCGTTGGCTCCATACTGTCTTTATTAACATAGGCACGGCTGATCAGTTTACATAGGTTTTTATATCCCTTTTCACTTTGGGCAAGCAGGACAATCGGCGCCGTTTTTTGTTTTTTTTGAAACGCATGCCCTACATCATCAACGCCATCAAGATAGATGTCTAGCTGTGTGCCCAAAATTGGCTGAATACCTTTCTTGGTGGCAGAAAGTGCAAAATCCATTGCCCCAAACATGTTGTTTGTGTCTGTGACCGCAACGGCGGGCATGTCGTTATCGATGCACAAATCGAGAAGCTTTGGAATTTTAATTGCACCTTCCGCCAAAGAGTATGCCGAATGGACATGAAGATGAATAAACTGTGGTTCAACAAGATCAGTCACGGATCACGCCTGCCTCAATCGTCAGCGTTCGATCCATTCTTTTCGCTAAATCCGGGTTATGGGTTGCGATGAGGGCAGCGCTACCTTCCCCGCGAACAATATCAAGGAAAAGATCAAAGACCGTCTCCGCCGTTTTGACATCCAAATTGCCTGTCGGCTCATCCGCTAAAATCAGTTTGGGTTTATTCGCCAAAGCCCGGGCAATCGCCACGCGCTGTTGTTCGCCACCCGACAGTTGAGTGGGTCGGTGGGTCAATCGATTTTTCAAGCCAACCTTTATCAATAACTCTTGCGCTCGTTTTTTTGATGTTTCACGTGAAATACCAGCGCTAAGCTGTGGTAATATAACATTTTCTTCTGCGGTAAATTCGGGAAGAAGATGGTGAAATTGATATACAAACCCCACCATATCCCGGCGAATTTGTGTCCGCTTATCATCACTTAAATCATTGCAATCTTGTCCCTGAACAGCAATTTTTCCACTCGTTGGTTGATCAAGCAGCCCAGCAATGTGTAGGAGCGTTGATTTCCCTGTGCCAGATTGCCCGACAAGGGCAACAATCTCCCCCGCCTTAAGAGTGAGATCAACCCCCTTCAATACTTCCAATTCCCCAGCTTGACCTTCTTGGTAGCTATGGCAAACTTTGTTGAGGGTTAAAATAGCGGCTTTATTCATGCGGCGTCTTTACCTTTTAACTCTGGATAAGCGTCACAAAGGATTTTTGCTAAATCAGGCTTGAAATAATTTGGCCCTTTGAGAATTTTCCCATCACTTTTAGGCAGCACTGATTGGCCATTCTCTCCAAGCTTACTCATGTTGGAGCGATGTACCTCTTCAAAGGCAGCATCTTTAACATGATGAAGGCCAAACGAAAGATATGCCCCATCCAGAACATATTGCAAATCAGTCAATGAATCTAAGACCTTAACCAAATCATTATTGGTAAGTGCCTCTTTCAATTCATGCAATTCTTCTTGCAAAAAATCCACACGAAAATTATTGACCGCTTTGTTGGTAATATTTGGTTTTTGTTCCAAGACGCAATTATATTTCAAATGAAACTCATGCACCATCTCTAGGGTCGTTCGCTTTGTCATTCTATTCTCCTATTCGTATCTGAGAGCTTCTACCGGATCAAGACGAGCCGCCCGCCAGCTTGGATAAATCGTTGCTGCAAAAGACAAGAACAGCGCCATTGTAATGACTGCGATGACCTCATGCCATTGAACAATTGAAGGAAGTTGGCTGAGAAAGTAAATTTCTGGTGGAAAAAGATGACTATTTGTCGCGTTTTCAACAAGATTTTGAACTTTGCCAATATTCACCGCAATTACAATCCCAAACAAAGACCCAAAAAATGTACCCATGACCCCAATCCGGGCCCCCGTAAGGAAAAAAATCCGCATAATCGAGCCACGCGTTGCCCCCATTGTCCGCAAAATCGCGATATCCCGCCCCTTATCCTTCACCAGCATAATCAACGAGGAAATGATATTAAATGCTGCCACCAGAATAATCATCGTCAGGATCAAGAACATGACATTTCGTTCCACCTTTAAGGCGTTAAAAAAGCTAAGATTTGCGGCTTGCCAATCCGTCACGTAATATCCTTGCCCAATACCGGAACTAACTCGCAGACCTAAGTCCTGAAACGCTTGAGGATCATCAATCATAATCTCCAATGTAGTCACTGCATCATTGAGTTGAAAAAACTTTTGCGCTGCGCCCAGCGGCATAAAAATAAAGCTACTGTCATATTCAAACATACCAACATTAAAGATCCCGCCGATCGGATAGGCACGACTGCGTGGCACGGTACCAAAAGGCGTGGTTTTCCCCTTCGGGCTGACCAAGGTAATACGGTCCCCCACCTTCAGCCCCATGCGCCGGGCCATCTCATAGCCAATCAAAACCTGATCACCGCGAAAATTGGTGCGATACTCTTCAGGTACTGCCTCATACAGCAATTTTTTCTTCTCAAAGCTTTCCAAAGACAGGCCACGCACCACCGCGCCAGCACTCACCCCCCTGGCGCTTACCAGGGCCTGTGCCTCCACCGTCGGGGTGACTTGCCTTACACCCTTCAAACCACGGATCAAATCGGTATTATAAACATAGTCGGTCATCGGGCCTGTTTGGCTATAGACGTTCAAATGACCGTTGAGACCCAGGATACGGCTAATCAGCTCATGGCGAAAGCCATTCATCACCGACATCACGATAATGAGCGTTGCCACCCCCAGAGCAATCCCAACAAGTGAGAACCCAGTAATCACGGCGATAAAACTTTCACGTCGTTTGGTTCGGAAATACCGTCCAGCCACCATGCGTTCAAAGGGAGAGAAGATCATGCCGCCAAGCTTTCCTGTTTTCTTTGCTCAAAAAATGCTATGACCTGATCCAATGCAAGCTCAGTTTTTTCACCTGTTGCCCGGTTTTTAAGCTCCGCTGTACCCGACTTCACGCCACGTGGGCCAATTGTTACCTGCCAAGGTAATCCGATAAGATCCATATCATTAAATTTAAACCCAGCGCCAACATCCCGATCATCATACAGTACATCTTTACCGGCGGCCTGTAGCTCCTTATAGAGCGTCTCACAAGCCTTGTCACAATCGGCATCACCAACCTTAAGGTTAATCAACCCAATATCAAATGGCGCAACTTCTTCTGGCCAGATAATGCCATTTTCGTCATGCGAAGCTTCGATAATTGCAGGAACAACACGAGAAACACCAACGCCATATGACCCCATGTGAACAGGCTGCGTACTACCGTCTTTCATAGTAATTTTTGCTCCCATGCTTTCTGAGTATTTTGTCCCGAAATAGAAAATATGCCCAACTTCAACACCTCGTGATTCAATAACATTATCTGGACAATTTTTTGGATCATGGATTTCATCTGTGGCTGCATAGATATTAGAATGTTCATCAAAAAATTTTTTGATTTCGTCAATATCCTCTGGAGCAATTTCTATAATTTTCTTATCTTTAAGATCAAGCCATCTTTGATCAACAAAAACAGCACTTTCACCAGTTTTTGCTAAGAAAATAAATTCATGGCTCAAATCACCACCAATAGGACCCGTATCCGCCTTCATTGGAATGGCCGTGATCCCCATACGTTTGAACGTGCGCATATAAGCATAGAACATTTTCATATAGGACACGCGCGCAGCATCTTCATCAACATCAAAAGAATAATTGTCTTTCATAAAAAACTCCCGACTACGCATTAGCCCAAAGCGTGGGCGAATCTCATCACGAAACTTCCAATGAATTTGATAGAGGTTTTTGGGTAAATCTTTATAGGAGTTGATATAAGTCGCAAAGATGTCTGTTAACATCTCTTCATTGGTTGGACTATAAAGCATTTCTCTATCATGACGATCAGTAATCCGAAGCATTTCCTTACCATATGCTTCATAACGACCACTTTTTTTCCACAAGCTGGCTGGCTGAATTGTTGGCATCATAATTTCCAACGCACCACTACGATTTTGCTCTTCACGGACAATTTGCTCGATTTTGTACAGAACTTTTAATCCTAACGGGAGCCAGCTGTAGATACCTGCTGCTTCCTGGCGGATCATGCCGGTTCGCAACATCAGTTTGTGAGAGACAATCTCAGCCTCTTTAGGATCTTCTTTCAAAGTAGGAAGGAAATAGTTAGTTCTACGCATCGCTTTATCATTTTTTTTGTAGGGTTTACCCTATGATTTTTAGGCGATTACGGCATTGAAGTCTACAGGCTATTCACTCTTTTCTTCATATTCTGGCTTTAAACACAAAACCTCAAGATCATTCTGTTTAATTTCCTGACCATTGAAAGTAATGCTATCCGCGTCCAAATCCACGACAACCTCACCGACGGATAGTTCTGGTGCCAACACACTGTCTGTCGGCATATTAAGCGCTTCGAGCTGTTCAACCCGAAGAGGAATTGTGAAAACCCGATGCACTTCAAGGCGATTATCTTCCAGATCAGCTGAGACAACCGCCTGACCACGGACATCAATACCAGGTTGATATGCAACATCAGCATTAGGCGTATGCAAGGTAAAATGACGACAAAGAACCTCTAAATCATTCCCACCCCGTTCCGCATATACTGATTGAGGAAACAAAAATAAAACACTGATAAACAATAATAAAAATCTCATTCAAAACTCACAATCGCACGGTAATCAATCATCCCGGTTTCTGATAAAAGATAGAGCAGCACCCATAAAACCGTTGCTAATAGTGTTGTATATGCAATTTTTTGACCAATTTTGGCATTTTTTGGCGCGCCAGAAGAATGGCCTTTTTCTGGCGTCTCATCGCGCTCAACCCCAATGGGTAAAATAATAAACAGAGCCGTCCACCAAATCAAAAAATAAATAAAAATCCCAACAAGCCAACTCATTTTTAAAGCCTCACAATATGGATAGTAATCACGGGTTTTTTACCAAACATATCCCGAATACGCCGCATAATGGCCAAACGTCCCTGTTCATGGACTAAATGATCCTCATACCGATCATCCGAATCCATTTTTTTTAAATAACGCTCAACCTCTTTCGAGAGGTCATGCGCTAGTACCTCTTCATCCTCTGGGCTTTCTGTTAAACCAACAACACTTATGACTGGATCTTTGACGATCTCACCTCTTCCATCCAGTAAAAGTGTCAGTGAAACCGTTCCATTATAGCTAATTTTACGCCGTTCTTGCATAGATCGTGAATTATGCGCTGAAATAATGCGTTCGCCATCTACTGCGAGATAGCCGGTATAAATATCACCGATATGATCAACATTGCCCTGGTTGTCAATTTCTATTATGTGACCATTTTCGGGCACCATAGGCGTGTAAATTCCTTTTTTTCTTGCAATATCGGCCTGCACAACCTGATGATCATAGTCACCATGCACTGGTAAGACCGCCCTTGGGGTGACCCAGTCATAGAGTTTTTCTATTTCTTCACCATGGGCATGCCCAGAGATATATACATTAGGTATTTCTTTATTTGTTACAATTTCAATCCCGTCACGCACCAGCTCCCGCTTCATATCTGCAATTGGCTTTTCTTTGCCCGGAATAATACGGGCTGAAAAGACCACCGTATCCCCAGCGCTCAGTTTAACAATATGATGATCGTTATATGCAATCCGCGTTAAGGCGGCTCGGGGCTCTGCTTGTGATCCTGTACAAACAAAAATCCGACGATCGCGTGGCAATTGCATCATTTCCCGATCACTAATCATCACTGGGGAGCGTTCCATCATCCCAAGATCGACCGCCGCCTCATAAGCCCGTTTGATGGATCCACCCGCAATGGCAACATGACGACCATGTTTTTTGGCAATCTTCGTCAAAACTTCAATCCGTGACAGGGCGGAATACCCCTGACAAGCAAAAATAACCGTGTGCGGTGTGCGATTAAGGACAGCTTCAAAAGAGGTATACATCTCAGAAAAAGAAGTACCCTGCCCGGGTTTAATCGCATTGGTTGAATCCCCAATTAGGACATCGACCTGACCTTTGATCGATTTTAAAAATGCCTCATTGGTTTTTTCTGTCATTATCGGATTGTCATCCAGGCGCCAATCCCCGGTATGCAAGACAGTCGCCGCTGGTGTTTTAATAAACACCATGCAGGATTCCGGTGTGCTGTGTGTCGCATTGATCAACTTCACATCAAAGGGTGCTAAATCAATCTCAGCTTCCAAAACAACCTGATTGACAACAGCATCGCGCCCAACACCCTGCTCTGTCAGCTTTCTGCGAACAATTTGATAGGTATATGGGGTCGCATATATTGAGCATCTCAGCCGTCGCCATAAATGTCCAACGGCACCAACATGATCTTCATGCGCATGAGTGATGACCAAGCCAATGATGCTCTCTTTTCTTTCTTCTAACCACTGTGGATCAGGCAAAATAATATCAACGCCTGGGTGATATTCATCCGCAAAGCCTAGCCCGCAATCAATGAGAAGAATTTTACCACCGTAACAATAGGCATTCAGGTTCCCCTCAAAACGGCCTGCCCCACCTAAGGGAATAAAAATCAGTTTATCTGGATTGAGTATTGGTTCAGTCATTTCCCCTCAAAAAAAGATATCCGCTGTTGGAATTTCTTCACTTTCATTATTGTTGCGCATAATCAGCGCCCCATCATGACTAATATTGTCAAAAATACCAGTTTTTTCTGTACCATCTGGAAAACGCGCTGTCACGGTTTGGCCAATGCCATGCGCGTGATCAAGCCAAATGGTGCGAATAGGATCAAACCCCTTCTCCGCTTCCAAGCCAATATACCGCTCAAACCGTGTAAGAATCTTCTCAAGTACCTCTTTCGGAGATACCGATAGACCAAGCGTTGCCACGGGCTGATCCGACTGCGGTGCTACAACAAGGTTCACACCGCATCCAATCATGAAAAAGTCACCCGATACCTCCAACAAAACCCCAACCAATTTTGCTTCGTCCAATAAAATATCATTGGGCCATTTGAGCTTAAGGCTCTGTGTTTCATCAACATAGTCATTCAGCGCATCAAATAGCGCTAGACCAAAAACAAATGGTATCTGACTTAAATTTTTTGGTTTTTCAATGATTGTTGTCGCTGAGAGATTCCCAACCGGCGATTGCCAGGCCCGCCCTCGACGACCATAGCCCCCCGTTTGGACATCAGCGTAAATCACATCACCCGCGCTTGCTTCACCGTTTTGAATACGTCGGTGTGCCTCCGCACTGGTACTATCAATCGATTTAAAATGTATATAATTCCAGGGCATGTATTACTTCAAAAAAGCCTCAGCCGCGAAGCTTGCCGCATTCATGACAAAGGATGGTGCGATAATCAGGATAGAGACAAAAAAGGCCGAGCCCATCATCACCCAGTTAAGCTGAGGCTGCACCGGCTGATCGAGTTCTTTGAGTGGATCATCAAAATACATGAGTTTGATAATACGCAGATAGTAATATGCCCCGATTACACTGGTGATCACACCATAAACCGCCAAGGGTACAAGATTGGCATCGACGGCGGCCTTAAACACATACAACTTACCCAGAAACCCGGCCATGGGCGGAATACCGGCCATGGAAAACATCAACAATGTCATGGCCAACGCCATTTTAGGGTTGGTTTTTGACAGACCGGTAAAATCCTCCACCGTTTCAAGGAGTGCATCCTTATGGCGCAGCGCAAGAACAATGGCAAAAACCCCGGCACTCATCACAACATAAACAAACAAATAAAAGACAACACTTTCAACCCCGGGAACCGTACCAGCGGCCAATCCCATCAAGGCATAGCCCATATGGCCGATTGAACTGTAGGCTAGCAGGCGTTTGATATTTCTCTGGACCAGGGCGGCTAAGGCCCCCAATGTCATCGATAACACAGACAGGGCAATGATCACCTGCTGCCATTCAACCGTCAGCTCCCCAAACGCCGTCATCAAAAGCCGGATAATAACTGCAAATGCCGCCACCTTTGGCGCCATCGCAAAGAGCGCTGTTACCGGAGTTGGTGATCCTTGATACACATCCGGTGTCCACATATGAAACGGCGCAGCAGAGATCTTAAACGCCAAACCAGAAATAACAAAGACCAGCCCAACGATCAAACCCGGCGACACAGCTTTATCGACTGCAAAGAGATCAGCCAAATCAGCATAGCCAATCGCCCCCGCATAGCCATAAACCATCGACACCCCATAGAGCAAAATACCAGAGGAAAGAGCCCCAAGAATAAAGTATTTTAAGCCAGCTTCATTTGATAGTAGGTTATCACGACGAATAGCCGCCAGGATATACAAAGAAAGGGACTGTAACTCCAACCCCAAATAAAGGGCGAGGAGGTTATTCGATGAAATCATCGCAAACATCCCCACTGTCGCTAAGAGGATCAGCACAGGGTATTCAAACGGTTGGCGCCCTTCTTTTTCAAAATACGGTAAAGAGAGGTAGAGCCCCAAACCAGAGCCAACAAGAACAATTCCCTTCATCGCAATCGCAAAACTATCACTAACAAACATGCCATTAAAAACTGTTTGTGTTTCCTCAAACCCAGAAAATAAAAAATACCCCGCAATAAAGAGCACACCAATACTTAGTTTTGTAATCAAACCAGCACTATCCGGCCCCTTAAATGCACCAAGCATGAGGGCAGAAAGTGCGGACACAGCAAGGAAGATATCGGGTAACAAAGGAACAAGGTTAAGTGTCATGATGCGCCTCCCTCAACAAAGGGTGTAATAGCTGTTTGATAAATGTCAAGCACCCGATCAACGGAGGGCCCCATCACATCAAAGATCGGTTGTGGATAAATCCCCATCCAGAACACGATCGCCACGAGTGGTACAAAAATCAAAATCTCTCGAGGTGATAAATCTGTCATCGCCTTCACATCTTTCTTTGTCAGTTCCCCAAAAACAACCCGACGATAGAGATAGAGCATATAGGCCGCACCTAAGATAATCCCGGTTGTTGCCAGCGTTGCCATGACAGCATTGGCCCGATACGCGCCAACAATAGACAGGAATTCCCCGACAAAGCCGCTGGTGCCCGGTAAGCCAACAGAAGCAAGCATAAAAACCATAAAGATCAGCGCATATTTTGGCATATTATTAACAAGCCCGCCATAACGGTCAATCTCTCGTGTATGAAGGCGGTCATAAACCACACCAACACACAAGAACAACGCCGCTGAAACAATTCCATGGGAGAGCATTTGGAAAATACTCCCCTCAATCCCCTGCTTATTTAAAGAAAATATCCCGAGCGTCACAAACCCCATATGCGCGACAGAAGAATAGGCAATCAGCTTCTTCATATCACTTTGAACAAGGGCAACCAAAGACGTGTAGATAATTGCCACGACACTTAAGCCCATGACAATCCAAGCAAATTCTTGTGTCGCCAACGGTGCCATGGGCACGGAAAAACGCAAGAAGCCATATCCACCCATTTTAAGGAGAACACCGGCCAGAATAACGGATCCGGCTGTTGGCGCCTCGACATGCGCATCCGGCAACCAGGTATGCACGGGCCACATCGGAACCTTCACAGCAAAAGAGGCAAAGAACGCCCACCAAACCCAAGTTTGCATCGTCGCTGGCAACGATGTCTGCATCAGCGTGTTGATATCACTGGTGCCTGCATGCAGGTAAATCGCAATCAACGCCACCAACATCAGGACAGAAGCTAAAAGTGTATACAGGAAGAATTTAAACGAGGCATAAACCCGGTTTGGGCCACCCCAAACACCAATAATAATAAACATCGGGATCAGAATCCCTTCAAAGAAAATATAGAACAAGAACGCATCGAGTGCGACAAACATCCCGATCATCATCGATTCTAGCACTAAAAAGGCCATCATATATTCACGCACGCGGGTTTTGATACTCTCCCAACTGGCGAGAATACAAATCGGTGTCAAAAGCGTTGAAAGCAGGACAAAGAACAGAGAAATGCCGTCAACCCCAACATGATAGCGGATATTCAGGGCTGGCAACCAATCATACGCTTCATTAAATTGAAAGAATGGTCCCGAGGGATCAAACCCACTCCATAAAGATAGAGAAACCAAAAAAACTACAATTGAGGTTGCTAAAGCAAGAACGCGACTATTTTCGGCAATACGCTCTTCATCATAGCCTCTCACCATTAGGACAAAGAAAACCCCAATCAGTGGGAGAAGAATAAGACTAGATAATATAGGTAAACCTGTTTCAATCATTAATTCATGCCCCTAACCAGTAAAGGATATAGCCGATAAGCACAATTAACCCAACAAGCATCACCGTTGCATAGCTGAAAATATAGCCCGTTTGGAATTGACTGACCCGCCTTGCAGCTTGTTGTGCAATACATGCCAAACCATTTGGCCCAAAGTGATCAATAACCTTTCGATCACCCCATTGACCAAATAGGCGACCAAGCCAATCTGAGCCTTGTACAAAAATCACATCATAGAGATCATCAAAATACCATTTATTATGAAATAGTTTGTACATTGGCTTAAACAGACGCACCGCAGTTTCTGGCGCTTTTTTGTTGAACATATACATCCAATAGGCCAATCCAATCCCAATACCACCGGCAACAATGGGGAGCTTGATCACCCAAAGTGGCACATGATGTGCCGCCTCAATAATATCGCGCACCGACATGGTCAATGTTGAACCCCAAAATTCAAACCGATCATGGCCGACAAAATACTCATACCCCAACATTCCAGAGAAAACAGCCCCCAGCGCAAGAACAAGAAGCGGGCCATTCATAATCCATGAACTTTCATGGACATGGTCTATGACTTTCTTACTGGCGCGTGGTTTGCCATGAAACGTCATGATCAGGAGGCGCCAAGAATAAAAAGCAGTCATAATTGCCGCCATAATCCCAAACCAAAAAGCCATCCGTGACAGTGGCACATTGCTGGCATAAGTTGCCTCTAAAATCATGTCTTTTGAGTAATATCCCGCAAAAACCGGAAGGCCAACAAGCGCTAAATTACCGATCCACATATAGGCATACGTAATCGGTATTTTTTTATATATTCCACCCATCTTACGCATATCTTGTTCATCCGACATGGCGTGGATCACCGACCCTGCTCCAAGGAAAAGAAGTGCCTTAAAGAAAGCATGCGTAAAGAGGTGGAACATCGCCGCGCTATAAGCCGTCACCCCAAGGGCAAAGAACATATAGCCAAGTTGGCTCATGGTAGAATACGCAATTACACGTTTGATATCATTTTGTGTTAATGCAATCGTTGCCGCCAAAAACGCCGTTAAAGCACCGATAACAGTTATGAAACTTAGCGCTGCAGGGGATTGTTCAAACAATGGAGATAGACGTGCAATCATAAACACCCCGGCCGTAACCATGGTTGCAGCATGGATCAAAGCAGAGACTGGCGTTGGCCCTTCCATCGCATCGGGTAACCACGTATGCAAGCCAAGCTGTGCCGACTTACCCATAGCCCCCATGAACAGCAAGAAACACGCCAAAGTAATCGCATGAACCTCATAGCCAAAGAAATTGAACAGAGCGTCTTTATGCCCTTCAATTTGCCCGAACATCCCATCAAAACTAACGGTATCAAAGAGAATAAAAACCGTAGCAATTCCTAACGCAAAACCAAAATCGCCTACACGATTAACAATAAAAGCCTTAATTGAAGCACGATTAGCACTATCTTTGTGATGCCAGAATCCGATCAGGAGGTAGGACGCAACCCCGACCCCTTCCCAACCAAAATACATCTGAATAAGATTATCAGCACTAACCAGCATCAACATGGCAAAAGTAAACAGGCTAAGATATGCCATAAAGCGAGCTTTATGCAGATCATGCGACATATACCCGATCGAATAAAGATGCACCACGGCCGAAACCCAGGTTACAACCACTAACATAACTGCAGTGAGTTGATCAATGCGCAGCGCCCAATCAACCTTAAAATCCCCAGAATGAATCCAGGAAAGGAGTGTAATCGTGTGCGGCTCACTACCGTTCAGATTAATATCAATAAAAAAGAGAGCCGAACAAATTGCTGAGATAATCACCGCGCCAGATGTAATAATCTGTGCGCCTTTGTCACCAATAATCTTGTGAAAAAATCCAGCAACAATCGCGGCAAGCAATGGAAAAAAGACAAGAATCTGTGCCATCATCATCCCCGCATCTCACTAATATCTTCAATTTCAACCGATTGTCTGGTACGGAAATATGCGACCAAAATTGACAAGCCAATTGCCGACTCTGCGGCTGCAACCGTTAGGATAAATAAAGAGAATACTTGCCCCACAAGATCACTATGAAACACAGAAAATGCCACCATATTAACATTCACCGCCAAAAGCATCAGCTCGACCGACATCAAGACTGTAATCACGTTTCTACGATTAAGAAAAATACCAAAAACACCAATTGTGAATAGAATAGCCGATAAAATCAGGTAATGTGTGATACCAATCCCCATTAGACATTCACCCCTTCCTTGGATTTTACCTTTACAACCGTCATTGCATCATCGGGCTTACGTTTAGTTTGATTAAATGGATTTTGTCGCCTAACACCGTCACGCGTACGTAAGGTCAATGTAATTGCCCCAATCATTGAAACAAGCAAAACTAATCCAGCAAGCTGAAAAGGATAAACATAATGGGTATAAAGAACCTGGCCAATTGATTGGACGTTATCATCGCCCTCCACCATAGGGAGTGGGAAGACACCAAGATGTGGGCTGGCTTCCCAAGCTTGAAAGATGATAAGCAACTCAGCCATAAAAATTAGCGCGATAAACAAACCTAGAGGAAGATGTTTACGCCAAGTTTCCATCGATTTGAGAACCGAAACATCTAACATCATCACAACAAACAGGAACAAGACCGCCACTGCCCCGACATAGGCAATAACCAGCAGCATGGCAATAAACTCAGCGCCCAAAAGGACAAAAAGCCCGGCTGCATTAAAAAACCCAAGAATAAGAAAGAGAACCGAATGAACCGCATTTTTTGCAAAAACAACCATTAACGCACTTAAGACCAAAATTGAGGCCAGGAGATAAAAGGTCAAAGTTGCAATCATTTTTTTTATTTTTTCTGATTTTGAGGAATACGAAACGTATATGTCAGACAATGGATATAAAATGGAAAAGATTTATTAAAAAGGCAAGGGTTATTCACTTTTTATTGTAACAAAAAACCACACATACTTATGAATGTTTATCTTTCTTTCTCCTGGGGACTGCAATAATTGTCCGTCGCACTAGCATGTAGCGCTGGCCAGCTTTTCGCATGAGGTTTTCCCTATGCCAAATATAGAGACCACTAGCGATTACAATTGACGCTCCTGAAATTGTATAGATGTCTGGGAGCTCAGAGAAGAAGATATACCCAAAGAGAATTCCCCAAATCATCTGACTATAATGAAACGGCGCAATAATAGAGGCTTGTGCCATCATAATTCCCTTTGGAATAAGAAAGGAGGCCAACCCCATACATACTCCGCAGGCTAAAAATAGGAGTGCGTCTTGTGGAGGAGGAATTTTATAGCCATCGCCAAAGACCAAAAAAATTCCTAGAGCGCAGAATGCGTGGACGGTGGTTGTTACAAAGGCATAACCAATGGCAGAATGTCCTTGACTAAAACGACGTACCAGAACCGACCCCACAGAAAATAAAAACGCTGCAAGCAAAACATATAGTAAAGCGACGTTAAAATCCCCTGCCCCAGGTCTAATAACAATGAGAATCCCAATAAACCCAATAAAAATTCCAAACCATCGTTGCCACATAACCTTTTCTTTAAGAAAAACAATTGACAGAACACTGGTGATAATCGGGGCTGAAAAGACCACCGCATAAAAAGAACTTAAGGAGACCATTGGCAGGGCATAAAGCACAGCCATCGACCCAATTGGAGTCATCATGCCGCGAATGATTTGCCATTTCAGTCCCTGTTTCGCAATAAGCATATCCTGCTTTTTCAAGATAAACGCGGTAATTAAGAGCAAGAGCGCCGCAACAAAAGGTAAAGTTACAAGAAGTTGAAAAACACCATAAGCTCCCCCCAGACCTTTCACAACTAGATCAGATACTGAAGAGGCAAAAAAGCCCGCAAGAGCAAGAATAATAGCAAAGCTGAGATTATCCTGAGATTCAGAATTTGTCATCACACCCTCAATATAAAAAACTATTATAGACTAGCGATACGGTGCATCGGCGATAATATTGGCTTGGATTTGCGCTTCCCAGCGATCGCCATTGGCAAGAAGTTTATCTTTATTGTAATAGAGTTCTTCGCGCGTTTCGGTGGCAAATTCAAAATTCGGGCCCTCAACAATCGCATCAACCGGGCACGATTCCTCACACAAGCCGCAATAGATACATTTGGTCATATCGATATCATAGCGCGTTGTTCGGCGAGAGCCATCGCTGCGCTCTTCCGCCTCAATCGTGATCGCCTGTGCCGGACAGATCGCCTCACAGAGTTTACAAGCAATACACCGTTCCTTACCATTTGGATAACGCCGCAAAGCATGTTCACCGCGAAAGCGTGGGCTAATAAACCCTTTTTCATGCGGGTAATTAATCGTCACCCGCGGCTTAAACATATAGCGAAACGTCAAGGCAAAACCCTTGATCAGTTCCAGTAATAAAAAGCGTCGTGCAAGACCATCCATCTATCCTATCCCTCCATCCCGGGTAAAAGCCCTGTCGATAATAGTAGACCCGCGACAAAAATAATATAAAACAATGAAAAGGGTAGAAACACTTTCCACCCCAGTTTCATCAACTGATCATAGCGGAAACGGGGTAAAGTTGCCCTTGCCCAGACAAACCAAAATAAAACAAAACAGGTTTTGGCTATAAACCAGACCGGCCCCGGGATCCAGGTTAAAATTGCCCAATCCAATCCAAACGGCACCAGCCAGCCCCCAAGGAACAGAAGGACGGTAATCGCCGACATCAAAATCATATTCGCGTATTCACCCAGGAAAAACAGCGCAAAAGTCATTGCAGAATATTCAACATTATAGCCACCAACAAGCTCCGATTCTCCTTCGGGGAGGTCAAAAGGTGAGCGGTTAGTTTCCGCCAAGATGGAAATAAAGAAGACCACTAACATGGGGAACAAAACAATCCATGCCCACCATGGTCGTGGGTTTTCAACCACCTCAGTTAAATTAAAAGACCCGGTAAAGAGGATCACACACAAAATCACAAGCCCCATCGACACCTCATAGGACACCATTTGCGCCGCCGCCCGCAATCCCCCAAGGAAGGCATAGCGAGAATTCGAAGCCCACCCCGCCATCAGGACGCCATAGACGCCGAGCGATGAAATCGCAAACAGGTAAAGTACGCCAACATTAATATCGGCCAAGACCCATCCCGGGGCCACTGGAATAACCGCCCAGGCCACCAAAGCCAAGGCAAAGGTAATCATCGGCGCCAAGATAAAAATTACTCGGTTCGCACCGCTTGGAATAATCGTTTCTTTGGACAGGAGTTTAATGCCATCTGCCAGAGGTTGGAGCAGGCCAAACGGTCCGACCGTCATCGGTCCCTGGCGCAGTTGCATCGCGGCCATCACCTTCCGCTCTGCATAGGTTAGATAGGCGACCGAAATAATAATCGGTACCACAAAGGCCAAAATCCCAAACAGGATACCAATCAGCGGGAGAATATAGGTGCTAAAAAATTCGATCATCATGCCGCCTTTTTATCCTTTGACTGATTAACAAAAGCTTGCGTACATTGTGCCATGGTTTGAGAATTGCGACTGATGGCACAGGTCATGTAGAAATTAGTAACTGGTAGATCAAAAGGTTTTGTCTTAGTAACGCCGGCCTTGCCAGCATATTCCCACTCACAGGGCATGGGTTTATCGACAAGCATAAAAATTGGATTTTCTTCAGTCATGCGATCACGGAGCTGGTTCAAATTATCATACGGCAATCTATGCCCAAGATGCTCCGACAGCGCTCGGATAATCTTCCAATCTTCGCGGGCCTCCCCCGGGGGGAAGGTCGCCATCCGCGCCTGTTGAACCCGACCAGCGGTGTTCACGTAAGTGGCATTTTTCTCAGTAAAGGCCGCGCCAGGGAAAATCACATCCGCGCGTTCAGCAGCCGCATCACCGTGATGACCTTGATACATCACAAAGGATTTCTTACCGATCGCCTTCATATCGACCTCATCGGTCGCCAGGAGATAAAGCGCCTTAATCTCCCCTTTACTGGCAGCTTTAAGCATATCCTTAGTGGTCTTGCCCCCACGCGCCGGGACAAACCCAAGGTCAAGCGCACCAACGCGCGCCGCCGCCCGGTGTAGAAGGTTATAGCCGTTGCGATTCTTACCCACGATCCCATATTTCTTAGCAACTTCATGCGTTAGAGCCTGCAACGCCATCCCATCTTCACGCGTAAAGAGGTGCTCGCCAACGATCATAATCGGGTTCTTGGCTTTTTTCAGGGTCTTGGCAAAATCACCCTTCCCCTTAGTGAGGTCCTCAAGCACCTTCGCCCCTGTATCAAGATGCTCATAGGGGTAATTGAGATCACAGGCCTGGCCTACCAGAACAATCTTGGCATTATTATCATTATACGCTTTCAAAATACGGGCATTCACCATTGGCGCTTCCCAGCGTGGATTTGTCCCGATCAGGAGAATAAGATCCGCCTCTTCAACACCAGCAATTGTTGTGTTCATGATATAGTTTGAGCGATGTTTGACATCATATAGCGCGCCATCTTGGCGACAGTCGAGATTGGGCGAGCCCAGTGCCGTCATCAAGTCTTTCAGTGCCATTGTGGCCTCACTATCAACTTGATCCCCAACAAGTGCGCCGATTTCTCTGCCTTTTAATTTGGCTAGCTTTTCCTTCGTGAAAGCAAAAGCCTCATCCCAAGTTGCTGGTTGCAGATTCTTACCCTTACGGATATAGGGCGTATCCAAACGTTGCTTCATCAATCCGTCATAGGCGTAACGCGTTTTATCTGAAATCCATTCCTCGTTAATTTCCTCATGCAGACGAGGTAGCACCCGCATCACCTCATTCCCTCTCGAGTCAACACGGATATTTGATCCAACCGCATCCATCACATCAATGGTTTCAGTTTTGCGTAATTCCCACGGGCGCGCCTTAAAGGCATAGGGTTTTGAGGTAAGCGCCCCCACCGGACAAATATCCACGAGATTACCGGACAGTTCAGAAGTGACAAACGCCTCCACAAAAGTGCCCACTTCAGTGTCTTCACCGCGCCCCAAAAGCCCAAGCTCCGGCATACCACCCACTTGCTCCGCAAAGCGGATACATCGGGTACAATGAATACACCGCGTCATCACAGTCTTAATGATAGGCCCGAGGTCTTTATCTTTAACGGCACGTTTTTCTTCTTGGTACCGGCTGCGGTCAAAACCGTAAGCCATGGCTTGATCCTGCAAGTCGCACTCGCCACCCTGGTCGCAAATCGGACAATCCAGCGGGTGATTAATCAGGAGAAACTCCATCACACCCTGGCGCGCCTTATGTACCATGTCACTATCGGTGACAATCTCCATCCCGTCGGCGGCTGGAATAGCACAAGAAGGTATAGGTTTTGGAATCCCTTTTTGTTCCACCAAACACATGCGACAATTTGCTGGCACAGAGAGACGGTCATGATAACAAAATCGTGGAATTTCAACCCCCATAAGTTCACAGACCTGAATCACGGACATGCCCTGCTCAACTTCAATTTCAACACCATTGATCTTTAGTTTTGGCATCTCTTACCCCTATTCCGCCACCTGTTGCTTTTGTGAAACAGCGACCCTATCGCGATAAGCCATAATCCGTTTTTCCATCTCCGGACGAAAATGACGAATAAGACCCTGGATTGGCCATGCCGCGGCATCACCTAGCGCACAAATCGTGTGCCCCTCAACCTCCTTAGTGACATCATAGAGCATATCGATTTCTTCCAACTCCGCTTCTCCGCGGATCATCCTTTGCATGATGCGATACATCCACCCTGTCCCTTCGCGGCATGGGGTACATTGACCACAACTCTCATGCATGTAAAATTTTGACAGACGGGCAATCGCACGAACAATATCGGTTGATTTATCCATGACAATAACACTCGCAGTACCAAGCCCAGTCTCGGCATCTTTAAGAGCCTCATAAGACATCTCAATATCATTACAAAAATCTTTTGGGATAACCGGGGTGGACGCCCCCCCAGGAATCACGGCAAGCAAATTATCCCAGCCTCCCCGGACACCACCCGCATGTTTTTCGATCAAAACCTTCAGCGAAACACCCATCTCTTCTTCAACATTACATGGCGTATTAACGTGGCCGGAGATCGAAAACAGCTTCGTTCCACAGCTTTGCTCTGTGCCCAAATTTGCAAACCATTTTGGGCCACGGCGCATAATCTCTGGTACAGACGCAATTGTCTCCACATTATTGACCGTCGTCGGGCAAGAATACAACCCAGCCATCGCCGGGAATGGCGGCTTGTTGCGGGGCATTCCACGCTTACCTTCCAAACTTTCAATAAGGGCAGATTCTTCACCACAAATATAGGCGCCACCACCACTATGCACAGTAATGTCAAAATCCCACCCAGATTTACAAGCATTTTTACCGATCAGACCGGCTTCACGTGCCTCAGCCACCGCTTGGTTGAGTTCAGACGCTTCATTAGCAAACTCCCCCCGCACATAGATAAAGGCATGATGCGCCCCAATGGCAAAGGCCCCAATCAAGGCACCTTCGATCAGCTTATGCGGCTCATGACGCAAGATATCCCGGTCTTTGCATGCACCCGGCTCCGACTCATCGGCATTAATCACCAAATAATGCGGACGACCATCAGAAACCTTGGGCATAAAAGACCATTTCACCCCAGTAGGAAAACCAGCTCCACCCCGACCACGCAGGCCAGAGGCCTTCATCTGCTCAATAATTTTATCGCGCCCTAAGCTAAGGATTTTTTTTGTCCCATTCCAATCGCCACGCTTTTGCGCATCTTCAAGCGCATGGCTTTGAAAGCCATAGATATTTGTAAACATGCGGTCTTTATCGGCGAGCATAAAACAAGGAACCTGTTCTTATTTTTTAGTTAGCTTATTTCTTCTACTGTGACATCGTTAAAAAAGGATTGCAATAGCTGATAAAATAAAG
>CAZBXD010000009.1:0-46725 GCA_964496065.1 uncultured Bdellovibrionales bacterium
TTTTTATATATGAGGATGTTTTTCTCTTTTCGTGTTGTCATATCCGTGTATTGTTAAAATCATGATGATCAATAAAAAAAATCTGCCGAATATATTAACCTTCGCTCGGATTTTGGCGATCCCTGTTATTACAATTCTGTTTTTCTTTCCTTTCCAATGGGCCGCTTGGGCCGCACTGTTTATCTATATCCCAGCAGCACTCACGGATTTTTTTGATGGCTATTTTGCACGCGCTCATCAGACAATCACGCCAATTGGTAAATTTATGGATCCGATTGCTGATAAGCTGTTTGTTGGGGCAATGTTGTTCCTGCTTGTCGCTTTTGATCGTTTAACCGGGATTTGGGTTCTTCCAGCGGTGATTATCTTTATGCGGGAAATGTTTATTGCCGGCCTTCGTGAATATCTTGGGCCAATGAATATCCAACTGCCCGTTAGTCGTTTGGGAAAATGGAAAACCATGATTCAAATGACAGCGATTGGGTTTTTAATTGTTTCTGGTTACAATACGATTACTTGGATCCCAGAGCAATCAATTGGTCAGCTGGGGCTAACGCTAGCCATGTTTATGACAGTGAAATCAGGGCTTGATTATGCAGCTGTCGGTTTGAAGCATATTCGCGATAGCGAATAAAATTGTTCTTCTTTTGTTCTTGTTAGTATGTTAGGATTATCCTCCTGTAATGGAGTAATTTATGGCACAATCTCTGGCAACACAATTGACTACCCTTTTTTTGGATCTCAACAGCTATTTTGCCAGTGTTGAGCAACAGATTAATCCTAGTTTTCGCGGGAAACCTTTGATTGTTGTACCAACAGAAACCGAGGCAACTTGTGCCATTGCGGCCAGTTATGAGGCCAAACGTTTAGGGATTAAAACGAATACGCCGGTTTGGGAAGCGCGGGCAAAATGCCCTGATTTAATTGTTATTCCCGCGCGCCATAATCGCTATGTTGACTACCATAAGCGAATTATGGCGGAACTTGATCGGCATGCCCCCATTATCAAAATTTGTTCGATAGATGAGGCGGCGTGTGAAATTCCGCATCGCTATCGTGAGCCGGAGCTGGCGATGGCCCTGGCACAACAGATTAAAATAGGTATTTGGAAAAATGTTGGCGAGGCTATTAACTGCTCCATTGGGATTGCGTCCAATGCGCTGTTAGGCAAGATTGCTTCCGATATGCAAAAACCAGATGGCTTGGTCGTCCTCTATCCCGATAAAATCCCGGAGGCGCTTTATCATCTGAAGCTACTTGATTTTCCAGGGATTGGTTTGGGCATGGAGCGGCGTTTTTATCTCAAAGGAATTTTTAACATTGAGCAGTTTTGTAATTTATCGCCGAAACAGGCACGCAAAATCTGGGGGAGTGTCACGGGGGAGCGCTATTGGTATCAACTACACGGTATGGAGATTGCCTCCCTCCCTTCCAAACGCACCACTGTGGGGCATAGCCATGTTTTGGCGCCGCCGTTACGCTTTCCGGATAAGGCACGATTGGTTGCCCGTCGTTTGGCGGCCAAAGCCGCCAGTCGCTTGCGCAGATTAGGCTATTACGCGGGATGTGTTTACCTGTCTATTCGTTTTGTTGATCAAACCCGTTGGTCAGGAGATCGCCGCTTATCCCATGCACAAGACAGTTTTTCTCTTCTCCATATTGTTGATGACTTATGGCGGCAAATGGCATTACAGATTGGCGATCTTTCCCATCGGCGCGTGAAAAAGGTGAGTGTTGGTTTTTTATCCTTGCGCCAGCGACAGATGATTACCAAAGACCTTTTTTCTGTCTCTCAAGAACAAATCAAAAAATGGGAAGCCATTAGTGACAATATGGATCATTTGAATAAAAAATATGGCCGGGATACGGTGTTTATTGGTGCATTGCCGGGTATGAAAAACAAGAAAATGTCGGCATTGGAAATGGGACAATACTCAGGGACAAAAATTGCCTTTTCTCGTATACCGGACCATGAAGAATTTTATGAATAGAAAGAGTTAAGCAACCATTTCAATCGGGCCGATAGCACGACCATGGATAAATTGGTCAACATAGGCGTTGTTGGCATTTTCCATCTCATGTACAGGCCCAGTCCAGATCATCTGCCCCTTATATAGCATGGAGACACGGTCGGCGATTGAGCGCACACTTGCCATATCATGTGTAATCGTGACAGCCGTGGCGCCGATTTCTTTCACACATTTTACAATCAACTCATTAATAACATCTGACATAATTGGATCCAGACCAGTGGTTGGTTCGTCAAAGAAAATAATCTCTGGTTCAATGGCAATGGCACGTGCAAGCGCAACGCGTTTTTGCATACCACCAGACAGTTCAGCCGGGAATTTAAAGGCAGAATCTGGGCCAAGACCGACCGCCCGTAGTTTCTCCACGGCAAAGTCGGGCGCTTCTTTTCGGCTGATTTTCTTACGTTGCAAGAGAGCAAAGCAGATATTTTCCCACACAGGGAGTGAATCAAAGAGGGCACCCGCTTGAAAGAGCATACCAAATTTTTCCCGGATATGAAGTTGTTCTGCAGGCGAAGCGCCAACCATTTCCTGCCCATCGATCATAATTGATCCGCTATCAGCATGTAAAAGACCAAGAATACATTTCATCAAAACGGATTTACCGGATCCGGATCCGCCGATAATTACCATTGATTCCTGTTGCCGCACGTTGAGATCAATTCCACGCAGGACATGATTATCATCAAAGGATTTACTGACATTCTGAACGCTGATCTTAAGGTCTGTTGTCATGAAAAGAATACCTGGGTCAAGATATAGTTACAGATCAAGATTAAAATAGAGGAAGAGACAACTGCACCAGTTGTTGCGCGACCAACGCCTTGGGCACCGCGGCCAGAGAAGAAGCCGTTATAACAGCCCATCAAGGCAACGATATAGCCGTAGACACCGGCCTTAACGAGACCAGAAATTACATCAATGGGTTCTAAGAAATCGATTGTTTGCTTGAGATAGTTAGCGGGGTTAAAGCCCAGTTTGTGAATACTAATGATATAACCACCAAAGACCCCAATAATATCGCCAACAAGCACAAGAAGGGGGAGCATTAAAACACCCGCAATCAAGCGTGGTGCAATCAAATACTTATATGGGTTCGTCGTCAGGGTGCGCAGGGCATCAATCTGTTCTGTGACGCGCATCGTGCCAATTTCTGCCGCCATCGCAGCACCAATCCGCCCAGCCACCATCAAACCAGCGAGCACAGGGGCCAATTCTCGTGTGATGGAAAGAACAACAACGGTTGCCACGGCACCTTCTGCTGAAAAACGAGAAAACCCAGTATAGCTTTGTAGAGCCAGGACCATCCCGGTAAATAAGGTCGTGAGACCAACCACAGGGAGGGAGTAATAGCCGATTTCAATAAATTGCCGGAAGATCAATCGTGGATAAATCGGCGGGCGGACAACATGCGAGGCACTAATACCAATAAAATAGCTTAAGCGACCGGTGGCATTGAGAAATTTCAACACGGTACGGCCGATATGCTGTAAGATACTAATAGGCAGATTTAAGAGCGCTTCCATGCCCGTTAAAATGGCATTGAACGGACGCAAAGGCAAGGGGGATTATTTACTCACTATGATGGCGGTCAAGGTCAGAAAAACGAGTAAATTCACCATCAAAGAAGAGCTTAACCGTACCAATTGGGCCATGGCGCTGTTTGCCAAGAATGATTTCAGCAACATTTGTTGCGCGTGCCAGCTGTTCCTGCCAACGGGCGTAGCGATCACCAAATTTCTCCGGTGTTTCATTCGCGTGTTGGGTTGGTTCTTCACGCGAGAGGTAATATTCCTCCCGATAAATGAACATGACGACATCAGCATCTTGTTCAATTGAACCTGATTCGCGAAGATCAGAAAGCTGTGGGCGCTTATTCTCACGTTGCTCAACTTGACGAGAGAGCTGCGATAAAGCAATTACTGGCACATTTAATTCTTTTGCCAAGGTTTTAAGGCCGCGCGAGATTTCTGAGATTTCCTGCACCCGGTTATCATTAGAGCGGCGGCCCGATCCTCCCAAGAGTTGCAGATAATCGAGGATGATAAGGTCAAGACCATGTTGACGCTGTAGACGTCGGGCGCGGGTGCGAATACCGGAGATATTCAACGCAGCACTATCATCAATATAAAGGGGCAGAGTCGAGAGTTTCTGGCTCGCTTCCGCAAAGCGGTGGAAATCATCTTGGGAAATATCGCCACGGCGAATTTTCTCGGATCCGATATTGGCAACATCCGACAGAATACGGAGCGCGAGCTGTTCCGATGACATCTCAAGGGAGAAAATGCCAACCCGGGCACCTTCTTTACCCTGACTTTCAACATAGGCGTTCGCCGCCTTGTAGGCGATATTAATGGCCAGCGAGGTTTTCCCCATAGAAGGACGGCCAGCGAGAATAATCAGGTCACTGGGGTGAAGGCCACCGAGCTTTTTGTCCATATCACGAAAACCAGAGGTGACACCGGTGACATTACTGTCGGATAAAAAGGCTTTTTCAGCGGTTTTAATCGCCGTGGTTAATGATTCTTGAAACGGGATAAAGCCTTTTTTGTAGTCCCCATGCTCAGCCAAATTAAACAGCGTCGCTTCAGCCGTTTCAATCTGGGTAGTTGGCGGATTTTCTATATCATGTTCATGCGCCGTGTTCGAGATCTCTTCACCAATTGTGATGAGCTGACGACGCAAATAAGTGTCATAAACCGCTTGACCGTAGGCCTGCGTATTCGCTACGGAGACAACATTTGCTGCTAGATCAGCCAAATAGGCCGGGCCACCAACATGAGCAAGACCATCGTCTTTGGCAAAAAAAGCTTTTAGGGTGACAGGATCGGCAACTTGTCCACGATCACATAAGGTCACGATTGCTTGGTAAATCGCGCCATGGGTGGGATGATAGAAATGCTCAGGCTTGAGGAACTCATTAACTTTTTCAATCGCTTGATTGTCAAGCAAGAGAGCACCAAGCACCCCTTGCTCCGCCTCTTCATTATGCGGACGTGCGCGATAGTCGGTGTTGCTGCCATCATTATCAGACGCTGTGTCAACTGTTAAGACAGATTTCAGTGAAGTCATAAGAGCTATTCTATATTCAAAATAATGTTAATTACCAGAGTATTCTGTAAAAAAAAGAGCCAGCCTGTGACAGGCGGCTCTTCTTAGAAAAGTAAAGATCAGCTAAGATGCTTTTAAGAAGCCGCGTTTTCTTTGGTTTCTTCCTAAGCTGTTGCATTATCAGCGTCAGCCTCAGTAGCATCGGTATCCTCAGATGCCGCCGCTTCCGCTGGAGTAGGTGCTGCCGCTTCTTCAGCTTGATCAGTTAGGGTTGCTTTTGCTTGTTCGGCTGCTTCTTCGCTTTCAAAGACTTCAGCAACAGCTGCGTCAACATCAATCTCAACTTCAGTCTCTTCAACAGCATTTCGATCAATAATTAGGGCACCGCCGCGCTCTAGCTGAATTTTTGCTTCTTCTTCAGAGCGGGCAACATTGGCCGTAACCTCAACAACAACTTCGGGATGCAGCGTAACACGTGCTGTAAATAGCCCCAACATTTTGATGGATTCGTTCAACGCAACCTGTTGACGTGTAATAGTTGTACCGGAGGCCGTGACAGCTTCAGCGATATCGCGAGAGGATACCGAGCCATAAAGCTTACCAGATTCAGCCGCCTGACGAACAACAGTAACAGTAAGATCATCGCTCATTTTCTTAGCAACAGCTTCAGCATCTTTTTTCTTTTGCAGATTATCGGCTTCAAGCTGTTTCTTTTGTGTTTCAAAAAAGGCGATATTATCCTGTGTCGCACGAAGCGCTTTCTTACGTGGGAGCAGGAAGTTGCGGGCATAGCCTGGCTTAACGGTGACCGTGTCACCCATTTGGCCGAGGTTTTCAACGCGTTCAAGAAGAATAACTTGCATGATTTTTCCCCTTATTCTTTATGTGCGGTGTATGGCAAAAGAGCCAAGGCACGCGCCCGTTTGATTGCTTTGGTTAATTCGCGTTGCTTTTTTGTGCACACGCCGGTAATGCGGCTCGGGGTAATTTTACCACGCTCTGACACGAATTTTTTTAATAAGTCGACATCTTTATAGTCGATCTTTGGCGAATTGTCGCTGGAGAAAGGACAAACCTTCCGGCGACGGAAGAATTTTGGTGCAGATTTCTCATTCATGCTGCTTCTCCTTCTTTCTTATTCATCATAATTGTTTGGCCTTCAGGCTTTTCTTCCAATGCTGTGGAAAGAAAACGCAAAATATCTTCGTTGAGGCGCAGGTTACGCTCCAACTCGTCTTTTGCTGCTGCCGCTCCATCGATATGGAAGCACACATAATGCCCTTTACGGTTTTTGTTGATTCGGTAGGCCAACTGACGCAATCCCCAAAATTCGGTATTGATCACTTGTCCACCATTATCGTTCACGATATCGGCCATCTTTGTAGCCAGTTCTTTACATTGACCGTCGGTCAAGTCTTGCCGTGCAATAAACACGGTTTCATAATAAGCCATTTTTACCTCCTTATGGCTGTTAAAGCTAAGGCCAAATGCCTTAGCAAGGTAGGTGTGGACGGTTTATAGCCCCGTTATACCCTAAAAAGCAAGAACTTTTTTGTTTTCGGTTCCCCCGATCCAAGAGAAGAGAGTCTTTTATGTCTTATGGAATGTAATATGGGTAATAATATTTTTAATTCAAGAAAAACACTATTTTTTGTCAAGAAAAACCTTGCCTATAAGAGAAGAATCGGTTTATAAAGCGCGCAATCCATTTCAACCAAAAAATAAGGGAGTGTAAAAAATGGGATACAAAGACGAAGAAGACGAAGACCCACTTGATAATGGCGATAATCAGTTTGACGAAGAAGATGAGTTTCTTACTTAGGGAAGCTCCAGAAAAGTTACCAGTCACTTAAAGCTCTAATTTATAAAAGATTTTAATAATACATAAAGGCGGCTCTAGTCGCCTTTATTTTTTTGTCCTCAGACAAAACTTGACAAAAGGGCAAAAACCACTATCTCTATGGCTGTTTTTATAACAGGAGTTTATCAATGACCACAGCATTACTCTTTCCCGGACAAGGATCGCAAACGATCGGCATGGGCAAAGATTTCTATGATTCTTTTGCCTCCGCCCGTGAGGTTTTTGAGCAAGTGGATGATGCGCTCAATCAAAAACTCTCGCAGATTATTTTTGAGGGTCCTGAGGATCAGATTAATCTCACTGAAAATACGCAACCAGCTTTGATGGCGGTGTCCATGGCGGTGATGGCGGTTTTATCAAAAGAAGCCGGCCTTAATATCGCTGAAAAAATATCTTTTATGGCGGGTCATTCCTTGGGTGAGTATAGTGCCTATGCGGCGGCGGGATCATTCTCCCTTGCGGATACAGCCCGTCTTTTGAAAACCCGTGGTCAGGCGATGCAAAAAGCCGTCCCGGTTGGACAAGGCGCCATGGCTGCCGTGATCGGGTTAGAAATGGCGGATGTGGTTGGTCTTTGCGATCAAGCTTCAACGGATGATTCGTTGTGTTCTTTGGCGAATGATAACTGTCCGGGGCAAATCGTTGTCAGCGGTCATACCGCGGCGGTCGAAAAAGCTGCGGCTTTAGCGACAGAAAAAGGGGCGCGTAAAGCTGTGATGTTGCCAGTGAGTGCCCCGTTTCATTGTGCGCTGATGTTGCCCGCGGCTGAAGCAATGGCGATTGCCTTGTCTGAGGTTGAGGTCACTATGCCGTCTTGCCCGGTTTATGCGAATGTGACAACAAGGCCAGCCAAATCAGTCGATGAAATTCGTGCCCTTCTTGTGCAACAGGTCACAGACCAAGTGCGCTGGCGCGAAACCATTGGCGCCTTGCAGGCTGATGGCGCCACCCGTTTTGTTGAAATTGGCGCGGGTAAGGTTTTGACCGGGCTGATGCGTCGCATTGATCGTGCAGCAGAGACATTTGTTGTCAATACGCCTGAGGATGTTGATGCCCTCGTCAAAGCACTCTAGTTTTTAATCAGGAGAAAAATATGTTTGATTTAACAGGTAAAACGGCGCTTGTAACCGGCGCTTCCGGCGGTATTGGTGGCGAAATTGCCAAAGCGTTGCATGCACAAGGCGCAACTATCACCATTACAGGCCGTAAAAAAGAAGCTTTGGATAAACTGGCTGGTGAGTTGGGGGGGCGTGTCCATGTGGTTGTGGGCGATCTGTCTTCTGCGGAAGCGGCAGACGCCGTTGTTGCGGTAGCAACACAAGCAATGGAAAAGATTGATATTCTTGTCAATAATGCAGGCCTGACCCGTGATGGTTTGGCGATGCGCATGAAAGATGAAGATTGGCAGGCCGTTATTGATGTGAATCTCACAGCGGCGTTTCGTTTATCGCGCTCTGTCATGAAAGGGATGATGAAAAATCGCTTTGGACGGATGATCAATATTACATCCGTGGTTGGTGTGACAGGGAATCCAGGGCAAGCAAACTATGTGGCGTCAAAAGCTGGAATCATCGGCATGTCCAAGGCTTTGGCGGCTGAAGTGGCCAGTCGTGGCATCACGGTAAACTGTGTTGCGCCGGGCTTTATTCAAACGGCAATGACAGATGTCTTGACAGAGGAGCAAAAAAATCGCATCTTGCCTGCCGTTCCTGCGAACCGCTTGGGTCAGCCAGACGAAATTGCCTCTGCAGTTGTTTATCTGGCGAGTGATGAAGCAGCCTATGTGACAGGCCAGACAATCCATGTTAATGGTGGGATGGCAATGATCTAGACAAGGCTGTTTGGTCTTGACAAGAGGGGCCGGGACAGGCAGAAATAGCTTTCAAGAGTTTCGGTGTGATAAAGTCTTTATGGCACCATCTGCCAAATAAAGAATTTTTTGGTTTCAGTTAATACGAAAGGAAAAATAAATGAGTGATATTGCTGACCGTGTAAAGAAAATTGTTGTTGAACATTTAAGTGTCGACGAAGATAAAGTTGCGCCTGAGGCAAGCTTTATTGATGATTTGGGCGCTGATAGCCTTGATACTGTTGAGCTTGTCATGGCTTTTGAAGAGGAGTTCGGTATTGAAATCCCTGATGATGCAGCTGAGAAGATCTTGACATTCCAAGATGCTGTCAACTACATCGAAGAAGCTTCTGCTTAAAAGGTTAAATATCCCCTCTATACGGGGGGTGTTTGATTTTTTGTAAATCTGGAACAAATAATGAGACGTGTTGTTGTTACTGGGCTTGGTATGGTCTCCCCGCTTGGAATGGGTGTCGATCATACATGGTCTCAACTCATTGCCGGTAAAAGTGGCATTGGAGGGGTGACGAAATGCGATATAGCAGACATCCCAGCGAAAGTTGCCGGTGAAGTCCCCCTGGGTGATGGAACAAATGGCACCTATAATCCAGATATTTACGTTGATGCTAAGGAACAGCGAAAGAATGATTTCTTTATTATTCTTGGTTTATCTGCAGCTGAAGAAGCAATTAAAGATAGTGGCTGGAAACCAGAAACGGATGAGCAATGTGAACGCACAGGCGTGATGATTGGGTCTGGAATTGGTGGTCTGCCTGAGCTTTCAAAAGGACAGATGACCCTCCATGAAAAAGGACCGCGTCGTCTGTCACCGTTTTTTATTCCAGCCTGCTTGATCAATCTTGTGTCTGGTCAAGTATCAATTAAATATGGGTTTAAAGGGCCAAATCACTCTGTAGTGACCGCTTGTTCGACTGGGGCTCATGCAATTGGCGATGCGTCACGGATCATTAAATATGGCGATGCAGATGTTATGATTGCTGGCGGCGCTGAGTCGGCAATTAATCGCCTTGGCCTGGCTGGATTTGCTGCTGCGCGCGCGTTATCAACGAGTTATAATGAAACCCCTGAGAAAGCATCACGCCCATTTGATAAGGATCGAGACGGCTTCGTCATGGGTGAGGGCGCTGGTATTTTAGTTTTAGAGGAATTAGAGCATGCTAAGGCGCGTGGTGCTAAAATCTATGCTGAAATATCCGGTTATGGTATGTCGGGTGACGCGCATCATATTACATCACCAGCGCCGGATGGAAACGGTGGTTTTCGCTCTATGCGTGCTGCTTTAAAAGACGCCGGCGTCGCACCGTCTGATCTTGATTATATCAATGCACATGGAACATCAACGCCATTAGGCGATGATATTGAAGTTTCTGCGGTCAAACGCCTGCTTGATGGATCTGAAAATGCTGTAATGTCATCAACAAAGTCGTCAATTGGCCATCTGCTTGGAGCTGCTGGTGCGGTTGAGGCAATTTTCTGTATTAAAGCAATTAAGGAAGGGATTGTTCCACCAACTTTGAACCTTAATAATCCATCTGAAGGATGTTTAGGCATTGATCTTGTCCCGCATGTTGCGCGTGAGAAAAAGATTGAGGTTGCGTTGTCGAATTCGTTTGGTTTTGGTGGGACAAACGCGTCTCTCGTTTTGAAGGCGTTTAAGTAAACGAGATGCGTTTTCTTAACGCACTCCTTTCAGCCTTCTTTATTTTACTTATCCTTGGGGCGGTTGCTTTTTTAACCTTAGGCGTTCTGATTAACCAAGACGGCCCCCTTACAGAAGAGAAAACCGTTATCATTGATAAGGGGAAGGGGGGTATTCACATTGCTAATACCCTAGAGCAAGAAGGGGTCATTAAAGAAGCTTTGCTTTTCCGTTTAGCGCTGCGTTTTGAAGGAGCGGAGCGGGAGCTGAAAGCCGGTGAATATCTTTTCCCTCCCCAAGTCAGCATGCGAGAGGTGGTCAATATCATCCGCCAAGGAAAATCGGTGGGTTATTATGTGACGGCTGTGGAAGGATGGACGGTTAAGCAGATCATAAATGAGTTGAATAAAGCAGAACATCTTATTGGAAATATTAATAAAAATATAAAAGAGGGGTCACTGTTTCCAGATACGTATCAATATGCACGCGGTGATACCAAGCAATCCGTCATTGATCAGATGACAGCCGCGGCTGATGCCTATTGGGCGGAAGCTTGGCCGAAACGGGCGTCTGATCTGCCCTTTGACACGGTTGAGGAAGCCAAAGTCCTCGCCTCCATTGTTGAAAAGGAAACCAGCGTTCCGGAAGAATGGGGGATTGTTGCTGGAGTTTTTGTTAATCGCCTCAATAAAGGGATGTTGTTACAAACCGATCCTACGGTTGTTTATGCGATTACGGATAAGCTTGGCCATATGCAGGGGAAGCGCCTTTTAAAGAAGCATTTGGAGGTTGATAGTCCTTATAATACTTATAAATATCCGGGCCTTCCGCCGGCGCCGATTGCCAATCCCAGCCGGGCGGCCATCGACGCTACGCTTAATCCAGATAAACATGATTATATTTTCTTTGTCGCCGATGGCACAGGCGGGCATCTCTTTGCTAAAACCCTAAAGGAGCACAATGCCAATGTCGCCAAATGGCGCCAATATCGTCGTGAGACTGGCAAGTAAGCGCTATTTTTTTGGGGTTTTATTGGCAATTTTTTCAGCTAGAAAATCAGGTAAAGTATTGAGAAGCCAAGCTCCAAAATAGGTTGGAAAGGGGAAAGCAATCCGGCCTTTGTTTTTCTCCAAGCCAAGTTTGATAATCTCTGCTGCTTTTTCTGTCTCCATAAAAAAGGGCATTTTATAACTGTTCACTGCTGTCATCGGGGAGCGAACAAAGCCGGGACAAATCACACAGACATCAATTCCATAGGGCTTAAGATGCCCACGTAAGGCTTCGCCATAGCTTTTTACGGCTGCCTTACTGGCACAATAGGCAGGGGCGCCCGGCATCCCGCGGAACCCGGCCATAGACGACATCAAGGCGATCTGCCCGCGTTGTCGGGCAATCATTTTATCCATCACTGGATGAATGGTATTGAGCACACCATTAACATTGATATCAAAAATTTTTCTTACTTGGGCATCACCTTCAGGCCCCTGGCTTGTCCCGGCTGAAATACCCGCATTAGCAATACATAAATCAATCGGATTTTGCGCATCAAATTTTATCAACCATTTTGCCATAGCCTCTTGATCGGTAACATCAATCACACCGGTTGTGACCTGTGCGCCTTTACCCCGACAACTCTTGGCTACGTTTTCTAAACGCTCTTGGTTGCGCCCTGTTAAGCCAATATGGGTATTTGGAGCAGCATAAGCATGGGCAAGAGCGTCACCGATACCACTTGAGGCACCAGTAATAATAATTGATTTTTTAATTGCTTCACTAGACATTAAGAGCTTACCTGTTATAGTTTTCTACAATTCATAACTATAGTCAAAGGAAGTACCCTTGTCTGCTGCAAAACGAAGTGAATTTCATGTTGCTGATGATCTCGATCTGTCTAATGTTAGCCGGATTGAGGGTCTGAAAAGACGCGGATTAATGTTTGTGTTAGCTGCTCCTTCTGGCACAGGTAAAACAACACTTGCGCGTGGTCTTATAGAAGCAGATGCCGATACAATGTTTTCAGTTTCTTATACAACGCGCACACCTAAGCCAGGCGAAATTGATGGCGTTGATTATCATTTTGTCACAGAAGAAGAGTTTAAGAAAATGATTGATGAGGGAGTTTTTCTTGAATACGCTAATTATGTGGGCAATTTCTATGGCACACCAAAGGCTCCAGTAATTGAGGCGCTAGAACAAGGCAAAGATGTTCTCTTTGATATTGAATGGCAAGGGGCGGCACAGATTTTGGCACAAGCGCCTGACGATGTTGTACGGATTTCTATTTTGCCACCAAGCGCTGATGAGCTTCGCTCCCGGCTCGATAAGCGTGCCAAAGATACACCAGAAAGTATCAAGAAACGCTTAAAAACAGCCCTTGATGAGCTCACGCGTTATGAAGATTATGACTATGTTGTTATCAATAGCCATCTCAAGGATACCTTATATAAATTAAGGACAATTCTTGGTTCAGAGCGGATGAAACGTCATCGTTTACGAGGACTCAATGAGTTCATCTTGAAATTAAAGAACGATTTTTAAATTTGCGCTTTCGCTATGGCGCGATAACTACCGATACTGAGATCTTCGGCTCTTTGGGTTGGGTCGATTCCGATTTTTTCCCAGTCAATAGTGAGTGTTTTCATCGATTGCCGCAGCATTTTACGGCGCTGATTAAAAGCGGTGGCAACGATTTTCTCCATGGTTTCGAAAGGAATATCATCTCGTTGCTTTTTCGGGGTCAGATGAACAATAGAGGACGTGACTTTTGGTGGGGGTGTAAAGGCGCTGGGCGGTAAGTCAAAAGCAATATGGACATCACAAAGCCACTGTGCCATGACTGAAAGACGCCCATAAGCTTTGGTTTTTGGCTCCGCCACAATCCGATCTGCGACTTCTTTTTGAAACATCAATGTCATAGATTGATAGTCATGGATATTCTTAAGCCACCCCATAAAGAGTGGGGTTGCAACGTTATATGGCAGATTGGCAACAATTGCGCGTGGCGCAGGGGCTATCGACAAAATATCCGCCTCAAGTGCATCTACATGATGCAAGGTTAACCGTCCATTGGCAGCTGAAAAAAGCGGCGCTAGGGCTTCGACGAGCCGAGGATCTTTCTCAAGTGCAATGATTTTTTTTGCGGATGTTTCTGTGAGCAGGGCACGAGTCAGACCACCTGGGCCAGGGCCAACTTCAATCACACTTGTGCCCGGTTTTATTTGAGCATGGCGCGCAATCTTTGCTGTGATATTCAAATCGAAAAGAAAGTTTTGGCCTAGTGCTTTATTTGCACTCAGACCCTGCTGTGCAATCACTTCTCGTAAAGGGGGGAGAGATCGGATGGCCGCGATAGACATTATCCAGAAGCCTAGTTTTTAATATCAATATATGCCGTTGCTTTTAGGTCGCGGACATAGCGCTGTTGCAAGCGTTCCAAGCGGTCCATCCCAATTTTATTGGCAATTTGATCTCTCAGCTCATTATCCGTATTTTTTTGTCGACGATCACAAACCATGACAAGAAGATAGCCCTCAGAAACACGAACTGGCTCAGACAACTGCCCGTTAGCAAGGTTTTGAATAGCATTTTTTACAAAAGCTGGCAGTTGCTGTTCATTGATAAACCCAAGATCTTTTGTCATTGGGCTATTCTGTGCCGTAATCAGATTGTCCATAGCATCACACCCCTTGGTTTTTTGCTGTAAACTCTTTGCCGTAGCTTCGGCTTCAGCGATATCTGTGTCGTTTGCTTCAGGTAAAAGTGGAATGATTGTTTGTTTAATTTGCACTTCTGTGATAGCTGCCCCAGAGGTATTGACGGTACGTTGGTCGCGTAACAAGAGGATATGATATCCAAAATCGGACCTAATAGGCTCAGATACAGATTGTGGTGTCATCGTTTTAATGGCTTGATCAAGAGCTGGGTCAAGGATGCCTTCTAATACCCAACCAATTGCCCCACCATTTCGGGCCTCACTCCCTTGTGAAAATTGTCGCGCTATCCCAGGAAAACTAGCACCAGCACGGATTTGTTTGACAAGATCTTGGGCGAGCGCTTTTTGTTTGGCGTTTTCACCATCGTCATTCACCTTTAGAAAAATCTCGGCCAGATTATATTCTGACTTCCCTTCATGCTTATTAAGGTCAGCAATAAAGTTATCAATATCAGCTTCTGTGACATTGACCTGTGGACGTAAGCGCTGGCGAATTACTTGTGTCCAGGATAGCTGTGATCGAATTTGACGTTCTAAACTTGGTAAAGCACCAAAACTTTGTCCTAAAATTTCCTTGAATTTTTGTGGATCAACCTTGTTTTGGTTAGCAATATTATCGATAGCTTTTTGAATATCTTCTTGAGGAATTTCAATATTGAGACGTTTTGCTTCTTGGAGACGAAGCTGTTCTTCGATAAGACTATTTAAAGCCTGCGCTTCAATCTTTTTGCGCGACTCTTCGCTATCTTTAATGTTCGATGCGCGTAATCCCAATTGGACCCGCCCTTCCACGTCACTATGTGTAATAATGTCATTATTGACGATTGCTGCAATGCCCATGCGTTGAGCATGAGAGTGTGAAGAAAAGCAGATAAGAATAACAGAAATTATAAGTATTTTTATTTTCATGACGCGTTTATAACATATTGTGTAAGATCATCCATCCTCTAAATGTAAAATTGCTCCAAGACCGATCATTAAGCTTATAGCAGCTGGGGCAAAGGCAGCGATTTTAATGGGAAGAAGATCGGAAATTCCAAAAGCTTGCAAAACATCACCCATAAAGAAGACGAGAAAAGCGATACCAACACTGCCAATAATTAAGTTCCAGTTATTGCTTTGTCGTGGCGGGCGTAAAGCAAGTGCAGCAGCAAGCAGAATGAGCGCAAGATAAAGAATAGGATCTGATAAAAGCGAATAATAATGTGCTTTGAGAGAATTAGATGAAAATCCAGTTGCCTCAAGCACATTGATATAGCTTGGCAATTGCCAAAAAGAGACAGTCTGTGGTGATGAAAATCGACTTTCAATTTCTTGTATAGTCAAATCTGTTTTTAGCTGGGCTTTGTCAAGCTTTTCAGGGCGAACCTCTCCTGTCTCGCTAACGGTTGCATCATTAAATATCCATGCTCCTTCACTCAAATATGCTGACGGGCTATCTAAACGATGCGTTAATTGTAAATTCTGATCATAAAAAAGCACAATAACATGATTAAGAAGCCATTCAGGGGTTTTAACTTTTGGCGCATGAAGAATTGCTGGGCCCTTCTCGGTTTCTTGTTTAAGCCACAAACCAGTTCCAGATAAATCAATTGCACTAGTTGCATTATTGCCAATATATTGATTTTCAAGGCGCTCATATTCACGCAGCAAGATAGATGATGCAGGGTTAATCATCGTGATTTTGACGAGAGCAATTAAAATAGCTGTGATAAGAACCGGCATCATAAAGCGCCAAGCTGATATTCCGGCGGAACGGACAACAACAAGCTCATGTGAACGGGTTAACCGCCAAAAAGTATAAATCGCAGCAAATAAGACAGCAAAGGGGAAGAGCTCTTGCCCAACCTCTGGTAGTTTAAACAACCCCATTTTAATCAATAGTCCAATATCAATATCGCCACGTTTTGCTAATCGACGGCTGAGTTCAACTGTTTCAAAAATAAATGTAATGGTTATCAAGGTGCTAAAAAAGCCAAGAAAATTGACCCAAAATTGTCGACCGATATACCAAAATAGAGTTGGAGAGCTTTGAATCATTACGGTGCTGCCACAAAATAGCTTTTTAATTTGTTAATCATAGAAGGACCTGATCGGTCTTGTGCGCGTATAACTTGATATGCTATGAGCGGCGGAATAAGAGCAATTATATAAAGGCCAATTACCCCTATAAAGGACTGTGAAGCATAATTGGCAAGCCCGAGGTTACCTCCTTGGATAAGAATAAGGAGGGCGACAGCAATAACAATTTTTTTTGTTTGGCCACGCCGGTTAAACTGTCCCGAAAAAAGACAAGCAATTGCAATGAGACTGAGGGCAATGGCTAGAAAAGGGCGCGTGATTCGGTTATGCGCCTCGGCGATAAAACGTTGTGATAAGTCGGGTCTTAAATCTGGGCTATACGCACTTTTGAATAGGTCGGGTAAAATACGTTCATCCGCATCAATCCATGGATTGATGGCACGCTTATCAAGGGCAGATATATCAAGGCTGTATTCATCAAAGCGCAAGGTTTCGACAACGCCTGATCTTGGGTTAAATTGTTGACGCATGCCATCGTAAACAACAACAAAAGGTTTGCCTTCGCGCATAACAATCCCACCACTTTCGGCCAAGATGGTTGTTGGGGCCGCATCCTTCTCTCGATTAGAGTGAATCATAATACCAGATAAGCTAGATGTTCCACGTCGGTCAGCGATATAAATGGTCGTATGGTTGCCAATTGTGTTGAAAACTCTCTCACGAAGCAGCACGGTTGTGTAGTCAGACTTAATAACATCTTTTAAGCGGTCAAGTTCCCGATTGGCTAACGGAGTCAGCCAGCCACTCATACTAAAAACGGTTATGGCAACCAAAACAGCTGTCAAAATTGCTGGGCGCACCAGTCTTTTATATGACGTTCCAACCGATTGCATGATAACAATTTCTGAGTCCATCGTCAGTTTGTTATAGATAAATAATATTGAAATGGCTAAAGCAATTGGCATGATGATTTCAAGAAATTTCGGTACGGTTAGGATAAGCAACATCCCAAAAAGATTAAGAGGTGCACCACCATTTACAATAAGTTCTAATAATCGTAGAGATTGCGTAAGCCAAATAATAAAAGTGAGAACAAAACTGATGGCCAGTGTGCTCAAAACAAGTTGTTTAAATAGATAATGGTTTAGCAATTGCATAAATTATTTTTATAGGTTTTGATGGCCATGAACCAGAGGAAAAGTATAAAAAAATAAAATCGCTTTTTTAAAGTTTAGCATGCCTGTATGGTGCTATATGATATGACTGAAATTCGATTTTACCATCTCCAACGCTCCTCATTAAAACAGACACTCCCAAGTCTGCTAGAGAAAATAATAGAGCGAGATATGCGCGTTGTTCTATACTTACCAGATTCCAAGCAAGTTAAGGAAATTGATCAATGGTTATGGAGCTATAAACCAGAAAGCTTTTTGCCCCATGGGTGTGATGGCGATCCTGTGCCTGCAGAGCATCCAATTTGGATAACATCGACACAGAGTAATCCAAATAATGCGGATGTTTTAATTGTTACGGATGCTGCTGAATGGCAAGGGTCTATGGATAAAATTAAAATTCGATGCGAAATTTTTGACGGTAACGACAAAAATATCTTATCCAAATCACGTCATAATTGGAAAGAATTTTCTGCCCAAAAATATGATTTATCATATTGGCAACAAGACCAACAAGGGCGCTGGATAAAAAAAGAGAGCTAGGTTATTCTTGATGTTTTTGCCACTGTTTAAGGGCTTTTTTTGTTTCTTCCAATATCGGCTCATAAAGTGGTACAAGAAAATCCATTCGTTCCTTGTTCCTTTTCATGCCAGCTTTCTCGAGGGCTCCTCCTAGCGCTGCAAGCCGTTCAAGACCAAAATTGGCAGCCATGCCCTTGAGTTCATGACCCCGTTCACTTACATCATCATAGTCGGTATATGATGCGGCTTCTTTAAGGGCTTCAAGAATTTCTTGAGCTTTTTTGAACAGGTCAACGAAAAGATCATCAAGCGTTTCTTTGCCAAGGGATTCCTGCAAGTCTTTGATCATGCTGGTGTTCATTAGGTCAACAGATTTTCCAGCTTCATCGGCCATTTCGTCGAGAGAAGGTCCAGTTTCTTCTTCTTCTTCAGCAAACTCATTCGCGTAGTCCTCTAAATTGTCTTCTGCAAATTCTTCAATATCCTCTTGGGTAATCTTATCCTCTTCCTCGTCAATTATAATATCATCAAGAGTGTCTGTTTTTGCCTTGCCAAGCCCAAGCATAACACTTGCTAGGGCTTTTTTATAAAACGCTTTTCCTTCTTCCTTCAAAGTACTCATTTTGTCCTTTAATTCAGTTTTCTTTACTGCTTTTTGTTCATCCGGTTTATTTGTATGGTCTTCTTGTGAAAGCGACTGAGGGGTATCCATCTCTTGTGTTGGCATTGTTTCTTTTTCGTCTGTTTTACCTTTTCCGATAGATTTCTTAACTTCTGTCATCTTAGTCATTACCGATTCTGCCATTTCTGCCGTTGCGGAGAGAGGTGTTTGTTTTGTTCCTTTCTTCTCAACGACTGTGGAGGGTTCAACTAGTGGTTTTTTGTCCTCAGGTTTTGAGCTCTCCCCCTTTTCTTCATTAGATAATTCATGAGCAGGTGTTTTTATTTGTGATATAGGAGGATTTTCATTTTCTTCAACAATGGGCTTTGTCTCTACCTTAGTGTTTTCAGCAGTCTTGTTCTCTTCTGGGCTAGCAGAAGACCGGTTTTCTATTTCTGGTTCGAGGTCAGTAATTTTCTGTCGAGGTTCTGGCATCGTAATCGGTTCTTGCATTGCTTTTTCAACGGCACTACGAATAGCCTCAAGCGATGGTGGTTTACTTAAGAACCCAGTCATCCCTGCGGCACGGCAACGTTTCACATCTTTTTGCAGTGTATTGCCTGTTACTGCAATGACGGGAAGGTGAGAAATTTTTGAATTCTTGTCAGCGCGAATTTCACGGCATAGATTGGGACCATCCATTTGTGGCATTTGCATGTCGGCCAGGACAAGATCAAAACTGTCTTTACTCAGAAGCTCAAGCGCTTCAGGGCCAGAACTTGCAGAGGTCACGCTGTGCCCATCTTTCTCCAATAGCCCGCTCAAAACCTTTAGATTAATCTCATTATCATCGACGCTTAAAATCTTGAGAGGTTGAAGAGTTGAGGGCGTGTCAGATTTTTCCCCTTCACCTCTTTGTGTGGCCTGTTCGGGATTAGTTACCGTTAAGGGGAGAGTAAACCAAAACGTACTCCCACTGCCTTGTTTACTTTTGACACCAATTTTCCCCCCCATTGCTTCAACAAGCATTTTACAAATATTAAGACCTAAGCCTGTCCCACCGTAGCGGCGGCTAATTGTTTCATCTGCTTGCTGATATGCGCCAAATAATTTTTCTTGAGCTGATTCAGAAATTCCAATACCTGTGTCAATTACTGAGAAAAGGAAGGTGTTTAGTTCTTTATCGCTGGTTTCTTTTTCAATTTTGATCGTGACACTTCCAGATTTTGTAAATTTAATTGCGTTACTTAGAAGGTTAAGAAGAATTTGACGAATACGGTTTGGATCGCCTTGGACGTTTTCTTCAATGTCATTTGCAATATCAATTTTGAGATCAATACCTTGTTCATTTGCACGGCCAGACATCAACATTGTCACAGATTGTACAAGGCGCCGTAATTCAAAATTGACATGTTCTAACTCCATATGACCGCTTTCGATTTTTGAAAAATCAAGAATATCATTTAAAAGAGCAAGGAGTGTTTCACCAGAATATTTGATTGTCTCAATATATTCACGCTGTTGGTTATTAAGGTCACTTTCCAATGTCAGTTGAACCATCCCCATAATACCGGTCATTGGTGTTCTAATTTCATGACTGATCATAGCAAGAAAATCTGATTTTGCTTTGTTTGCATGATCAGCTTCGGCCTTAGCAACTTTTAATTCATGAGCGCGAACTGCATCTCTTTGACGCAAATCTTGCAGCATATTTTTTTCACTTTCTCGCTTGCGTTGCAGGGCTTGCTTTTCTGTTTCTGTTTCAACCTTGATTGAGTGTAGTTTCGATTCAAAGTCTTGTTTAAGATCAAGATGTTTTTGATGTGACTGGATTGATTTTAATTTGATGTAAGCTAGCATATAGAGTGTCAGAACAATAATATGGATCAAGAGACTAAATTGCTGTGACATCACCGGCATTAAATAACCCACACCTAAGATAGCCCAAGCCAGCGCAAACAGAAGATAACTTTGGTAACGCAGAGCATAAAAAACGGATAAAATGGTAATAAGGGCTGCAGCATAGCCAGGTAGAAGAAGATAAATTTCAGTGAAAGCTTGGGGTAAGCCGGGAATAAATGCAATGCAAAAACCAGATATCCCTGTAATAATCGCAAGAAGACTTACAATTAAATCAAGCACTTTTTTGTTATTTTTGAGATCCAAGACACTATGGCCTAGAGCAAGTGTAAGGCTTGCAACAAGCCCATAAGAAATAGTGATAATAAGATTAATAATATCAACAGATAGATAGGCTGTAAGGCTGCTGAAATGACCTTCTAGAAGAAGAAAGCTTCCGATTGCTGAGGGGGTATAAAAAGCAAAACTTAAAAGGGCCTTGAGATTTGACATAAAAAAGAGGGTTAGGGCAATACTACTGATTACAATCATTGCAGAGAAAATTAAAGAATAGGCGAGGGTGTTTTTTAATTTTTCTTGCTCAAACGCTCTTTCTTGCATGAGGCGAGGCGCTGCAATAAAGGGGGCATTTTCCATGGTTTCAACCATGACAAGGAGGTCTTTTTTTTGTCCAGGGGCAATGTCGAACTTAAAATGTGATACTCCAAAAAAATTCATCAAAGGGGTGCCATCACCATTTACGTCATAAACTTGCATTTGACGGGCCAGTGGGGCTTGTTTTTCAAAAGATGGAGCAAGAGAAAAAACCCAATCAGAGACCTGTGATTGGTTTCTTACAGACAGTTTAAACCAATAGAGGTTTTTTTCGTGACCAAAATCTAAAGTAGGGGTATAAGGTGCAGTATAATTGCGGTGGCGATTGAAATGAGCCCGTGCTTGATGAAAAGAAATAATATTCGTTTTATCCTTGAAATAGGGGAGGTTCCTTTGCAAGGAGATCGTGTCATATTCGGGTAGCAATTCTGTCGTATTTTGTGCATGGGCTAAACCAAAGCAGGATAGCATTACAAAAATCATTGCCAAGGATAGAGCAATTTTTCTGAGACGGTTTCTATTCTTTTGAGCTAACTGGATCATGCACACACTGCTGAAAAAACAATACAAAAATACTATAACAGGACTCTTAACGTCCCATAAAGACAAAGCACGAAAATAGATATAATGTTTTAAACAAAAACAAAATAAAGAATAAGCAGGATAGCAATTGCTATAATCGTCGTAAACTTGCTATATTTAACGAAGATAGAATACCGTCTTTCAAAACGATTTACTGCTTTTGGGCATGTTTGAGGAGTTTTTTTATCCATCGTTACTCTCATATTAATATTAAAAACTTGTATTTTGTCATGGTTATGATCAATAATTTGGCGCATATTCATGAAAGAATGCTTATTACAAGTAAAAAATGCATAATAATGGAGATAATTGCAATATGAGAATGGCTATAAATATTCTGAGAAGGCATATTTTTTCTCTCTTGCTTGGTTGTTTTATAGCGGCGTTGCCGATTACTCTGTCAACAGCATCGCAAGATCGACTTTACGATGTTGATAATCAATTAGTCGATGTCACAGGTGAAAACCCTGTTCTGGCGCGCGAAAGTGCAATTATACAAGCGCAGCGTCAAGCCTTTGACGTGTTGGCACAAAGGCTACTTCCAGAAGCTGAGTATGCAGCGCTTCCAAATTTCAGCGATGATGTAGTTGCCAGTTTAGTCAAAGATTTTAGTGTTAAAAATGAACAGATTTCATCAGATCGCTACAAAGCGAATTTTACAGTGCGGTTTGATGGCCCCAGTGTTGAGAGAATTTTTGGCTTAACGGGAATCCATTATTCTGATACGGAAAAAGGTCCAGTAATTATGTTGCCTTTTTTGCAAATTGGTTCCCGTTTAGTAATATGGGAAGAGCCAAATCCATGGCGCGAAGTATGGCAAGAAGCCAATTTGGATGAGGGGCTCGTCCCTATCCGGGTCCCTTTGGGCGATATTGCTGATATGTCTGATGTGCCAGATGCATCAATATTTTCTGGTCAAGCAGGTAACCTAATCTCTCTCTCTCAGCGTTATGGCGGAGATAGTATCTTTCTAGCAGTTGCTCAAAGTCGTGGCGCTGCCTTAGAGGCAACGGATGGTTTGTTGGTTACACTCTACGCAACATCAGGCCAGGACATCAAGCGGGTTGATGAGCTAACAGTTCCAGCTGGAGAAAATGCAAGCTTTTTAAAGGCCATGCAGGATGTTGTAAACTATTTGCGCAATGACTGGAAGCGGCAAACAGTTGCTTTTGACGTTGCGCAGGCTCAAACTATTAATGTTCAAGCCTCCTTTAATGGCTTAGCAGAGTGGATTGATATTAAACAGAGACTTGAAGGAATAGCTCTTGTTGAGGCAATCAGAAGTGATAGTATGACCCATAATCAAGCAGAGCTGACAATTGAATATACTGGATCATTGGACGGGCTGCGTGGTGCGTTGGGACAAAGTGATCTTTTTCTGTCGGAGACGGTGATGGACGGATTTCGGTACGCTTTACGATTAGGGGACTCTCTTTATAATTAAGCTTAGGTTGAGATAGAAAATGAAAATATCAAATGTTGCATCGTTTTGGGCTCTTGTTACTGTTTTAATTTTCGGGTTTGTTTGGCTTTTAAAAGATATCTTAGCGCCATTTGTTGTGGGGCTTGCAATTGCTTATCTTCTTAATCCTCTAGTAGAAAAACTGACAGAAAAGCTTGGGGTCCCCCGCTGGTCAATCGTTAGTTTGGTATTGCTGGTCTTTACGATTTTAGTTGTGATTATTGGGATGACAATCGCCCCATTTTTAATTGATGAGATAGCAAATTTCTATAAAAATTTACCCTATTACACCAATCGGTTAATTGGTTTTTTTGAGCCAATAGTTGAGGGGGTTTTGGCGCAAGTTAGTCCTGACGATATCGAAAAGGTCAAGGAGCAAGTTGGCAGTAATGTTGGAACATTTTTCTCTGGAATTGGGGATGTCGTCAACCAAATTTGGACAAGCGGATTAGCGATTATTGATATTGTCTCCTTTTTAATCATTACGCCCGTGGTTGCGTTTTATATGATGCTGGATTGGCTTAAAATTCAAAAAATTATCGATGATTTGATTCCCAGACACTACCTTGAAACTATTCGTGGATTATTCATGGAGTTTGATCGGACATTGTCGGGTTTTATTCGTGGTCAAACGATGGTTTGTTTATTTCTTGGTGTTTTTTATGCAGTTGGTTTAACAGCCGCGGGGCTTAATTTTGGGATTGCGATTGGGTTTATGGCGGGGATTTTATCCTTTATTCCCTATATTGGGTCGTTCTTTGGTTTGTTGACCAGTGTTGGCGTTGCATTTGTTCAATTTGATGGGCTAACGATGCCGGTCATTATTGCGGCAATCTTTTTCATCGGCCAAGCAATTGAGGGAAATATCCTAACGCCAAAATGGGTTGGAAACAAAGTCGGCCTTCATGCTGTATGGGTTATTTTTGCCTTAATGGCGGGGGGAAGTCTTTTTGGTTTTACCGGGCTTTTATTGGCTGTACCTGTTGCGGCTTTGATTGGTGTAATGGTTCGCTACACGGTTGATTGGTATCAACAGAGTGTCTACTATAATTCAGCTACAAAAAAACGTCTTAAAAAGTAATGACAGCCAGGCAATCGACCTTTAATTTTGACTTGCCGACCGCGATGAGTGGTCAGGATTTTATTGTTTCAAGCTCGAACCAAGAAGCGCTGAAGTGGTTGGGCGATGTACATAGCTGGAAATTACCGGCTCTCATTATTTATGGCGCACCGTCATCGGGTAAAACGCATTTATGCCAAATTTGGCAAGAAATTTATCACGCCGAAGAATTAATTAAACAAGACTTGAGCGATCAGAAAACTATGCTTGATTTATTGAGTCCAAATGGGTTTTACGTCATTGATAATCTCGATGATGTTATTGAAGAGAATAAGAGGCAACAGGAGAACCTTTTTCACCTATATAATTACTTGTTCAATAATGGAGGGTGGCTTCTGCTTACTTCTTCTGTGCCACCCAAGGAGTTAAAAATTACACTCCCTGATCTATCATCACGATTAAGAGGTATTCCTGCAGTAGAGATCAAGGATCCTGATGATCAGGTGTTAAACGCCTTGCTTATAAAGCTTTTTGATGATCGCCAGATCATGATTAAGCCAAGCGTTATTGCGTATTTAATGACACGGTTGGACCGTTCTTATCAAGCAATACATGATGCTGTGCAGGGGCTTGATCAACGATCGTTACAAGGAAAGCGACCGATTACCATTCCGCTTGTTCGAGAATGGTTTGGGGGGAAATATAAAAATATACTTTAACGGTATCAAAGGGTTGCTATTTAGTCATGAATCCGTTAAAAGACGCTAACCTATACAGAATTTAAATATAAAAGGGACAAAAATGGCGCGCGTTACCGTTGAAGATTGCATCGATAAAATTGAAAATCGCTTTGAGCTTGTCATGATGGCGGCCCAACGTACTCGGGAAATTGGATCCGGGTCTCTCCTGACTATTGATCGTGATAATGATAAAAATGCAGTTGTTGCTCTGCGTGAGATTGCAGGTCAAACCCTTCAAATTGAAGAATTAAAAGAAGCACTTATTCGCCGTAATCAGCGTATGATTGCGGTTGAAGATGAGGAAGAGGAAGTTGTTGACCTCATGGATGGTGAGGAGGCATGGGCGAATATTGCTCGTGATGCAGCTGATCTTGAAAATGCTCTTGAGGCAGACGGGGTTCATGAAACTGATGCCGAGCAAGAAGAAATCTTGGCGAGTGAGACACCAGAAGCAGACTCCACAATTATTAATGAATAAGTTATGATTATTGGCTATTCTGCCATAACATAATTTATTTAACCTTAAATTCGTTTAGCCTTGATTCTGTCATGGCTGAGTCTGTTCTAGTAAACTGGTATGATCCGACAATTTGAACTTGTAGAACAAGTAAAGTCATATGATCCTGATACTGATGAGGATCTGTTAAATCGGGCTTATGTCTATGCTATGAAAATGCATGGGTCACAAAAGCGGGTTAGTGGTGATCCTTATTTCTCTCATCCAATAGAAGTGGCTGGAATTCTTGCTGAAATGCATCTTGATGATGCCTCTATCGCAACGGCACTTTTACATGACACTTTAGAAGATACCGCCGCAACCTATGAAGAAATTTGTGACATGTTTGGCGATGAGGTGGCAAAACTGGTTGATGGCGTCACAAAATTGACCCGCATTGAATTGCAATCGGTTGAACATAAACAGGCGGAGAATTTTCGTAAGCTTGTTCTAGCAATGTCACAAGATATCCGGGTTCTTTTGGTTAAACTGGCAGACCGTCTGCACAATATGCGTACCTTACACTATGTCCAAAAGCCTGAAAAACGTCGTCGTATTGCTACAGAAACTCTTGAAATCTATGCTCCACTTGCTGAACGGATCGGGATGCAACGCATCAAAGATGAGTTACAGGATTTGTCGTTTAAGGAGTTGAATGGGGATGCGCGAGAAAGTATTGAAAATCGGCTATCTTATTTGCGTGAAGATGGTGCAGATCTTGTAGAAGAGATTATTAAAGAGCTACAAGTGTTATTCAAAGATGGTGGCTTGGACATTGAAATTTCTGGGCGTGAAAAAACCAAATATTCAATTTGGCGTAAGATGCAGCGTAAAAATGTGGCTTTTGAGCAGCTGTCAGACATTATGGCGTTTCGTGTTCTTGTTAAAGATATTGGGGAATGTTATCACGCTCTTGGGATTATTCATAGTCAATATTCAGTTGTGCCTGGGCGCTTTAAAGATTTTATTTCAACGCCAAAACGCAATGGCTATTCATCTCTGCATACCACTGTTATTGGTCCAAAAAGACAGCGGATTGAAATTCAGATTAAAACCGCTGATATGCATAGCGTTGCTGAGTTTGGTGTGGCGGCGCATTGGGCCTATAAGCAACAATCTGGTGATAGCAAACAGTATCGCTGGTTGCGTGAACTACTTGATATTCTTGAAAATGCTCAGCGTCCTGATGAGTTTCTTGAACATACCAAGCTTGAGCTCTTTCAAGAGCAAGTTTTTTGTTTTACCCCAAAAGGTGAGTTGATTGAACTCCCTCGCGGGGCAACACCGGTTGACTTTGCTTATGCGGTGCATTCTGGTGTTGGTGATACCTGTGTTGGCGCCAAAATTAATGGGCGGATTGCTCCCCTAACAACAGAACTTGAAAATGGCGATCAGGTGGAAATTACGACATCAAAAACCCAAACCCCCTCACCAAGTTGGGAGCGCTTTGTTGTCACAGGTAAGGCGCGTGCGCGCATTCGTAAATTTATCCGTCTACAGCAAAGGGAGGAATATGCAACGCTTGGTAAAGCAATGTTACAAAAAGTTTTTCGACAAGAAGGGTATGACTTCACCGAAAAAGCTTGCCGTAATGTCTTGACTAATTTTCGTCACGACAATTTAGACGATCTCTATGCCACGATTGGCTCTGGTAACCGAACAGCGCGAGAAGTTTTTAATGTGATTTTTCCTGGGCATCGCACTGAGTCAGCAAGTGATAAAAAAGTGCTTACTGAGGATAATTTAGTTAAGACATCGGTTGATCGCAAAAAAAATAAAGATATGCCAATAGCTATTAAAGGCTTAATTCCTGGGATGGCTCTCCATTATGCACGCTGTTGTCACCCGCTTCCTGGGGACCGTATTGTTGGTATTGTAACAACAGGTAAAGGAGTTACGATCCATACAATTGATTGTGAGACGCTCGAAGGATTTTCAGATCAGCCAGAGCGCTGGCTTGATGTTAGCTGGGAAGGGGGGGCTGGTGAAAATGATATTTTCTCTGGACGTCTTACATTAAATGTAACAAATGAAACAGGGAGTTTAGCAACACTCTCTACTGTTATTGGCAAGAATGGTGGCAATATCACGAATATTAAGATTACGGCTCGATCTGTTGATTTTTATGATTTATTTATTGATGTTCAGGTCAAAGATGCTAAGCATCTTAATGATATCGTTGCAGCATTACGGGCAACACCAATTATTACGTCAGTAGAGAGAACACGTACGGGGTAAAAAATGTTTCGGCGCCGCAAAAAACTAAGTTTTATAAGGTCTTTGCGTGCCATCTTTTTTCCGCGTAAGGGTTGGCGGCGTATTTTTTATTATTTGACGCATCGTTTGCGTCGTCGTCCCGGTGATCCTCACTACATTGCAATGGGAGCTGCTTGTGGCGTTGGGATTAGTTTTATGCCGTTTCTGGGGGTCCATCTCTTATCGGCTTATTGCCTTACACGGCTGTTAAGGGGGGATGTTTTTGCCATGATTGTTGGCACAGCAATTGGTAACCCATGGACTCTCCCTATTATGCTTTTTGGATCCTACTATGTAGGAAATTTAATAATTGGCAGTTTTAGCCAGCACCATGATATTACATTGAATGCAATGGAGTTATCTTTTAGTACTATCATGGATGAGCCTTTAACGCTTCTTCTGCCGATGACGGTTGGTGCAATTGTTTTGGGACTTATTTCGGGCATTACTACATATTATCTTGTCTTTACAATGGTTCGGGGGTATCAAACACATCGTAAAAAACAACTCAGCGATCGACGATATGCATTAAATCGGATGCTGAATGATATAAAAAAAAAGCGATGAGATATGATTATTGGTATAGGAGCAGACATTGTTAGCATTGAGCGTATCCGCCGTCTTAATGATCGTTACGGAGCTCGATTTATCGAGAAGTTTTATACGCTTGAAGAGCGTGATCAAGCCAAAGAGCGCCAAGACCCGGTTCGATATTATGCTAAGAGATTCGCAGCTAAGGAGGCGGTTTTAAAAGTTTTAGGTACGGGCATGCGAGCGGGGTTGTCATGGCACGATATATCGGTTGTCAATGATAGATTGGGTGCGCCGCTGGTTAAAATCACAGGCGGCGCTGCTCAAGCAATTGAAAAAAAGCAAGGAAATTCAGAGCAAAAACCAATAATTTCTATTTCATTATCTGATGAAGACGCCTATGCTTTAGCCTTTGTTGTGATTGAAACGGGTGAATAAAAATGGCAAAAAAAATAGTTAAGCAAGCTAAAGAGCTTAAGCCAGCAAACGCAGAAAACGATTTGTTTGAAATGATTAAAACAATCGCAATCGCGATTGTTGTGGCTGTCGGTATTCGTACTGTTGCTTATGAGCCGTTTTCTATCCCGTCTGGTTCGATGCTGCCTACTCTATTAGTGGGTGATTATCTCTTTGTTTCAAAATATTCCTATGGCTACAGTCGATATTCCTTACCAATGCAGATTGTTTCTTTCTCTGGCCGGATCATGTATAAACCACCAAAACGCGGTGATGTTGTTGTGTTTAAAAAACCCTCGGATCCTAGTATTGATTTTATTAAGCGCATCGTTGGTTTACCTGGAGACACGGTAAGGGTTATTGAGGGGCGCCTCTACATTAATCAAGAAATGGTAGAGCGTGAACTCACAGATATATATCCAATTAAAGAACCTTTTGGTAATGATACGGAACATCAAAAATATAATGAAACGCTTCCCAACGGTGTTGTGCATGAAATTATCGAGCGTTCAGATATGAGTGAGATGGATAATACTATTTCCTATAAGGTGCCCGAGGGGCATATATTTGCTATGGGTGATAATCGCGATGGATCACAAGATAGTCGGGTTTTGGATCAGGTTGGTTTTGTTCCAATTGAAAATATTGTTGGACGGGCAGAGTTGATCTTCTTTTCACTTGATCATGATACCCATGCTTGGGAGATTTGGAAATGGCCTTGGGCTATTCGATTTGAGCGTCTTTTTCAAAAAATTAATTAAGGGTTATGACTAATCTTAAAACATTACAAGAGACTATAGGGTACACTTTCAAGGATAAGGCGCTTTTGATCCAGGCTTTGACCCATAAAAGTGCTCATGCCAAAAATAGCGAACTTGATGATTATGAGCGTCTTGAATTCCTAGGAGACAGGATTTTAGGTCTTGTGATTGCAGAAATGTTATTACAAGAATTTGACGAAGAGCCTGTTGGTGCAATTGCTAAACGTCATAGTGCGCTTGTTCGTGGGCAAACACTTGTTAAAATTGCAGACCAATTTGATCTAGCGCTTTACATTAAACGCGACCATTCCGAACAACAAGTCCGGGATAGTATCTTGGAAGATGTCTGTGAAGCTTTAATCGCTGCTCTCTATCGTGATAGTGGGATGGAGGTCGCGCGTCAATTTATTGAAAAATATTGGAGGCCACATCTTAGGAGCGCTTTATCCCCTCCCCAAGATCCTAAAAGTCGTCTGCAGGAATGGGCACAAGGGTGTGGATTAGATTTACCAATCTATACGATTGAAAAGCAGTCTGGGCCAGATCACTATCCAGATTTCAAAGTTAGTGCCTATCTCGAAGGATATGACAAAGTTTATGCGCGTGCGAGGTCAAAAAAGGAGGCAGAAAAAATAGCTGCCGAAAAACTGTATGAGGTCATTCAAAGCAATGGGTAAGACGCGATGCGGTTTTGTTGCGGTTCTAGGAGCGCCAAATGCCGGTAAATCAACCTTAACGAATGCTCTTGTGGGAGAAAAAGTGTCAATTGTTTCACCCAAAGTACAAACGACACGCACGCGTGTTCTTGGGATTTGCATGCATGAAAATGCTCAAGTATTGCTTATAGACACCCCTGGTATTTTTGATCCCAAGAAACGGATCGATCGGGCAATGGTTTCTGCCGCGTGGTCTGGCGCTCAAGATAGTGACTTATCGATGCTTTTGGTTGATGCAAGCCGAAAAAAAGCGTTTGATGAAACCAAACCAATTATCGAAGTTTTGGTCGAGCAAAAAAGAAAGTCAATACTTGTTCTTAATAAAATTGATTTAATTAAACGGGATTCGCTGCTTTCTTTAAGTGAAGAATTAAATAAAATTGGCCTGTTTGATGCAACATTTATGATTTCTGCAAAAAAAGGTGATGGTGTTGAATCGTTACGTGATTATCTTTGTAATTCTGTACCAATAGGTCCTTGGCTCTATCCAGAAGACCAGGCATCGGACATGCCATCGCGTTTACTCGCCGCCGAAATCACTCGTGAAAAACTATTCATTCAGTTGCATCAAGAAATTCCTTATGCCATGACAGTTGAAACTGAGGAATGGGAACAATTTGATAATGGTAGTATTCGCATTGCACAGGTAGTTTTTGTACAAAGAGAAAGTCAGCGCGCCATTGTTCTTGGCAAAGGCGGGCAGAAAATCAAAAAAATCGGCCAGGATTCCCGCAAGGAGCTTAAAGATATTTTTGCTACGGATGTCCACTTAAAACTTTTTGTCAAAGTACGAGAAAAATGGCAAGATGATCCCTCGCGCTATTCGGTTTGGGGATTAGATTTTAATGCTTAAAGGATGACAATCATGAGTTTTGGTTACGTCGAAAAACCCTCTGTTAAACCTGATAACCCTTCTTTCAGCTGCGGCCCGTGTGCCAAGAGAGAGGGGTGGACAGTCGCTGCGCTAGAGAATGCTTGTATTGGTCGAACACATCGTTCACAAAAAGCTAAACACCGTATGCGTCAAGTTGTTGATTTATCTCGTAAATTGCTTGATATCCCCGATGATTTTCTTGTGGCGATTACTCCTGCGTCTGATACAGGCGCAGTTGAGACGGCGCTGTGGAACATGGTTGGTGTCCCAGGTATTGGGGTGGATGTCTATTATTGGGAACATTTTGGCCGGATCTGGGCTAATGATGTTATGAATCAACTTGATATTAAAGATCGCCGGATTTTAAGTTACGATTTTGGTGAAATACCTGATTTGACTAAAGTGGATGCCGATCGTGATTTGGTTTTTGTTTGGAATGGAACAACATCTGGGGTTTGTGTACCGAATGGCGACTGGTTACCCACAGGTGGGAAGGGGCTGCGTATTTGTGATGCAACTTCGGCGGCCTTTGCTTATGAGTTACCCTGGGATAAGTTGGATGTTGTGACATGGTCTTGGCAAAAGGTTATGGGCAGCGAGGCTCAGCACGGTATGCTCGCACTCAGCCCGAAGGCTGTCGAGCGCGTCAAATCATATCAGCCGACTTGGCCAATGCCTAAAATCTATAATCTCAAGAAAGATGGTGTTTTTAACGAGGGGTATTTTAATGAAGTGACAAATAATACCCCTTCGTTATTATGCGTTGAGGATGCGCTGGATGCGTTGAAATGGATTGAAACAATCGGTGGCCGGCCGGTATTGCAAAAACGAATTGCCCTTAGTGCAGCGCATATTCAAAAATGGGTTCAGCAATCCGATTGGGTAAAATATCTTTGTGATGATCTGGTTTATCTTTCGCATACATCCCCGTGTTTTCAGATTACATCGTCAGAATTTGAGGGTTTAGATAAAGAAAAGCAATGGGATTTTGTTAATTATATGGCGGAGCTTTTGGAGGCAGAAGAGGCGGCTTATGACATTAAATGCTATGCATCAGCTCCAGCAGGTTTGCGATTTTGGTGCGGTGGAACCGTTAACCCTAATGATGTTCAAAAACTGCTCCCCTGGGTCGATTGGGCTTATGATCAGGCCATGCTTGCGCTTAAATCGGGAAAAATTGCTATATAATTACTCTATCCACAGGATTTTCTCTCGAAATTTAACTATTTTTTTCACAATAGTGCCGTATCAACGAGGGTAGCTATACTTATCTTTTGTGAATAAAAATGACTGACGATAAAAATATGGAGCAACCAGCAGGACAAACCCCCGCTCAAGAAGGGGACGGCACTCCCTTACCAAACGAGACGGTACAATCAAATTTTGAAGTCTTTTTGAAAGACCGTTATAAGATTCACACGGATCAAGCCTTGACTGATTTTGAGCATAAATACGCGCAAGTTTTTATGGCATCAGAAAAAGGTAAAAACACGACCGAGTGTATAGCTGTGGTCCCAAAAGATCGCTATCCAGCGCGGCAATCAATTCTTTATCCATATTATAATTTAGGGCTATCTGGTTTGATAGAGCTTCTTGATTGGGGAGTTGTTGATTGGCTCAGTGATGGCACAACACGCTTTGCTTTGATCTTTAAAAAGCCAGAAGGAAACATCCTTTTAGCACAGCATCAAAAACGCCGCGATCCGATGACGGAGGATAATATTAAAAAATTTATTATCACCCCGATTGCAGACGTTATACAAGACATCTCTGATCGTGGAATTTTTCATGGGAATATTCGTCTCGATAACATCTATTATTCAAGCAATAACCATGCGGTCTTGGGGGAGTGTTTTTCTTCTTTTCCTGGGGCTATTCAGCCAGTACTGTATGAAACAATTGAACGGGGGATGTGTGATCCGCAATCTCGCGGTGAAGGAACCGCACAAGATGACATTTACGCACTAGGTGTCACGGTTTCTATTTTATTGCGCGGCGAAAATCCATTTCTTGGCATGAGCGCTAAACAAATTACAGAAGATAAAATTAATAAAGGCTCTTTTGGACTATTAACAGAAGGAATGCGCTTTACAGCAAGTATGTCAGAATTTTTGCGTGCCACCTTGCACGATGATCCAAAACAACGATGGACAGTTGAACAATTAACCGCTTGGGTACAAGGGTCTCGTTCGCCTGCCAAGCAAAAGATTCATATTAAAAAGGCCTCACGAACGGTCGAATTCAATGGTAAGAAATATTACCACATTCCATTATTGGCAAGAGACTTGCCAGATAATCCTTCTGAGGCTGTTCGTTTAATTGAAGATGGGACCATTACAAATTGGCTTGAAAGAAGTTTAAAAGCTCAAGAAATATCAGATGCTCTAACAGAGGCAATTAGCCGAGCATCCATGGGGGGGAAGGGGAGCGCTGACTATCCAGCCCGCTTAATAACATATGCGTCCATGGCCTTGGATCCCATGGCTCCAATTCGCTATAAGGGGTTATGTGTATTTCCTAAAGGGATCGTTGGCGGCCTTGTTGAGGCTATACTCACTGGCAAGGATATTAAAGTTTATGTCGAAATTATCAAGAATAGATACCCTTGGACCTGGCTTGGTTTTAAAGAAAACATGGCAAATGACACCTTAGATTTACTGAGAATTTTTGATTCATGTTCAAAAATTATCAATCGTAGTGGCGCAAGTAATGGTGTTGAACGCTGTATTTATGAACTCAATAACGACGTACCGTGTTTAAGTTCCATGTTTAAAAAGAAATATGTCAACGATCCACAAGACATGGTAAAGGCAATGGACAATATCGTGAATGATTTGGATCTTTCTGTGTCTTTAATAGATCGCCATGTGGCTTCTTTTATCTCATGTCGTGACAATAAAGACCAGTCGGGGCTTATTGGTCTAATCCAAGGGACAGACGCGATTAAGCGTAGCTTAGCTATGATTACACTTTTTCAAAATATTCAGGTTCGATATTACAAGAAACCTCTTGTAAATATTGCCAAGCGACTCTCTGCGGATGCTGAAATTGTTATTGAGCGCTATCATAACACGGATTTAGCGAATGATATTCGAAAAAAAATTGCTAAAACAGTTGAAAAAGGTGATATCACAAAGCTGTTATCCCTAGTTGATAACCCGCAAATTGTTAACAAAGACAAGCTGGAATTTGAAACAGCGTGTCAGGAATATTTTATCCTCAAGCAAGAATATGAAAATATCACAAAGCGCCTTGAAGGAAATAAGGCGCATGGTACTTCAGTGGGACGTGAACTTGCAGCTGTTATTTCTGGTGTTATGGCTGGAATACTCATTGCTGGTCTACTCCTGATAACAATTACATCAGGGTTTGGGGGATAAAATGGCAAAGAAAAAAACCAATAAACCGGTTAAAAATACTAAAAAGAAGAAAAAAGGCTTTAGCTTTTGGGGAGTGTTTTCTGCCCTTATAATGACTATGGGGGCTGTTTTGATGATGCCCACAACCATAATTTTTGTGATTGCCATGATCCCTACAGCAGTTGCTTCTTTCACAGATCGGACAATGGAACGTACAGCAGGTATAACGGTTGGCGCGATGAATTTTGCCGGTGTCCTCCCAGCACTTTTGAACTTATGGCAGTCCGGTCATGCAGTCGAAAATTCACTACGAATTATTTCACAACCTCTTATGTTACTTTATATGTATGGTGGGGCTGGGATTGGAACGTTAATATACTTTAATACTCCCCCGATTGTTTCAAATTTTCTTAAGAAAAAAGGCCTTAATCGCTTAGACCGTATTGAAAAACGACACAAACAACTCATTGAAAAATGGGGGATTACTGTAACCGGTATTGACCCAGAGACGCAGAAAGAAAAATCATCGATATCATAATAAATCGATGATTTCCTGCATATCATTAGGGATTGGGTAGGTAAAAGAAAGATTTTCACCAGTGTTAGGGTCTTTAAAATCAAGCTTATAGGCGTGAAGAGCCTGCCTTGTGATAGAGGATATTTTTTCTTGGACAGCTTTTGATAATAAAGACATCATTTGAGTATGTTTTAAGCGATAGGTCCGATCCCCAACAATAGGATAGCCAAGATGAAGCATATGAAGGCGAATTTGGTGGGTTCGTCCCGTATCAAGACGACATTCGATCAGACTATTATGTAAGCCTAGAGGTTTTATCACAGTATAATGAGTGATTGCGATTTTTCCGTTTTCGGTAACAACAGCCATTTTTGTTCGATTTTTTTCATCGCGTGCAATAAATGTTTCTATGGTTCCTTGTCGAGGCGAGGGGGTTCCCCAAACAAGAGCTTGATAGGCTCGTTTCATATCACGCTTTTTAATTTGCTCGGCAAGGTTGGCATGGGTGTCATTATTTTTTGCGATAACCATTAATCCGGTAGTATCCTTATCAAGTCGGTGTAGAATGCCGAGGCGATCATCGCCAGATAAATTAGACAGTTTACCACCAGTATGATGGAGGATTGCATTCACAAGAGTTCTATCTTTTTGACCGGCACCAGGGTGAACAGTAAGTCCAGCTTGCTTGTTTAAAACAATAAAATTCTCATTTTCAAAAACAATATCAAGAGGAATGTCACTATCGCTCTTAAGTATGATTTTATCTTCCTCAGGAAGTTCAATAATAACTGTGTCTGCTGATTTAATTCTTTCCGAGGGGTTGGATAAGATTTTTCCGTCTCTCTCACGATAGACGTTGCCTTTTTTAATCGCAGACTGTATTTTCGTGCGCGGTATTTCAATTAAAATCGATGCAAGTGCCACATCTATTCTTTGGCCAATTAGTTCATCAGATAATGAAATGCTATGTTGTTTATGTGGAGAATATGTATTCATGGATCCGGATCATAAAATTAGGTGGACACCGAAGCTTATTACACTCGTTATCGTTAACCTGCTAATGTTAGTCTTTATTATAGTGGCTTTGTCGGCAATAGGGTATAAATTCTACACACAGATACTTAATTTTATCTTTGGTTAAAAAAAAGACAGTTTAATTTCTCATAATGTTTTTGCATCGAAAAGAAATATGATGTATTGTCAGTTAGTTGTAATACATAGGTATTGAATCAATAGAGTATCAACCATGGCACAAAAAGTAATGAAGACTAAAGGCAAGGCCGGTGATTTTGAGAAGACCCTTGGAAAAATTCTCAAAAATTTGCGGGCATCGATGAATTATAATCAGGAAGATATTGCTAAGGAAATCGGTGTTACATTTCAACAAATTCAAAAATATGAAGGAGGGACAAATCGCATTCCTCTTCATAACTTCCTGAAAATATGTAATTTTTTAAATATTAAACCGCAGGCCATCATTGGCAAAGTACAGGCAGCCAATCAAACTTTCTCTTTTGGTTTCGCAGAGACAGAACAGGCTGAATTTTCTGCTGACCTATTTGCACATCCAGAAACTGGACCTCTTATTAGAGAATATTTTAAAATTAAGGATCCAGAAAAACGTAAACAAGCTCTGGACATCCTTAAAACCTTCCAAGAAGACAAATAAATACGAATAGCCTCTTTTTCTTCGGCTAAAATCTGTCTAGAATCTTTTACTTATATATAAAAAAAATAAATAAAAGGATTTTTGGACATGAAAACTTTGGCATCTCGCTATGTATTTACCAGTGAGTCGGTATCAGAAGGGCACCCAGATAAAGTTAGTGATTTTATCTCCGATTCTGTTTTAGATGCTTATTTGGCTAAAGATGCCTATGCTCGTGTTGCTGTTGAAACTTTTGCGGCGAATAATTTTGTTGTTCTTGGTGGGGAAGTTCGCTCAAGACATGAGTTTTCAAAAGCGGATATTATTGATATCGTCCGTCAAGCAATTAAAAAAATTGGCTATGAACAGAAAAATTTTCATTGGCAACATGTCCCTATAGAGGTCAAAATTCATAAACAATCGGATGACATTGCCCAAGGTGTTGATGAACTTAACGATAAGGAAGAAGGGGCAGGTGACCAAGGGATTATGTTTGGTTATGCTTGTCGTGAAACCGAAGAATTGATGCCTGCACCAATTCAATATGCGCATTCTATTCTAAAAACTCTGGCACAGGCGCGACATTTAGGCAAATTAGAGATGCTTGGCCCAGATGCAAAAAGCCAAGTGAGTTTAGTTTATGAAAATGGTAAACCGGTGTCCACGCAATCAATTGTGGTGTCAACACAACATAAAGAAGGCTATTCTCCCGAAGAGATCAAAAACATTATCCGTCCCTATGTTGAAGATGTTATTCCGGATGGTTGGATGTGTGAAGAAGATCAATTTTTGGTTAATCCAACAGGGCGCTTTGTCGTTGGCGGGCCAGAGGGAGATTGTGGATTAACGGGTCGTAAGATTATTGTTGATACCTATGGTGGTGCAGCGCTACACGGCGGTGGTGCCTTTTCGGGTAAAGATCCAACAAAAGTCGATCGTTCTGCAGCCTATATGTGCCGGTATTTGGCAAAAAACATTGTGGCTGCTGGGTTGGCTGATCAGTGTACAATTCAAGTTTCTTATGCGATTGGGATCGCTCATCCGATTTCTGTCTATATCAATACCCATACAACAGGTCGCGTTGATGAGTATGAATTAGAAAAAGTGATCCGTAGTCTTGTCGACCTTAGCCCAAAGGGGATTAGAACCCATCTTGGCTTAAATAAACCAATTTATGCGCGCACAGCCGCATATGGGCATTTTGGTCGCCAACCCGAAGACGATGGTGGTTTTTCATGGGAAAAAACTGATTTAGCAGAAGCTTTGATCAAAGCATTTGAAACATAGGGCTATGGTATATAAAAAACAACCGGATCAGAGGTTTTATGGTCGTCGTCATGGTCGTCCCCTTAATCAGGGACGGCAAAAAGCACTAGAACAGATGTCGTATCAATACGGCGTCACCGTTTCTGAGGATCAATCTCCGCAATCGATTGATCCAAAAGATTTTTTTGAGGATTTAACACCAGAGATTTGGCTCGAAATTGGTTTTGGTAATGGTGAACATCTGGTTGCTCAGGCAGTCGCTAATTCTAAAATTGGAATGATTGGTTGTGAACCTTTTATCAATGGGGTCTCAGCGCTTTATAAATCGGTCGAAGAGCAGAAAATCGATAATATTCGTGTCTGGGCAGATGATATGCGACCGTTTTTAGATAAACTCCAATCAGACAGTATCAGCCGGGTTTTTGTCCTTTTCCCTGACCCATGGCCAAAGACACGCCATCATAAACGTCGCATTATTAACCAAGAAAATCTTAACCGTATTGCGCGTGTTTTGAAGATTGGCGGTGTCCTGCGCTTGGCAAGTGATCATGCAGGAATGGCAGAGTGGATGTTAAATGAATGCCTTGTGCATAAACAGTTGGAATGGACAGCAACATCAAAAGATGATTGGCAAAAAGAACCTGGGGATTGGCTTGTCAGGACCCGTTATCAGGAAAAAGCCAAGGCTGGAAAGGTAAACTGGTTCATCGAATGCCAAAAGATTTAAACTTTTTCATCTGTTGAAAATGCTTTCATAACATCAGATGAGGGCATTTCTGCCATATTTTTATCGTCCGGATTCTTTTTTTCTTCTTCTTTTTCAGGTTTTAATCCAGCCATAATATTACGATTAACCTCGATCAGTGCGTCAATATCGCCTGTGCCATCAATGACTTCAGACGTCTCGCGCTCAATCCATAAAGATAAAGAGACAAGAGAAGCTCTTAATTCTTTTGGGAGAGCGTTATTTTCATTACTCAGATCAAGACGTAGAGCTGACCAAACGTCACGGTTTCGCAAAGCAGCTGTAACCCGCTTTTTAACATCACTAGGTGTTTTGAGAGCCTCAGATAGGTCATGCGTCACCTGTGCTAGTAATCGATATTCAACATCACGAGCATTACCCGTTTTGTTTTGAACTTGCGTATAGGCGCTATAACCGTCATTTGTCATGAATTGACCATTATCTAAGTGAGACATATCTAAAGCCTATTATGCTGTTTTACGTTTAATATTGTGTGAACTCTTAACGTTTTTTCAGACAAACGAAACCCGGCTGACATTAGCCAACCGGGTTGTCGCTTTCCCCTAATTATCTCAGACGGAGGAGTTCTTCTAGCATTTCATCACTTGTACTAATCACCCGGGTACCAGCTGAATAAGCACGTTGCGTAATGATCATTTTAGAAAACTCGTCTGCTAAATCGACATTTGAGGCTTCCAAGGCGCTGCTTTCAACAAGACCAGCGCCACCAGCCCCCGCTTCGCGTAAGTTGAATTCACCACTGTCATTACTTTCTTGGTAAACATTCCCGTTTTGAACGTTAAGGCCGTTCGAATTGGCGAAAGTAGCAATCGGCAGTTTGTATAGTTCTGCCGTTTCACCATTACTGAAACGTGCCGTTACGATACCATCATTGTCAATACTAACACCTGTTCTTAAGCCAAGTTCAGCACCGTTTTGCTCAACAAAGACAACGTTATAGTCACCGGCGTATTGGCTGAAGGATGTCAGGTCAACTGTGATGTCTTGTGGATCAGAACCATTCCCCCAATTAACCGCTGTCAGGTTCAAACTGGGTGGATCATCTTGAGCGTTGATTGAACCATCCCCGTTGAAATTGATGGACCCTTGGGTCAGGGTGATCCCGTTACCGTCAACAATCTCAAGCTCCCACCAATTTTGTGGGTTGGCTGGGTTTTCGAGCGCTGATAGCACAGTCGGTGCCGCTGGTGGGAAAAATGTTCCTGCCACCAAGCCAAGATCGGCAAAACCGGCAACAGATATCTCAGGTAGGGCACCGCCAACTCCAGCTACTGTTAAGTTATCACCAAAATTATCTGTTGCAATGATAATGCGACCATCAACATCAAATTGAGCATTGATATCAGTTAGAGCATTAATCTGTGCAACCAGATCAGCTGCGCTATCTCCTTCAGAGATTGTTACTGTTTGCGGTGCTGCCGCTCCGGCTTGAAGTGTAAAGGTTCTTGCGGCACGATCTGTTGTACCAAAAGAGAACCCCATTGCTAGTAAGTTAGCCTCTGAAATCGGTTGGCTACCACCAGCACGAATTTCAATTTGGGTTGTAGCGTCAAGTTGGACCGTGTTACCAGGTCCAACAGAGGCTGGTGCACCAGTGAAACCAGCATTGATCGCAGCAACAAGAGCAGTTTGATCCCATGCCGGGTCAACAGAAACAGTGGTTGTTTCACCATTGAGTTCAATAACAAAGCTGTCTCCCAGTGTCACGCCTGGCGCAACCGCACCAATTGTTGCAGCAAGGTCAACAGTACTGTTAAAAGTTGCTGTTGAGTTTAGGTTTGGTAGATCATCAAAAATATTAGCAGTGTCTTCAACATCAATCGTTCCTGCCAAAGTAGAAGTAGGCGAGGTATGATGTTTAAATTGCATTGTTAAATCTTGACCTTCACCAAGGCTATCAAAAACACGGAACGAACGCGTGAAATGCGCTTGTTCAGAACCGCTGAGTGGGTATGTATAGGGGACCTGTTCAGCGTCCAGGTTCAAACCAATCTCAGCCTGAGTTGTTGGGCGGGTAATCCCACCAAGGAAGGCAACATCAACCGGTACCAAACTGCTTAGGTCAGCACTGGCAGCTGGGATATTCCCATCCGTATCCAATGGCCAGCCAAGGAGGTATTTACCTGCGGTGTTGACAAGCTGTCCTTGAGAGTTTTCAGAAAATTGACCAGCACGCGTATAGAGCGGTTCTTGGCCAGCCTCAAGAGAGTTTTGCACCACAAAGAAGCCATTCCCAGAAATTGCAATGTCGGTCGCAGAACGGCTTTGTTGAATAATCCCTTGTTGGTCAATGCGCTGTTGGGTTGAGGCCCGCACTGCACCAGGAGAGAACGCTGTAGAACGTCCTTGGGTTGTAACCAAGCTCTCAAAGCTCGCTTCAGTTCTTTTGTACCCGATTGTGTTAACATTGGCGATGTTATCAGAAATCATCCCCATAGATTGTGACTGCGCGTTTAACGCTGACACACCTGCAAATAAAGCACCATATAAACTCATTTTTTATCTCCTTTTATATGTTCAGATCGTTAGGGTTCTTAGTTATTGTTTATCCTCTTACAGAAAGAATGGTGTCGATACCGACAATCAAATCATCCATCACAAGGACAACTTGGCCATCAATAACTTCAACACCGCTGACAAGGCCGGGGACAAGGCTACTCGTTTGGATAGCTCTCCCTTCGGCGTTCTGCGCGCCGACCTGAAGTTCGTATTGTCCTGGTGGTACTGGATTTCCATTATCATCTAGCCCATCCCAGTCAAGCAGGTGTTCTCCTGCGCTTGTCGATCCAGAGAAAGACCGGATGACATTATTACTTTGATCCAAGATTGTGATAACTGTTTCTGCTGCATCATCAACAAGGAAATAACTCATCTCAAGCTCAGAGGTGCCATCATAGCTAAAGCGTGACCCTTCATAACGCACCTCCTTGCCAATAAAACCAATAGCATTATTAATTGTTGACGCACGCTGAAGGCCAACAAGTTCTTCCAACCGTTCATTTTGAGCAATTTGCTGTTCTACTTGTGAAAATTGTACAAGCTGATTGGTAAACTCAGTTGAGTCAAGTGGATCAAGAGGGTCTTGGTTTTGTAGCTGTGTTGTCAGTAATGTCAAAAATTGATCAAAATCATTGCCTAATGATGTTGTGGATTGATCAATAGCTGCAGTATCTGCAAGTGAAAGGCCGCCTAGTGTTAAAAATTGTGGGTCAATCATTATAGTTTCCTTTATGCTTTATAATTCACGCGATACTTACTAAAGACAGCAGAGTCGAGAGCTGCGCCAGATAATTGAATGCGATCAGTGGACAAATCCTCATTGTTATGACTGCCACGACGTGCAAAACGTTCGTGCTTTTTAAACCCATCGTGTCCATCACCGCGCAGATCAAAACTTAAGTCTTTTGCACCAACATCAAGACCAGCATTTTGCAGTGCTTTTTCAAGATGGGCAGAATCTTTTTGGAGAAGCTGAAGCGTTTCTGAGCGATCTGCCAGAACACGAGCGGTTGTCCGGCCATCGTTATTAACTGTCAAATGCACTTCAACGCGTCCTAATTCTGCTGGGTGGAGTTGAATATTCATCCGTGATTGGTTTTGTGCATTTTTTTGAATATGGACTAGCACTTGTTGCACAGCGGGGCTGGGCGGTAGTAATGTTCGCGCGCTTTGCTGAGCGGTCGGCTTTGTTGTGTTAAGGGCATTTTGAAGAGAGTCAGCTACACCCCCTCTGACATCAAAGCTCTGACTAAAATCCCCATTTGCATCAATTGATGACAGAAAAGATCCATCAGCGTTCAAGCCAACAGAGGCAAGAGAGAAACTCTGTGCATTAGATTTTTTGGCATTTGCCGCTGCGGTTGAATGGATCGTTACGCCCCCTGTTTGACCTGTGTTAGCCTGTGCTTGCAGAAGGGCTGCTTTTTTATTTGATGGCACTTTTGAAATTACATCTGGGCGTGCGATTAACCCGTCAATAGTTTCGTCCCCTTTAAGATTTAGGGTTGTTGTAGAGCCACCATTTAAAGTTACTTTGAGGTCATCAACAATTTTGCTAAGAGCAAGCTCAGGTGTTAAAGTCTCGTTATCAGATAATTTATTCTCAAGGTGTGCAATAAGATTGCTAATATTTTTTGCAAGCTCATTAAGCGCTTTTTCACTACCTGGGTTTTCGATTCCTTCAAGCCGTTGATGAATGTTTTCAAGCAAGTTTGTAAGGCGCTTGATAACGACTTCAGCGTTTTCAACCGGTTGATCATGTGTTTGTTTCGTTTTTATGCTTTCTATAATTTTTTCATGAATATCTTCCGGCTTTTCAGTACTTTTTACCAAACCGCTAACATCTTCATCTTTGATGGCTACACGAAGTTTAGAAAACAAGTCAGTATCTTCGATTAAGCTAATAAAGTCTTCCGCTGGAAGTTCACCATCGCTAATTTTTTTAAGTTGGTTAACAATATCGGCTGATAAGTTAAGATCACCCTCAGCATTCAAATCAATAAAAAGACCAGCTAGTTCACGAATAAAGAGTTGGTTTTCAGCGCTAAGCCCGTTGGCATCTTGGATTAGGTTAAATTGTTCTGTGATTTGCCCAAGAATGTTAAAAAGTGGAGAGTTTTTATCAATGACACCCTCAGAAAGATCTTGTTGAATGGCGTTGAGATCACCCTCGCTTACATTCATACCCCCAAGATGCGCCATTAGAAAATCAGCAAAGGTTGTTTCGGCTGATGCTAAATCACCCTGTGCCCCTGCGATGCCGCTGGCGATTCCTGAGGCTGTATTTGCTTGTGCTGTTGGTACAGTCGCAATTGGATTTGTCACGGTGCTTACCCTTAAGCGTTGTTCTTCTTTTATGAATGGGTAAACCTTCTGTTCGCGTTATTAGATGCAAGGGATGTGCCAAATGGCGCTATTAAGTGTAGAACTTTGATTTACAAATGTTTTTTAGGTTTTTTCTTGATGTGGTAACAGAAACAGCCCTAGGAAAAAAAGATCATTCCCTTGGTACACGGCAATTATTTCAGGGTAATTTTTTCAAGGCATGAATAACCGTCATCCGGCTCACTAGCATGGTCAGCAGAACAATCACAACAGGAACACAGGCAAAGAGCATGATGATTTGAGGGTTAATCATAAAGCTTGGCATCAAGGCTTCTTGAATATCTGGTCCAATATAGCGGGCAATCAGGAGGGTCAAAGAACCAAGAAATAGCCCAACAAGAGATCCTTCTAGCGCTAAGCGCATGGTTTGCCGTTGAAATTGACGCGCAATATAAAGATCAGAAGCACCGATCAAATGCAGCAGATCTACTTCATCATGATGGAGAGCTAAACGAGTGCGTGCTGCGTTAGAGACTGCAATCAAGGCGGTCGTGAGCATAATCGCCGCAATCCCAAAGACAACAAATCGAATAGCTTTTGAAAAGGATAAAACATCATCAAGCCAATCTTCATGGGCATTAATAATGGCTTGGCGGTCAATTTTCTGAATTGTTTTTGTCAGTTCTATTAAATTAACGGGTTGTTTTGGGTCAAGCCTGACATCAATCAGGGATGGGATCGGTAGAATGGTTCCCATCGCAGTATTCAGGTCACCAAACCAAGGTTTAACCATATCCATAACTTGTTCGGGGGGGATGATAACGGCTTGGATCCCTGCGGTGTCATTCAAGGCCTCTTCAATTAAAGCAACAGTTTGCTCCATATCTTTATTATTAGCATCATAAGGGATTTCAACCGTCATTCGGTCTTGAATACTTCCGGTCCAATGTTGTGTTAAACTGTTTAGACCTAAAATCATAACGATGGATAACACAGCTAAATAACTCATCAAACCAATGAGCCAGACCAGCATATGCCCCCCTGTCCCACGGTGGAGGGGCAGGTCATAGCGCCGGTTGGTTTTTTCTTTCAAGATAGTACTGATCATGCGGCATTAGCCTTTTTGACGGTTTGGCTGATATGGACAGCCCCCTGTGATAGGCGCAGTTCGGGATGACCAAATTTTTCGACAATTTTTTCATTATGCGTGGCAACCAAAACCGTTGTCCCCATCCGGTTCAGCTCATCAAAAAGATGCATGAGTTTGATACCAATCTCGTCATCTAAATTCCCCGTTGGTTCATCGGCCAGCAAGAGCCGGGGACGATTAATCACAGCCCGGGCAATCGCAACTCTTTGCTTTTGTCCCCCCGATAGGATGGATGGTTTTGAATGCATGTGATCTCCCAAGCCTACCCATTTCAATAGCTCTGAGACATTGCTGATCACACGTTTTTCATCTTTGCCATCAATCCTCAGAGGCAGGGCGACATTGTCAAAAACACTCAAATGATCGAGTAGACGAAACTCTTGAAAAACGACACCAATTTGCCGCCGTAATGGCATAAGGTCTTCGCGTGGTAATTTATGAATTTTGTGGCCCAACATAGTCACCAGACCGCGGGTCGGACGGCGCCCGAGGTAAAGCAGGCGCATAAGGGAGGTTTTACCTGCGCCAGACGGCCCGGTCAGAAAATGAAAGGAGCCCGGCTGGAGAGTGAACGAGATATCGTGCAGAACCTCTGGCCCCGTGCCATAGCGCAGCGCTACATTTTCAAATTTAATCACAATAAAACCCCCCCATGATCCTGAGGGGGTAGTATAACCTGCTCTATCTGACACGACAATGCCTCAGGTTAATTTGGAGCCACCCTTATTGCGTTATTTGTTAGATTTGGAAAAAGTTGCTCTGTTATTTCATAAAGGTCTTTTTCGATTTCCTCACGTTTATGATTTAAAACATCGTCAAGTTTTCCTAGGATTATACCTATTTTGCCGGAATATGTTGTAATCCAGTTCTTAAATGCTTTTCTACCTTTTTCGGTTGAAAGCTCAGTCTTGAATTCTTCATGGGCAATAGTGTCAGCCTTTTTATTACCGTTACCTGTGAGAGCTTTTACGCATAGGTCAGTAAACTTTTTTTGATCGTTGCCTTTATCGTAACTCTCTTGATACGATTTTTTTATTGTAAGGCAGTAAGCTAAGAAAGCTGCGGTAGGGGTAGGTATTATCTTATCTTTTGAATTTCTTGTAAGGGTTTTTCCTGAAAATTTTATGTTGTTATGCCTTTTGGGGTCAGCAAACAAAGCCCAGGTGAGCTGATCAAGGTCAAGGACAATGCCGTTATCTTTTAAAATCTTGTCAACACCGTCATAAACTTCCCTTCCCTCTTTCATATTATCTCGTATTATTGTAACGACATTTTTATAAACATCTTTGGTTTTGTGCCAATCATAGGCTTCGGCTATCTTCTTGCTCTTAGGTTTTTCTGGAACAGGAGTAGTTTCTAAAAACCCTTCCAACATAGTCAGACGCGTTTCAAAGGCATTTAGAATATGATTTTTATGACCAAGATGGTTTTGAATTTCTATGGCTTTAGCCACGAGAGGATCATCCGGTTTCTTTTGGAATAGGAAATTTTTAAAGGTAACAAAAGCCTTTAGTAGCCAATTTAGTTTTCCTATAACGTCGCCTCTATTTTGCCCAAACTGAGTATTTACACTTGCTTTTGTTTCTTCTGCAGGAGCCTCTTCAACTTTTTCGGCTGTAGCACTTGGAGTAGTTTTATGATTTTCTTCAACACTCGTCGGATTTTGCTGATCTTCAGCTATTGGGCTTGCGGCGGAGTTATTATCATTGTCATGTGTCTTATCATTTTTATCATAAACTATAATCCCTTTTTGTTCGGCAAATTTCCTTATTAATTCCATGGCCTCGGAATTACTTGTTGTGACAAATAAAACATCGTGTCCTTTTAGTATAGCGGCCATAACGTGGAACTTGGCCATACTTTCTAGACAATTATTATTTCCTTCTGGAGCGTAAGTAACAACAGAGCCGATCGCATCAACGGTTTGCCATCCGTTGGGGGCAGTCAAGACAAGGCCACTTTTATTAGCAGCAATCGAAACCGTGATATCGCGATTATCAAGTTCTTTGGCATAAGCGCTGATAAGCTGATCATCAACATCTTGATTAAGCGCGCCGTAATACGTCTGCAGAAGTTCATACGTTGAACCTTCCTTCTTCTCAAAAGCCTTTTTAACTTCTTCCGCTTTTTCCGCGATTTCTTCCGGTGGATACCCTGAACTTAGTTGTTCTTTTAAACTATTGATTTTCTTTTGATTATCAGCTATTTTGATCTCAAGCTTCTCAATCTCTTTTTGTTTATCAAGGGCATTATGGGCTCTAGAGAAGATGTCCCGTGCAAAGGCAAGGGTTTTTTTTGCCGGCTCGGATAGATCTTTTTGGTCAAAT
>CAZBXD010000010.1:0-43572 GCA_964496065.1 uncultured Bdellovibrionales bacterium
ACGCCATGACGCTGGTGATGAACAATTCAGAATCGCAGTCACCACGCTGGTTACGATTGCATTCAAGGCTGCTGAATTATTTGACCGTTCGCAAACCGATGAAAGGCGCCAGTTGATCGGATACCTGTTTACGAACTTACAAATGGAAGGTGGAAAGGTGCGGTATTCCTTGAAAAAGCCGTTTAATCTGCTTGAAGATTTGCACGATTATAAAGAATGGCTCCCCGAGCCGGACTCGAACCAGCGACCCAATGATTAACAGTCATTTGCTCTACCAACTGAGCTATCGGGGAATACCTAATTTAAAGACCATTTTAACGGCCGTGGCATGTTCTATCAAACTCTTTTCTCTTTTTCTAGCCCTAAATGATAAAAAAAACATAAAACGGCCTTTTTTATGCTGTTTGTTTTGCGTAAAGTAAGTGGCAGAAGGAGAAATACTTATGACCCAAACGACGAAAACCATTCTAATTTCAGCCGTAGTAGGCTTATGTGCCGCGTTTATTGGGGTGAAGGCATTCGCACCAGACAATGTAGCGAGCGTCACCCAAGAAGAGAGTGTTTATGATCGCGTGATGCGGACGGGGGTGTTGCGCTGTGGGTACTATGTTTTTCCACCGGTGACCTATCGAGACCCAAAAACAGATGAGCTTTCCGGCGCGTCTGTTGATATCATGGAAACGATTGGTCGCCGTGCTGGTTTGACTATTGAATGGACCGAAGAGGTGACTTTTGGTAATTGGGTGCCAGCTCTTCAGGCTAAACGTTTTGATGCAGTGTGTACACCGATGTGGCCAGAGATCTCAATGGCCCGGGCGGTCGCTTTTACCGCGCCGATGTTTTATGCAGGACTTTCGCCGTTGGTACGCGCAGATGATGAGCGCTTTTTGGCTAATGATCTTGCCCGACTAAACCAAGAGGATGTTACCTTTGTTACTCAAGACGGTAATGCCATTGATGAGTTAACCCGCAAAAATTTTGAGCGCGCAATTATACGAGCTTTGCCTCCAACTATGGAGGGGCCTACTGTTCTTCAGGAAATCGTTACAAAAAAAGCGGACGCAATTTTGCTCGATCGTAATGCTGAAATTCAATACAACAAAAACAATCCAGTTAAGTTACGCCTTGTTGCGCCGGATCAGCCGATTAAAGTACAGCCCTTTACCCTCGTTGTCGGTCGAGAAGAGCTGATATTCAAAGACTTTCTTGACAATGCTATAGAGGAAATGATTAATGGGCGAGAGATTGATCGTATTTTAAAACTTTGGGAACCTGAGCCTAATATGTATTTTAGAGCAGCTCAGTCATATCGTTTAGGGGAATAAAAATGCTTCAAATCATTAAAATAGTCGTTATTTCAGCAGTGGTTTCTATATTAGCGTTTAATATCCTCGCATCCCAAAACCGTTCTAATAAATCTGATCCATTAAAAGTAGTTTCTACTCAACAGCCAGAGCGAGAAATTACAACAATCCGCTGTGGGTATGCAACTTGGCCACCATATTTAATGAAAGACCCGAATACTGCTGAGTTGAGTGGTATTTCTTATGATCTAATCACTGAACTCTCGCAACTGATGAATATTGAATTTGAATGGGTTGAGGAAGTTAGTTTTGGTAACTTCATAGAAGGATTTGAAACGAACCGCTATGATATGTTGTGTATATCAGTATGGCCAGAGCCAGAGCGAATTAAGCGATCAGTTGTAACGATTCCTTTGTATTATTCTACTTTATCTGCTTATGTGCGGGCTGATGATTTTCGTTTTGACGGTGATTTGCAGAAGATTAATTCACCCGATGTTAAAACTATTCATATCGAAGGAGACGCCACACAGGAGGTAGGAGAAAGGTTTTTTCCTAAGGCCGATCGCTATGGTTTGCCTCAGATGTCAGATCATGCGCAGTATTTCACTACGCTTACCTCTGGGAAGGGGGATATAATTTTTATTGATGATGGTCTATTTATTGATTTTGAGGCAAATAATCCTGGCCTTATTCGTAAAGTTGCAAATGTTCCGCCTGTCCAACTTTTCCCGGAAATGCTTTCTTTAAATCCAAGCATAGGACACATGAAGCCAGCTTTTGATGCGGCTATCCACACGATGATTGCGAATGGTGAAATGGCTCGTATTTTGGGGAACTATGATGTCAGTACCTATGCGCAAAAAATTAACTTAAATATTATGGAGTAAGTATGACCCAAACGACGAAAACCATTCTAATTTCAGCCATTGTTGGCCTGGTGGCGACCTTTATTGGGGTGAAGGTGTTTGCGCCGAGTGGTGCCGGGAGTGAAGCCAAGCAGGAGGAGAGCGTTTACGAACGTGTGATAAAAACACGTAAATTGCGCTGTGGGTATGGTCTTTGGGAACCTGTCGTTATGCGTGACCCCAATACAGGTGAGATGAGCGGCTTGTTTGTTGATATTATGGATGAGATTGGTGATTTAATTGGCATTGAAGTGGAATGGACAGAAGACATCAGTTGGGATCAAATCCCAACAGCGTTACAAGCCAAAAAATTTGATGCGCATTGTGCTGGAATGTGGGCTAGCCCTAAACGTGGTATGACGGTTGCGTTTTCTGACCCCTTTTTCTATACGCCTGTTGTTCTTGTTGTTCGTGAGGATGACACTCGTTTTGATCAGTCAATAGATGCAATAAATGACTCTTCTGTCAAGATATCGGTGGGCGATGATGATGTTTATTTTGAGGTTGTTTTACATGACTTCCCAAAGGCAGAGTCTGTTTCAAAGTCTGCCTTAACGGGACAGGAGCAACATTATATGAACCTTGCGATGGGGCGCGTCGATGTTGCTATGGGAGAGCCCAACTATATACGTAGCTATCAGAAAAAAAATCCAGGTAAGGTGAGGGTCATTCATGAAGATAAGCCGATAAGGGTTTTTTCAAATACAATCGGTGTTGATATTCATGAACAAGAGTTATTGAGTATGATTAATACAGCGGCACGTCAATTGGTTGACGGTGGCCGGATGAAAAAACTTCTTGCAAAATATAACGAAAACTATGACATTGGCTACTACTTGTCACCAAAGAAATCATGGGAAAGTAAACAATGACTGTTCTCGATATTCTCATCAATTACCGTGAAGCGTTTTTAAAGGGGTTGTGGGTCTCCTTGCAGCTCGCGCTGATTATCTGGGGGACGGGGATTATTTTTGGCACCGCGATTGCCCTGATTGGCATGAAACATGAGACATGGGTCGGGCGCCCGGCGCGGGCGTTTTCTTTCCTTCTGTCTGGGGTGCCGATCCTGGTGTTTCTGTTTTGGTTGCACTATCCGGCGCAGGCGATGTTTGATCTGGTGATTGATCCGTTTTATACCGCGGCCCTGACCCTTTCGATCGTCAATATTTTTGGTGTGGCAGATCTGGTTCGTTCCGCTTTGCAGGATTTTCCTAGTCAATATCTGACTGCTGCCAAGGTCACCGGTTTGACCCGCAAACAAACAATTTTTAAGGTGCAACTGCCGCTGATTATTCGTCAAGTTCTCCCGGGCTTGTTGCTGTGGCAGGTCGTGATGCTGCATACCACACTCTTTGCCTCCTTGATTTCGGTTGAGGAAATTTTCCGCGTTGCTCAACGCATTAATGCGCAGATTTATAAGCCGGTCGAGATTTATACCGCGCTTGGGATTTTCTTCCTGTTTGTCTGTTTGCCGATTAACGGCTTTGCGCTTTGGATGAAGCATAAATACACCCGTAACCTGTCGGAGCGCTAGAGTATGATTATTGGTCAAAATATCAAGAAAGCCTTTGGTGATAATCAGGTTCTCGATGGTGTCAATGTCCAGATTGAGCCGGGTAAGATCACGTGTCTCATCGGGCCGAGCGGCACGGGAAAGACCACACTCTTGCGGGCGATGGGTTTGTTGGAATATCCGGATACTGGATCAATCGAAATTGATGGGAAAACCTATGACTTTCCCCTCAAAGATGGTGAAGAGGTTACGCCCCCCTGGCCAAAGACCACGGTCGTGTTTCAATCGCTTTTTCTGTGGCCGCATATGACCTTGCGGGAGAATATTCTCCTCCCGGCGCGTAATATTGGCGGTGACACAGAGGCAAAACTGCCAGAATTGGTTGAGTTTTTTGATATGGGGCACTTTATCGACAATTATCCCAATGAAGCCTCTCTGGGACAGCGGCAGCGGGTTGCGATGGCGCGGGCGTTGATGTTGGACCCGCAATACCTGTTGCTGGACGAGATTACTTCCGCCTTGGATGTAGAGCAGGTTGCTAAAATCCTCTCCCGCCTACAGGCGGTGCGGGATCGTGGTATTGGCGTGTTTATCATTACGCACCTGATTGGTTTTGCGCGTCGTGCCGCCGATCACATCATCTTTATGGATGCCGGTAAGGTCGTTGAGCAGGGTAGTTCGGATATTTTGATCAATCCCAAGTCAAAACGCCTACAGCAGTTTGTTGCCACGGTCGAAGCCGCGAGCTAGGATATTACATGCTTGATCAGGTCAGTATTATTATCCCTCTTGCACCTGATGAGACAAAACATAAAACTCTTCTCAAAGATTTAGAACACATCAATACAGAGATTATACCTGTCTCTGGGCGTGGTAGAGCTGGGAATATGAATATTGGTGCCACACGTGCGCAGAGGCGGTTTTTGTGGTTTCTCCATGCTGATAGTGTTGTCACACAAGATAACCTGCAAGCTTTAGAAGAATCTTTGAAAGAAAAACCGGATGATCTGCATTATTTTGATCTGCGGTTTGATGGTCCATTTTTTATGCGCTTCAACGGCTGGGGGGCTAATCTGCGCTCTTGGATTTTTGGGGTGCCCTATGGGGATCAGGGATTTTGTATCTCAAAAGAAATGTTTGAAAAGGCCGGCGGTTATCGGGAAGATTTGCCCTATGCCGAAGACCTGATGTTTGTGTGGCAAGTGCGCCACGCCGGCATTAAACTCAAGCGTGTGCGATCTTGCCTGTTGACAAGCGCGCGTAAATATCGTGAAAAGGGCTGGTTCAAACTCACTTGGGTCTATCAGGTGATCTGGATCCGTTTATCATTGCCTGAAGCCCTGAAACTCATCAAAGCACGAATCAAATCATGACCACTACCGCGATTGCTATTTTTGTAAAAACACCTGCTCTGTCACCATCAAAAACCCGTCTAGCCGCAGGAATTGGTGAAAAACAAGCCTTAGAGTTTTATCTGCATAGTTTGAAGGCAACGGAGAGTTTTGTAAGTGAGGCCAATGCTGAACCAATCTGGGCTGTTGCTGAGCATGAGGGGCTTAAAGACCCAATTTGGGCAAATTTTGATATAATGCAATCTGGCGAGGGAGATATCGGCGGGCGTCAGCATCATGTCTATGAGACTTTGCTTAAAACCCATGACAAGGTGCTTTTAATCGGGGCGGATTCCCCACAAAACACAGCAGACAATCTAAATTCGGCAATTGCAGCTTTAGACAGCCATGACTTTGTGATTGGACCAGCCAATGATGGCGGCTATTATCTTTTTGGGGGTAAGACTTCCTTGCCGATGGAAGCGTGGGAATCTGTGCCATGGAGTACGGAAGAAACATTAGAGGCGTTTGAGGCCAACCTTTTGTCAAAACCGTTTCGCCTGACCATGCTGACAGATGTTGATACAGAAGCAGACTTAAAATTTCTTCTTAAAGAGGTACCTAATTACTTAACGCCTGCGCAGCAAAACCTCTTTGATTGGGTGAAGAAGCTAAAGTCATGACGCATTTACGCCTCATCTTTGGTGATCAGCTCTCGCATTCTCTTTCAGCCCTTTCAGATATCAATCGACAGAAAGATATCCTTTGGATGTGTGAAGTGTGGGAAGAGGCAACCTACATCAAACATCATAAAAAAAAGATTGCCTTTCTGTTTTCTGCGATGCGCCATTTTGCTCAGGAACTCAAGGATAAAGGCTATACTGTCCATTATACAAAGCTCGATGATCCGGAGAATGCGAGGTCTTTTCGGGGTGAGGTTGAACGAGCCATTCAAACCCATCAGCCAGATAAAGTGATCTTGACAGAGCCGAGTGAGTATCGTGTTTGGCAAGAGGCTAAAAAATGGGAGCAGGATTTTGAAATTTCCGTTGAAATTCGACCTGATGATCGTTTTTTAGCAACTCATAATGATTTTGCCCAATGGGCAGATGGGCGTAAGCAATTGCGTATGGAATATTTCTATCGTGAGATGCGCAAAAAATATGGCATCTTGATGAATGGAGATCAGCCAGAGGGGGGCGAGTGGAACTATGATAGTGAAAATCGTAAACCGCCAAAAGAAGGGCTTGATGTGCCACTTACTTATCAAGCTAATACAGACAAAATAACTGAAGAGGTGATGACACTCGTCGAAGAGCGTTTTGGCGATCATTTTGGTGATCTGGAACCGTTTTATTTTGCCGTAACGCGTGATCAGGCTCTCTATGCGTTGAATAAATTTATCGAGGAGCGCTTGCAGAATTTTGGTGATTATCAGGATGCGATGCTTGAGAATGAGCCGTGGATGTACCATAGTCATGTGAGCTTCTATATGAATTGTGGTCTTCTGCTGCCTCTTGAATGTATTCAGGCAGCTGAACAAGCGTATCATGATGGGGGAGCCCCGCTCAATGCGGTCGAAGGGTTTATCCGGCAAATCCTTGGCTGGCGCGAATATATCCGGGGCATTTACTGGCTCAAGATGCCGGCTTATGAGACGGAAAACTTTCTCAAGGCGGACCGTCCTCTTCCAGATCTGTTCTGGGGTGGAGAAACCAAGATGAATTGTATGAAGCAATGTGTCAAAGAAACCAAGGAAAATGCCTATGCCCATCATATTCAACGGCTCATGGTTTTAGGTAATTTCTCTCTTCTCGCGGGGCTTCACCCGGATGAGGTCAATGAGTGGTATCACATCGTCTATGCCGATGCGTATCAATGGGTCGAGTTACCGAATGTCACTGGGATGATTCTCTATGCGGATGGCGGGGTTGTCGCCTCTAAACCCTATGCTGCAAGTGGCGCCTATATTAATAAAATGTCAAATTATTGTCAGAGATGTTCTTATAGCCCAACGAAGAAGAATGGTCCAAAAGCTTGCCCGTTTAATTACCTGTATTGGGATTTCTTGGCTCGCAATGATGAGACCTTGCGCGGCAATCCGCGATTAGGGATGATCTATCGTACTTATGATCGGATGGATGATGAGAAAAAACACGCCATCAAGGATGACAGTGCGCGTTTTTTAAAAGCATTAGATAACCATGAAAAAGTCTGACTTACCAAAAAAAACTTGCGTTGTTTGTGGTCTGCCTTTTACGTGGCGTAAAAAATGGGCCACCGTTTGGGATGAGGTAAAATACTGTTCTGAGCGCTGTCGGCGTAACAAATCAAAGGTTAGCCCTGAGTCATAATCTTGAAATAGAGCCAAGCCGGAAGGGCCGCAAGAAGTTTGACTAAATAGGTAAACTTTTTTGGGAAATGGATGTCAAAGCTTGATTTTTCCAAACCTTTGGCAATATATACCGCGGCTTTTTCAGGGGTAATACGCATCGGCATTTTAAAATTATTTTTATCCGTTAGGCGGGTTTCAACGAAGCCAGGATTAATCATTTTAATATCGAGCGTTTTCCCATGTTCTGCCCGTAAACTTTCAGTATAGTTGATCATGGCCGCTTTACTGGCACCATAAGGTTGGCTATTGGGCAAACCGCGATAGCCTGCAACACTCGAACACAGAGCGATTTGTCCCATCCCTTGCTCAAGCAAAGCAGGCAGGACGGTTTTAACGGTGTACATCGCACCCATAAAATTAACCTGCATAATCTTTTGTGCTTCAGTCATATCAATATCGATAATAGCGCTGGGCGTATAAAGACCCGCCATAAAGATCACACTATCAACATGATTCCACTTTGATTTAAGGATGTCAAATCCATCCTCAATATTTTGTAGATCCCCAGCATCAACCGGAATTGCCAAGTGACCATCGCCATTGAGCTGTTCTTTTAATTCCTCTAAGGCGCCAGCCCGGCGGGCAGAAAGGGCGATTTTATGCCCGCGTTTGGCAAGCTGCCTGGCAAGTGCCGCACCAATGCCACTACTGGCACCAATGATCCAGATATTTTTTGAAGTCATGTTTGCTCTCTCTCAAGAATAGGAAGATAACGCCAAAGCCATATCACAACACCGACCTTCATAACACAAGGGAAAACCGCATAGGCATAGCTTAAACTATTCGTAACAGTATAGTCGGTGATATTGCCCGGTTGATACCCGGCCCAATCAAGCATAGGAAGAGTCAGACCAGCCGCTAGCGCAAGGACCGCTTTGGCTAAGAAGGCCATGATCGAAAAATACCGCGCAGCGATATCTTGATCTTTTTTATCGGCAATATAATCGGCCAGAATGGATGGTGGAATGGCCAGATCGGCTCCCAAAGACATCCCAGAAAGGACACAGATAATCCCATAAAAAACATGATCGCCCTGACCCAAAAACGCGGCCCAAATAAAGGTGAGAATGGCGAGGATCATACTGGCGCGCCAGGCAATAAATTTTCCAATTTTCTTGGAGGCTTTTTGCCAAACAACCATAGAGCAAGCGCCACTAATAAAATAGAGCATCAAAAATAGGCCAGTATAGACTTCCGCATCCAAACGATCCCGGATAAAGAAAATCACAAGAACGGCTGGAATAGAGCTAGCAAAACTATTGAGCAGATAAAGCCCAAAGAAATGGCGTTTCCAAGAGGTATCAAACCAGTTCTTAAATGTGACTGGGGCTTTTTTATGTTTTGGCTGATCAAGCGGTGCTGTTTTGAGCCAGGTAAAGAAAAAATAGGTGGCAATCAGAAGCAAGGGGATATAAGCCAGTGCTAACCTGTGGAAAGCGCGCGGTGCATCATTTACCACCCCAAGAAGAGAAGGGGCGATCGAGGCAACGAGCAGGCCGACGAGCCCAAACGCCTCTCGCCAACCCGTAATACGGGTGCGATCATCTGTATCCGCATGCCACAGTGCCCCGAGGGCTTGAAAATTAATGCTGACAATACTAAAACCGGTGGTACAGATAAAAACACTCAGCCCAAACCAGATAAGCGGCATCGCGGTAATGGGATGAAACAGTATCCAAAAGCCGCCACCAAGCATGATTAGGCCAAGAAGTAAGATTAACTTGCGATGGTGTGTATAACGGTCGCTGATACTGCCGATCAGGGGGTCCTGAACCGCATCAATAAAGCGTAGGATCAGGAGAACAAAGCCAATGGCAGCGAGAGAGAGATTAATCTGACTGGCATAGAAATCCGGTGCGTGGATATAAATTGGTAGGCCGGCAAAAGAGAGGGGCAGGGCCATAAAGCCATACTGAGCTAGATTTTTTCCCGTCGGTGATGATTGTGCCATCTAGGCATCATGTCCAATTAATTTCTTGCGAAGCTCAGGCGCTGAGGTTTTTTTATCAAGCCAGATACCAAAGAATTTTTCTGTAAAGGTTTTGTCCTTTATAAGAGCAAGTTTTTTACCATTTTTATAAAATACAGTATATCCTTCTTTATCTCGTATGCCGGTGAGAGACACTCCCTTATCAACATCGGGAAAAATTGTTTTCATTTCTTGATACCACTGGGTCAGCAACTCCTCATCTTGAAATCCCTGTTTACGGATTTCCGCAACGGATTGTTTGGCAATATCAACCCCATCAATCTTACGTAAGTAAGAAAGAGTAAGTGCATAAGGTTGTTCTTCTTGCCATTGTCCTTGTGGAGCATAGAGGGAGATGTCATATAAATCCCAAAACATATAGGTCATACGAGTTTGCCCGACTATTTCCGGCTTAAACATATGATTCTTGGCCACTTGTTTCTCAGCATGGCTGGGCAGAGTGAAACCAATTAGAAGCAATAAGCTGTAAAAAATAGTTTTCATCATAATTATAGCTTAACAAAAAAACACGCCGCTTACAAATTTGTAGCGGCGTATTGATTGGTTACATTTTTAAACTTAACCATTAACGATAGTGAGTTCCGTAGCAGATTCACGACCATTATTAGAATCAATCTCATAAGAGACTTTCTGGCCTTCATCAAGCTGTCCGATACCGGCAGCCTGCAAGGCGCTGATGTGAACGAAAACGTCTTTGCCGCCTTGCTCAGGGGCAATAAAACCGTATCCTTTTGTTGTGTTGAACCATTTAACTGTACCAGTTGCCATGGGTTTTTTCCTTTGTCTTAAGTTAGTAATAGTAGAGTTCATCGTATTGGAAGTCGTAAAGAGGGATGAACTGAGGCAGTCAACAAAGTTAAAACCATGAAAAGTTTTTTGTGTCTTGCTCGTGTCGTCGCTTTAAAACATCAAGAACGTGTTCTCAATATCGCCTTTATAGGCATATTTGTTTCGAATAGCAACTGAAATATCAGTGTGGTTTGCCTGTTTGGATCATTTTATGTAGACGTTTGTCATTGCCATCCACAACACCAACAATTTTCTTGATGATTTCAAGGTCTGGATTGATGATTAAACTCTCAGGATAGCGGTATACTTTAAAAGTGTCACGGGTAATAGCCTGGATTGGATCATGGATAAGGATAACATTATTAGCCATGAGCACATTTTGCATTTTTTCTGAGAACTGCATAAAAAAGCGCTCAATATCAACAGCATTTCGATCAATGGAAATTGGAATCAAAATAAAGTTATCAGGGTATTTTTGAGCTAGATAAAGAAGATGCGGAAATTCCGCTACACAAGGAGGACACCATGTTGCCCAGAAATTGATCAGGAGAGTTTTTCCTTTAAAGTCATGTAAATGATATGTTTTACCATCCAAAGCAGTCATTTCGATATTGGGGACAGTATCACCCGATGGTGTTTTTTTCTCCTCAGCGGGAACAATAGATACACCGATAGGGGGGGCAAATTGATCCCAAATCCCATAAGCAATTCCTAGGGTTAAAATAGAAAAAAAGACAAAAAGTTTTACTTTCATCAACGCACTCTTTGTCTTTGAACAAGAAAACCAACGAGGGCTGTTTCAAAAATGATAAAGCTGACTAACCACCATAAGGCGGCGCTTGTAAAGCCATAGGCGTGAAGACCTATACTCAGGAGGTTAACACCAAACCAAGACAGCATTACAATCACAGAAAGATAAGCCATGCCAGCCATGAAATACACAGTGTTAAAATGTTGACTAATTTTTCCATGTAGTAACCAAACCAACCATAGAACAATGAGTAGTGCGCCATTTTCCTTAGGGTCCCATCCCCAGAAACGTCCCCAAGATTGATCTGCCCAAATTCCACCTAAAATTGTTCCTAAGCTACATAAAAATAAGGACCAGAGAGCGGTTTTTTGAACTTGCGGCATAAAGTCTTTTGGCTCTTTGAGAAGGGAGTAATGGGCGAGGCCACTTGTGATTAAACAAAATCCATAGCCAGTAGTGATGGTCAGGACATGGGTTGCAAGCCAAAAATTAGTATTAAGGACTGCGGTAAGCATCATAAATGTATCGCCAGACTGGTCATTAAAATATGCTAAGAGATAGAGGATAATACCCAAAAAAGCGCTCATAACTATTGCTATAATGTTTTGGCGATCTTTATAGCCCATAATTACCCCATAGAGGAGACCAACAAGACCAACAAAAAGAATGGATTCATAAAGAGTGCTGACTGGTGGCCGATTAAGAATATACATGCGCATGATTAAGCCAATAAATTGCAATAGGGTTGCTAAACTGAGCAGTATTAAGAGAGCTATCGGCATATCAAGTTGATTTTTTAAGGAATAAAAAGCCGAAAAGATAAGTGTGAGCGCGCATAAAATGGCACTGAGATAAAACGGATCAAGTTGATTATACCAATGCTCTACCATCACACGGGTTGTCGGGGGGGTGTTTTGATAAATCTTTCCAATAGCGGTGTTCCACCTGTGCCAATCACTTGCATGGTAAGCAATCATGGCATCTTGCCATAGAGTAAATGATGTCGGCGGTTTAGCTTGGGTGCGGATAAAATCCCAAGGTGATTGTTCATCAAGAACTTTATACTGTTGGCTGTAAAAGATTGGTTTTTCAATCTCAGACAAAGCAAGTGATAGTCGTGCGATGGCCTTTTCTTCTTCAGTATATTTGCTGAGATCTACCCCCTTATTATGAGCAATTTCTAGTGCGGCATGAAAAATCCTGTCTTTAAACGGAATAAGGTCGACATAGCTCGCAAAATCGATTTTTTTTGGTTTAAGGTTTTGTGGAATATTATCCCATGCAATATTAGCAATCGGAGCGTAGAGTACCAAACTTCCTAAAATATCGCGCATAGTGAGAATATGTGTATAAAGATGAACGATTTCTTTTTGTCCCGGCGTTAGTTGTGGGGAAGGGATTGCCAACAAGGCTTGGATCGTTTCTTCTTTTTTCTTAAAGGCCTGGGCGAGTTCTTGGTAGCTATAGCGACGCGAATGTCGTTTTTTAAGATCAAGAAAAGCAATGCTGTCTGGGTGAGACGCTTTTATAATTTGATCATGTTCAGCCTTAGCTGGGTTAAAAAGCATTGTGATCAAATGAGGAATTGCGCCCTGGTTAGATCCGGTCAACGGTTTAATGAGCGCTTTGGCAAAACTGTCCATTGGTTTTATTCTGCCTTGATGCAGAATTGGTATTTTTGAAAAAGTTTCAGTATCAAGTGGGGTGCCCCCATACGAGGGAAGAACCCCGGTGACAAGAAAAAACAGGCTAAACAGTAAAATCCGCAGCATTAATTCGGGTCTTTCTGTTTGATCTTAGGCAATTTAACAATCATCAGGTGAAGGATAAGTCCCAGACAAATCGCAAAACCAGCAATATAGGGAAAGGCACGGCCAGAATTTTGGACTACAGAAAAGACAGAGCGATCTCCGGCTGGTGTCTCAATAAAAGAGGATTGAAAAAGCGTATATCCTTTGTAGCGCAATGGTTCATTCATTTTGACGGTTGTTTGCCATTGAATGTCACCATCCTTAATTAACACATCTGACTCATACGCTTTGGCCATTGATATCCCTGGGTGACTTTGACGTCGAAAATCAATCAGCTGTATTTTAAAGGGTATGGAGCGAGTTGCTTTGTTAAGTTCAAATCGATAAGCGTCGCCGTTAAAGCTTATTTCAGGGTATTGTGGGACACCTTCAAGAACAAGATAGACACCATCTTGATCTGTGCCAGAAACCTCAAAAACTAGGCCAGCCATATTTTCTTCATTTTGCATGTCTGGGTCTTTGCCAACTAGTTGCATATGTTGTGCCATGCCGTGAAAGGTCTTATCCTTGTTTTGTCGTACAATAATTTCACAATTTTGGCAGGTTTCAAGGACATCTATTTTAAAAGGCAGCTGGTGTAACCCGGCCAGATCAGTATGATCAAAAGTCATGGTGTCTGTTGTGGTCAAGTTGCGCACTGTTAGTGCACGTTGATGATAATCTGAGACTGTATCAGTGCTTTCAGTTAAGGCGAGGTCGATATAGCCAGCTTGGCTAAAAGCTGCGGTATAAAAACCAGCCACCATAAGGAGTATGACACCAATATGGGTAATCAAAGTGCCAATTTTATCCTTTTGCCAAGGGTTCTTAAGAAAGACATAGGCGGTAAGATTAACTACTAAAAGTGCCATAAAAATTGGCATACCAGGCAAAGGGATGTAGCTAATCCAAAAAATAGGGGAGTAAAAAATTGTTCTTGTTGCCTCGTATAATCCAATATATTTCTGTGCCATCGTGCCGATGATTAAATAGATCATTAAAATTGGCAAAGTAATGTTTAGAATTTTAACATTAGAGAGAAATTTGAGGATTGAATAAAACACGATCTGTTTTCTTTTTTTAATGCTTGAACATTGCTTTTTATATAGGCTCCACATCAAAAGTCAATCAAGTCAGGGGTTGAAAAACAGGGCTATTCATGAGAATGTCAAAGGGTATTATCAACAATAAAACAGAATGGCCTGTCATGTTTCAATATGTTACTTTTATATTATTTTATTTAATTGCTACCACGCCTGTTTGGGCTAATGTTGTTGAGCTACCTGATGGTCATACGGTGCTTAATATCTCTGCGACGGAAAAAGTTGAGGTAGCTCAAGATTTGCTGCTTGGATCCTTGCGCATTCAGGAGGAAGAAAAGGAGGCGAGTGAAGTACAAGAGGTCATTAACACAGCGATGAAAAAAGCAGTTGATCTTATTAAAGCCTATCCAAATATTAAGGTGCAAACTGGACAATATTATGTGCATCCAGATTACCGCTATATCAAACGATCCAATCAGAGTGATCAGCAAGTTATTGATAAATGGCGTGGGTCGCAAACAATAATTATTAAAAGTAAAAAATCAGAAGAAATTCTTGAGGCCGCTGGCAAGCTGCAAGACCTTGGTTTTGTCATGAATAGTTTGAATTATCAGCTTTCGCCAGAAAAGTATGAAGAGGTTCGTGATGGGTTGATGGAAAAAACGATTAAAGCCTTGAGTGAACGCGCAAAGCGGGTTGCAGCGGCGTTGGGTAAGAAAGAAGTTGATCTGGTAGAGGTTAATGTTGATGCTACCAGTTCAAAGCCGCCGATAGCATATGCGCGTGGGGCAAAAATGGAAACCATGGCACTGTCGGCCGATATGGCTATGCCAGCCCCTGTAGCCGAAGCGGGCGAAAGTACCGTATCGATGACAATCAGTGCGCAGGCAATTATCAAGCCATAGAAGAGCGGGTAGAGGAATAATGAGTGAAACGATCGATGTAACAGCACCGTTGCCGGTGCGTGAAATCACACCAGAGCTTAAGTCTGCACTACAACGTATGGTCAGCCATTGCCAGCAATTTAAAGGTGCAGATTTGTCTCGTAGCCTCTGGCAATTGACTAATACTTTGATTCCGTTTTTTGGGCTTTTATATCTAACCTACGCCCTTTATAGGAATGATTTATATTGGATTGCACTATTGTTATCGCCTTTGACTTCTGCCTTTCTTGTAAGGATCTTTATTATTCAGCATGACTGTGGGCATCGTTCTTTTTTTAATTCGCAAGTAGCGAATGATTATCTTGGGCGTTTTTTAAGCGTTTTGACTTGGATGCCATATGATTTTTGGCGTCGGGCTCATAATATGCATCATGCAACCTCTGGTGACTTGGATCGGCGTGGGGTGGGGGATATTGACGTTTATACTGTGAAAGAATATCAAGCTTTCTCGCCGATAAAAAAAATGCTTTATCGAATTTATCGCTTTCCGCTTGTGCTCCTTCTTATAGGGCCACCGATATATTTACTCCTTTTGCAGCGCAATCCATGGACCCAGTCAATGCCAACTAAAAAAATCTGGAAAAGTATTTTTGGTCTGAACCTGACCTTGTTAATTGTCTATGGTGGGGCTAGTCTCCTAATTGGGTTTAAAGCGCTTGTTGCGGTGTATCTGCCGATGCTTGTATTGACGACGATCATTGGAACCTGGATGTTTTTTATTCAACATCAATTTGAAGAAACCTATTGGGAAGGCCATGCAGACTGGGATTATAATGAGGCGGCCATTTTTGGGAGTTCGCACTATCATCTGCCCCCAGTTCTTAAATGGCTAACAGGTAATATTGGTCTGCATCATATTCATCACCTAGAAGCAAAAATTCCAAATTATAAATTGCCTGAATGTCTTGAAACTAGTCTAGATTTAATGGCTTTGCCAGTACTAACCTTCAGAGAGAGCCTAAAATGTATATGGCTAACTTTATGGGATGAGGAGCAGCGGCGGCTTATTCGATTCAAAGACTTGCCGTCAGAAAATCTTGGATAGATTTTCTAGGCAAGCCAAAAAAAGCATATCCCCCTTTCTTTTCAAGGTAGAACTGTATACAAAAGTTTCTGCAATAAAAATATGACGTAAAGGGTGTTCGCTATGGCACGTAATTTAAGAAATATCGCAATCATTGCTCATGTTGACCATGGCAAAACGACATTGATTGACAGCATCATGAAGCAAAGTGGCATGTTTCGTGATAATCAAAAAATTGATGAGCGCGTTATGGACTCGAATGATTTAGAAAAAGAGCGCGGTATTACGATTTTAGCAAAGCCAACCTCCATCCAATGGGAAGACACCCGCATCAATATTATTGATACCCCAGGGCATGCTGATTTCGGTGGTGAGGTAGAGCGGGTTTTGAATATGGCGGATGGGGTGATTTTGCTGACCGATGCGGCGGAAGGGCCAATGCCGCAAACAAAATTTGTCTTAGGAAAAGCTTTAAAACAAGGCCTTAAACCTATTGTTATTATTAATAAAGTTGATCGACCAGACGGGCGCCCAGAAGAGGTGGTTGATGAGGTTTTTGATCTTTTTGTTTCTCTTGATGCGAATGATGAACAACTCGATTTTCCGATTCTTTATGCCTCTGGTCGCGATGGCTGGTGCGTGCGTGAGCTGGACGATCCACGTGAAAATCTTCACCCACTGCTCGATTTAGTATTGCTGCATGTTCCCGCACCAAAAGTGGAAGAGGGCAAGCCCTTTGCGATGTTGGCAACACTTCTTGATTCTGACCCATTTTTGGGACGCTGCCTAACGGGTCGCGTTCTGCATGGGTCGGCGAAAGTCAATGACACGGTCAAAGCCTTGGATTTAGAAGGAAATCTGGTCGAAAATTTTCGTTTAACGAAACTCCTTACCTTTGATGGGACAGAGCGTGTGCCCGTACAAGAAGTTCACGCGGGCGATATTATCTGCGTTGCTGGTCTAACCAAGGCCTCTGTGTCGGATACAATTTGTGATCCTTCTGTTACAGACCCTTTACAGTCAACGCCGATTGATCCAGCTACGATGGCGGTGACAATCTCTGTCAATGATTCACCACTTGCCGGTACAGAAGGGAAAAAAGTCACTTCCACGATGATTCGTGAGCGTCTTTTAGCTGAAGCCGAAACCAATGTTGCGATTTCCTTCGAAGAAAGCGCTGGCAAAGATTCCTTCAAAATTGGGGGTCGCGGGGAATTACAGCTTGGCGTTCTCATTGAAACCATGCGCCGGGAAGGATTTGAGCTTTCTGTTTCGCGTCCACAAGTCGTCTATCAAGAAGACGAGCAGGGGAATAAGTTGGAGCCGATCGAAGAAGTCATTATTGATGTTGATGAGGAATATGCCTCCGGTGTCGTGGATAGTATGAACCGCCGTAAGGCAGAGATGGTCGTTATGCGCTCTTCTGGTGCAGGGAAATCACGAATTATTTTTCATGCCCCATCGCGTGGGCTTATTGGCTACCAAAGTCGTTTCCTCACCAATACCCGTGGTACAGGGGTGATGAACCGTCTATTTCATTCTTATGCACCGTATAAGGGGGATGTGCCACAGCGTCGCAACGGTGTTCTCATTTCAAACGATCAAGGCGCTGCTGTGGGGTATGCTCTGTTTAATCTGCAGGATCGCGGCAAGATGTTCATTGAACATCAGGAAAAAGTTTATATGGGTATGATTATCGGCGAACACAACCGCGAAAATGATCTCGAGGTGAATGTCCTGAAGGGGAAGAAGCTGACGAATGTGCGCGCCAGCGGGTCAGATGAAAACATTGTCCTGACCCCGCCGATTAAGATGTCATTGGAAGACATGATGTCCTATATCAATGATGATGAATTGCTCGAAGTCACGCCGGAAAGCCTGCGCCTGCGCAAGAAATTTCTGCTTGCCCACGAACGTAAAAAGGCAAGCAGGGGCTAGTTTCTAATGCATTTTTATATACTGTGTTGAGTATTTAGTTCCATTTTTATTGTTATAGGCAGCAACGTGGTAAGCAAAAGCAATTTCAAGCTCGCGCATATGATAGTTGTAAACTTCTTCCGGAAAGTTTTGACTGATAATGTTAATTTTTTGTTCTTCGAAAGTCATAATTGTGCTCAAAAGTTGTTTATTGGCATTAAATTTATCTATGACATTTTTTTCGTCTTTATGTTCATGTTTTAGTTTTGTACTTACATGGTCATAGACACGGAACATTTCTTCTTTGCTATCAAATCCCCACTCCATCTTGTAAAAATACGCTTGTCGTTTGGCAAAACTATTCTCAAATTTCTTGGCATTTTTATTTCTTTTTAAGAAGAATTTCTTTTCACTAAGCTTAAAATTTTTATCGAGAAAAATTGCGATAGCGGATTTTTGGCCATTCTTCTTCTGGTATTCGTAAATGTCAGTAAGATTTTGAAAATAAGCATCAAAGCATTCGTTATCGATTGCAATAATGTTTTTAACGTGATCAATAAATTGGCCGTCCACGGCAAATCTCCTCTAAACTGCACCGTTTTTAATTGTTATGGATAATACTTTGGTTTGCTTTTATGTCAGGAAAAAAGCGATAGACAAAAAATCTTCACTATCGCATCCTAGAGCCATGTTTAAAAATACGCTCAAGACATTCTTTTTACTGGCGCTGATGACGGCGTTGTTTGGCTATATTGGTTTGATGGTGGCTGGGCGACAGGGGATGATTATGGCGCTTCTGTTTGCGGCGGGGACTAATCTTTTTGCTTGGTGGGGATCGGCTGGCAAAGTTTTACGAATGTATCGGGCACAGCCAATTCAAGATGGGCGGATCTATCAAATGACAGAGGAACTTGTCCTCCAAGCTGGCCTGCCCATGCCGGGGGTTTATATGTTGAATAATCCACAACCGAACGCCTTTGCCACAGGACGGAACCCTAATAGTGCTGCTGTCGCGGTCAGTAGCGGGATTGTTGAGCTCTTGACGGAAGATGAATTGCGCGGGGTGATCGCGCATGAATTGGCGCATATTAAACATCGTGATACATTGATTATGACAGTGGCAGCGACCTTAGCTGGTGCGCTGGCGATGGTCTCTCGGAGTATGATGTATACACGGGGCGCCCGTCAAACCCGCGGTCGTGGCGGAAGCCCCATGATTCTTGTTATACTGGTTCTTGCACCGATTGCCGCTATGCTAATTCGGATGACGATTTCGCGCACCCGTGAATTTGAAGCTGATCGGGAAGGGGCAGAAATTGCCGAAGACCCAATGGCGCTTGCCAGTGCATTGCAAAAAATTGAGCATTATGCCCGTGGGATTAGGAATGAGGATGCAGAGCGTAATCCCGCGACATCGCATTTATTTATTATCAACCCACTGAACTTTAACCCTTTACGGCGTTTATTTAGCACACATCCACCGACGGAACAGCGTATTGCCGCTCTGCAAGCGATGGCAAATAATGGGTTGAGTAATATGGGCGCTGGGGCGCCAAGGGTGAAAACACGCTCTTCCAGTTCTCCCTATGGGCCGGGAAGCCCATGGGAGTAGTCGAGATTAAAACCGTTAATTAGGCGGCTTGTCTACGCGGGGCTTTTTGGCCATTGCGGTTGCTTTTTCCACGCTTGGCTGAAAACGGCTTTTTACCACCAAATTTTTTACCTGTCTGCTTTGTACTCGTGAATTCACGTTTTTCGCCATCACGGGCATTACGACCTTCTTCACGGCGGCGTTTTCCGGCTTCAAAGTTTTTCTTTCCTTCAACACGTGCAGCGCCATGTTTGCGCTCGCCATAGCCACGGCTTTCTTCATAACCGCTGTCTTTCTCAGAGCGCTTCCGATCACTAAACTTCTTTTTATTTTTAAGGGTGCCTTTGCCTTTGACAAATTCCTTCTTGTCGCCGCGCTTATGGCTGTATTGTTTGCGGCGTTCATTATGACTGCGTTTACGGCCATTTTGTTCACTCCCGCCATCATCCGATGTGTTAGGATCAAGCATGCGACTGATCGCACTCCACTTACTATTTTCATCTGGTGATACGATACACAGCGCCTCGCCGGATTTTCCTGCGCGAGCGGTACGGCCAATGCGGTGGATATAATCTTCCGGACATTGTGGTAGGTTGTAATTAATTACATGCTCAATATGGGGGATATCAAGACCACGGGCCGCGACATCGGTCGCCACAAGGATGCGGAATTGCTTTTCACGGAATTGCTTGATAACGCGATCCCGTTGACGCTGGCGTAAATCTCCATGGATTGCATTGGCCTTAAAGCCTTCATTACGAAGACGCTCAGCCATTTTATCAGCATTACGTTTAGTTTTGACAAAGATAATCATGGAACCATTACGGCTGGAAACCTGTGAGAGAAGCATATCGTATTTATCTGCAACTTTAACGCGGATCATCTCCTGATTAACGTTCTTCGCAACGTCTGTGGTGGAGCCAATAGCAATGCGCTCTGGGTCTTTAAGGTATTTAGCCGCAACCTGTTGAATGGCTTTTGGTAAGGTGGCAGAGAATAGGAGCGTTTGGCGTTTATGCGGCATATGTTTGAGAATTTCATCAATCTGTACGCCAAAGCCCATATCCAACATCCGGTCTGTTTCATCCAGAACAAGAAAAGAGGCCTCAGCAAGCTGCAGGCGGCCTCGACCCAAATGGTCGTTAATGCGACCGGGTGTCCCAACAATAATACGGGGACGGTGTTTTAGTTGTTCCAATTGTTTCTGTATGGGTGCGCCACCAATCAGCAGGGCGGAACGAATACCTTTTCCCGGGCCGACAAGCTGGCGAATAATATCGATGACTTGAACGGCGAGTTCGCGGGTTGGGGTGAGGACGATGGCGGTTTTACGCTCATTCTTGATCAGGTAATTGATCAGTGGAATGGCAAAGGCGGCGGTTTTACCCGTTCCCGTTTGGGCAGAACCAAGGATATCGCGCCCCTCCATTGCCAAAGGGATAGCTTTGGCTTGGATCGGCGTTGCGGTTTCATATTTCATCCGCTTGAGAGAGTTGTTTAAAACTTCGGGCAGGTTAAGGGTATTAAATTTCGTCATGATGTCATGCTTTCTTTTTATGCAGCACATGATCAACGCGGGCAGGGCAATATTATCCTGTCCGTGAAAACCATTACAGCTGGTTTTTATATATTGTGGAATGATTTCATCATTCGCACGGCTTGTTTATTTTAAGAGCTTCGCATCTCATTAATGAGACGTTGGACACCCTATTTTGCTCTCTTAAACACATGTTTTCCGTGCGGTCCGCCTGTAAATTGCGGTTAAAGCATTAAGAGTTTCACATTCAACTCGACGCGAACCATAAAGGGTTTGTTAGGAATAAGTCAAGGAAATTCCGTTATTAAAGAAAAATGCCATGAATTTGGCACGTATTCTGCAGCTATAATACAAAGAAATGAGAGTTTAAAAGAAAACATGGTCGAACAAGATAACACCCTTAAAAAAGTGCAAAGCATTGTGCCGGTGATTGAATGTAGTAATCTCTCGGAAACCATCGCCTATTATACTGAAAAGCTGGGCTTTGAACTCGGCTTTGAATGGTTTGATGAGGAATATAATGGCCCGACCACCTACGCCATCTTGCATCATGATGGTCAGTGTATCCACGCCGTACAAGCAGAAGGCGACGTACACCCCGTGCGAATGTATTTGTTTTGTCTTGGGCTTGATACCTATTTTAATGATTTTCAGGCCAATGGCGCTAAGATCGATGGTGATTGGCAGGATTTCCCCATGGGAACCTCAGAATTTGATGTCATTGATCCCGATGGCCACCGCCTGACGTTTGGCGAGGCCGACGAATAACAGGGTTTTATTTACCCCAACATCACGGCCTGCATGGCTAGCATCAAGATAATCGCTACGGTGACAATAACGCCAACTGTATCTGTTTTGGCGTTTTCATTTGCTTCTGGAAGAATTTCAGCAAAAACCATCCAGAACATGGCGCCAGCTGCGATCCCCAAGCCAATTGGTAAGAATGGGGCAAAAAACTGTACAAAGGCAAAACTAGGCAGAGCCAGTAGGGGTTGCGGCAGGCTGGAGAACACGCTCCATAGGGCGGCACTGCGGACCTTCATGCCTTTTGGAATACACACCAGGGCAATAGCAAGGCCTTCGGGAATATTGTGTACAGCAATGGCAATGGTGGCAAACCAACCGAGTTCCTTACCATCGCCAAAGGCGACGCCAATCCCAATCCCTTCTGCCGCTGAGTGAATGGTCATGATGGCAATAATCAAAAAGGCCTGGCGAGCATTAAAACTATCAATATCGGTAAAATCGGGTGCATTGTCATGATCAATAATTTTTTCACCAATTACTACCAACAGAACCCCCAAGAACATGCCGAGTAGTGTTTTAAGAGCGTCAAAATCATACCCTTCAATCACAAGAGCAAAACTGGCGGCTAGCATAAGGCCTGCGGCCATTGCATTCGCATAGCCAAGCCAGATTTTATTAATCTTATTCGGGATCATCGCAAAGGGAAGAGCGCCCAGACCGGTGGCTAATGCGGTCAACATGGCGGCTATAAAAACAGTGAAGAGGTTGATTTCAAACATGAGGAGAGACTTTTTCGGTTAAAAAACAGCGTGAAAACGCTAAGGTTGTGATTAAGAGTACCGCATTTCACCCATAAATTCTAATCAAAAAGGCTAATATTTCAGGTTTTTTAGTCTTTTTTGGGGTTAATTTTTATTAATGATTTACCAAATCGGAACATTTAACGTAATTATGTTATAAAAATCGATGGAATCGCATGAAAAATCAATAGAAAATAGCCGGAAAAGATACAACTATGGCTATTTTTGATTTATCTGTAAAATGCCATATTTGCGTCATATTTTAGGTGTAAACTGTTGATATCCAAGAAATCCCATAGGTTTGTGGTGGGGTATGGTAACAGAGGAAACTCTGAAATCAAGAGGATTTAGCCAAGATGGTTTTACCACCAATTTGAAATCTCAAACCAACTAGGGAAAAGGAGGATGCTATGATAAACGTTAAAACAACATCTTATTTTTTAATTCTTGTTGGTGCTATTAGCTTAGGCTTACAAGGCTTGTTCGGTGTTGATCTTGTTGGGTCAATCTTTGGAACAAGTGTTGTTCTTATGAAGCTGGTGTATTTCCTGATCGGTGTATCTGGCTTGTATGGCATTACACACTTAAAGTTATCTAAGTAACTCTGAAAGCTTCCCATGGCTTTTGGAAAGGCCTCTCTTTTGGGAGGCCTTTCTTTTTCCATTTATTTAATAATTTTATTCTATTGTAACTAGGCAATGAACCCTCTTGATCTGACATATTGTGAGCCAACTCATATGCATCATTTTATGGCACAACCATGGAATACGATCAGTAATGGGGTGTTTTTTTTAGTAGCGCTCGTGTTGTGGTGGCAAATTCGGCAAAATAAAACACAGGAGGATAAGGCGCTTATTGGTTTAATTGCCTCTATCGCTCTTATTGGTGCATCCAGCACTTTTTGGCATGCAACTATGTATTCCTGGTCTCTCCTAATTGATATTGCCGGAATCCTGATTTTTACGATTTACTACATCTATTATGTCGCTCTTAAGCGCTTAGGACGTTCGGCTGGGCACGCAACATTGGCTCTTCTGGGGCTTGTGGCGGCCTGTGTTATAGCGATGAAACTCACGCCTGATCTGCCACAGCGTAGTGGAGCCTTTATCCCACTCGTTCTCTTATTTATTGGGCTTGCGACAAAATTCTGGTCGATTTCAAAGGAATACGCTGCTTATTTTTTTGGGGCGGCTGTGACCATGGGGCTCGCAATTGTCGCTCGGATTTATGATGTTCCTTCTTGCGAGTATTTCAGTATGGGCACCCATTTTCTGTGGCATAGCCTAACGGCGCTAACAACTTACTGTCTTATGATCCCTATTATTCATTCGCATCGTTAAAAACTGTTTTATGGATGAAATGTTCTTTAACTTTCTCCATTTCAAGGGGTAGTTGAATATATTGCTTTTTATTCCAAAGGTCATTTTGATCCCAGAAATTCTCACTCCCGAGATAGCCATCTTGTCCTCCAAGAAGAATGAAGTAATTGGCATTAATATCTGACATATCAGAAATATGGCGGGCTTGGGAGCCATAGAAACTATTATGTTTCTTAACGGTCATCTCATGGGCTGATTTCATAATAGTTTCAACTGAACCACTGGTGGGAAAGTCAACATGTTCATAAATTTTGCCAACAATAGGGAGATTGCCAAGGAAATGTTTTAACTCAATACGGTGTATGTCCCCCCAGTTCTGCCCTGAATGTAGGAGGGTAAAGGCTTTATCAAGGCCTTTAAGGATTGATCCTTTTACATCATGGATCGTTTTGTCAGAAAGTTCCTCATTCAAGGCAATTTTAAGGAAGCGGCCCCGTTCCCAGAGTTTGAAATCGTCTAATCGATCTTGTGATTTGAAATAGTCATAGGTAAAGATTTCTAAAAACCCTTCGAAGAGGAGTGCGCCTTTAGAGTGAATTCGATAATAGCCATCCCAGCCGCGGATCGTATCGAGGGCTGCCTGTTGTTCATTATTCAGGGCTAGGGAGAAGGCAAAATGGAGGATGGTATTGCGTAGCTCAACGCTGGCAATGGAATAGGTATCATGCTGATATTGAATCATATCATCAATGGAGATACTGTCGTTTTCACGCAGCAGATATTGAATACGCATAATCCGCTCATGCGAGGAGAAAAACCAGCCAATCGGAAGATCTGTTTCCATTGGTTTATTATTGGCGGAGGCAACATAGCCCTCTGTCGGATTAATAGCTGCAGGTAGCTGATCGGCATTAAGTGTCGTTGTCCAATATTGATCTGCCTCTTCTGGTAAAAGACAAATATCCTTTGGTGGTTTGTTCGGACGGTTAGGTAGCCATGTTGCCAAAATATGACCAATATTCCCTTGTTTATCAACGGCAATAAAATTTTGTGGTGGCACAGCAAAATCTTTAAAACAATGGCGGAACTCTTCAACCGTTTTTGCTCTCATTGCACTTAAGAGAGAGCCAATTTCATCACTTGCTTGATGCCCGGACCATTTAAGAGCAAAATTTCCTTTCATTTTTGGGAAAATATGAGCATCCGAAATTATTGGGCCATGTTGGGTATGGCGAATTTTAATCGTTTTATTTTTCCAGTAACGGATTTTAATTGTTTGTTCTTCAACTTCAAACTTATCATCAGACAGGCCAGACACATCTATAAGGTCAGTGTTAATTGACCGTAAGTTAGTTCCGCCCCAAGCAATATGCGCAGTCCGACCAAAAGCCATAACTGGGGCACCAACCGATATCGTCCCAACACAATGGTAAGAAGGGCATTTAATCCCAATGGTTAGCCAAATACTAGGGATTAAAAAGCCAAGATGTGGGTCACTTGCAATCATTGGCGATCCAGAGGCGGATTTTTTACCCGACACTGCCCAGCTATTACTCCCCGATTTTCCGGTTCCAATAAAAATACTCCCCAATGTCCGAAGCTTTCGTCCACCACGCGTTTTAACAGGCATAAAACTTGGTGAACTTAAGCCCCGAATTTTAAGAGTTTTATCCCATATCTCTCGCCATTCTGGGAGATCACGGTAACGCAGAAGAGGGAGCATCCAATGCCAATTCGCATCATTCCCCCCAAGGCGCCCAATTGCGATACAGTCTTGAATAACCCATGGTTCAGTTCGATCAAGGCCAAGAATTTTATACTCATGCGGCAGGTATTTGGTATGTTTCTTATAAAAATTCACACCATCGGCATAGGACTGGCACCATGATTTTGTTGTTTTATCCATATTAGCAACAACTTTTTCTGCGGCGTAGCTAAATCCTAAAATACGAATAGATTCATCAATATCAGCTGCAAAGCGACCAGCCATTTCAGAAATACGACCGGCAGCGATCCGCTTGGCTACCTCCATTTGACCAAGGCGAAGATGTGCTTGCACCATGCCTAGTGCGAATGCCGCATCTCGGTCATCTTCGGCCTCAATAAAAGGAATTTGGTGTTTATCCCATCGAATAATGGTTTTACCGTGAAACGGTGGAGAAGGCAGTTCAGAAAACTGCTGTAAGCGTTCATGGGTTGATGTAATTTTTGGCTTTTTCATGATGGGATCGTTCTTTTGTTTGATGATGAAGATAATCGTTTCACATCATTACCTAAAAAAGTTAATAAGATATCCTAGAATAAGGATTTGTGGCACAGTGACAAGAGGCAGAAAGAGAGCGATCTTCCATGATTTTGTTGCTTCTCGCAATCCCATGATTTCTGTGTAATCGGTGGCAGCGCCAGCCATGAGGAATGTAAAAGCATTGCCTGGAGCTTTCGCGCGAGCAAGTAGGTCGGAGGCAATTGGGGCAGAGCCTTCAGAACAAACTTCTATAACCGTTGCAGCAACAAGTGTTATACCCAAACCCGCCACTGTTGGCCCAAAAAAAGCCTGAAAATGATCGATTGTCAAAAAACTTCGTAAACCTGACGCTAAGAGAACGCCGAGAAATATCCAGCGTAGTAACATTCCAGATTCCTTGGCACCATCACGCAGAATATCCCTAACAATAGTTGGGCACCATTTAATTTTTTTAATTTCTTTCTTAAGGAGAGGCCAAAAAGGTTTGGGGGTGGTTTTTTCTGGTCTGTTTGCGTTTCGTGGCAGAGTGCCCTTTTGAACAAGATGCTCAAAAATAAGTCCAGAAATCAATGCAATTGCAAGTGATAAAATAATAAACAGGAGGGTCCATTTCAATCCGATCAAGGAGATCAGTATGATGGTCAGAGAAAGTGAATTCCAAGGACTGGCGATTAGAAATGCCATCGTTTGTCCAAGGGAAGCCCCCCGTTCATATAGTTTCATTGCTACCAGTAAGATTCCATGACTACATAGATCAAAACAGAGGCCGGCAATGGTTGCACGAAGGATGCCACTAAAGCGGCTGCCATCACCAAGTGCGTTCATGATGATGTCTTTTGGCACTTTATTCAAAGCACCAACAAAAAGAATACCGAGGATAAGCCCCCACCACATTGTGTTCATAAATTCAAAAACCGCAGCAGCAAAACTTTTTATTGTTTCTGAACCCGCAAAATCACTCAAGTGGATCGTATAAAATACGATGATTAATAGTCCGCAACCCCACAAGAGCCAATCAGGCCTTTTGCTGCCATCGCAGCATGGATCGGTATGGGGTGAACAGCAGATTGTATTTTTCATGATGATTTTGTAAGATAACTAGTCTGATTATTAAAAATAAAAGAAAATAAAATATATGCAACCATTACAAAAAACAATTCACACATTTTTGCTAGCGATTTTATCAACGCATCTTTTTTGCTGCGTATTGCCAATATTTATTTCTCTGGGGGGCTTGTTAACGGGGGTCGGGTTTTTAAGCATTAGCCCTGCGGTTGAGGGGCTTCATAATCACATGCATGATCTAGAATTACCACTCCTTATTTTTTCTTTTGTTATGCTCTGTTTGGGGTGGGGGATTGAGTTTTATGCGCAGCGGTTGCATGTTGAGTGTTGTCACCACACATCGGGATGCACGCATGGATCCTGCAAACCCACAAAACAAAGGGCGCATGTTATTCTTCTAATTGCGACAGTCTTATTCATAGTAAATTTTGCTGTCTATCTCGGTGAAAACTTTCTTGCGTAACGCTTATAAATAGTTTTTGACACGCCACTAATGTTATGCTAGAACGCACCATTATTGATATGTTATAACATTTTGTGAATTTCATGAATGCAAAGGCTTTACGTCAGGGGTTAAGTAACTTCCTGCCTCATATTCCATGCTGTGTTTTACCCATGCTATTAAAATTCGGTGGGGTGAGCGCTATGTCAGGTATATTTGGAGTGCTTCATAACCCCATACTTGCCGCAGCGATATTTCTTTTTTTACCGCCCGTTGCCGTTTTTATTGATAACGCGATTCATAACAATAAGGTTAGGAAAAAACAAAAACACCACTACCACTGTAAAGATGATTGCGAGCACGATCAAATCAGGTGTAATAATCCGTTAAAAAAACAATGGTGGCGAGAAAATAAGAACTCACTGATAATTGGCTATAGTATTCAAGCCGCCGCTATCATGGGAGATTATCTTCTGCATGGCCATTCTGGGCTTTCCGATCTTGATCACCATCACCATGGGCATTGGCATGATCACTCTCATGACGCCCTTCATGAGGCGTTTCAGGAAACAGAAGAAGCTCTTGTGCCCCAAGAAGTACATAATGGGCAGGAGATACAAACTAGTGAGGATGTGCCCAATGATTATAGCGCTCAGACCAGTAATGAGCATCAATCTTTAGATGCAATGGATTGTGATCATGATAGCCATGACCATAAACATCCACATGGTGAGCATGGCAAGGCATTAGAAGTAGCGAAAAAAGACACGACTGCTCGCGCTTTTGGGCTTCATAGATTGCAGCCCAAATTTATGCCTTGACTTATGATTATGGATGGTTATTGATAACGATTATCAGTAGGGGGGGTGTAATGAAAAAAAAAGAAGTATTGCCTTTTAAAAAATCTTTTCACGCACTTTTATCAAAAAACGCTACGAGTGCTGGTGGTATTTTATCTCAAACAATTAAAAAGACATATGACTATATAGATGGTGGGTTTGTAAAAGAAGATTCTCTTTTACTATGCAATGCTCAACCTTTATATGATATCCCGAAATATGTGAGGGATTATATGATGAACACCAATATTCCTAATAATTTTTATACAAAAGTTAGTGGCGATAAGTTTTTAGTTGAAGCCCTTAAACTTAATGCTGCAAGCCAAGGCATATGTTTTAATAAAGAAGAAAATATAATGGTTACTGCTGGCGCTAATAATGGCTTTTCGGCGCTTTGCCACGCTTTATGTGACTCAGGCGACGTTATTTTAGCATTGAGCCCTTCTTATATTTTATTTGCTGATTGTGTTAAAGCCTACGGAGGTGAGTTGGTATTAGTACCATCACGAAATAATGGTAAAAAATTTGAAATAGCTCCACAAGATTTGGAAAAAATAATACAAAAAGTAAAAGCTGAAAATCGTAACATTAAAGGGCTACTTGTTATTAATCCAACAAATGTTGAAGGACAGTTTTGGACAGAAGATGAAATTTCCAAACTGGTCCCAATAATTAATAAGCATGATCTCCTTGTAATTGAAGACCGAGTATATGATCAGTTGTTTTTTGATGTTGGTGACCAAACTCCAGCCTTTTTTGCTAATAATCCAGATATTTCTAATCGATGCGTTACAATTGACTCTGTAAGTAAAAGATATGGTGCCACACAGTGGCGTGTTGGCTGGGTTTATGGACCAGCGGAAATCATTAAAATAGCCAGAGATTATGTGATGAACAGTGTCTGGTCTATGGTTACCCTTTTTCAAAGAGCCAGTGCCTATATGATTGCATCCACTTTCCCGGATGACATAGAGATGCCTGCTAATATGAACGAAGAATTCAAAGATTTTTTTGTTTCTGCTAAGCAATATTGTAAGGATCAGGAAAATTACTTCGTTTCATTGTTAGATGGTTATCAAAAACGCCGTGATCTTTCTATGATGATAATCAATGGTGTCAATAAGTATCAAGAAATGGTGGATGAAAACCAAAATTTGACATCTCATGAAGTGCTTTTAACTGAATATGGCGACTATATAGAAGATTATAAAATTGATCTTGATGGCATTGATGGATTCTCCACACCAATTATACCAAGAGCAGCGATGTTTATTGCAATTAATGCAAACGATAGTGCTTTTAAAAAATTACCAAGCTACTTGGTTGAGCATGGACAAATGTTACATCGCTTGATTTATCTTAATACAAAAGTAGTTCTTCTTCCGCCATCAGAGGTTACTTTGCCTGAGGGAGAAAATTTCTACCGTATGGAATATGGTGTTGCGCCAGAACTTTTATTTGAGGCGTTGTCAAAATTACAAAGATTTATGAATGATTGGTTCTCGATGAGTGATGCTGAGCGAAACATATTAATTCAGGAAGCATATGAAACCTTGCCTGAAAAATATAAGACGCATAAAAAAGCTGCCTAACCACACTTCGCACAGACGCCAAAGACCTCAACAACCTGTCGGTTGGCTTTAAACTTATTTGAATGCGCCGTATGGGTGAGGGCGGTTGACACCGTGTTATCATGAATATCGTCAACCGTGCCACATTTTTCGCAGATCAAAAATTGATGCCCTGTGCTATGCTCAGGATGCGGACAGCCGACATAGGCATTTAAGCTATGAATTTTATGCACCAGCCCTTGTTCTTGCAGAAAGTCAAGCGCCCGGTAAACTGTTGGGGGTTTTGCCGATGGGTCTACGGCGGCCATTTGTTCAAGAATATCATAGGCTTTATGCGCCTTATGATTTTGCCAAATCAGTTCGAGCACCTGCTTACGTTGCTTGGTTAAACGGGCACCAGATTGCGCACAGAGGCTTTCTGCCTGTTTTAAGGCGGTATTGATACAAGTTTTGTGATGATTACAGGTCGTCATAATAAGGATAGTATAACGACCTGTATCATAATTTACCAGCTATACTGATAGCCGAGGACGATGGCTGAATCCATTTGCATTTGTGGACCATTCAGGTCTTGATAGACCGGAAAACGCGCTTCTAGCCCGAGGCGATGGTTATGCAGCACGTCTTGACCTGCAAGATTGACCCCAAAGCCGAGATCAATGGTTTCGCCGCCATAATTGTCTGGATCTGTCGTTGGGATCATCATCGGCATGCCGGGCAGTAGTTGATTACCGTCAACCTCTGCCTCTGTCTTGCCGGTGACGCGCACAGAGCCGCTGATCCAGTCAGCAAAACGATAAGAGCCCCAGGTGCTAATCTCATGCATATCGCCAAGCGAATAGTTGTTGCTATTGCGTCCCATATGCAGGCGGGCACGATATTGTGAGCCCCAGCCGAAACGCTCATGATGACCGACATAGGTCACCCCTGGGAGTAGGTCGAGTGTGCCTGTGCCAAGTTGCATTTTAAAGGGAAGGCGGGTACCACCTGGCGCAGCTGGTGTGCCATCGCTTTCTTCAATACCACCCGTGGGGAGGCTGATCCCTGCGTTGGCATGGAGATGATGGGTATCGTCTTCATACAAACGATAGAGACCAGTCACAGATGTATCGCCTATCCCTTCGCTGCGGGTGGTAAAACGCACAGCGCCATCCGTGAGATGATCCATATCCCGAATTAGATAATTGCCCATCACCATCAAGGTTAAATCATCACTGGGCGCATACATGGCACCAACCATATGCATTTCCGTGTCCATTTCCGTTGGTGTGACAGCATAGTCCGTTGGGCTGGCAGCAGAGGCGGTAAGAACCTCTGTACTGCTTAACTCATCCGTTCCATCACGCATACCGTCCATTTTCATGAACATCGTGCGGTAGGATATCATCCATTCGCCTTTTTTATGTATATGATCGCCCATGACGCCCATCGGTGCGTGGCTATCTGCTTTGATATTCCCGGCAATATGGTGGTTGTGTTGTGCTTGCACGGTTGGTGCTGTTAATAAAAGGGTTGCACACACCCCCATAAAAGAAAGTTTGTTCATTTTGATCTCCTCATCAAAATATAAAGTTAGAAAAATTATTTTTTATGTTGAGAAGAAAATAGGCGGACCACGAGGGTGTGGTTTCTTTAACGCTGTTTTGTAATAAAGACGTTGGTATTCTTGAAGTTTTAGCCGCTCACTATACGCCGTTTTTGGGCCAAGAAAGGCCGCGTTTGTTGGGGTAATGGCAGCCATTTGTTGTGTATGACAGAAAAAACAATGTCCCGATTGTGATTGTTCTTGATCGTCAGAAGGGCTGGCTGGAATGGTTTGGATGCCGTTCAAAGTACAAATACGGATCATATCTCCATTACCCAAAACCTGGACGGCAATATTTTGTACTGTCGGATAAACATTGAATGCAATCAGGAGGCAAACCAGTGCCTGTGCAATGATATTTCTAACCTGTGTTCCAATCATAGATTGGTTTTATCTGATTTGCCTGAGATACGCAATAATGAATGATTAAACCAACCCCATATCCTGCAAGTCCTTGATCATATCTTGTGGCATTTCACCAAAGCCGGTAATGGTCTCGCCATTCTCAAGATCGGCGGGGATATCACTATCTTTAAAATAGCGCCAGCCTTGAAAGGGTCGAAACGGTTTCGGGGCGGTGGCGTGCAGGGTGGGATCGAGAATAAAGTGGCAATATTTCTTACCCTCTTCATCGGTCTTATCTTCAAACCCGATAATGCGTTGTCGACAGATAATTTTGCTTTTCAAAACCCAATAGAGAGAGCCACCGTTCAGAACCTCCGCCTCTTGTTTAGGACGATTACGGGTTGAGATCCACGTAGCTTTCTGTCCCCCGTATTCAATCAGGCGGGTCGATTGAAAGCGTTCAATTGAGTCTAATCCCGTGGATCCAACAGCAAGTTTGATAATGTGCATCGGCATAGGGGGCATCATAGCTGTATTTAAATGAAATGACACAAAAAAACCGAGCCTGAGCCCGGTTTTTATCAATTCTTGAGAAGAAATCTTATTCCGCAGCAATAGCCTTAGATTTCTTCTTCGTGTCTGTGCCTTTTTTCATACCGCGGCCCGTTGTCCGCTCAGAAATACGAGCAGCTTTACCACGGAGTTCACGCAGGTAATAAAGCTTGGCACGACGAACCTTTCCTTTACGGAGAACTTCGATGGAATCGATACGATTTGAATAAAGAGGAAAGACACGCTCAACACCTTCACCATAGGAGATTTTGCGCACAGTGAATGACGCATTGATGCCTGTGCCACCTTGACGGGCAATACAAACCCCTTCATAAGCCTGGATCCGCTCACGCGTGCCTTCAACAACCTTCACATTGACTTTTACGGTGTCACCAGCGGAAAAATCAGGGATATCTTTATTCTCAGTCTGTTTTGCAATTTCTTTTTGTGCAATTTTATCAATTAAATTCATGGCTCTCACCTTATTTTTGTCTCTTTATAAGCCGCCCACAAATCCGGACGGCGTTGTTTTGTCAGTGTTTCCGCTTGGCTTAGACGCCATTTTTTAATGTTAGCGTGGTGCCCTGAAGCCAGAACGTCGGGAATATGATGGATTTTACCCGAATTGTCAAGCCATTTTGCAGGTTTTGTGTAGTGTGGATATTCAAGCAATCCTTCACTGAAACTTTCTTCCCCATGGGTGTCATTATTACCAATCACACCAGGCAGGAGGCGGATGCAAGTATCCAACAATACTTGAGCGGCAATTTCACCGCCCGAGAGAATATAGTCACCAACACTAATTTCCCCGACATTATAGCATGTTAAGACGCGTTCGTCTACTCCTTCGTATCGTCCACAGAGCAGGGTGAGGGTTGGCTCTTGCGCCAATTCTTGGGCTAATTTCTGGGTCAGGGGGGTGCCACGCGGGCTGAGATAGATCATCCGACCGCGATTATTTTTAGGGATACTTTCGATCGCTTGCGCAACAATATCGGGGCGCATCACCATGCCAGCCCCACCACCATACGGCGTATCATCAACAGCCTTATGCACGCCTTCACCAAAATCACGAATATCCGTGATATTGAGCGACCACAGATCTTTCTCTAGAGCTTGTCCGGCCAAAGATTGGCCGAGTGTCCCTGGAAACATATCGGGGAAAAGAGTGAGGATATTGGCTTTCATGACACTTCTTTTGGCTTTTTGGTATCTTCTAGTAAACCCTCGGGGATATTGACCGTGACCGTGCCGCCTTTAATATCAATCGTGGGGACGTATTCTTTGGTGAACAGCACCATTTCGCTACGTTTTTTGCCATCGGGTATATCAAACAGGATATCCAGCGTATCACCGGAGCCAAAGTCATAAATGCCACGGATTGTCCCACGTGCCGCCCCGATTTCATCGAGGACCGTAAGACCAATGAGGTCTTTGTGATAAAACTCTTCTTCTTCTAAATTGGGGAGTTGGTTGGTCGGAATATAGAATTCTAAGCCCTTGGCGGCTTCGGCGTCATTGCGGGTCTCAATCCCATCAATTTTGACAATAAAATCATCTTTTTTTTGATGGCTGAGGGTGAGTTTGAACTTCTGCTTACCTTTTTTGTCAAATAGACAGTCATACGCAAATAGAGAGTCCGGATCTCCGGAATGCGCGCGAATGGCGACCATGCCCTTAATCCCGTGCGGGGCTCGGACAAAGCCAACACAAATCATTTGTTGATTAGTGGTGGAGTGGTCAACCATTGCGCATCATCCAGATCAATAAAGGAAAAGAGAAGGGAGTTAGCCTTCAGTCTTTTCTTCTTTAGCGTCAGTATTTTCACTTGCCGCCGCTTCCTCTGCCGGTGCCTCAGGTGCAGCCTCTTCAGCTTTTGTTTCTTCAGCCGGAGTTTCTGTTGCCTCAGGAGCAGCAGCTTCCTCTGTTGGTGCTTCTGTTTCTGCCTGAGCAGCTGCTTCGGCTTCCGCTTTTGCTGTAGCTTCTGCTTCTGTAGCCGCTTCAAGTTTGGCGGCTTTTTCTTCTTTCATCATCACGGCTTTTGCTTTCGGCTGTGATTTTTTCGGCTTATCTGTGACTTTTGGCATATCAATGATACCAGCAGCGCCCAGGAATTTCGCCACGCGATCCGTTGGTTGCGCCCCATTAGAAAGCCAATGTTTAACACGCTCAGTGTTGAACTTCACACGTTCACCACTGTCAGACGGAAGAAGGGGGTTATAGGTCCCCAATTTTTCAAGATATTTACCATCACGCGGGCTACGAACATCTGCCGCAACAATGTGGTAAAAGGGACGTTTTTTAGCACCGCGACGTGCCAATCTTATTTTTAATGCCATAGTTTAACTCCTTTATTTATCTCTATGTTTTTAATTAAAAATATTTTTACCAGAACCGCCCATAAGCGCTCCTAATCCTTGTCGTGCTAAGCCCTTTTTGCCGAGCTTGCGTAATTTCTTCATCATATTTTGCATCTGTTGATGTTGCTTGAGAAGGCGGTTAACCTCTTGCACTTCAACGCCAGATCCGGCCGCTACCCGTTTTTTGCGTGATGCGTTAAGAACCTTTGGGAATTTGCGTTCATGCGCCGTCATCGAGAGGATAATCGCTTCTTGGCGTTTAAAAATACTTTCATCAACATTGGCGTCAGCCATTGCGTCTTTAATTTTTCCCATACCGGGCAACATATTCATGATGCCGCCCATGCCCCCCATTTTTTGCATTTGACGCAGTTGGGAAAGGTAATCAGACAGATCAAACTGTCCTTTTGACATCTTGGCTGCCAGCTTCTCCGCTTCTTCTTGATTGACGTTTTCAGCCGCTTTCTCAACCAGCGTGACAATATCACCCATATCCAGGATCCGAGAGACGATCCGATCTGGGTGAAACACTTCTAGTGCATCGGTTTTTTCACCAACCCCGAGCATTTTAATCGGTTTACCGGTAACGGCATGCATGGAAAGTGCCGCGCCGCCGCGGGTGTCGCCGTCAATTCTTGTGAGAATAATGCCGGTTAGCCCAATGCGGTCTTCAAAATTTTGTGCAGTATTAACCGCATCTTGGCCGGTCATCGCATCGGCAACGAGGAGGGTTTCCGCTGGATTAGCCTCTTTTTTTACCGCTTCGACTTCATGCATCAAATCTTCATCAATACTCAGGCGACCCGCCGTATCCAGGATCACAATATCATACGCCTGATTTTTTGCCGTCTTCATGGCGCGTTTCGTGATTTCGAGCGGGGATTGCCCTTTGACAATCTCCAACGTGTCGACGTCAATCTGTGTGCCAAGCTGGGCCAATTGCTCCTGCGCGGCAGGGCGTTGGACATCCAAAGAGGCCATCAAGACCTTTTTCCGTTCTTTATCCTTAAAACGTAGCGCCAGTTTCGCCGAGGTTGTGGTTTTACCAGATCCCTGCAATCCGACCATCAAAAGTGCCGTTGGGGGCGAGGACAGGAGTTTAATCGGCTCAGCTTCATCACCGCCAAGCATCTCGACCATCGTATCATTGACGATTTTAACAACTTGCTGACCCGGTGTGACGGATTTAATCACATCCTGACCAACGGCGCGTTCTGTGGCCTTTTTAATAAAATCCTTGGCCACGGGTAGGGCAACATCTGCCTCCAATAGTGCAATACGGATTTCACGCATAGCGGCGGTCACGTCGGCTTCAGTGAGGCTCCCGCGTTTTTTTAGGCGATCAAAAATTCCACCGAGTTTATTTGACAAACCGTCAAACATTTTTTATCCAGTTCTCCATACACAATCTCACCAGTGGACAGACTATGTCGACTGATGGCGACCCTAAGCCGTGAAAGATATCGCTTTCACAAGGGAGTAATACGGTTACAAGTAACCGCGCTACGGTTTATAGACGCCTTAAAGCCCTAAAGTCAAGGGAAAACAGGTTCTATACAAAGAAATTGCCTATATTTTTTAGATTTTTACGAATCAGTTGAGCATGTTTGTTACTTAAAATGGCTTGTTAAAATTTTTGCTTTTTACGGCAAAAATCGCTATAACAGCGCACACATAGAAAACAGAGTATTTTATGAACACACGACCAGAGATTAAAGTCCTAAAAAAACAAGGGGCACAGCCAACAGAGCAGGAGCCAAAAGCTAATCATGGCAAAGGCCCTGAGCTTGTGACGTTTGGCTGTCGTCTCAATATCTATGAGTCTGAGGTTATGAAGCAACATGCAACGGCTGCTGGCCTTGACGATGCAATTATTTTTAACACCTGTGCGGTGACATCAGAGGCAGAGCGTAAAGCGCGTCAAGCAATCCGTCAGGCCAGAAAGAAAAACCCGAATGCCCGGATTATCGTAACCGGATGCGCTGCGCAAATTGATCCAGATAAATACGCCAATATGGTTGAGGTCGATCAGGTCATCGGCAATGATCTCAAGCTCAAGGCGGGAACCTGGGGGGCACCGGCCGAGGAAAAGATCATCGTCAATGATATTATGTCGGTGACAGAAACGGCCGGGCATTTGATTGAGGGGTTTGATGGCCGCACGCGCGCCTTTCTCCAGGTACAAAATGGTTGCGACCACCGCTGCACCTTCTGCATTATCCCCTATGGGCGCGGTAATTCACGCTCCGTTCCGATTGGGGAGATTGTTGATCAGGTTCGCTTAATGGTGGGGCAGGGGTTCAAGGAAGTTGTTCTGACTGGTGTTGACGTGACGTCTTATGGCCCCGACCTCCCCGGGCAACCGACATTGGGGCAGATGATCCGTCGTGTTCTGGCGTTGGTACCAGAACTCCCGCGTTTACGCCTCTCATCACTCGATCCGGTGGAAATGGATGAGGATTTGTGGCATTTGGTCGCCGCAGAACCGCGCCTTATGCCGCAACTGCATATCTCCCTCCAGCATGGTGATGATATGATCTTGAAGCGAATGAAGCGCCGTCATCTGAGGCAGGATGTGATTGGTTTTTGCAAACGGGCTCGTGACTTACGCCCGGATATTACCTTTAGTTGTGATATTATCGCGGGCTTTCCGACCGAAACAGAAGAAATGTTCCAAAATGCGGTTGATTTGATCAAGGAATGCGATATTTCCCTCCTGCATGTCTTTCCTTACTCCGCCCGTCCAGGCACACCAGCGGCAAAAATGCCGCAGGTCGATGGCAAGGTCATTAAACAACGCGCGGCGCGCCTGCGGATGCTGCATGCCAAGATGGAAGACCAAATGTTGCAAAAATGGGTTGGCCGGGAAGGGACAATCCTGATGGAAAAAGATGGTATCGGGCGCACGGAATATTTTGTGCCCGTAAAACTGGCGGAAGGTCAAAAGGAATTGGAACCGGGGCAATTGGCACGGGTTAAAATGACTGGATTATCCCAACAAGATCGTGCTTTAATCGGTGAAATTATTGAGTAATAGAGAGTATTTAATGCTTAAATTTTGGCGGCGAAAGAAAAAGGTAACAGAAAGTGAGAATTCTGTTACCAAACAGGTTGAGGAACAACCAGAACAGTCAAAGCAAGCCATGGCTGAGGAGCCCATTGCGCTAGAGCCGGAGCCAGCCGCTGAGATCGTGCCGGAACCCATTCCAGAGCCGGTTATTGAAGAGGATTTCGTTGAGGAAGTTCCTGAACCCCAGCCTGAAATAGGGGGTGCGCAAGAAGAACTCGTTCAAGAACCAGACCCTATTCAAGAAGAGCCAGCTAAAGAATCTTGGGCCAGCCGTTTGACTAAGGGGTTGTCCAAATCGTCGTCTAAGCTTACCACCGGCATTACCGATATTTTTACCAAGCGTAAGCTCGATGAGGCGGCGCTTGAGGAACTCGAGGAACTCCTCATTATGGCGGATATGGGGCCAGCCACAGCGGCGCAACTGACCGCAGATATTGCAAAAACCCGCTTTGGTAAAGATGTCGAACCAGGGGAGGTTAAGCAAGCGTTGGCCGATGGTGTGGCGCAGATTTTAGAACCTGTGGCCAAGCCACTCCTCATTGATGAAGAGGTAAAGCCTTATGTGATTTTGGTTGTGGGGGTGAATGGCACGGGGAAAACCACCACGATTGCGAAACTGGCACAGGAATATGCCAAGGCTGGTAAATCAGTTGTTCTAGCGGCCGGCGATACGTTCCGCGCTGCAGCCGTTGAGCAGCTTCAAATCTGGGCAGAGCGCACCGGGGCGCATTTTGTCGGCAAGGAAATCGGGGCTGATGCGGCGGCGGTCGCTTATGAGGCAGTTGAGGCTGGAAAGCAGCGCAATGCTGATGTTGTGATCGTTGATACGGCGGGTCGTTTGCACAATAAATCAAACCTAATGGATGAATTAGCCAAAATTTATCGTGTGTTACAAAAACAAATCCCGGAGGCCCCCCACGCCACCTTAATCACCTTGGACGCAACCACCGGACAAAATGCCATTAATCAGGTTGATATGTTTAATCATGTAACACCACTGACTGGTCTCGTAGTCACAAAGCTGGATGGATCAGCCAAAGGCGGCGTTGTGGTTTCATTAGCGCAAAAGTTTAACATTCCCATCCATGCGGTGGGGGTTGGTGAGGGGGCTGATGACCTGCAAATTTTTGATGCTAAAGACTTTGCAAAGGCGCTTGTTGCTTAGCTAAACCCCATATTTTTCTATAAATAGTAGTTTTTCCTCTTTTATTGTAAAAAAGACTACGGGTTTCCATATATGTTTACCATATTTCAATATTCTCATGCGATAAATATTATATATGTAAAAACATTATGTAATAAGAGGGTGTTATGTGTGGGGCTCTATTTACAGTTAGACGGGAGAAGTCCGTCCAAAAACTGGCAATCAATTCGAAAGCCCTGCTTTTTCTGTCTGCCTTCACAGCGATGTTCTTTCATACTTCCTTTGCTCGTGCAGAAGTGCAAGGAAATGTTATTTTAGCTGCTGTGAGCACGAAACAACCAGTTTTATCAAAATCCTATCCGAAGCTCTTTGGTAAGAAAGAGCGCCACTACAGCGATATTTCAGCCTTTACCAAGTGGTCAGATATGTTTGAGCGCTTTCAAGATGAAGTCAAAGTCTCCAGCAACAGTAAAAAAATGAAAAAATGGGGTAAAAAGCTTCAGTCTTTGAAAGAAAAATCCACTAGAGAGAAGATTGTTGCCGTCAATGATTATATGAACAGCGTTAAATTTGTTTCTGATACCAAAAACTGGAAGAAACGTGATTATTGGGCTACCCCTTTAGAATTTATGAGAGAAGGGGGAGATTGTGAAGATTATGCGATTGCGAAATATGTTTCCCTTCGTGCCTTAGGCATTCCGGGTAATCAGATGCGGATTGCAATTGTGCAAGATCAAGTCCTACGGGTGCCACATGCTGTTCTGGTTGTTTATGACGGCAAGGAAGCGCTGATTCTTGATAACCAGAATGATGAGGTGATTGCCTCGTCTGATATTGATCGGTATACACCAATTTATTCCATCTCGCAAACTGCGTGGTGGCGTCACTAAAAAATCAACACTTTTGTGTCATTACTTTTTTGATTTCTTTGGCTTAATCTTGTGTTTTTCTTCCATCAAGCGAAATAGTTTCTGCCAATTCCCTGTTGAAAGCAAATGGGCATAGATAAAGCGCATCCAGTAATTTTTATGCCATTTAAGGATTGTGTCATCACTGAGATCCTTGAGCGCACGCTCATTCACCTGACGAAAGCCAGAAAGGCTCATCACACGTCCATCACTGGTTTTAATCTCAGCATGGCGCTCTTCCAAAATGCCAGCCTTATCAATCGCTTCTGCAAACTCCATGGTTTGTTGTGCAGCAATCTGATAAGACTTACAGAATTCAAGTGCACTTTTTACCATATCGGTTGGCTCGCCTTCTTTATCAAAAAGGGGGCGTTTTTTATTCTTTGCCAAGACTTGCGTGGCATCATCAATACACAATGTCAGTTTTTCACCGTTGTTATCTTGGGCAAAGATAAAAGGATAACGACGGACATAGGCTGGAATATAAGTATTTTCTAGCCATTCACCTTTATCATTAACAAAAAGGTTCTCGCCATCTTTCAGACCCAAGATTGCTAAAGGTGTTGAAGGGGTTGTTGCTGAAAACGCAACAGGATAGCTCTGCATGATATTTGGGAGTTCAATCAGGTTGATCGGCACAGCGTTGACATCTTCTGCAAAGGAAAAATCAAGCTTATCCGATAGAGAGTATTCCTGATGTTCCCTCTTATCCAGCGCCACAGGGTTTTTATAGAAAAGAGGTAGGGCAGTCGGATTTGCCGCTTGTTCTTTTTTGATTTGTTTTTTTGTTGCCATCAGAAATCCTTTCTTATGTGACAAAAGAGCCGTTAAGCGAATAAACTAACGGCTCTTTATAAAAAGTTCATTAACTCTATGACCGTTTAAATACCACAGCCATTTGCATCATTGACCTGACTCAGGCCATCTGTATTCATATTGTATGAGACAGCAGGTGCACCAGCTCCCAGGCTGCTAAACGCGTCAGACCAACAGCCGACACTTTCAGAACCAGCCTCTGTTTCCAGGGCATTCAATTCATCATCACTAAGTTCTTCGCCAGCTTGAGGCGCGATGTTAGCTAAAATTTCAGCTGGAATTCCCGCAGGGGAAACCGTGAATGGCAGACCTAAAATGGTTAAGAATGCGTTCGGGTTATTTGCCAGAGCAGCAAGTAGCTGATCAGGCAAGATATCATTGATATCAGCACTGTTTGGAATACCAGAGAAGATCAGACCGCGGTTTCCTTCATCATTGAAATCGTGAATCATCCCATCAATCATACCGAATGTGGCGGAGTCGAGAACACCATCGGTATCACTTGGAACAGTGCCATCAAAACTAACATTCAGTGCATCCAAGATGGTTGGCTGACCTGGGTCAAACAAGGCACCATCTTCCAAGCGGATATAATAGTCAGACTGACCATTAAATTCTGTTGTACCAAACGTGTTATCCACAAGGCTGAGATCACTGACCGGACCAATAAATGGTGAGAGTGAGAGACTTCTTGCAAAAACTGTTTCCTCACTTGGTTCATCGTCAAATTGATTTAAGAATGGATCAAACTGAATACCAATTTCACCACCATTGATGACGTTTGTCTCGCCACTGAGATCAATGGCACCACTCTCAAAACGCATTCCCGTTGGATTGTCATTCAATGTGTTGCCAGCCAAGATAGTCAAGCCGTTGCGAGGGCCACTCACAAGGATACCACTGACACCGCTGTCATTGACAGTATTACCGAAAACTTTCGCCTGATCGAGGCCGGTTGTCTCAATGCCGTCGCTGCCAGAATTCTCAACGGTGTTACCCTTAATGATGGCATTAAACTCAGCAGCATAACCAAATACTGGCATTTCTTGCTTGATTTGAGCACTAAATTCAAGATCATCAAAATCTTCCTCAACTTCTGGGTAGCCGCCAAAACCAGTGACGATAATGCCATCGCCATCAACATCTTCAACTTTGTTACGCTTGATACGAACTTCATTAATGCCTTCTACATCAACCCCATCATCACTTGCTGTATCAATTTCATTATCAACGATTTTCGTGAAGGTTTCAAAGAAGAAAGGATAGCTAATAAAGCCCTGGGTCTGTCTGACTGCAAGATCACGTCGATCCTTCACAATCATGGCACCGCCTCTATTAAGGACATGGATGCCATCGCCGCCCCAGCCATCGTCATAGCCAGTTCCAACATTGGTGATGTTATTCCCTTTAATCAGACTATCACCGCTGTAAAGCACCTGGATTCCATCATCTTTGACATTGGTAATTGTCTCATTATTGATGATTTCAACTCCGTAGAAGCGGCGTTCTTTCTTTGGTTCATCATATTCATCAATGCTGAGATCACTACTAAGTACAGCAAATGATGTTGTCGCTACATTGTCAAAGAAAGGGGCGCCAACATCACGAACATGGATCGCATCTGCGCCATACTCGTCATTGTTTGCTCCGCCGTTGCGATAACCAATGCGGTTCAGGTTGTTACGGGCAATCCGGATATAGTTGCCGTCAACAACTTCGATCCCGTCATCACCTGTTCTTGAAACGTCGTAGTTATTGACAATATGACCATAGTCAAAATATCCGAGATAGATACCGTCTTGACCCGATTTGCGGACCAAGTTGTTACGGATATCAACTTCATCGGCGTCATATACATAAATACCATTGTCACCAGAGCGGCGGATTTTGTTACGACGGATGCGGAGTTCTTCATCGCCGTACCCAAAAACGTCATAGACATCAATCCCATTTTCTGCACTATCATTGATAATGTTATCAGTGATGCGGATAATTTCACCGCCTTCAACATCAATCCCATCATCGCCGGCAAAGCGAATACGGTTAAAGCGAATGCGCACGTCATCAGTACCCGCGACATCGATACCGTCATCCGTTGTTTGACGAACACGGTTATGCAAGATTCCAACATTGTTAGAAAGTGCAACCTTAATCCCGTTGCCACTGATATTGTCTTCACCACCGTTAGTACCGACATAGTTTTCAACAACACGGACATTATCACTGTTACTGATATTGATGCCATCGCCATCACCACCTGTATTGTCGACTGTGTTACGTGAAACAGTCAAAGCATTCTGGTCAACACGGATCCCGCCAAGATCCGTTCCATCAACAGTGTTGCCATTGACGTTAAAAGAGCTCTTGCTTTTTGCATCTTTAACCCAAATACCATAATGGCCGGCATTCACGACTGTATTACCAGAAATATTGGCATACCCAGATGTTTTAAACAGCTCAACACCATTACCAGATGAGCCGCCATTTAGACCGGTATTACTGACGGTATTATTGATGACTCTCAGACCATCAACATTCCCACGGCCAAAGATGCCTTCATCACCGATATTTTCAACCGTATTGTCATCAACGACCGTACCTTGTGCATTATCAAGCACAATACCATCAGAGGCGTTGCCGCCGCCGGAGATATTCCGCACAGTATTGCGGACTACTTTGGCATTATCACTATCTTCAAGAACAATACCGGTTTTTGCACCATCAATTGTGTTTGCTTGGCCATCTTTGTACCCACCGATTTTGACACCGTCGCTTTCAAGAACATAGATCCCAGTTTCACCAACATTAGTAAGCGTATTCCCGCGGATAATACTGTTAGCACTCGGGTTCAAAGAGATACCATTTGAAATGGTTTCTGTAACTGTGTTGCCAGTAATTTTTGCATTGGCAGAGTTGTTAACATCAATCCCTTCACCG